>JACPTK010000096.1 GCA_016192825.1 Betaproteobacteria bacterium | reverse complement strand
TTGCGCGATTTCGACCGCCCCAACACACTGCCCGGTCACGCTCACAGCGCGCGTTTCACTCTGCCAAGCCGCTGTCGCGTTCGCGCAACCACCCGCCGCCATCAGCGATAACGATCCACAAGTGTGGAAGCTAGGCTAACGTCGGCCATCACCGTTTGCGAGCCCGCTTCGGGATCGCAATACGAGTGAATGGCATTGTTGGAGGCTTGTCCTTGCCCATCAGAATGCGAGCATCGAATCAAGTTGTCGCCCCTTGCCTGGATAGGATTTTCCATAGACCGCCTGAAAAAGGGCGTCGATGGCGTCAAGAACTGCGGTCAAGGAAGCTGCGACTTCCTTTTCGGTGACTATCCGAGGAGTGTGGGGATGTGTGATCGCATTGCGGATGTCGAGGCCCACCTTCAGCTGGCCCCACCACGAGACACTCTTGTCTAACGGCTGACGCGCGAATCGTCGGTAGAGAAACTCGAACCGAGGCTCTATGATCTCTGTGTTGTCTGCGCTCTCCGTGGCCGTTTGATTCTTGATGTTATCGGCATGTTTCGGCGTTCATCGGCGGCTCAAAAGCCGTGATTCGTGAATCGTGATCCGACTCCCACCGCCCCGGCGTTTTGCGCCACCCCTCCTCTGGCCAGAGGAGAATTCTTTCTTCGATCTAATCCTGTAAATCCTGTCAATCCTGTCTATTTCTTGATTTTCTTGGCGGTTTTGGCGCGCTTGGCGGTTCGATTGTTCTTGCTTTTCCTCTGTGTCCTCCGTGTCCTTGGTGGTTCAGCTTCTCTAGCTGACAATCAGTGCCGCGCGCCCCGCGATCGCATTCTTCCGCAGCAGCTCGTGCACCTGTTCCGCCTCCTCGAGCGGAAAGGTCCTGTTCACCACCGCCTTGATGCGCTTGTGCTTCACCAGCTCGAGCGTGCGCGCGATTTCGGCGTTGTTGACGTAGCGCGAGCCGTGGATCTCCTGCGCCTGCCGCATGAATTCCCGGGGATTGACCACGAACGAGGGTTCGCTGCCGTACACCGATTTCGGCTTGGAGCCGATGATCACCATCCGTCCGCCCGGCGCGAGCGAGCCGAGGCAGGCCTGCAGGGTCTCGCTGGTGGCGACCATGTCGATCGCGGCATCCACGCCCCGCTCCTCGGTGAGGGCCTTCACCTGCTTCACGAGCTCGCCGCGCCGCGCGTCGATCACCTCGTCTGCGCCCATGGCGCGGGCGAGCTCCATCTTCTCCTCGCCGACTTCCGCGGCGATCACGCGCCCGCCGCACAGCCGCGCCATCTGCACCATGTGGATGCCGACGCCGCCGCCGGCGCCGGTGACGAGCACGTTGTCCCCGGGGCTGATCTGCGCCTCCGCGTGGCAGGCGTGATACGGCGTCGCGATCGCATCGCTTGCCACGGCCGCCTCGAGATCGGTCACCCCCGCCGGAATCGGCACCAGGTTGCGCTCGGGCAGCACGACGTACTCCGCGTAGCCGCCGTCGCAGCCGCTGCCGACGTTGCCGCGGAAGTTCTCGCACAGCGTCTCGCGCCCGCTGCGGCAGTAGCGGCAGTTGCCGCAGGTGAGATAGAAATGGCTGGTGACGCGGGTTCCGACCGTGACGGTCCGCACCTCGGAGCCCACTTCCACCACCTCGCCGGCGATTTCGTGCCCGGGTATGCGCGGAAACGACTTGATCCGTCCCGCCGTCGCGATCATGATGACGACCGTCAGGCCTGCGCCGCAGACGCGCACCTTGATCAGCGCGTCGTTCGGGCCGATCTTCGGCACCGGCACGTCCTTCAACTTCAGCGGCGCGCCGAATTGCTCCAATACCATCGCTCGCATTGCTCGCCCCCAAGAATGCGTGATTGGTGATTAGTGAATAGTAAATGGACTCTGCTTTGCGTCAATACACCCGCAAGCGGCTGCTCCAATCACCATTCACCAATCACTATTCACGCCTTTCTGCTGATGGCCGTCAGGATGCCCTGCATGATCGCGAGCGGCGTCGGCGGGCAGCCCGGCACCGCGACGTCCACCGGAATCACGTTCGAGACCCTGCCGCAGCTCGCGTAGCTCTCGCCGAAAATTCCGCCGGTGCAACCGCAGTCGCCGATCGCCACCACCAGCTTCGGGTCGGGCGTCGCGTCGTAGGTGCGCTTGAGCGCCACTTCCATGTGGCGCGACACCGGTCCGGTCACCAGCAGCATGTCGGCGTGGCGCGGGCTCGCGACGAACTTGATGCCCAGGCCCTCGAGGTTGTAATAAGGGTTGTTGCACATGTGAATCTCGAGCTCGCAGCCGTTGCACGAGCCCGCGTCCACGTGGCGGATGGTGAGCGCGCCGGCGAAATAGTCGAGGATCTCCGCGCGCAGCCGCTCCGCGGTCACGCGCAGCGTCTCGTCCGGCTGCGGCGGCGCCTCGGTCTTGATGCCCGTGACAATGATCTGCTTCAGCAGGTGATACATGGCTATCCGCTATCAGCTACGAGCTGCGAGCCATGAGCTACGAATTGCAGTGCTCGAAGCTCGTGGCCCGTGGCTCGCGGCTTGCTCACAAATCATGCCCGCTATAGGACAGGTTGAACGACTTGTTGATCAGCGGGAAATCGGGAACGATGTTGCCGAGCACCGCGCGCTCGAGCAGCGGCCAGTTCTGCCACGACGGATCGTGCGGATGCAGGCGGCGAATGCCGTTATTCGGACCCGTCTCCAGCGCGATGAGCACCTCACCGCGCCAGCCTTCGACCCAGCCTATGCCCAACGCGCCCGCCGGCGGTGTTGGGACAGCCGACGCCAGCTCGCCCAGCGGCAGGCGGTCGAGAATAAGCCGGAGCAGCCGCAGCGATTCGAATATTTCCTCGAAACGCACCGTCACGCGCGCGGCGACGTCGCCATTGCGGTGAGTGGCCATGCGCACCTCAAACTCGCCGTAGGGAACCGGTGGGAACTGCGCGCGCAGGTCCCACGCCACGGCGCTGGCGCGACCCGCGAGCCCGGTGAGCCCCAGCCGGTCGGCATGATCGGGCTTGATGCGCCCGCACCCTATGAAACGGTCCTGCAAGCCCGCGTGCTCGTCGTAAACGCCCTTCAACAGCGCCACGGTCCCCTCCATCGCACCCATATCGCGCCGCATGATCGCCATGCCCTCCGGCGTCACGTCGCGCGCCACGCCTCCGGGCGCGATGGTGTCCATCAGGTAGCGGTGACCGAACAACGCGGCATTCATGCGCAGCCAATCTTCCTTGAGCCTGAGGAATTGGGCCAGACCGAAGCCGAGCGCGGCATCGTTGCCGAGAAAGCCGAGATCGCCGAGATGGTTCGCCACGCGCTCGCGCTCGAGCAGCAGCGCCCGCAGCCACAGCGCGCGCGGCGGCGGCGTCATGCCGGCGGCCGATTCCACCGCCATCGCGTAGGCCCAGGCGTAGGCCACGGTCGAATCGCCCGACACGCGCCCCGCAAGCTTCGCGCCTTCGGCAAGCGTCATCTGCTCGAAGCGCTTCTCGATCCCCTTGTGCTTGTAGCCGAGCCGCTCCTCCAGGCGCAGCACGCCTTCGCCGACGATGGAGAAGCGGAAATGCCCCGGCTCGATCGTGCCGGCGTGCACCGGCCCGACCGGTATCTCGTGCACGCCTTCGCCTTCGACACGAACAAACGGATAGTCATCCGTTTGCCCGGTTTCGAGTCGCGAGTTGCGAGTTGCGAGTTGAGCTTCAGGGTTTAATTCCAACTTGGAACTGGAAACTGGAAACTCGAAACTGGCGTCTTTCCGCAGGGGAAAGACGTCCGCCGGCCACGCCGTATGGCGCAACCACTTGCGCTGATCGGCCGCGTTCTCGGCGCCGACCCCAAACAGATCGCGGACCGCGCGCTGCATCCGGTTCGCCGCCGGAAAGATGTCGGAGATGTCGGGGAAGCTCCCGCCGCTGAACGGCAACTCGATCACCAGCAGTCCCGACTGCACGGTGAGCGCCGCGTGCACCGCGAACCCCCCTCCCCGATCGCTGTTGTCCGAGCCCCACAATGCGACCAGCCGGCCGCCCTTGTCGCGCACCTGCTGGCACGCTGTGCGCCATTGCCGTGCATCGACTCGTCCATGCCAGACCGGCATCGCACCGGGCAGCGGCTTCAGCTCAATCTGGAAATCTTCTAACTTCATCGGTTGGCAGAGAGTGTTCCTCCCTCATCCCTCATCCCTCATCCCTCATCCCTCATCCCTCATCCCTCATCCCTCATCCCTCATCCCTCATCCCTCATCCCTCATCCCTCATCCCTCATCCCTCACCCGATCAATTGCGCCGCCTGCCGGTACCACTCGGCGAGATACGGCGGAATATAGAGACCGAGCAGCAGCACGATCGCCAGATGAACGAACACCGGTATCAACGCCGGCGGGTGCGGCAGGCGCTTGGCGGTCGCCGTCCCGAACACCATCGGCTGGACCTTGCCGAAAATCGCGGCGAAGGCGACACCCAGCGCGGCGAGCAGGAACGGCGTCGCCCATGGCTGCTGGTGCATTGCCACGGTAAGGATCATGAACTCGCTCGCGAACACGCCGAACGGCGGCATGCCGAGAATCGCGAGGCTTCCGAGCATCAGCCCCCAGCCGATGGTGGGATTGCTGTCGATCAGCCCCCGGATGTTGTCCATGATCTGCGTGCCGGATTTCTGCGCGGCATGGCCGACGGTGAAAAAGATCGCCGACTTGGTCAGAGAGTGCACCGTCATGTGCAGCATCGCCGCGAAAGTGGCGAGCGCGCCGCCCATACCGAAGGCGAAAGTCATCAGTCCCATGTGCTCGATCGAGGAATAGGCGAACAGGCGCTTGACGTCCTTCTGGCGCGACAGCAGGAACGCCGCCACCACCACCGACAGCAGGCCAAAGCCCATCATCAGGTGGCCGGCGAAATGGGTGCCGAGCGCGCCTTCGACCAGCACCTTGGAACGCACCACCGCATACAGGGCGACGTTGAGCAACAGCCCCGACAGCACCGCCGAGATCGGCGTCGGGCCTTCCGCATGCGCGTCGGGCAGCCAGTTGTGCAGCGGCGCAAGCCCGACCTTGGTTCCGTAGCCGACCAGCAGGAACACAAACGCGAGTCCCAGCACGGTCGGCTCGAGCTGATCCTTCACCTCGTACAAATGCGTCCAGAGCAGCGCGGAGCCGCCCGCACCCAGCACCTTTTCCGCCGCGAAATACAACAGGATAGTGCCGAACAGCGCCTGCGCGAGTCCCACGCCGCACAGGATGAAGTACTTCCACGCCGCCTCCAGGCTCGCGGGCGTGCGGTACAGGCTCACCAGCAGCACGGTGGTGAGCGTGGCCGCCTCCATCGCCACCCACAGGATGCCGACGTTGTTGGTCAGCAGAGCAAGCAGCATGGTGAACGTAAACATCTGGTACATGCTGTGATAGAGCCGCAGCCGGTTTGGCGAAAGCTTGCCGTGGTTCAGCTCGATGCGCATGTACGGGCGACTGAAGAGCGAAGTCGTGAACGCGACGAACGCCGTGAGCGCAACCAGGAACACGTTGAACGAGTCGACGAAGAAATTCTCGTGCCACACCAGGATCGGCCCGCCGGCGATAATGTGCACGGTGAGCACCGCCGCCGCCAGAAAAGTAAGCAGGCTCATGCCGGAATTGAGTTCCGGCGCGAATTCACGGTGGCCCCAGAATCCGAGCACGATGCCGCCGGCGAACGGGACTCCCAGTACCAGCAATAATTCCATCAGCGTTCTTTCAGCTTCTCGAGGTGGTGAATGTCGAGGCTCTCGAAAGTCTCGCGGATGTGAAAGAAGAACACGCCGAAGATCAGCGAGCCGACCAGCACGTCGAGCGCAATGCCGAGTTCAACCACCATCGGCATGCCGTAGGTCGCGGAAGTCGCCGCGAAAAACAGCCCGTTTTCCATCGTCAGGAAGCCGATCACCTGCGAGACCGCCTTGCGTCGCGTGATCATCATCAGGAACGACAGCAGGATGCTGGCGGTGGCGATGCCGAGCGTGCTCTTGGTGATGGTGCCGGCGAACTGCGAAATCGGGGCAGCCAGATTGAATGCGAAGATCACCAGCACGATACCGATCAGCATCGTCGCCGGGATGTCGATCAGCGTCTCGACGTCCCAGCGCACGTTCAACGCGTGGATCAGGCGGTGCATGATCCACGGCAGGAACAGCACCTTGAGAATCAGCGTCAGCAGCGCGGAGTAATACAGATGGCTCTGGTGCGTGGAGTAGGCGACTACCAGCGTGGAAAGCACCAGCACGAAGCCTTGCAGGGCGAACAGGTTGATGAGCGACAGGATGCGCCGCTGCGTGAGCATCGCGAACGCGAGCAGCAGCAACAGCGCCGCGAGCAGGTTGATCAGCTGGGTGTAGAACGGCAGGTTCATTTAGACCGCCGCCTTATCTTTCGAGCAGGAAGTGGGTCAGCATGCCGAGCGTGGCGAGCATGAAGGCGGTACCCAGGAATTCGGGCGCGCGAAAGATGCGCATCTTCGCCGACACCGTTTCGAGCAGCGCCAGCCCTGCGCCGGCCAGTGTGAGCTTCACCACCAGGACGGCGATCGCGATCAGCATTCCAGTCCAGTCACCGGCTTGCGCGATGCCCCACGGCACGAATATGGCAATGCCGATCGTGATATAGGCGGTGAGCTTGAGGCTGGAGGCCCATTCGACCAGCGCCAGGTGCCGCGCCGAGTATTCAAGGATCATCGCCTCGTGGATCATGGTGAGCTCGAGGTGCGTGGACGGGTTGTCGATCGGTATGCGCGCGTTCTCCGCGAGCAGCACCATCAGGAATGCGACCGCCGCGAACGCCATGCTCGGGTAAATTACGAGCTCGCGGTGGCCCAGCGTCTCGACGATGGTCGCCAGTGAAGTGGAGTGGCTGATGAGCGAGGCCGTAAACAGCGTCATCAGCATCGCCGGCTCCGCGAGAAAACCGATCATCATCTCGCGGCGCGCGCCGAGCGTGCCGAACGAGGTGCCGATGTCCATGGCTGCGAGCGACACGAACACGCGCGCGAGCGCAAACAGCCCGACCAGCGCGATTACGTCCGCGGCCGGCGCGAACGGCAACGACGTCGCCAGCACCGGCACGATGCCGACCGCGAGCCACATGCAGCCGAACAGGATGTAAGGCGTGGAGCGGAACAAGTGGGACGCGTTGTGCGCGAGCACCGCGTCCTTGTGAAACAGCTTGTTCAGCACCTTGTACGGCTGCCAGATTCCCGCGCCGCTCTTGTTCTGCAGCCAGGCGCGACACTGGTTGACCCAGCCGAGCATGAGCGGCGCGATCAGCACCACCAGCACCGATTGCAGCACCTGAAAGACGATTCCGCTTGCGATATTCATTGCGCGAACACCAGCAGCGCGATCAGCGTGAGAAAGCTGTAGAGCAGGTAGATTGAGATGCGGCCCTGCTGCAGCTTGCCGACGTGGCCGGACAGGAATTCGGTGAAACGCGCGATCGGCCGATACAGCCAGTACCAGTGCCGGTCCTGCACCGATTGCTTGAACACCGGTTGGGGATCGTCGGCCCGCGGGATTTCACGGTGGATCAGGAACACCGGCGCGAAGATCTGCCGGACCGGCTGTCCGAAGCCGTCGGCGGTGTCCTCCATGCGCGAAGTCTGTTCAGGATAGCCGCAGTCCCAGGGATCGGAGCGCCGCAGCCGGCCGTGGTAAACCTGGCGTACCACGAGATACGTCAGCTCAAACACCACGGCGATCACCAGCAGGAACACGATCGGGCTGTAGCTCGCCTGCGCGCTCGAGGTCGGCACCAACCACAGCCAGTCCGAGGCCATCGCCTCATTGGAGAGGCCGGCGTTGATCAGCGCCTGGCTGACGTTGTTCAATTGCCCGATCATGAAGACCGGCAGCAACCCGAGGGCGAGACAGGCGGCCGCCAGCCACAACATTCCGGCCCGTTCCCATCGGCTCGCCTCGCGCGGCTTCTCGGCGAGCTCGTGCCGGTGCTGCCCGAGGAAAGCCACGCCGTAGACCTTGACGAAGCACATGCCGGTGAGCGCTCCCGAGAGCGCGAGCACGGCAGCGACGATCGGCACCAGGCTTCGCACCACGCTGCTCTCCAATAGAGGCGCCTGCAGCGACGCCTGGAAGGTAAGCCACTCGGAGACGAAGCCGTTCAGCGGCGGCAGCGCCGAGATCGCCAGCGCGCCGATCAGGAAATACAGCGCGGTGTGCGGCAGGTAGCGGATCAGCCCGCCCATCTCGTTCAGGTTCCTGAGCCCGGTGGATTTCAGGATCGCGCCGGCACCGAGGAACAGCAGGCCCTTGAACACCGCGTGATTGAGCGTGTGATACAGCCCTGCGATCAGCCCGAGCGCTCCGGCGACCGGGTGGCCGCTGCCGACGAACACCATCGACAGCCCGATGCCGATCAGGATGATGCCGATGTTCTCGACCGAATGGTACGCGAGCAGGCGTTTCAAATCGTGCTGCATCAGCGCGAACAGCACGCCGAACAGCGAGGTGGCCGCACCGAACAACAGCACCGTGAGCCCCCATTCCCAGCGGATACCGCCGATCAGGTCGTAAATGACGCGGATCATCCCGTAGATCGCCGTCTTCAGCATCACGCCGCTCATCAGCGCGGAAACCGGCGACGGCGCGGCCGGATGCGCTTCCGGCAACCACACGTGCAGCGGCAGCATGCCGGCCTTGGCGCCGAAGCCGAAAAATGCGAGCAGGAACGCCACCGTGGCCCAAAAGCCGCTCAGTTCCGCCGCGCGCAACGCCTCGAACGTGTAGTCGCCGTGGCCGCCGTGCAGCACGCCAAAGCACAACAGGATGCTGATCGCGCCGATATGCGCGACCAGCAGGTAGATGAAGCCGGCCTTGCGGTTCCGCTCTTCATGGTGTTCTGTGGTGACGAGGAAATACGAGGAGAGCGCCATTGACTCCCAGGTCACCATGAACAGGTAGGCGTCGTCGGCGATCAGCACGAAGGCCATGCTGGCGAGGAACACGTGGTACTGCAGGCTCAACTGTCCGAGCGTCGCGGCCTCGGTGTCGCGAAAGTAGCCGACGGCGAACAGCGAAATGCCGAACGAGACACCGCCCAACAGCAGCAGGAAAAACCCGGACAACGCATCGATGCGGACGTGGAATGGCAGGTCGGGCAAGCCCGCCGGCAGTATCGCCGCGCTGGGCGGCGCGCCGATAGCCCACAGACCGGTCGCCGCAAGCAGTATCGACACCAGCGCCCCGGCGGGAAACACGGCGTGGGAGACAAGCCGCGGCGCGCGCATGAACGCCAGCCCGATCAGGCCCAGCCCGATCCAGATTACCGACAGCGTGACTGCCGCCTCGATCGGTTGCAAGAATGAGGCATCCATCTAAGGTTTCTGATGTTTACGCGGGCTGAGTGGCCGCGCGAGGATCGTTCGGGCGTCGGATTCCAAGCATCCCGATCGCCAGGCAGACCAGCACGATGCCGATGACGATCTCGGCAAGGGGCGTCTCGGGGGAAAGCATGGAATATCGGTTCGTTGCGGCAACGCGCCGCCCAAACCAGCAACAGCGACAAGCGCAACTGACGGCGTAAATTCTAGCGCGTTGCCGCCGGTCACGCAATTTTCCGGCGCCCAAAAAAAGACGGCCCCGAATCGGTGGAAGCGATGATCGCATGGGCGCGCCGCGGCCCGCCGAGCGCAGGTGTGACCGACGTACGGATTGCGGAAGGCGGCAGCGAGTATGCGGAGTCATCCCTCGCGGGGCGGGCGGCGGGCATCGAGGCGCCCGAGCGCGACCAGGATGCCGAAGAGAATGGCCTCCGGGCGCGGCGGGCAGCCGGGAATATAGACGTCGACCGGGAGGACCCGCTCGACACCGCCGGCGCTGACGTAGCCCTCCCCGACGATACCCCCGGAGGCGGCGCAGGCTCCCACGGCGATCACGACGCGCGGCTCGGGGATGGCCTCGACCGTGCGGCGCACGGCGGTCTCCAGGTTGCGCGTGACCGGGCCGGTGACCACGACCCCGTCCGCATGGCGCGGGGAGGCGACGAAGTCAATGCCGAGGCGGCGCACGTCGTACACCGGGTTCAGGAGCGCGTAGAGTTCCCAATCGCAGGCGTTGCAGGAGCCCGCGTCGAGGTGGCGAAGGTGCAGCGATCGGCCGAGCACCCGGTGGATCTCGGACGACGCGCGCTCGGCCTCGGCGATCGGGTCCGCTGTTGGTCCCACCACGGGTTCCACCGCCGGGACGGCAGGATCGCCGGCCACGACCTGGATCCGCATATCGTCGCGGCGGCGCGCCGCGAGCTCGAAATCCCGGCCCATGGCGACCGCGCCGGCCCAGGGATCCTCGGCACAGCGGCCGCAGAAGACGCAGCGCGCGAGGTCGAGGGCGACGCGGCGAGCGCCCGCGTCGAAACGCTCCGTGAGCGCGCCCGTGGGGCAGACGGCGGGAAGGGGCAGGCGGCTGCCGGGGCGAAGCACGGGCGCCCCCCGAAAGCGGTCCGGCGGCACGCTCGGCTCCGCGGGATAGCGAGTCGTGACCACGCCGGTGCGAAGCGCGTTTATGAGGATGCGCAGCATGTCAGCGATCCGTGCACGAGTAGCAGAGCTCGAAGCTCTTGTTGACGAGCGGGAAGTCCGGGACGATCGCCGTTTCGGCGGCGAGCGCCACGGCAGGCCAGTTGTGGTAGCTCGGCGACCGCAGGTGGTATCGCTCCACGCGCCCGCCGGCGTCGGTGCGAAGCCAATGCACCGCCTCGCCTCGCGCCGACTCGATGGCCGAGATCCCGATTCGCCCGCCCGGCAGCGGCTCCGCGAGGGCAACCCGTAACGGCCCCGGCCCGAGCCGCCGCACGAACTCGCCGATGAGCCGGATCGACTCACGCGCTTCCGCGGCTCGAACCGTCACACGGGCCATCGCGTCGCCGTCCGGAGCCGTTACGACATGCAGGTCGGGCGGCGTGGGACCCGAAAACGCGCCGTGGGGATGGTCGCGCCGCGCGTCGCGGTCCACGCCGCTCGCCCGGGCCGCCACTCCGGCGACGGCGAGGTCCAGCGCGGCCTGGCGCCGTAGGACGCCGGTGTCGTCGAACCGATCGACGACCGACGGGTTGTCTTCGATGCGTCCCATCAGGCTGTCGAGCCCGGCGCGAGTGTCCTCGAGCGTGGCGGCGAGGACTCCGAGGAGGTCGTCCGGGAGATCCAGACGCACACCGCCCGGGACCACGAGGCCCCGGAGGAAGCGATTACCGGCGAGCCGCTCGTTCATCTGCTGGAGGCGCTCCTTCAGGCGCAACCCGGTGGCGGTGCCGTAGTGGAACGAGGCGCCGGCGCAAATGTTGCCGACGTCGCCGACGTGGTTGTAGAGCCGTTCCAGCTCGAGAGCGATGCTCCGGATGAGGCGCGCCCGCGGCGGGGCGTCGACACCGGCGATCTGCTCCAAAGCCTCGCAATAGCCCAGGCCGTGCGCGGCCGAGCAGACCCCGCAGATACGCTCGGCGACGTAGAAGGCGTCGAGCGGCGAGCGCCCTTCCATCCGCTTCTCCAGCCCGCGATGCGTGTAGAACAGGCGCGCGTCGAGATGGAGCACGGTCTCGCCGACCGACGTGAAGCGAAAGTGGCCCGGCTCGATGATGCCGGCGTGGATCGGGCCGACCGGGATCTCGAAGACGCCCTCGCCTTTGGCGACCAGGTGCGGAAATTCGACGGCGGGTTCGACCGGAACGCGCCGCGACCCGTCGAAAGCCTTGCGGAGCGGGTAGACGCCCTGCGGCCATCCGTCGTGGACCACGAGCGGGCGGGGATCGGGGTGCCCGACGGGGACGATCCCGAAGAGGTCGCGCATCTCGCGCTCGTGCCAGTTTGCGGCCGGGACCGCCGTCGTCAGGGACGGCACCTCCGGACGCGCCGCATCAACGGACACGAGAAGCGTCACGAACCGGTCCGGGGCGCCGGGGGCGGTGGGCTCGAAGACGTAGCGCACCTTCAGATCGCCATCCGGCGTCGCCGTCTCGTCGGTCGCCACGACCGTAGCCAGGGCCATCGCGCGCGGCCCGAGGAGCACCGCCGCCGCTGCCGGGAGATCGCCCGAGCGACCGAGGCGCAGCGTGAGGTCCGATGGTCGCGGGCCGGCGTCCGCGTCGACGGAGCCGTGCGCGCCTGCCCGCAGCGCATTCAGGAGGGCAAGGTCAGCCAACGACGACCTCCGTGGCGCGCCGGAACAGTCCGTCGACGCTCGCGGGAATGCTGATACCCAGCAGGACCATGATCGCCGCGAGCAGCAGCATCGCGAGCAGCGGAGTCCAGGCCTCGGACTCCCGGCCCGCCGCCGCTGACGGTCTTCCAAAAGCCATCGCGCCGGCATGGTGCAGGAGGCCGGCGAAAATGACGACGACCATCGCCAGGAAGATACCGATCGCCACCCAGTGGGCGTGGCCGATGCCGCCGCGCAGCACCAGTATCTCGCTGACGAAGATCGAGAACGGCGGCATGCCCGCTAACGACAGCGCCGCGAGCATGAGGAACGTCGCGCCGATTGGCGCCACGGCGAGCAGGCCCCGGATGGCCCGCATGTCGCGCGAACCGTAGCGGGCAATGGCCGTGCCGGCTGCGAAGAACGCGAGGGCCTTGGTGATGCCGTGGTTCACCACGTGCAGCAGCGCGCCGTAGGTGCCGACGGTGCCGCCGAAGCCGAGACCGAGCGCCACGATCCCGACGTGTTCGACGCTGTGGTAGCCGAGCAGGCGCTTGAGGTCGCGCTGTGCCAGGATGAACGGCGTCGCCACGACGATCGAGATGAGGCCGAAGACGAGCAGCACCTCCTCCGTGAATGCCGCGCCGCATGCGGCCGCGGCGATCGTCTGGAAGCGGATGATCCCGAGGAGCGCGCACTTGATCAGGACGCCCGAGAGCAGCGCCGAGACCGGCGTCGGTGCCTGGCTATGGGCGTCCGGCAGCCACAGGTGCATGGGCGCGAGACCCGCCTTGGTGCCGTAGCCGATCATCACGAAGATGAAGCCGATGCGGACGATGCTGGGATCGAGGGCGGGAGCCACCTGCATGATCGCCGACCAGCTCATCGCGCCCGCGCCTCCCTGGACCGCGGCGGCAGCGGCATAAACCAGGACCGTGCCGAAGAGGCCGAAGGAAATGCCGATGGTCGTGACGATGATGTATTTCCACGCGGCCTCCAGGCCGTAGCGATGGCCGTGGAAGCCGACGAGGACGGCCGAGGTGATGGTCGTGCCTTCCATCGCGATCCAGAGGACTCCGAGGTTGTCCGCGAGGACCGCTACCACCATCGTCGCGACGAAGGCATGGACGAGGGCGAAGTAAAAATGCAGGGTCCCGGCGTTCATGTTGCCCACCGCGACCGCCTGCCGCAGCCACCCCACCGTGTAGATGGAGACGGCCAGGGTGAGAACGACGAGGAGCAGGAGGAACACGAGCCCGAGGTCGTCCACGCGCAAGACACCGAGCGAGCGCGGGCCGCCGGCTTCCACCTCGCGCGCGAGAGCAAGCGTGAGCGCGACCAGGACCGCCGAGCTGCCGACATCGATCGCCGAGAGGATGCGACGGTCGCGCGTCGTGAGCATGGCGAGCGCCGTGGCCGTTGGAACGAGCGGCAGGATCCAGAGCAGTGTCTCAGCCATGGATCATCCCCGCAGCCGGTCGAGGCTCGCGATGTCGGCGTCAACCGTCGAGCGCACCCGGAGCACCATGATCGCCATGACGAGCGCGGCGAGGATGACGTCGAGGATCACGCCGATCTCGATGATGAGCGGCATGCCCTGCGTCACCGCCATCGCCGTGAAGAAGATTCCGTTTTCCGACGCGAACAAGCCCACCATCTGGTGCAGCGCCGTCTTGCGGGTCGCCATGACCAGCACGCCGAGCAGCGTGAGCGCGATGCCGACCGGGAGCGCGTTGCCGGTGATCGCCTGGCGGACGGGGCCGAGCGAGGTGCTCAGGTGAAACGACATCACGACGACCATCACGGCAAGCGCGAGCGTCGCGGCGACGGGGATCACCGGCTCCACCTCGCGCCGGACGTTCATGCGCCGGACGACCCAGAGCAGCACCCAGGGCAGCGCGATGGCCTTGACGCCGAGCGTGACACCGGCAATCACCCACAGGTCCACGTTCCCGGTGGCCATGGCGAGGACGCCGCCCGCGATGGCGATGAGCAGCGACTGGGCGGCCACGGCGTAGATGGCGCGGTAGATCTGGCCAGCCGCGATGATCAGGATCATGGTGAACAGCAGCAGCGCGCCGAGGTCGTCGACGATCGTGTAGACCGACTCGGCGTTCACAGGATCCTCAGCGCAAGCGCCGTGAGCGCGCACACGAAGCCGATGGCGAGGTACTGCGGCACCCGGAACAGCCGCAGCTTGGCGTAGGACGACTCCACGAGCGCAAGGTAGATCGCGAGCACGAGGATCTTCGCCGCGAACGCAGCCGCACCGAGGAGAAGGCCCGTGACGTCCGTGCCGTAGGCCGCAACCGGGAAGAAGAGCGCCGACACGAGGCCGAGGGTCACGATCTGGCGGGTGTGCGACGCGAGCAACATGCAGCCGAGTCCCGGCCCGGAGTGCTCGAGCAGCATGCCTTCGTGCAGCATCGTGAGCTCGAGGTGGGTGTCCGGGTTGTCGACGGGGATGCGGCCGGTCTCCGACGGAAGCAGCACGAGCATGGCCGCAAAGCCGAGGAAATCCGCCGCGTGCCAGTCGAGGATCCACGAGGATCCGCGGTGCGCCGCGAGGGCGCCGAGCTCCGTCGTCCCGGCGGCCACCGCGGTCGAAAACACGACCATCATCAAGACCGGCTCGACGAGCGGCGCGATCGTCATCTCCCGCGAGGCCCCCATGCCTCCGAACGCGCCGCCGGTGTCGAGCGCGCCGATCGCCGTTAAAAAGCGGGCGAGCGCGAGCAACCCGAGGAGCAGCAACGCGTCGCCAAACGGAATGGCCGGAGGCCCCGCCTGGACCACCGGAACCAGCGCGCCCGCGGCCACCGTGGCAGCCAGCACGAGCACCGGAATCGTCCGGAAGAAGCCGGAGGCCGTGTCCGCCTGCACCGTGCCCTTGCGGAACAGCTTGGCGAGGTCGCGGTACGGCTGCAGTACACCGGCCCCCTGCCGGCACTGGAGCCGGGCCTTGAGCTTCTGGATGGTGCCGGTGACGAGCGGCCCGAGCAGCACGAGGAGGGCCATCTCCAGGAGCACGAGATCGAGCGGTCTCTCGCCGGTCATCCCTGGCCCACCCCGAACAGCAGCAGAGCGACGAAGAGGGCCCCGAGCACGAACCCGATGTAGCCGTAAATGCGGCCGGTGCTGCGGCCGCGTATCGCCCGCGAGAGCCTCGAGATGCCCCGCTCGACGCGGTGATAAATCTGCGTCTCCGAGAGGTCCACGATCTCGCCGGCATAGTGGATGCGGCGGACGACGTACGGCGTCCCAGCGGTCTCCCGCGTCACCTCGCGGCGGGGACGGTAGAGCGCCGCGAAGACAAACCGGAGCGGTTTGGCAAACGCCGTCGCCGTGTAGTCGAACCGTGCCGTGGGGCTCATCCCGCACGTCCAGGTCGGCACGGTGCGCGGCGCGGCATTCCACGCTCCGCGGCGCAGGACCCACGCCATCGCCGTGAGCGCGATGAGGAGCGCGGCCACCATGGTCATCGAAATGGCCGTGGCGTCCGTCCCAGGCAGCGTCAGTGCCGTCGACAGCACCAGCGGTCCCTGGGCGGTCACGACGGCGCTCGCCCCGGGGCCACCGAGGAGCGCGACCGTCGGCGCGTCGAGCAGGCGCATCGCGTAGCCCGGCGCGACACCAAGGGCCACGCACAGCGCTCCGAGCCAGACCATGCCGGCGATCATCGACGGCGGCGCTTCGGTAGCGCGCTCCGCTTGGGGTGTTCGCGCGCGGCCGAGGAACGTGACGCCGAACGCCTTCGCGAAGCAGGCGGCGGCGAGGCCTCCCGTGAGCGCCAGCATCGCCGCGGAGAAGACGATGCCGAGCCCGGCGGCGCCGTGGAAGCGGCTGGCGCCGCCGAGGAGGGCCTGGAAGGTGAGCCACTCGCTGACGAACCCGTTGAGCGGGGGAAGGGCCGAGATCGCGATGGCTCCGAGCAGGAACAGCCCCGCCGTCCAGGGCATGCGCCGGGCGAGCCCGCCGAGCTCCTCGATGTTGCGAATGTGCGTGCGGCAGAGGACGCTGCCCGCGCCGAGGAAGAGCAGGCCTTTGAATGCCGCGTGGTTGACGGTGTGAAGCAGTGCGGCGGTGAGCGCGACGGTCGCGAGGGCGCCGCCCGCTCCCTCCGCGCGCCACAGGATCATCGCCAGCCCCACCCCGATGAGGATGATCCCGATGTTCTCGACGCTGTGGAATGCGAGCAGGCGCTTCAAGTCGTGCTGCTGGAGCGCGTAGAGCACGCCGAGCACGGCGGAGATCGTGCCCGCGACGAGCACGGTCCATCCCCAGGACGCCGGGAGCGGCCCGGCAACCGGAGCGAGGAGGTCGAAGCCGAAGCGCAGCATCCCGTAGATCGCGGCCTTGAGCATGACGCCCGACATCAGCGCGGAGACGTGGCTCGGGGCCGCCGGGTGCGCGCGCGGGAGCCAGACGTGGAGCGGAACGACGCCGGCCTTGGTGGCGAAGCCCGCGAGCGCCAGGAAGAACAATGTCGTTCGTGTCGCGCCGTCGAGGCCACCCGCCGCCGCGCGCAGGGCCGCGAAGTCGAATGCCCCGGCGCGCTCGGTCAGAACGAGGAAGCCGACGAGGAGCAGGGCCGTCCCGCCGTGGGTCATCACCAGGTAGAGGAGTCCCGCCCGCGCGTTCTTGCCATCCCGGTCGTCGGTGACGACGAGGACATAGCTGGCGAGCGTCATGCCTTCCCAGCAGAGGAGGAAGGTCAACGCGTCGCCGGCGCTGCAGACGAATACCATGCAGCCCAAAAACGCATTCAGCGCGAACACCTGCGCCCCCTGCCGCGCAGCCCCCGCGTCGGGCGAGTGCGCCCGGAGGTAGGCTGGACCGTAAATGGCGGCCGCGACGGCCACGACGGAGATGACGAGCAGGAAATAAGCCGAGAGCCCGTCCACCGCAAGGGAAAGCCGGGCGAACGGGAAGAGGTCCGGAAGCGGCTGCGTCAACGTGCGGCCCGGGTCGCCGAGGAGCACGCCGAGCGATACGCCGAGACCTGCCACGGCCCCTGCAAGCGCAGCCAGGTGGCCCGTGCCGAGCGCGAGTCGGCCCGACCACAGCGCCAGCAGGGACGAAAGCGCCCCCGCCCCGTAGCACGCAGCCATCAGTAGCGTGCCCGTCAGCAGCAATTCCTGGTCGGGTGGCAATGAGATCACATCGGTATCAGGAGGCGAACAGGCGCTTGAGATAGTGCTGCATCAGCGCGAACAGCGCGCCGAAGCGGGGCGGGACCGCGATCGCGCCTCTGTGCGCAATCAGCGGGGAGACAAAGTCCGCCTTGGGGATTTCCGGATCGTGGCGATCGGTGGTGACCAGGGAGTGGGACGAGAATGCCCCGATTGCAAACCCGAACAGGATGTTGCCAACGGCAAATTCCAAGAGGTGTCGCGGTGGCGGCGGGCATCGGCAATGAGCATAACGCGCGGATGGGACGGGCTGGCCGCGCGGTAAAGTGCGGATTTTATGCGCGTGGCCGGCTACAACGCAAACTTTCCATGCTAGGAGTTTGTCGGACTTAGGGCCGACAAACACAAGAATAATGGAACTGCGGACCAGTGCCGATGAGACCCTCAGGTCGTAAGGTCGTGAGTTCGAGGCAAGGTGGGAGAACGGCAGTTAGGAAAAGCGTTTCGTTGATACCTACCCTTTTATCAACTTGTAGCCGCGACCGTGGACGGTGAGCAGAAACTGCGGATGGGCGGGATCCGGTTCTAATTTCTTTCGCAGGCGCACGATGAAATTATCGACTGTGCGGGTGACGACCCCGCTCTCGTGTCCCCAGACAGCAACCATCAACGCATCGCGCGAAATTACCTCACCGCGGTGGCTGATCAAATAACGCAACAGCTCAATTTCCTTGGCGCTGGTTTCCAAAAGCCTACCCTCGCGCGTCACGCGGTGGCTCTCAAAATCGATCTCTGCTGCGCCGATTCGCACCGGGCCTTGCGGCGGCTCTTGAATCTGGCTGCGCCGAAGCCGGGCATGAATGCGTGCCAGCAGCTCACGCAAGCTGAAGGGTTTGACGACATAGTCATCGGCACCGATCTCCAGCGCCAGGACCTTGTCCATCTCCGCGCCTTTTGCGGTCACCATGATGATCGGCTCATTGCATCCTTCAGCGCGCAGTTGCTTGCACAACTCTATGCCGTCGCCATCGGGCAGCATGACATCCAGAATAATCAAATCCGGATTTCTTTTCATCGCAGCGACGCGGCCGTCGCGCATGGTGGAGGCGCTGACGACGTCATAGCCTTCAATCTCAAGATTGTCCTCCAAGCCTCGACGCATGGCCGCGTCGTCTTCAACGATGAGGATTGTCTGTGCTTCGCTCACGCCTCACCCTGCGAAATTGGAAACGACACGACGGCCTTCACCCCGCTGTGCCCTTCAGGCTCACCAAGGATGAAATGGGCGTGATGGGATTTCGCGATTTGCTCAACCAGCGCGAGCCCCAGACCGCTGCCGCTAGCGGCGCTTGGCACCACGCCGCGCTCGAATGCTTTCCGCATTCGAACTCGATCCTGCGGAGGTATGCCCGGGCCGAAGTCGGATACCCGAAGCTCCACGCGGTCGTTGATGCGAGCGAGCTGTACCTGCACCAGCCCCCCACTCTCAGCATATTTGCCCGCATTATCCAGCAAATTAAGCAGAATCTCTGTCAGTCCCTCTTTATCGTGAGCTACCGGCGGTAGAGGGTGTTCCAGCTTAACGTCAAGGCGCACGCCGCGGTCCTCAAGTTGAGATTCGTAGCGCGCCAATACGTCGGCCACTGAAGCCGCCAGATCGGTTTCGGTGAGATGGTAGACCTCTACCCCTGATCGTAGGCGCTCGAAGTCCAGAACATTCTCGATCATCCTGGAAAGCCGCTCGGCCTCGCGCAAGATGACCTTATGGTATTCGTGCTGCCGGTTTTGATCTTTGAGACGTTGTAGGCTCAGTGTTTCTGCATACATGCGAATGAGGGCAAGCGGCGTCTTCAGTTCATGGGAAACGTTGGCCACGAAGCGATTGCGTAAATCGACCAGGGTCTTTTCGCGCAGGATTTCCCGCCACACCGCATAACCCGTGATCGCGATCGCGATCAGTACTCCCCCAACAATTCCAATGATCACCCAACGCTGTCCCGCCAGCCTTCTTTTCGTTGCTTGTGAAGGCGGTTCATAAACGAGCTTCCATCCTGGCAAGACATGAGTCAAAGGCGAATTCAAACTCTCTTTCTTGATCTCGAATCCAGGGTTATGCAGATTTACCGCGCCGCCCTGATCGCGGGTGAAGTCGGCGAGCAGTGGAAACACGGAGTGCTCTTGCAACGCATCCAATTTGAACCGCACCACCAGCCAACCGTTTCCGCCCAACAGCACGAGCGGATTACCGCTCGACCTTACAGACGTTTCATCAATAGCCTCGTATGCAAATAACGTCGGTTTTCCGTTGATCGTTTCCAGAAAAGTGGTTAATAGGAACCGCGAGGGTGTCGCGCGTGCCTGCCGCCGCGGCACTCGCTGGATCACCCAGTTCGTAATGCGATCGTCTTCACGCCCCAAGTGAAAAGGAATCCTCCAGGCAACCGTCATGTTACGGTCCAGAAACAGGATCTGCTCCACGGATGGCGACGTTTCCTGGAGCATCCGCAGGTGCTCCGCGTTGGCGGCCCTTGGACCAATACTCCGCAATGTCTGAAAAGGGGCTCGCATCGCGTTTAGTATTGACTCCTCCACACGACCAGCCAGCAACTCAAGAGCCTGTTGCTGTGATTCGCGGATGGCCATCGTCATTTGCGCCTGCTGTCCCTTCAATGCGTACACCGTCACGCCAGCAATCGTCAGCGCAGCAAGCAAGAGCAGACCCAAAAACGAGAGGTGCAGTCGAAACTGAGTGATGATTCGTTCGGCTGTTGTTAGGGGCATACCGATTTTATTCTGATCATGTTCATTGAGGGGCTAAGGAACTTTGCAAGTAAGCATCCTCACAAAAGTTTTCGCGTCACGCCACGAAGCGACGACCGAGGCCGGACCAAAATAAGCAGCATACTCCAGGTCAAGAACACGCGGACTGAGCAAAGAGGATACCGAGCGAAAGAAATCATAAGAGCCGTTTACCGCACGACGGTATTTTGAACAGCGGCGATCGATTTGTGGGCCTTCGGTTCACCAGCGTCATGAACTGTAAAAGCTGGTAAAACTTTGTCATTGGTGCCGCCCTCGCGACGAAAGCGCAGTAAACTTTTTTAGCCATGCTAGATAGTAGGTCGAGCGCAATTTTTTCCGCTCAATTGGCTTTTTCAACTCAATGTAAGGAAATGACATGAAATACTCTGTCCTATTCGCTGCGTTACTCGCAGTGGTTGTCGCTGGATGCGGTAAGAAAGAAGAAACTTCCACCTATTCCCGACCCCCAGTATCTGGAACGAAGCAGCAACCCAGTGACGCGGCGAAAGCCGAGCCCCCGAAGGCTGAAGCTCCGGCCAGCGCACAAATACCGCCTGTGGCTGCCACCCCTTCCACTGAAAGCAAATCTGCGGAAAGCAGTGGCGCCAAGCCAGCCGGCGGAGAGGCGAAACCCGCTGAGCAAACAGCTGCTCCCGCAGGCAGTCAGCCAGCCAAAAAAGAAGAAAAGAAATGAGGGCGCTATGCGTAGTTGAGTATCAGCTTCAGCTTGTTCATAAAGCAGGAGTTGTATCGCAATGGACCAGATGGATGAAAGAGTCGCCAGGCTAAAAACCGCGGAAGATTGTGAGCAGTTCGCAAAGAATGCGCTGGAGCGCAATCGCCCCGACCTTGCGAACGAAGCACGCAAAAGGGCTGTTGAATTGCGCGCTGAAGCCTGCAGCGCGAGTACGCAGGTGGAACAAGAATGCCTTGCGGCCGTCTATGCGTACGAAGAGGTCCTTACCGCGAAGAAACATCATAGAGCTCGCGCCTCGACTACCTGGCAAGCGATCAACAGGCACGGGCTCCTGCATGCTGTCGAGCGCGCAGTAAATCGCGGGGCGGAGCTTCCTCATCATCCCGCGCTGCTGGAAATGGGATTGCAGGATCATGCGTTTGAAGCAGTGGTGGTGCGCCATCCAGAACTCTTTTCGGCGCAGACGGTGCAACGTTCGAGAAGGCGCGTCGATGAATGGAAGCGCATTCCACAATCACTGCGCGTTAAAGATGGAAGTAGCGGCGGAGCGCGAACAACTATGGACGATGGCATCGACAGGGCAGATGATTCACGCGTCGAAAGAATCACAAGATGACTGTGAGCGCCAGTGCCATTATTGGCGCGGTTACGCTAGCCGTGCTGACACATGGGCTGGCGCTGGCGCAGGATGCCAAGAATCAGGGCTATCTGCTCGATCAGAATATGAACGTTGTCACCAGCGCCACCACCGGTGTCTGCGTGCGAACCAGTGACTGGACGCCGGCGCGCGCGATCGAGCAATGCGATCCGAAATTGGTGAAGAAGCCAGCGCAGCGCGCAGCCGAATCACCGCACCCACCGGCGCCACCCAAGAAACCCACGCCGGCGCCTACGCCAGATAAATTGTTGTCACAGAAGCTCAACCTCTATGCGGAAGCGCTGTTCGACTTCGATAGGTCGGTACTCAAGCCAAAAGGCAAAGCGATGCTAGACGATTTCGCCCAGACTTTGCGGGGCGCAAAGCACGAGGTCATCCTCGCGACCGGCCACACCGACCGAATCGGCACGGCAGCTTACAATCAGAAGCTATCGGAACGCCGTGCCGAGGCGGTGAAGGATTATCTGGTGAGCAAGGGCATCGAGGCAAACCGCATTCACGCGGAAGGCAAAGGTGAGACCGAGCCGATTACCAAGCCTGGTGATTGCAAGGGCATTAGAAGTAAGAAGCTGATCGCCTGTCTGCAGCCCGACCGTCGCGTCGAAGTTGAAGTCGCCGGAACCAAGGAAGGCCGGAAGTAGAACCGTGGATAAACCCAGGGCCCGCCTGCATAGAAGAGGAGGACGAGGAAAAGGAGGAGCGGCAGGAGGAGGGGGTTGACGAGTAAGGCGCACAATCTGGATACCACAGTCTGGATACGAAAGCGCCGCGTGCGGCGGATCGCATCACGAGTGCTATCCGCCGCACGCCTCCGGGTACTCCTTCTTGCCGACTCACCTTGTCGGAATCTACGACTATTAATCACCCACTTTCGAGTCGGGACCCTCCAACTATCATAAATTCGTATCCGAGGGAAAAACCTCTTGGACCCCGGAGCCCGGCTGCCGATTCCGCGGCGCGGCTCGCCCGGTCAGCGCGCGAAACGCCCCGCCTAACTCACCACTTTCACGGTCTTAGATAGGCGTAGCCCTCGCGCTGCTGCAGCCGCGTGATCTCGGCGACACCCGAAGGCACGAACGTCGCCTCGGGTATGAACTTCGACTTGGACAGCTTGCGGTTGCGCAACGTGATCTCGCACACGTCGAACTTCACACCGCGCTGCTTCAGCTCCTCCACGCGAATGTTGTACGGGTTGCCGCCCTTGTCCTTGGCGCCATCGAACAGGAAGTCCACGCCCTGCGCGTGCGTCACGACGACGATCTGCGCCTTCGGGTTGACCTCGAGGTGATTGCCGATATTGCGCAGAGCGCCGACGGCCTGCGCGCCGCTGTTGTTGACGTGATAGACGACCTTGTCGGGCGCGACGTTGCTCTTCGCGTCCATCCCCCCCTGCGTGGCGCAGCCTGCCAGGGCTACAACGCTCAAGAGGGCTCCCCCAATCAATCCATTCAGTGCTTTCATTCCCATCCTCCTGTGTAATCGAGAAAAAGGGCCCGTTCAGGGCCTCAACGGCGGCGCCGCCGGCTTGGGCCGACGCCCCTTGTGTCTATACCGGCCCCTCCGCGAAAATATTCCCGGAATCGGTGATGGAATAGAATGGCGCCGAGGACGGTAATCACTGATGGGTAGGCCATTGCCCGAGCAGCAGAAACGCAAGCGATTCGAGCGCCTGGTGCTGCCGCACTCCGGCACGGCGTACAACCTCGCGATCTGGCTGGTGCGCAACGAGGCCCAGGCTGAAGAGGCGGTGCAGGAAGCTTATCTGCGCGCGTTCCAGTATTTCGACGCGTTTCGCGGCGAGAACGCCCGGCCCTGGCTGCTGCGCATCGTGCGCAATACCTGCTATACGCTGATCGCGCGCAATCGCGAGCTGGGCGAGCCCGATGTATTCGACGAGGGTGATCACGGCGAAGAGACGGTCGCCCCGGGCGCGGTGGTGAGCTTTCCGGCGAATCCGGAGACGGCCGCGATCGAGAGCGCCGACCGGGAGCTCGTGCAACGGTGTGTTGGGGCGCTGCCGGCGGAGTTCCGCGAGGTCGTGATCCTGCGGGAACTCCAGGAATGCTCGTACAAGGAGATTTCCGCGATCGCGGAGATTCCGATCGGCACCGTGATGTCCCGCCTGGCGCGGGGCCGGCGCCTGCTGGAGGTCGCGCTGGACAGGCACGTCGAACGCAAGGAAACCGGCACATGAACTGCAAGGAAACGACCCGTTTTCTCCATGGCTACCTGGACGCCGAGCTCGCCCTGGGGGACGCGCTGGCGGTCGAGGAGCACCTGCAGGGATGCCCGCGTTGCCGGACGCACCATGCGAACTTGCGGGCGGTGCAGACCGCCGTACGCCGCCACATCGAGCACCACGCCGCGCCCGCGTCGCTCCGTGCGCGCCTGGCTGCGCGTTACGGGGACGAGGACGGGAGCACGGCGGCAAGCACGCGCCGGTGGTCGGGAGTCGCGGCCGCCGGGGCTGCCGCGCTTCTTCTCGCCGCCGTCTGGATCGGCGCCGGGAGCGTCGACGACCGCTCGAAGCGTGCCGCGCAGCTTCCAGCGAAGGTCGTCGTCCACATCTCGCAAAGCGGTTCGGCCACCGCCGCCTTGCGCAACCTCGCGAATCACCTGGAAGCCTCTCCCGGAACCACCGTGGTGGTCGTGGCGCACAACGAGGGGGTGGATTTTCTGATGCGGGGCGCACGCGACGCATCCGGGCAGCTTTACGAATCCGCCGTTGCGAAGCTCAAATCGCGCGGCGTGGATTTCCGGATCTGCGGCAACACGCTGGTCCGCCTGAAGTTCGACTCGGGCCAGGTCATACCGGCCGCAACGCTGGTCCCATCGGGTGTTGCCGAGATCAGCCGCTTGCAAACCCAGGAAGGCTACGCCTACCTGCGGCTGTGAGCCGGCGTCTGGCGTTCGCGCGCTGGCGAACGCCTTCTCCCTGCGGTTCGGACGGCCGCGCCATGCCGCGCGCCGGGGATCGGATTATCCTGACGCCGTGACCGTCACCCGACACCTCCGCATCGCCGGCCGCGTGCAGGGCGTGGGCTTCCGCTTCTATATGGAGCGCAAGGCGCGCGAACTCGGCGTCACCGGCTGGGTTCGCAACTGCCGCGACGGCAGCGTCGAGTCGGTGGTCCAGGGAAGCCCGGAGGCGGTGGACGCGATGATCGCGTGGGCGCGGCGCGGCCCGCCGAGCGCCGTCGTGAGCGACTTCGAGGTGAGCGAGGCCACCGGGGAGTACGCCGAGTTCGGAGTCCGCCCGACCGGCTAAATTGCCAAAGGCGTGATTTGAGGGACTCGGCGATCCGTCGCGGGTCGCGGAACGCGAATACACCGGGCTCGAGGTCGAGGGCGTCGCTGTGCTCGGTCACGCGCTGGGACCATCTCTGCCACCTCGCCATGGCCACATCCGCACCTGTCACTCGTAATCGTCCCCAAAAACAGAGAATGGACAGGATTTACAGGATTAACAAAATCAAGAACCGCATTGAATCATGTGAATCCTGTTAATCCTGTCTATTATTGTCTTTCCTCGGCGCCCTTTGCGGTGAGAGTTTTTACATGAGCGCCGCGAGGCCCTCCGGCGCCGGGGAGCGCAGCAGCAGGTTTTTCAACTCCCACGCCCGAGCCGGCTCGACGCTCTCGAAGAACTGCGCCTCGCCGGCGACCAGCGCGGCGATCGCGACGCCGTCGCGGTAGAGCACGCGGTTGCCGTGGAGCGCCGGCACCTTCGCGCCCGGCACGATGACGCCGGCGAGATTGAGGGGATCGGCCCCGTTCACCACGGTAAGCCGTCCCGCCTTCTCCTCGTTGCGCACGCTGCGCAGCACGCCCACCGCCTCGGGCAGCGCGAACTGCTCGCCGGAGAAGCCGGCAACGAAACGCCCGCCGCGAATCTCGCCGCGCGCTTCCAGCCGCCGGCACGCCATCAGCAGCTCGCGCCACGGCGGCAGCCACTCCGCTTCCCGCGCGAGCAGCCGCCAGAACACGACCCCGTAACGGCGCAGCAGCGTGCGCGCGACCTGTTCCACGACCTCGCGCGGCAGGGCTTTCACCGCGTCTGCCGCCGGCCGGCGCCGGATCAGCGCCCAGCGCCCGGCGTCCTCGACGCCGAACAACGCCGTCCGCCGCCGCCGGCCGCCGGCGACCGCCTTGCGGCGATCCGCGGGCAGCAGCAGCGCGCGCAGGCCGCTGAAGCCGTCCGAATTGACCAGGCCCGCCGCCACCAGCTCGCGTAGCGCGTCCTCCACGAAAGTGCGCGGCTGATCGAGGGCTTCGACGATGTCGTCGAAGAACGAAGCGCCTTGCCGCGACAGGCAGTCGGCCACCGCCTGCGCGCGCGAACTCAAGCGAAGGTCCTCCGCGCTCGCGGGCTTGACCAGCGCCGTCCACACCGGCAGGTTGCGGCGGGTGATCAACGTCACCGGCGTGCTGCGTATGGGCGCCGGCCCCTGCGAGCGCGCCGCGGCCGGCTGCGGCGCGTCGAGCCTCGTCCACGCCACGCGCCCCGCGAGACACAGGTCGTCGAGCCACGCCGGCTCGTAGCCGGCCACGCGCGCGGGCAGCAGCGCGGTTTCCCACGCCGCCGCCGCGGCCTCGAAGCCTTCGAGTTGCGACGCCACGGCCGCCAGCGCGTCGGGACCTTCCATGCGCTCGTCGGCCGCGACACGCTGCCAATCGAACAGGAAGCGCATGAAATCGGCGGCGGCAACCGGCTCGATTTCCTTGCGCAGCCGCTTGAGCGTGTAGCGGTGGATGCGCGCGAGCAGCCGCCGCTCGCACCATTCGGTGCCGGTGGCGCCCGCCGTGAAGCTGCCGCGCATGGCGAAGCCCTCGGACTCGAGCGCTACCAGCGCCTGCTCCACGTCGGCCACCGGCACTGCGATCGCCGCCGCGAGCGCTCCCGCCGTGGCCGGACCCAGCTCCTCGAGGCGCCCGCGCACGATTTCGGCGAGCGCTTCCTCGCGTGTCCGGCCCTGCGCAAACTCCGGCGGCGCGACGATCTCCGGCTCGAGGCGCGCGCCGCGATGCGTTGCCTGGAAATCCGGGAGCCGCTCCGCCGCGATCCAGAAGCCGCCCGCCCCTTCCGCGGGGACGAAACGTGCGGCGCGGCTTTGTCGCGCAAGCTCCTGCAGCAGGCCGGCCCAGCCGGGTTGCGCGGCCACCTCCTCCGGCATCAACAGGCCAAGCCACGCCAGCGCGTCGTGCAGTTCGTCCGCGCTGTCGGCCGACGGCCAGGCTTCCTCCTTCACGCGCGCAATTGCCTCGGCGTCGAGCCGGCCGATGTCCGCCGCGCTTTCGGGATCGAGCCAGCGGCGGCTCGCCACCGCCTGCGTGCGGCGCTCCTCCAGCGGCGCATCGTCGAGGAAAGCGTAGGGCCGCGCCGCGAGGATCTCCTGCGCGAGCGGCGATGGCTCGACGAGTTCACGCGCGGTCACCCGCACCTCCCCTGCGCCGAGGCGGCTCAGCAGCCGCTCCAGTCCTTCCACGTCCATCGCCTCGTGCAGGCAATCCGACAGGGTCTGGTTCACCAGCGGGTGATCGGGAATCTCGCGGTCGCCGGCGATGTTCTCCTGGCAGGCGAGCTGGTCGGGGAAGATCGCCGCGACGAGGTCCTCGGCTTCCATGCGCTGCAATTGCGGCGCAACCTTGCCGCCCCCCCGGTAGCGCAGCAGGGCGAACGCGATGACGGCGTTCCACCGCCAGCGCGTCATGAACATGGGCGCGTCGAGCAGCGCCTGCGTCAGCACGTCGCGCGCGGTGCTCGCGTGCAGATACCGCGCGACCTCCTCCAGCGGGAAGCTGTGGCTCGAGGTGAGCGACAGGATGATCGCGTCCTCGGTCGCCGCGGCCTGCAGCTCGAAGTTGAACTTGCGGCAGAAGCGCTTGCGCAGCGCGAGTCCCCAGGCGCGATTGACGCGGTTGCCGTAGGGCGAGTGGATCACGAGCTGCGCGCCGCCGCTCTCGTCGAAGAAGCGCTCGAACACCAGGTGCTGCTGCGTCGGAAGCAGCCCCAGCACCGCTTTGGCGGCGGCGAGATACTCCACGATCTGCTGCGCGGCCTCCGCGGCGATGCCGACCTCGTCCGTGAGATAGGCCAGCGCGGCCTGCGCGTCGTTCAGCCGCGCCTCGAGGTCCGCGCGCAGCCGCGACACGGCGGCGGAGACTTCGTCGGTGCGCACCGGCGCCTCGCCCAGCCAGAACGGGATCGAGGGCGGCAGTCCCGCGGCATCCTCCACCCGCACCCGCCCCGCTTCCACGCGCAGGATGCGGTAAGAAGTGTTGCCGAGCTGGAAAATGTCGCCCGCCATGCTCTCCACGGCGAAATCCTCGTTCACCGTGCCGATCACCTGCTCTTCCGGCGCCAGCACCACGCTGTAATCGGCCGTGTCGGGAATGGTCCCGCCGCAGGTGATGGCGGTGAGCCGCAATCCCTGGCGCGGGCGGAGCCTGCGGTTGACCGCGTCGCGGTGCAGGACGGCGCGGCTGCGGCCGCGGCGGGTGGAGTATCCCTCGGACAGCATTTGCACCACCGCGCCGTACTCTTCACGCGCCAGCCCGCGATACGGCCAGGCGCGGCGGAAGCAGTCAAACAGCGCGTCCTCGTCCCACTCGCCGCACGCGACCTCGGCGGCGATCTGCTGCGCCAGCACGTCGAGCGGCTTTCGCGGGATGCGCAGGCAGTCGAGCTCGCCGCGCCGCACCGCGTCGAGCAGCGCGGCGCACTCGACGAGATCGTCGCGCGACAGCGGGAACAACCGCCCTTTCGGCAGTCCGCCGACGGCGTGGCCGGAGCGGCCCACGCGCTGCAGCAGCGCGGAAATCGCGCGCGGGGTGCCGAGCTGGCACACCAGGTCCACGTGCCCGATGTCGATGCCGAGCTCGAGCGAGGACGTCGCCACCAGCGCCTTCAGCTCGCCGCGCTTCAACCGGCCCTCGGCGTTCAACCGCTGCTCGCGCGCGAGGCTGCCGTGGTGGGAGGTCACCTCGCCTTCGCCGAGCCGCTCCGTGAGCGCCCGCGCCGCGCGTTCCGCCAGCCGCCGCGTGTTGACGAACACCAGCGTGGAGCGGTGCTCCCGGATGAGCTCCGCGAGCCGGTCGTACATCTGCTCCCACACCTCGGCCGACATCACCGCTTCCAGCGGCGCCTCGGGCACTTCGAGCGCGAGATCGCGCTTGCGCGCGTGGCCGGTATCGATGGTGGCGCAGGCGTAACCCGTGGCGGTGCCGTCGAACAACCCGCCGGCCGGCCGGCTCGCGCCGCCGGTCAGGAAGCTCGCGACTTCGTCGATCGGCTTCTGCGTGGCGGACAGCCCGACGCGGACAAGCCTCGTCCCGGCGATGTGCTCCAGCCGCTCCAGCGACAGCGCCAGGTGCGCGCCGCGCTTGTTGGGCGCGAGCGCGTGGATCTCGTCCACGATCACCGTGCGCACCGTGGCGAGCGCCTTGCGCCCGGACTCGCTGGTGAGCAGGATGTAGAGCGACTCCGGCGTCGTCACCAGGATATGCGGCGGCTTGCGCCGCATGCGTTCGCGCTCCGCCTGTGGCGTGTCCCCGGTGCGAACCAGCGTCCGGATCTCCACGTCGGGATGACCCTGCGCGGTGAGTTCCTTGCGGATGCCGGCGAGCGGCTCCTCGAGATTTTTGTGGATATCGTTGGAGAGCGCCTTGAGCGGCGAGACGTACACCACGCGAATCTCGTCCCCCAGCCCGCGCGTCACGCCGAGGCGCACCAGCGCGTCGATGGCGGCGAGGAACGCGGCGAGCGTCTTGCCGGAACCGGTCGGCGCCGCGATCAGCACGTCGCTGCCTGAGCGGATCGCGGGCCAGGCCCGCGCCTGCGGCTCGGTCGGCGCATCGAAGGTGTTGCGGAACCAGTTCGCGACGGCGGGATGAAAATCGTCGAGGACGTTCATCGAGCGAAGCTTACCTCAACCGCTCACTGCAGAGCACGCAGAGGGAAAACAAAAAATAGACAGGATTAACAGGATTTACAAGATTACACACGAAACTCGCACCGCCACCGATGGTGATCCAGATATCTCAGCCTCGATCGGCTCTGAACCATCAGCGAATCTGCAGCTTGGTCAGTTTCGATATGGCGTCGCAAGCGATATCGAAATAGCGCGCATCCTTTTCGATCCCGATACTGCGATATCCGACCGATTCAGCGGCGGCGAGGGTTGACCCCGCCCCCGCAAAGGGATCAAGAACGACCCCTTCTCCCAACGGCAACACGGCACGGACCAACTGCCTCAGAAAAGCCTGAGGTTTGAGGCTGGGATGAGGCGCTAGAGACCGCTCCGACGCCCTCGTTGGTCCAGACTGGATGACGTCGCCAAAGGGTTTGTCCGGGGAAGGCCGGCGAAAACCCCCTGTTTTCCATTTTCTAAGGTTGTCTTGCACCCGCCCTTCGATTGGCTTTCTGAAAACCAGCCATGGCTCCCACATCGAGCGCGGCATCACGCTGATGTCCGGGAATTCTTCGTGGGCAGCCTTCGGCCGGTCGCCGCCCCTCATGGTCATCACCAGGCGAATGATTTCCCCTCGGCGCTCGAAACCGGCACGTGCAATTGCACCTGAAACGACGTGAGACAGCAAAGGATTGCTGGCGATTACGACGTTCGCGCCAGGGACCAGCACCGGTAGAAGCGCCCTCCCCCACGAAAAGAAGAATTCCTCCAACGACCGAAGATCATCAGGGGTCAGCACGGTGAACCGTGGTAACGGAGACCGCTTCGCGCCATCGAACGATGGTGGAATTCGCCAGACCCCACCTTTGCCGTTTCGGAGCTTTTCCTGCTGCTCGGGAGAATACTCGACGAGACCGTAAGGCGGGTCTGTAACGACAGCGTGAATGCTGTTTGCGTCTTGTGCCTTCAGCCAATCACTGCAGTCCGCCTGTACCAATACCGAATTTCCAATCGTGCGGGAACGAAACTTCGCGGGTGCCGCCTCTCGCTTCTTCGCGGCTTGCGTTGCTTCCTCGAAGTTCAGCGCGTATTGCGCCCGCTCCATGCGGACGAACATTTCCGGGGTGTTCAGGCGCAAATACGAACGTATCGAGGAAGACGGCACCGAGCCGAGGCGCTGCGTGACCTCATCGTGAATTTCCTTTAAGGACGCGCCCTCGGGTCTCTCGGCCAACACCTGAACAATGGCATCTCGAACCGAGCCCGGACGATGTTTAGAGACGATTTTTTCTTGGGCTCTGGCCACCACGGCATTCTAGACGTCTAGACGTCATACCGCAAGTGAAATTTGGTGTCACACCTTTCAATGCTTCTTTGTATCGGCGTTAATCGGCAGCTTAAGAGTTGAATCACGACTCACGCCTTGTCCGGCTTTGCGCCGCTGCGCTGGCGGCCTGACTAGAAGCAATCTCGAAATCGCAACAACCACGAAAATACACTGAGTTTCCTGAATGGTTAGGGAACGTCAAGCGGATCGGGTTCTTGTCCGTGTCATTCCGTGTGATTCCGTGGCCAGTATTGCGGCAAGTTCTAGGCAGGCGACGGGGTCGCCAGCAGCGCCAACACGCCCAGGAGAACGAACAACGCCGCGGCGACCCAGCGCATCAGCTTCATGTTAATACGATGGGCCAGCGTTTCTCCGATCCAGACCGCCGGGACGTTCGCGATCATCATGCCCAGCGTCGTTCCCATGACCACTGCGACGAGCGAGTCGTAGTGGGCCGCCAACGCCACCGTGGCAAGTTGGGTCTTGTCCCCCATTTCCACCAGAAAGAAGGCAATGAGCGTCGTCAGGAAGACGCCGGCGCCCCCGAGGTTCCGCTGCTCCGCCAGCTTGTCCGGCCGCAGCGCCCAGACGCCGAAGGCGAAGAACGATAGCGCAACGACCCACTTCAGCATCTCGGGCGACGCCAGCTTCGCGAGCCAGGCCCCGGCGTAGCCCGCGAGAAAATGGTTGGCGAGCGTCGCAAAGAAAATGCCAAGAATGATCCACACCTTGCGCTTGAGCCGTGCGGCAAGCACGAATGACAGCAGCTGGGTCTTGTCGCCCATTTCGGCCAGCGCGACGACCGAGGTCGAAACGATCAGCGCTTCCAGGAAATTTCTCCGCAGTGGGCCCGGCGATTGCGCGACCTGCTGGCGCCGCTTCCACTTCCGTGTTCAGCCGTCAGCTTCAAGTTGCATTGCTCGCGGCTCGCGGCTCGCAGCCCGTAGCTGGTAGCTGGTAGCTGGTAGCTCGTAGCTCGTAGCTGGTAGCTCGTAGCTGGTAGCTCGTAGCTGGTAGCTGGTAGCTGGTAGCTCGTAGCTGGTAACTCGTGGCTTCCGCCTCACGCCTCACGCTTCATTTGGCCTTGCGGCGAATGGCCTCCGCCCGGCGCCTGAGCCTCTCCGCCTCGATCTGCCGGTCCTGACCGTCGAGCGCGGTGGCGAGGTTGTCCAGCGTGTGCGCGATGCTGAGGTGGCCGGGCGTCAGGGCCTTCTCCTTCGCCGCCAGCGCGCGCCGCAGGTACTTCTCCGCTTCCTCGTACTTCGCCTGCTTGAGCTGGATTGCCCCCATGTTGTGAAGCGCGGTGGCGGTGTGGATGTGGCGTGCGCCCAGCTTCTTTTCGAACACCGCCAGCGCCCTCGACTGCAGCACCCCCGCCTCGGCGAACCGGCTCAGCGCGATGAGGGTCTCGGCGTTGTTGTGAAGCGCGATGGCGGTCGACGCGTCTTCCGGGCCGTATTGCCCGGTCCGGAGCGCCACCAGCCGCTGGGCCAGCGGCAGGGCCTCGTCCGCCTTGCCGCGCAGACGCAGCGTGGCGGCGAGGGTCGACAGGCTCAGCTCGGTCGCGCGGTGCCCCGGCCCGAGCGAAGACTCGGCTTCCTTGAGCGCCTCGCGCGCAAACAGCTCGGCCTGCTCCAGGTTGCCGCGCTGGAAGTGCCCGGAGGCCTGCTCGTGGAGCATCCGCCACTCCGCCTCGCCGGAGCATGCCGGCGAGGCGGCGGACAGCAGCAGCAAGATTCCTGCTGCTGCAAGGACGTGACTGATAAAAGGTGACTGATGCGGCGTGACTGATGCGGCGCAACTGGTGAAACGTGAATCGTGATTCGTGATTGGTGATCCGCGAATCGTTTCTGGCGTCCTGGCATCCTGGCGGTTCATTATTGTCGTGTCACCTTGGCGTCCCTGGCGGTTCAGATTTTGGTTATTGCCCGGCGCGCGGCTCGTTATACACGATCTTCACGTTCTCGGGACTCAGCCAGTCGGAGAGCGACCGGATGAGATCGTCGTGGAGATTGACGCGCCAGGCGTCGCCGAGATCGATCTCGCAGCTTGCGCCGCGATTGGAATACACCACCGACACCGGGCAGCGGCCGCTGCGATAGGGCGTGAGGAGATTGCGCAGGCGGTCGCCCGAGGAGCCGCCGTTGCAGGTCAGCCGTACCCCGCGCGCGAAGCGGCCGCGCGCCTCGGCGAGATCGAGCGCGTTGACCGCCCGGATGCTCGCACGCGTCTCCGCCGCGGCCCCGTATTCGCCGTTGACGATCCGCCCGCCGCCACGCGCGCGCAGCTGCACCTCCAGCACCAGCAGCTCGTCTTCCTTGATCTTCTGCCGGAAACGGTCGAAGGCCTCGCCGAAGAAAATCACCTCGTTGCTGTCCGAATCGTCGGCGAGCGTGATGACGCCCATCCTCCCGCTCGAGGTGGTCTGGACGCGCGCGCCCATCACCACGCCCGCGATCCAGTAGCTGCGCCCCCCGTAATCGTTCGGCGACAGCGACGCGAGGTCGCCAATGCGCGTGCGCACGAAACGCCTCACCTCTTCGCGGTAGATGTTGAACAGGTGCCCGCTCAGGTAAAAACCGAGCGCGAGCTTCTCGTTCTGCAGCCGTTCCTTGGCGCCCCAGCGCGGCGCCTCGATGAGCGCGGGCTGCTGCGCGATCTCCGGGTGGTCCCCGAACAGGCTGACCTGGTGCGCCGCCCGGCTCGCCTGCTCCGCGCTCTCGAGCGCCAGGCCGACGGAAGCGAGCAGGCTCGCGCGGTGGTCGTTTACCGCGTCGAACGCGCCGGCGCGGATCAGCGATTCGACCACCCTGCGGTTGACGAGGCGCTTGTCCACGCGATGGCAGAAATCGAACAGGTCCTTGAACGGCCCCTCCTTGCGCGCCCCGATGATGGCGTTGATCGCCGCCTCGCCGGTGCCCTTGATCCCGCCCAGCCCGTAGTGGATGGTCTTCGCGTCAACCGGCTCGAATCGGTAGTTCGACTGGTTGATGTCGGGGGCGCGCAGAACGATGCCGTGCGCCGGCGCCTGGGCATCGTCCACGTACAGCTTCACCTTGTCGGTGTCGTTCATCACCGCAGACATGTTGGCGGCGAGGAACGCCGAGGGGTGGTGCGCCTTGAACCAGGCGGTCTGGTACGCGACGAGCGCGTAGGCGGCGGCGTGCGACTTGTTGAAACCATAGCCCGCGAACTTCTCCATCAGGTCGAACAGCTCGTGCGCCTTGCGCGCGCTGACGCCGTTGTTCCCTGCGCCCGCCACGAAGCTGTTGCGGTGCTGGGCCATCTCCTCGGGCAGCTTCTTGCCCATCGCGCGGCGCAGGAGGTCGGCCCCGCCGAGGCTGTAGCCGCCGATCACCTGCGCGATCTGCATCACCTGCTCCTGGTAAACCATGATGCCGTAGGTGGGCTTGAGGATCGGCTCGACCCGCGGGTCCGGGTAATCCACGCGGCCGCCGTGCTTGCGGCGCACGAACTCCGGAATCAGCTCCATCGGCCCCGGCCGGTAGAGCGCGACCAGCGCGACGAGGTCCTCGAACCGGTCGGGCTTGGCGCGCGTGAGGAGGTCGCGCATGCCGCGCGATTCAAACTGGAAGATCGCGGTGGTATCGGCGGCGGCGAACAGGCGGTAGGCCGGCGGGTCGTCGAGCGGGATCTCCTCGAGCTTGAGCGCGGGGGCCGGGTCGAGCTGGCGCACGAAGCGCAGCGTCCAGTCGAGGATGGTGAGCGTGGTGAGCCCGAGGAAGTCGAACTTGACCAGTCCGGCCGCCTCGACGTCCTTCATGTCGAATTGCGAGACCACGCTGTCGGAGCCGTCCGCCACGTAGAGCGGGCAGAAATCGGTGAGCTTGCCCGGCGCGATCAGCACGCCGCCGGCGTGCATGCCGACGTTGCGGGTCAGGCCTTCGAGCTGCTCGGCGAGCGCGAGGAGCTCGCGCACCTCCTCCTCCTTCTGCTCGCGCTCCTTCAGCTGCGGCTCTTCCTTGCGCGCCTCGGCGAGCGTGATGTGCCGGCCGGGCTGGAACGGGATCAGCTTCGCGAGCTGGTCGCAGAAGGTGTAGGAGAGGTCGAGCACGCGCCCGACGTCGCGCACCACCGCCCGCGCCGCCATCGTGCCGAAGGTGACGATCTGCGAGACGCTGTCGGCGCCGTAGCGGCTCTTCACGTACTCGATCACGCGGTCGCGCCCGTCCTGGCAGAAGTCGATGTCGAAGTCCGGCATCGAGACGCGCTCGGGATTGAGGAAGCGCTCGAACAGCAGGTCGTAGCGCAGCGGATCGAGGTCGGTTATTCCCATCGAGTAGGCGACCAGCGAGCCCGCCCCGGAGCCGCGCCCTGGCCCCACCGGCACGCCGTTCCCCTTCGCCCAGTTGATGAAGTCGGCGACGATCAGGAAGTACCCCGGGAAGCCCATCTGCTGGATGGTGCGGATCTCGAAATCGAGCCGTTCGCGGTAACGGGGCAACTGCTGCGCGCGCTGCGCGGCATCGGGGAACAGCTGCCCGAGGCGGCGCTCCAGCCCCTCGGCGGCGCGGTCGCGCAGGTAGTCGTCGAGGCTGACGTTCCCCGGGGTCTGGAACGGCGGAAGGCGGGTCTTGCCCAGCTCGATCGACAGGTTGCAGCGCCGGGCGATCTCCACGCTGTTGGCGAGCGCCTGCGGCACGTCGCGGAATGCCTGCGCCATCTCGGCCTGCGACTTGAGATACTGCTCGGGGCCGAACAGCCGCGGGCGGCGCTGGTCGGACAGCGTGTAGCCCTGGGCGATGCATACGCGCGCCTCGTGCGCGCGGAACTCATCGCGTTTCACGAACTGCACCGGGTGCGTCGCCACCACCGGCAGCTTCATCGCCGAGGCAAGCCCGAGCGCGCGCTGCACGTAGGTCTCGACCGGCACGGACGCCGCCCCGAGAGCGGTGGTGCCCTTCCCCAGCCGCTGCAATTCGAGGTAGAAGCGGCCGGGAAACAGCACGTCCCACTCCCGGGCCAGCCGTTGCGCCTGCTTGGCGTTGTCGACCACCAGGGCCTGCCCGATGTCGCCGTGGTGCGCGCCGGACAGCGCGATCAGGCCCTCGGTGCCGCCCTCGGCGAGCCAGTCCTTCTTCAGCTCGGGGCGGCCGCGATACTGGTTGGTGCGGTAGGCGCGCGTGAGCAGCTCGGAGAGCCGCAGGTAGCCCGTCCGCAACTGGCACAGCAGCAGCATCCGGTAGGGCTTGTCGCGATCGGATTCGTTTTCGAGCCAGAGATCGCAGCCGATGACGGGCTTCACGCCCGCGGCGCGCGCCGCCTGGTAGAACTTGACCAGCCCGAAGACGTTGGAAAGGTCGGTCAGCGCCAGCGCCGGCATGCCGTCCGCCGCCGCTGCCTCCACCGCCTCGTCGAGGCGGGCGATGCCATCCACGATCGAGTACTCACTGTGCAATCGCAGGTGGATAAACGATGGCGCCATCCGCCTATTTTACGGCGTGAATGGTGAATGGTGAATGGTGATTAGAACTCCCGCACACCGCGTCCTCCCACGCCAGGAAAAAAACGCTTTAACTCAAGAGTCCGTTCACTATTCACTACTCACTATTCACGCTCTTGGAAGGCGACTCCCGCGGTCAGTGGGAGGACAACACTCCCGCGATCAGGCTGGCGGCGAAATCGGCCCGGCCGCGCGGCTCCATGAGCGGCGCGAACTTGAGGTACTCCTTCACCGCTCTCACCGCGTCGAGCGGCTGGGCGGCGATGGTCTCGACGAGGCGCGCCGCCCGGGAGTTGAACTCGCCGTCGGGAACCACCACGCTCGCCAGCACCATCGCCAGCGCCGCGCCGGCGTCCACCTCCGCGGTCGAATAGACTAGCAGCCGAGACCCTTGGCGGTGACCTTGATGAGCCGCCGGCCCCGGGCCACGCTTTATCGGCTACGATCATAGATCAGGAGAGACATGAAAAAAAGCGAATCACACTTCGTCAATATCCGCGGCCTGCGCTATCACGTGCGTTCGTGGGGTTCTCCGCACGCGCCGCGGATATTTCTGCTGCACGGCTGGATGGACGTGTCGGCGTCGTTCCAGTTCCTGGTGGATGCGTTCTCGCGCGAATGGCACGTGATCGCGCCGGACTGGCGCGGCTTCGGGCTGACCGAATGGGCGCGCGAAGGCTACTGGTTTCCCGATTACTACGCGGACCTCGAGGCGCTGCTCGATTGCTATCACCCGGGCGAGCCGGTCCGGCTCGTCGGACACAGCATGGGCGGGGTCATCGCCTCCGTCTATGCCGGCCTCCGGCCGCAGCGCGTCGAGCGCCTGGTGTCGCTCGAAGGCCTGGGGCTTGCGCGGCACACGCCCGACCAGGCCCCCCTGCGCTACGCGCAGTGGCTCGACCAGCTTAAGGACGCGCCCGGCTTCAGGCCGTACCGCTCGTTTGACGCGGTCGCCGCCCGCCTGCGCAAGAACAACCCCCGCCTCACCGGGGAGCGGGCGGCGTTCCTGGCACGGCACTGGGCGAAACAGCTCGACGCGGAGGAAATCGCGCTGACAAGCGACCCGCGGCACAAGACCTTCAACCCCTACCTGTTCCGGGTCGAGGAGGCGATCGCCTGCTGGCGGCGCATCACCGCGCCGGCGCTGCTCGTGTCGGGAAAACTCTCGGAGATGCCGGCGCGCATGAAGGACACGCCGGAGCAGCTCGCCGAGCGAAAGGACGCGTTCCGCGACCGCCGCGAGGTCGAGCTCCCGGACGCCGGCCACATGATGCACCACGACCAGCCGCAGCGGCTCGCGCGCCTGATCGAAGAATTTTTTGACGGAACTCCAGTTCCGTCAAAAAATTAAATGGGGATCCGTTAAAAAAATCGGCGCGAACGCGCCGATTTTTTAGTCGCTGAGGACGTTCGGAAACGCGAAGCCGAAGCTGACGAAGAAAACGATCACCTTGCCGATGTGCTTGACCTTCTGGCCGGCGGTCATTTGAGCGAACCGCTTCCCCGTGACCGCGTTGACGTCGCTCGCGCGTGGTTGATCCTTATGGTCCATGTCGCCTCCTTGGATTGAGAAACCCCTCGCAAGTCTACATGAATCGCCTGCAAAATGGCTTACTAGCCGCTTACGAACGTCTTCACACAATCTTCACAGAACGGGCGCCGCGCCCCTCGGCATCTCCCTCTCCTCGCCCCGACCGGCGGGATTCGTGATCCCCGCAACGCAATTCAGAGCAGGCGATCCTCATCCCTCATCCCTCCGCCCTCCGCCCTTCCTGTTCGGCGGCACATAGCCCGGCCGCGTGAGCGCCTCGGGGCGCAGGATCTCGTCGAGCTGCTCCCGGCTCAACAGGCCCTTCTCCAGCACCAGCGCATAGACGCTCTTGCCGCTGGCGTGCGCCTCCTGCGCCACCCGGGTGGCGTTGGCGTAGCCGATGTAGGGATTGAGGGCGGTGACGATGCCGATCGAGCCCTCGACGGTGCGGCGCAGGTGCTCGCGGTTGGCGGTGATGCCCGTGATGCAGCGCTCCCGCAGCATGTCGCAGCCCTTCCTCAGGTGCGTCAGGCTCTTGAACAGGCTGTGGGCGATGATCGGCTCGAAGGCGTTCAACTGCAATTGACCCGCCTCGGCGGCGAAGGAAACCGTCACGTCGTTGCCGATCACCTCGAAGGCGATCTGGTTGACCGCCTCCGGAATCACCGGGTTGACCTTGCCCGGCATGATCGAGGAGCCCGCCTGCATCGCGGGAAGATTGATCTCGTTCAGGCCCGCGCGCGGTCCCGAGGAGAGCAGCCGCAGGTCGTTGCAGGTCTTGGAGAGCTTCACCGCCACGCGCTTCAGCACGCCGGAGAGCTGCACGAACGCGCCGGCGTCCTGGGTCGCCTCGACCAGGTTGCCCGCCGTGACGAGCGCGATGCCGGTGATGTCGGAGAGCCGGCGGCACACGAGCGGCGCGTAATCCGGATGCGCGGTGATGCCGGTGCCGATGGCGGTCGCGCCGAGGTTGATCTCGTGGATCAGCAGCGCCGCCTCCTTCAGCCGCTGCTCGTCCTCCTCCAGCATCACGGCGTAGGTGGAGAACTCCTGCCCCAGCGTCATCGGCACGGCCTCCTGCAGCTGGGTGCGCCCCATCTTGATCACGTCGGCGAACTCCGCCGACTTGGCCGCGAACGCCGCCCGCAGCGCCGCCATCGCCGCGGTCAGCCGCTGGATGCCGAAGTGCAGCGCGACCTTGACCGCGGTGGGATAGACGTCGTTGGTGCTCTGGCTCATGTTGACGTGATCGAGCGGGTGCAGGAACTGGTATTCACCCTTACGCCGCCCCATCAGCTCGAGCGCGCGGTTGGCGATCACCTCGTTCGCGTTCATGTTGGTGGACGTGCCCGCGCCGCCCTGGATCACGTCCACCACGAATTCGTCCAGCAGGCCGCCCGCGCGGATTTCCTCGCACGCCGCGATCACCGCCCGCGCCCTGTCGTCGTCGAGCAGTCCCAGGCCGTTGTTGGCGTGCGCGGCCGCCTGCTTCACGCACGCCAGCGCCGCGACGAGGTCGGGATAGATCGAGATCGGTGTGCCGGTGATCGCAAAGTTCTCGAGCGCGCGCAGGGTGTGCACGCCGTAGTAGGCGCCCGCCGGCACGGCGCGGTCGCCGAGGAGATCGTGTTCGTAACGCACGGGTTGGGCGGCCATGGCGGCTCCTTGGGACAGGCATTCCCGGGTTGTCCGCCGCTATGATAAGAGACGGTAACAAGATCGGGGGAAACATCCCCACATGCTCCCCCGCATCAGGGGCCGATTCAGTCAATTGGAAACGGCCTCCAAGGAATATCGGCCGCCCTTCAAGTACGGGCCGCAGGCGCTTCGCCCGCGCCGGGTGCTTGCGCTCTGGACAACGCAGGGCCGTTGGGCTAGATTGAATTCCCCTTGCCGTCGAATTATCCCTCGCAGACCAATCAGTTAAGCCACAAAAGGGAGCCAACCATGACACGCTTTTCCGCAGTGTTCGTCGCGCTGGCCGCGGCCGGCGCGCTCTCCGGCACCGCCCTGGCGCAGGAGGGGACTCTGAAGAAGATCAAGGACACCGGCACCGTCACGCTCGGCCACCGCGACACGTCCATTCCGTTCTCCTACTACGACGACAAGCAGAAGGTCGTCGGCTACGCGATGGACATCTGCTACAAGATCGTGGACGCGGTCAAGGCGAACCTCAAGATGAAGAAGATCGACGTCAAGCTCAACCCCGTGACCTCGGCGACCCGCATCCCGCTGATGGCGAACGGCACCATCGATCTCGAGTGCGGCTCGACCACCAACAACCTCGATCGCCAGAAGCAAGTCTGGTTTACGATCACGCATTTCGTGACCGCCAACCGCTACGTCGCCAAGAAGTCCTCGAAGATCAAGTCGCTGGCGGACTTGAAGGGCAAGACCGTGGTCTCCACCTCCGGCACCACGAACATCAAGTGGGCAACCGAGGAAAACGCCAAGCGCAAGCTGGGCATGAACATCATCGCCGCCAAGGACCACGCGGAGGCGTTCCTGACGGTCGAGACCGGCCGCGCGGTCGCGTTCTTCATGGACGACATTCTGCTCTATAGCCTGGTCGCGAACTCCAAGAACCCGTCCGAATGGGCGATCGGGTCCGAGGCCTACACCGTCGAGCCCTACGGCATCATGCTGCGCAAGGACGACGCCGCGTTCAAGAAGGTCGTGGACGCCGCGGTGCGCAATCTCTACAAGAGCGGCGAGATCAACAAGATCTACGACAAGTGGTTCCTCAAGCCGGTCCCGCCCAAGGGCATCAACCTCAATGTTCCGATGAGCGCACAGTTCAAGAAGGTGGTCGCCAACCCGACCGATTCGGGCGATCCGAAAGCCTATTAAAACGGACGCGGTACGCCGTTTTAAATGCGCGCGTTGCAGCGGACCAAGTGGCCGCTGAACGCGCGCTTTTCATTTGTAATCCCGCAATAGGAACGCCCGGCCGGTGAGCTACAACTGGAACTGGGGCATCTTCTGGCAACCGGCGCCGGACGGCACCGGCGTCTACTTCGGGTGGCTCATTTCAGGGTTGGGCTGGACCCTCGCCACGGCCCTGATGGCCTGGGTGATCGCCCTCTCCCTGGGCTCCGCGGTCGGCACGTTGCGCACCACGCCGGTGGCGTGGGTGGTGCGGCTCGGCAACGCCTACGTCGAGGTCTTCCGAAACGTCCCGCTGCTGGTGCAGATGTTCCTGTGGTACTTCGTGCTGCCGGAGCTGCTGCCCAAGGCCCTCGGCGACGCGATGAAGCAGATGGTGCCGCCGTGGGCCTCGTTCTGGCCGGCGGTGCTGTGCCTCGGCTTCTACACGTCCGCGCGCGTGTCCGAGCAGGTCCGCGCCGGCATCCAGTCGCTGCCGAGCGGGCAGCGCATGGCGGGCACCGCGCTCGGACTGACGCTGCCCCAGGCCTACCGCTTCGTGCTGCTGCCGCAGGCGTTCCGCATCATCCTGCCGCCGCTCACCTCCGAGTTCATGAACATCATCAAGAACTCGGCGGTGGCACTGACCATCGGGCTGATGGAACTCACCGCCCGCGCGCGCTCGATGCAGGAATTCAGCTTCCAGGTGTTCGAGGCGTTCACCGCCGCGACCGTGATCTACATCCTGGTGACGCTGATCGTGGTGTTCGGCATGCGCTGGGTCGAGAAGCGCGTCGCGGTGCCCGGCCTCATCAGCGCCGCGGGCGCTCCGCAGGCCGGGCACTGACCTGACGAAACGTGACTCGCGGCTCGTGACTCGGATATGAAAGTTTTTTATCAACATCGCTACACAGCCAGTCTCGCCGCGCCTCGCGCATTCTGGAGAAGCTCCACCCGCGATCCGCGATCCGCGAGTCACTAGCATGTTTTCAGGCTTTGATTTCGACGTCATCGAGCGCTCCCTCCCCTATCTGTTCCGGGAGGGGATGACGTTCACGCTGACGCTGACCGCGATGGCGATGACCGGGGGGATCGTGTTCGGCACGCTGCTGGCGATGGCGCGGCTCTCCAGCGCCGCGCTGTTCAACGTGCCGGCGGCGACGTACGTAAACCTGATGCGCTCGGTGCCGCTGGTGCTGGTGATCTTCTGGTTCTATTTCCTGGTGCCGTGGATCGGCGGCTGGGTGTTTCACAAGATCTATCTGTTGAATCCACAGGGCATTGGCAGCGTGCTGGTGCAGCTTTTTGGCAACGCGGTGAAGGACGGGCAAACCATCCAGGTCGGCGCGTTCTGGTCCTCGGTCATCACCTTCACCCTGTTCGAGGCCGCCTATTACGCCGAGATCATGCGCGCCGGCATCCAGAGCATCGCGCGCGGACAGGTCTCGGCCGGTCAGGCGCTCGGCCTCAATTACTGGCAGAACATGGGCCATATCGTGCTGCCGCAGGCGTTCCGCAACATGCTGCCGGTGCTGCTCACCCAGACCATCATCCTGTTCCAGGACACCTCCCTCGTCTACGTGCTCTCGATCACCGACTTCCTCGGCGCGGCCGCCAAGATCGCGCAGCGCGACGGGCGTCTGGTCGAGATGTACCTGTTCGTGGCGGTGGTGTATTTTGTCGTCTCGTACACGCTGTCGTACGGGGTGAAGCACCTGCAGCAGCGCATCGCCATCATCCGATGAACCTACGAGCGACGAGCTATGAGCTACGAGCTGCGAGCTGCGAGCTACGAGCTATGAGCTACGAGCTGCGAGCTGCGAGTCATGACCGTTCGTGAGCCAATTCTGTTTCTGGCTGGCGGCTCGCGGCTCGCGGCTCGTGGCTCGTGGCTGGCGGAGGCCCAGAAATGCCGATGATCGAGTTCAGGAACGTCAGCAAGTGGTACGGCAGCTTCCAGGTGCTCAAGGACTGCACGACGAAGGTCGAGAAGGGCGAGGTGGTCGTGGTATGCGGGCCCTCCGGCTCCGGCAAGAGCACGCTCATCAAGTGCGTCAACGGGCTCGAGCCGTTTCAGCAGGGCGAGATCGTCGTCAACGGCGAGTCCGTCGGCGCGAAGGAGACCAACCTCTCGAGGCTGCGCTCGAAGATCGGCATGGTGTTCCAGCACTTCGAGCTGTTCCCGCACATGACCGTGACCGAGAACCTCAACCTCGCGCAGATCAAGGTGCTGGGACGGAGCCGCGAGGAGGCGACCGCGAAATCGATGGCGCTGCTGAAGCGCGTCGGGATGGAGGACCACGCCCCCAAGTTTCCGGGCCAGCTCTCGGGCGGCCAGCAGCAGCGCGTGGCGATCGCCCGCGGGCTGGCGATGGACCCGATCGCGATGCTGTTCGACGAGCCGACTTCCGCGCTCGATCCGGAGATGATCAACGAGGTGCTCGACGTCATGGTCAAGCTGGCGCAGGAAGGCATGACCATGATGGTCGTCACCCACGAGATGGGCTTCGCGCGCAAGGTCGCCCACCGCGTGATCTTCATGGACCGCGGCGAGATCGTCGAGGATGCGACCAAGGATGACTTCTTCGGCAAGCCGCGATCCGAGCGTGCCGTTCAGTTCCTGTCGAAAATCTTACACCACTAAAATAGCCGGTAGAGTAGAGGAGGAAGCAGTGTCACAAGGTAACACCGCCCCTCCCCCCTCGTCGAACCGGACGTGCAGATTTCCCGCATCCGGCTCTCATGCACGCGCTCACCGCGAAAACGAGGCGGCTACGCCCCAGTCTCAGCGAAGAAATCGCCTCCGGCCCCTCGACATCGGAGGCCGGAGGTTCCGTAGGGGGACCGTTTCCATTCTATGGGTCGTTCGGGGGTAATCTTCTTGCCCTTGATTGAATTCTTGTATCGTTTTTCTTGGCGACCTTGGCGTCTTGGCGGCTGATTTCAGGTCTTGCACATGCGCGCCATCAGGCGCCGCAGGAACGCCTCGCAGCGCGTCAACTGCTCCATCGCCAAGAATTCGTTGGGCTTGTGCGCCTGCGCGATCGAGCCCGGCCCGCAGATCACGGTGGGGATGCCCGCCCGGTGGAACTGCGAGCCGTCGGTTCCGTACGAAACCTTTCCGAACGCCTGGCTCCCGGAGAGTTCCTGGGCGAGCGCCACGATCTCGTTCTCGGGACCGGTATCGAGCATGGGGATGTCGGACAACGGCTCGATGATGAAGCCCGAGGCGGCGTGGACCGCGCGCATCTCCGGCTCCAGCCGGCTCCTCACGTAATCCTTGAACTCGTGCAGCAGACGGTCTGGATCGTCGCCCGGCAGGTGGCGGAACTCGAAATCGAACGCGCACTCGTGCGGGATCACGTTCAGCGCCGTGCCGCCGCGGATCACGCCGGTGTGCACCGTGGTGTAAGCAACGTCGAAGCCGCGGTCGTAAGGGCCCTGGTCGCGGTGGCGGCGCGCGAGGCTCTTGAGATAGGCGATCGCCTCGGCCGCGAATTCGACCGCGTTGACGCCGTGCGGCGCGTACGCCGAATGGCCGGCGAGCCCGCGCACCGTGCAGCGGTAGCCGCGCTTGCCCTTGTGCGCGATCACCGGGCGCATTTCGGTCGGCTCGCCGACGATGCATGCGTTCGGGCGCGCGCCCGAACGCATAATGTCAGCGATCATCCGTCCGACGCCGAGACAACCGACTTCTTCATCGTAGGAGAAAGCAAGATGAATTGGTGTCCGAAGTTCTCGTTCCATGAATTCCGGAACCAGGGCGAGCACGCAGGCGATGAATGCCTTCATGTCGGCGGTTCCGCGGCCGAAGAGCTTGCCGTCCTTCGCCGCCATCGCGAAGGGATCGGTGTCCCACGCCTGCCCTTCGACCGGCACGACGTCGGTGTGGCCGGAGAGCGCGATACCCGGCTCGCCGCGCGGGCCGAGCGTCGCGAACAAGTTGGCCTTGCGCTTCTCGTCGTCGAACGTGAGACGGATGTCCGCCTCATACTGCGCGAGATAGTCCCGGACGTAGTGGATCAGCGCGAGGTTCGAGTCGCGGCTCACCGTCGGAAACGCGACGAGCCGGCGCAGCATTTCCACGCTCGGAAACAGGCTGGCGGATTCGGGTTCCATGGCGGGCCCGGCGCTCGGGAAGGAATCGAGCATAGGTAGCGGGGACGGTGGTGTCAATGTCGCGGCGATCTCCTGTAGACTCGCCGCTGGAGAAGCGTGACGTGATGGTGCGTGACGTGGTCCGGCGTGACATGATGCAGCGTGACAGGGTGAAGCGTGATTGCTGAATTGATGTCGAAAATCGTCGGATCACGGATCTCGGATCACGGATCACGCATTGCAGCCGCCGCACTGGGCGGCTGGCTGGCCACAGCCGGGGCGGCGGAGCTGCGCATCGGCCTGTCGGCCGACGTCACGACGATGGACCCGCACTTCGTCGCCGCGCAGCCCAACCTGACAGCGCAGCACCACGTGTTCGAGCCGCTGCTGCACGTGGACGAGCGCGGCCGGCCGGTCCCGGTGCTCGCCACCTGGCGCAATCCCGATCCGCTGACCTGGGAATTCACGCTGCGCAAGGGCGTGAAGTTCCACGACGGCGCCGAGCTGACGACCGAGGACGTCGCGTTCTCGCTCGAGCGCCCGTTCACCATCAAGGGCAGCCCCGGCGGCTTCACCATGTACGTGCGGCCGATCGTCGCCAGGGAGATCGTGGACCGCTATACCATACGACTGAAGACCGCGGCGCCGTACGGCGCCATCCCGCAGGATCTCGCCGAGGTGATGATCGTGTCGAAGCGCATCGCGCAGGGCGCGTCGAGCGCCGACTTCGACAGCGGCAAGGCGGCGGTCGGCACCGGTCCCTACAAGCTGGTGCGCTTCGCCCGCGGCAGCCGCATCGAGCTCGCGCGCCACGACCCGTACTGGGGCGGCAAGCTGCCGTGGGACAAAGTCACGCTCACGATCCTGCCGAGCGACCCGGTGCGCACCGCCGCCCTGCTCTCCGGCGAGCTCGACGCCATCGAGCACGTGCCGACGGCGGATCTCGCGCGGCTGAAGAAGAATCCAAATTTGCGGCTAGCCCAGGCGGTATCGTGGCGGACCATCTTTCTCCACGTGGACCAGTCCCGCGACCGGCCGCCCGGCGTGCTGTCCAGGGCGGGCAAGCCGCTCGACCGCAACCCGCTCAAGGACGTGCGGGTGCGCCGCGCGCTCTCGAAAGCGATCAACCGGCAGGCGATCGCCGAGCGCGTCATGGAGGGCCTCGCCCGGCCGGCCGCGAGCGTCGTCTCGCCCAGCGTGTTCGGGCACGACCCGGCGCTGAAGCCCGAGCCGTACGATCCGGACGGCGCGAAGAAGCTGCTCGCGGAAGCCGGTTATCCCGACGGTTTCGGATTGACGATCGCGACGCCCAACAACCGCTACATCAACGACGAGCAGGTCGCGCAGACGGTGGCGCAGATGCTCGCGCGCGTCGGCATCGCGACGAAGGTGGAGGCGATGCCGCTCAGCGTGTACTTCGGAAGAGCGCGCAACAAGGAATTCGGCGTCGCGCTGCTCGGCTGGGGCTCGCTCGCGGCCGACCTCGCGCTGCGCTCGCTCGCCGCCACGGCGAATCCCGACAAGGGCTACGGCGCCTGGAACTGGGGCGGACATTCCAACCCCAAGCTCGACCAGCTGGTCGAGCGCTCTCTCGGAACGGTGGATCCCACGCAGCGAGAAGCGCTCGCGCGCGAAGCCGCCGCCCTCGCTGCGGCCGGGGTCGCGTTCATTCCTCTCCACTACCAGGTGGTGACCTGGGCCATGAAAAACACGCTGTCCTATCAGGCCAGGACGGATGAATTCACGTTTGCGCATCACTTCAAGCCGAGGTAAGGCGTGACATGATGGTGCGTGACGTGATAAAGCGTGACGTGGTGGAGCGTGACATGATGGGGCGAAATTCGTTGTTTCCTCATCCCTCATCCCTCATCCCTCATCCCTCATCCCTCATCCCTCATCCCTGACCGCGATGCTCGCCTTCGCCCTCCGCCGGCTCCTTCAGAGCATCGCGGTGTTGTTCGTGATGTCTGCCCTAGTGTTCGCCGGCGTGTACGCGATCGGCAACCCCGTCGACATCCTGATCAATCCGCAGGCGGACCAGGCGGAGATCGCGCGCGCCACCGCCGCGCTCGGACTCGACCAGCCGCTGTGGCGGCAGTACTGGAGCTTCATCGCCGGCGCGTTCGCGGGCGACCTCGGCAGATCGTTCGCCGCCAACGTCCCCGCCGTGCCCCTCATCCTCGAGCGCATGCCGGCGACGCTCGAGCTGGCCGTTGCGGCGATGGTGATCGCGGTCGCGCTCGGCATCCCGCTCGGGCTCGTCGCCGGGCTCAGGCCCGGTTCCTGGGCCGGCAAGGCAATCATGGCGGGATCGATCCTCGGCTTCTCGCTCCCTACGTTCTGGGTCGGGCTGATGCTGATCATGGTGTTCTCGGTTTACCTCGGCTGGCTGCCGCCTACCGGGCGCGGGGAGACCTTAATGGTGCTCGGTGTGCCGGTAAGCTTCCTTTCCTGGGACGGCCTGTTGCACCTCTTCATGCCGGCGCTCAACCTGGCGCTATTCCAGCTCTCGCTGCTGATCCGGCTGACGCGCGCGGGCACGCGCGAGGCGCTGGCGCAGGACTACGTGCGCTTCGCGCGCGCCAAGGGGCTGTCGATGGAGCGCGTGCTGCGGGTGCACGTGCTGAAAAACATCCTGATCCCGGTCGTGACGGTGACGGGGCTGGAGTTCGGCTCGCTGATCGCGTTCGCCATCGTGACCGAGACGATTTTCGCGTGGCCGGGAATGGGCAAGCTGCTCATCGACTCGATCAATGTGCTGGACCGGCCGGTGATCGTCGCCTACCTGCTGATCGTCGTGCTGCTGTTCGTGCTGATCAATCTTGTCGTCGATCTCGTCTACACGGCGCTCGATCCGCGCGTGCGCCTCGCGCGCCGCGAGGTCTGAGCAATGGACCGGATCAGAACCCGTCAAGAGCAAATGGACAGGATTTACATGATTAACAGGATTAGAGCAATGATAACCAGAGCCGATTCCGGGTTTTGTTTGAATCCTGTAAATCCTGTCAATCCTGTCCATTGATGTTCATGCAACCCGCGCAAGCGACATCCGGACAGATCTTCGTCGATTACGCCCGCGACAGAGTCGCGGTGGTCGCGGTCGTCGTACTGTGCCTGATCCTGTCCGTCGCGGTCTTTGCGCCGGTAGTCTCGCCGCAGAACCCGTACAACCTTGCGCAACTCGATATTCTCGATTCGAAGCTCGCGCCGGGGGCGAAGGCCTCGGCGGGTTTCACCTACTGGCTCGGATCCGACGAGCAGGGCCGGGACATGTACTCGGCCATCCTCTACGGGCTACGGACCAGCCTCGCCGTCGGCGCCGTCTCCACGCTCGTCGCGCTCGCGCTCGGCATGGCGATCGGGCTGATCTCGGCTTACGCCGGCGGCTGGCTCGACAGCCTGTTGATGCGGCTGGTGGACCTGCAGCTTTCGTTTCCTTCGATCCTGATCGCGCTGGTGCTGCTCGCCGTCGTGGGCCAGGGCGTGGACAAGATCGTGATCGCGCTGATCCTGGTGCAGTGGGCGTACTACGCGCGCACCGTGCGCGGCGCGGCGCTGGTCGAAAAGAGGAAGGAATACGTGGACGCCGCGCGCGTGATGGCCTTCAGCAACCCGCGCATCGTGTTCCGCCACATTCTGCCGAACGTTCTGCCGCCGCTGATCGTGGTGGCGACGGTGCAGATCGCGCACGCGATCGCACTCGAAGCCACCCTCTCCTTCCTCGGCCTCGGCATGCCGATCACCGAGCCCTCGCTCGGGCTGCTGATCTCGAACGGTTTCGCGCATCTCCTCTCGGGGCGCTACTGGATCAGCTTCTTTCCCGGCGTGGCGCTGCTGATAACGATCGTCGCGATCAACCTGGTGGGAGACCGGCTGCGCGACGTATTAAATCCCCGCCTCGCTTCCCACTATGGCGCGTAGCCGGGTCAGCACAGCCCAATCCACGAGCGAAGCCGCAGGTCTCGGACCGGTCGCGGAAGCCTTTCTGAAGGACGAGCCGGCCGCGGTGAAGGACCTGCTCGCGACGGTCGCGATGGATGCCGGCATGAGGCGGGACGCCCAAAGCCGGGCCACGCGCGTCGTCTCGGCGATACGCTCGCGCGGCGGCCCCGAGGGTCTGCTCGCGCCGCTGCTGCGAGAATTCGACCTCGCCAGCGAGGAGGGGCTTGTCCTGATGTGCCTCGCGGAGGCACTGCTGCGCATCCCCGACCCGGAAACGGTGGACGACCTCATTCGCGAGAAGCTCACCGGCCCCGAGTGGGAGAAACATCTCGGCGCCGGCTCGTCGCTCCAGATCAACGCCTCGGTACTCGGCCTGATGCTCGCCGATTGGGTGGTGGCGGGCGGCATGGAGCAGGCGCGCGACTTCACGGACATCTTCCGCCGCTTGCTCGCGCGCAGCGGCGAGCCCCTGGTGCGCCGCGCCGTCCAGCACGGCATGCAGCTGATCGGCCGCCAGTTCATCCTGGGCGAGACCATCGGCGAGGCGCTCGACCGCGCGGCGGAAATGGAGCGCGAGGGCATCCGCTTCTCCTACGACATGCTGGGAGAAGCCGCGGTCACCGCCGGCGATGCCGAACGCTATTTTGCGCGCTATCTCGACGCGATCCGCGACGTCGGTGCTTACGCCGCGCGCGGGGCGCTCACCGACCCGCATTCGCGTCCCGGCGTGTCGGTCAAACTCTCGGCGCTGCACCCCCGCTATGCGACCCCGCAGCGCAGGCGCGTGCTCGACGAGCTCGTGCCGCGGCTGCGCGCCCTCGCGCGCGAGGCCGCGGCCCGCGGCATCTCGCTCTGCGTGGACGCGGAAGAAGCGGACCTGCTCGAGCTCTCGCTCGAAGTGATCGAGGCGGTCGCGACCGATCCCGGCATCCGCGACTGGCAGGGCCTGGGACTTGCCGTGCAGGCATACCAGAAACGAGCCCCGCACGTGATCGCCTGGCTCGCGGAGACGGCGCAACGACTCCGGCGCAGATGGATGCTGAGGCTCGTCAAGGGCGCGTACTGGGACACCGAGATCAAGCGCGCGCAGGAGCGCGGGCTGGGCGAATTCCCGGTCTTCACGCGCAAGGCCCATACTGATGTCTCCTACCTGGCCTGCGCGCGGCAATTGCTTTCCGCACCCGAGCGCTTCTATCCGCAGTTCGCGACGCACAACGCTCTCACCGCGGCGACGATCGCCGAGATGCTGCCGCCGGGAAGCGCCTACGAGTTCCAGCGCCTGCACGGCATGGGCGAGCACCTGTACGAGACCCTGCAGGAAGAGTTCCCGGCGGCGCGCTATCGCGTCTACGCTCCCGTCGGCAGCCACCGGGAGCTGCTGCCCTACCTCGTGCGCCGGCTGCTCGAGAACGGCGCCAACAATTCGTTCGTGAACGGGCTTGCCGACCCGGCGGTGCCGGTCGAAACGCTCGTCGCCGATCCCCTCGAGAAGGCGGGCGCGAGCGGCGGAGCGCGCAGCACGCGCATCGCACTGCCCCGCGGTCTGTTTCTGCCCGAGCGCGTCAACTCGCAGGGATTCGACCTGAGCGACCGCCTGGCGCTCGCCGAGCTGGCGAGGGCGATGTCGGAACTGGATGGCCGCCATTGGGACGCCGCGCCCCTCGTGCCGGGGCGCACACCGGACACGGCACCGAAGCCCGTTTACTGCCCCGCGCGGCGCAGCCGCGTGATCGGTGAAGTCCGTCCGGCGAGTGCCGCCGACGCGGAAGCTGCGATGAAGACAGCGATGGGCGCTTTCCCGTCCTGGTCTTTCCGGCGCGTGGACGAGCGCGCCAAGCCGCTCGAGCAGGCGGCCGATGCGCTCGAACAGAGGCGCGCGGAGTTCATCCATCTGCTCGTCCACGAAGGCGGCAAGACGATACCGGACGCGCTCGCCGAGGTCCGCGAGGCGGCGGACTACTGCCGCTATTACGCGGCGCAGGCCCGTCGCCAGTTCGGCGCGCCCGTGGCGCTGCCGGGCCCGACCGGCGAGCAGAATCAGCTCTCGCTGCACGGCCGCGGCGTGTTCGCGTGCATCAGTCCCTGGAATTTCCCGCTCGCGATTTTCCTCGGGCAGATCGCCGCCGCGCTGGCCGCAGGCAATACCGTCATCGCGAAGCCCGCCGAGCAGACGCCGCTCATCGCCGCGGCCGCCATCCGCCTCCTGCACGAAGCGGGAATACCGGAAGACGTCCTGTGCCTGCTGCCGGGCCCGGGGGCAGAGATCGGTGCAAGATTGGCGGCCGACCCGCGCCTCGCCGGCGTTGCGTTCACGGGTTCTACCGACACTGCGTGGCGGATCAATGCGGCACTCGCTCAGCGGCATGCGCCGATCGTTCCCTTCATCGCGGAGACCGGCGGCCAGAACGCGATGATCGTGGATTCCTCCGCGCTGCTTGAGCAAGCGGCCGTGGACATCGTGACCTCGGCCTTCGACAGCGCCGGCCAGCGTTGCTCGGCGCTGCGCGTGCTGTTCATGCAGGATGAGGTTGCGCCGCGGCTGATCGAGATGCTGCGCGGCGCGATGGCGGAGCTTGCGGTCGGCGATCCCGCACGGCTGGATACCGATGTCGGTCCGGTGATAGACGAGGAAGCGCTTGGCGCGCTGGAGAATCATGTGGCGGCGATGGCGCACGCCGGGTGCAGCGTATTCCGGCTGCCCCTGCCGGCGACTTGCGCCGGCGGCACGTTCTGCGCCCCGACCTCGATCGAGATTTCCGCGACCGCCCTGCCCGATCACGAAGTCTTCGGACCCATCCTCCACGTCGCCCGCTACCAGCGTGACCGCCTCGAGCAGGTGCTGGAAGCCGTCCGTGGCACCGGTTACGGCCTGACGCTGGGCATCCACACGCGTCTTGCCGGGCGCGCCGCCGACATCGCTCGATCGCTCCCTGTGGGCAACGTCTACGTTAACCGCAACATGATCGGCGCGGTCGTCGGCGCGCAGCCGTTCGGCGGCCAGGGATTGTCGGGCACCGGACCGAAAGCCGGCGGTCCCCACTATCTGCCGCGGTTCGCGGTCGAGAAGACGACGACGATCAACACAATGGCGGCGGGCGGCAATGCGGCGCTGCTCGCGGGCGACGAGTTCTGAACTTCCGGGCTGGTGCACTATTGTGGTCAGCCGCTGAAAAAGACGGGAGATCGGGAAATCGGGAGGTCGAGAAGCCGGGAGATCGGGAGATCGTGAGGGGGATTCTCGCTCTCGCGTTCTTATACCCTGACGCTCTAGCGAGTTTATCGCTCTCCCGCTCTCCCGCTCTCCCGCCCTCACGGAATTTTCCCCCTCCCGCGCTCACGCTCTCCCGCCCTCACGGAATTTTTCGCTCTCCCGCACTCCCGTTCTCCCGCCCTCACGGGGGTCTCGCCCCCTGTTGAGGGATGCCAGCGGCGGGCGCAGAATGGTGGCATTAATCGCGTTTCATTCCCGCCAGCACGGCGCAGGAGGAGGAACGGCAATGTTCGAGAAAGACCGCTTCATCGAGGACTGTCGCGCCGCGCTCAAGGAGAGCAACGCGCACGCTGCGATCCGGGAGCTGGTGGAAAGAGCTGTCAGCGAGCCCGCGCAGGTGGTGCGGGCGCTCGGCGAGCCGAAGGTCTCCGGCGTCGACACGATATACCGCGCCGATGACCTGACGATCCTCAATCTGTGCTGGGGGCCGCGGATGGTGTTCAAGCCGCACGACCACCGCATGTGGGCCGTCATCGGCATCTACGGCGGCCGCGAGCAGAACACCTTTTTCCGCCGCAGCGAAAGCGGCCTGACGCAGCACGGGACCAAGGAGCTGAGCACCAGGGACGCGATTCCGCTGGGCAAGTCGATCATCCACGCGGTCACGAATCCGCTCGACCAGATCACGGGGGCGATCCACGTTTACGGCGGGGACTTCTTCTCCGCGGCCCGCAGCGAATGGGACCCGAAGACGTTCAAGGAGCAGCCTTACGATATCGAGGACAGGACACCCTGCGTGCTTTCGCGGAAGCGAACGAGCGCCTCCGCGCAGTGGCGTCCCGGCCATAAGGCCGGACGGGCACGTACGCGGATTTTCCGAATTCGTCACTACAGCGCGACAGAGCAGATAACGGACAGATCAAATTATCAGCGTTTGACTCGTCACCGGTATCTCATCACCCTTGTCTCATAACCTCTTACGGAGAAATCCATGAAACCCTCCATTCGTTGGGCGTTGGTGGTTCTGGTCGTAGTAGTGATCGGCATTCTCCTGTTTCTCTGGAGGCGGGAAGATCAGCCGCAGGCGCCGGCCAAGGGCGAGATCGCCATGCAGCCCGTGGCACCAAAACCCGAGCCAAAGGCGGAGCCAAAGGTGGAGCCAAAGGTGGAGCCAAAGGAGGAACCGTCCCCCGCCCCGGTCAAGCCCATGGCGGATGAGCCGCTGACTGCGACGGTGCTCTTCGACTACAGGCGATCGGAAGTGCGTCCCAGCGAGGCGCCCAGGCTGGATGAGTTCGCCGCCAAGCTCAAGGGCCGGGCATTCGATTCTCTCGGCGCCATCGGCCACGCTGACCGGATCGCCTCGGTTAAATACAACCTGTCGCTTTCCAAGCGGCGCGCGGAAGCAGTGCGCGCCTACCTGGTCGGCAAGGGTGTGGATGCCAAGCGCATTCGCATCGAAGCCAAGGGAGAAGAGGAGCCGGTGACCGGCGAAGCGTGCAAGAACATGGGCCCGGAAAACCGCAAAAACCAGAAGCTGATCGAATGCCTGCAGCCCGATCGCCGCGTGGCGATCGAACTCGTGGTCACGCCCTGATGAGTGAAAGGAACCGTGATGCCTTCGGAGTCCGTAATGGGAAGTTGCCTGTGTGGATCGGTCAAGTTCGAGGTCAGGCCGCCCTTTTCCGCTTTTCGTTATTGCCATTGCTCGCGTTGCCGGAAGGCCTCCGGCAGCGCGCACGCCGCCAATATCTTCGTGCCGCAGGGGCAGTTTGCCTGGTTATCGGGCGAGGGCCTCGTCAACCACTACAAGCTGCCCACCGCGAAGACCTTTGCGGTTTCTTTTTGCACCCGCTGCGGGTCGCGAGTTCCGCATTTGATCCATGAGCGACAGGAATACCTGATACCCGCGGGGCTGCTGGACGAGGACCCGGTCTCGCGCCCGCAGAACATTATTTTCTGGGGCTCCCGGGCGCCCTGGTACGTCGAGCCCCAGGAAATCCCGAAGTTCGACGAGCGCCCCTGACATGCGGGCGCCAAGGCGATGCGCGAATTCACCCGATCGTGCACGGGGAACATGCCTTTCCGTCATTGCGTCACTTTTTCACCGCTTAGCATAGGAGAATCGAAATGACCCTCTGCCCCATCGCCCTGGTAGCCGGATGCAGGAAGTGCCCCGCGTTTTCCGCCTGTTCCCTGAAAGGCGTCATCGGCGACTACAAGAAGGAGGAGGAAGCGCAAACGAGGCCGCAGGCCGACGCGGCAAAACCCGACGAGAAGCATTAAGGCAGCGCAATCAAAACAAAAGGCACAAGGCAAGGGGAATTGAGAACCCGGACCATTTTGCATTTTCCTTGTGACTTGTGCCTTGGTATCACCCATCACCCATCACGCATCACGCATCACGCAAACTGAATGGCGCGCGCGAGCAAATGGTTGCGCAGCACGTCGATAAGGACTTTTCTTGTCTACCCTCTCGTCGTCGTGAGCTGGGAATTGCTGCTGAACGAGGGGCGGCTGCGCTTCGAGCCCTGGTTTCCGCCATTGCTGGCCTGGGGCTACCTCCAATTCCGGCTGGTCGGCCGGTACCGCATTCGACACGGGGGCGGCGGGCCGGGAATGGATACGCCGCCCGAGCGGCTGGTGACCACCGGGCCGTTCGCGTATTGCCGCAATCCGATGTATCTCGGCTACATCATTTTCCTGCTCGGGCTGACGCTCAGTTTGCGATCGGAACTCTCCGCGCTCATTACCCTCGCGACCGCGATATGGTTCCATTTCCGCGTGAAGCGGGACGAACGGCGCCTCGTCGAGCGTTTCGGCCAGCCTTACGCGGACTATATTGCGCGCGTCAGGCGCTGGATTCCGGGGCTTTTTTGACAGTCAGTCAAGCATCCGCGGGCGCCCTCGAACGCCAGCTCCTCATGACGCCCCGCGCGCGTTATCCTTATCTCGTCACTTCGAGATGCTCAAAAGCGCTTCGCATGCGTCCAAATGAGCGGCGTTTTCGATTGCGTGGCGCCGGCGGTTGTTCCGACCGCGCCAGGATGCAAGACAGGCAAGCATGAGCGACACGGTCACCAGCCTGCTTCCCGAAATCGCGCTGGCCGCCGCGCTCGCGTGGGGCGCCGGACTGCGCCTGTACGCCGTCCTGTTCCTGATGGGCCTCGCGGAGCGAATGGGCTGGATCACGCTCCCCGCGCACCTCGCGCTCCTGGCAAGCCCGATCGTGCTGACGGCCAGCGGCTTCATGATGCTGGTCGAATTCTTCGCCGACAAGGCACCCTGGCTCGACAGCATGTGGGACGCGGTCCACACCTTCATACGGATCCCCGCGGGCGCGGCGCTGGCGGCCGCGGTGTTCGGCGACACCGGCCTCGGCGTGGCCGCGGCGGCCGCGATCCTGGGCGGCACGCTGAGCGCCGGATCGCATCTCACGAAAGCGGGCGCGCGCGGCGCGGTCAACGTTTCTCCGGAACCCTTCTCCAACTGGACGCTGTCCTTTTCCGAGGACGCGCTGGTGCCGGGCGGTCTCTGGCTTGCCGTCGCCTACCCCATCGTATTCCTGGTGCTGATCGCGGCGTTCGCCGCGGGCGTCTTTTTCCTGTGGCGATGGATTGCCAGCGGTCTTGGAGGACTGATCAGGCGGGCGGGATCGGGACGGATGAAACCACAGTAGCCGCTCCCGGAACGAGCGGCGAATGGTCCTGATTCCCTTGCGCCCATATCCCGTGTCTGCGTCGGGACAAACGAGATGATCCGCAAGCTCAAATCAGGAAAATATCGCCTGTATTCGCGCAAGAAGAATCCGCGGACCGGGAAGCGGCGCAATCTCGGCACGTTCCGGAGCCGGGCGGCTGCCGAGCGGCACGAGCGGGCGGTGCAGTTCTTCAAGCGGCATCATTGGCTTGATGAAGCGTGACATGGTGAGGCGTGACATGGTGGAGCGTGACATGATGAAGCGTGACATGGTGAGGCGTGACATGGTGGAGCGTGACATGGTGGAGCGTGACACGGTGAAGCGTGACCGGGCGATTCGTGTTCCGGAACGCCGCGCGGCCTGGTCATGATTTCGGCAAGGGCACGAGATGGCTGATGCGGCGTTTCACGGCGTTTTCCCCTATCTCGTTTCGCCGATCGACGCCGCCGGCGAGGTCAAGGCGGATGTCCTGGCGCGGCTTTGCGAGCACCTGGTCAAGGCCGGTGTGCATGGGCTGACTCCGCTCGGCTCCACCGGTGAATTCGCCTACCTGTCGTGGCCGCAGCGGCGGCGCATCGTCGAGACCGTGGTCGCGGCGGCGAAGGGCCGGGTTCCCGTCGTCGCGGGCGTCGCCTCGACGACGATCGCCGACGCAGTGATGCAGTCGCGCGAATTCGAGCGCCTGGGCTGCAGCGGCATCCTCGCCATCCTGGAAGCCTATTTCCCGCTGTCCGACGACGGCGTGTTCGAGTACTTCAAGGCGATCGCCGAGGCGGTGGCGATCCCGGTCGTGCTCTACACCAATCCCAACTTCCAGCGCTCGGACCTGGGCCTGCCCGTCATCGACCGGCTGAGCCGGGTTCCGAACATCCGCTACATCAAGGACGCCTCCTTCAACACCGGACGCCTGCTCTCCATCATCAACCGGGTCGAGGGGCGGATGCAGGTCTTCGCCGCCTCCGCGCACATTCCGGCCTGCGTGATGCTGATCGGCGGCGTCGGCTGGATGGCCGGCCCGGCCTGCGTCGCGCCGCGGCAGAGCGTCGAGCTCTACGAGCTCTGCCGCCGCAAGGACTGGGGTGCCGCCATGGAGCGCCAGCGCCCGCTGTGGAATCTCAACCAGGCTTTCGCCCGGCACAATCTCGCGGCGTGCATCAAGGGCGGGCTCGAACTCCAGGGCTACGCGGTGGGTGCGCCGCTCCCGCCGCAGTCGCCGCTTTCGCCCGAAGGCGTCGAGGAAGTCCGCCGGGCGCTGCAGGCGATCGGCGCGTTGTAGAACTCGGTCCGATCAATAGGATCTAGCATGGCTGCAGCTGCCAAACCGAAAGCCGCGAAACGCACGCCCTGGAGGGTCACAGCTGGGTCTTGCGATATCAGGCAAAAAGGTGGCATTCCATGCCTACCGTGAACTACAGGGCCGAATTTGACGGTTTGATTTACCCTTCTCCTCGCAATACTTGACGAGGCATTGTGCCGCTGAGTAGGATGGGGTGCCTCTTAGCTGAGCATCTGTAGAAGGACGAAGAATAAGCAGTTGCTCTTGGCCGGGTGTATAGCCAGGCCGAACTGAATTGCGTTAGATTCTCTGGCGATTTAGCAGAAAAAGCGGAATCGCCTGAGGGCGATTCAGCTTTTTCTGCTAAATCGCCACGCCTCAAGTAAGAGGGCTTTTAATGCCGCACTCTTTGGACCACCCAAGCAGCCGACCGCTGCTTGGGGAGGTCCGTTCCCTTTTTCAGAAGAGAAGAATCTTTTTTTCTTTGCGAACACACATCGCTTTTGTGTGTGGCGGCAACAAGAAAAAGGATTTGCGGCCCCGCTTTATCCAGTTCGTAGGTAATTCAAAATCGAAACTCGCAATATTTCGTGCAGAAGATGCTCTTGTTGATCTCTTTTCTCACCGCGACCCAGATTTCATAAACTTGGGAAAACTCGAAAAATTAATTGCCAACGTTTTCGATAGTATCGTAATTTTTCCAGAGAGCCCCGGATCCTATGCGGAATTGGGTTACTTTGCGCACGACCGTCAAATCCGTAAGCGGACGTTGATTGTTAACTCGGATACGTATCAAAGCGATTCGTTCTTGACACTCGGCCCCATCGCAGCCGTGGACCAAGACTCAATATTTCGATCTACGATATTGCTCAGGAAAGATAGCAATAAACCGCGTTTCGATTTAGTCATAAACAGGTTGATGCGGATCACTTCCAAACGCCAGCACAGGGAACCATTCCGGTATAAGCCCTACAAGGCGATGTCCCCCAAAGACCGGTTCTTGGTCATAGCTGAGATCGTGAATATCTTCGGTGCTATTGATCTACTAGATTTAGAGATTTGCATAAAAACTGCGTTCGGGACAGCGCATCGATCCGAACTGAGAGAATTAGTTTCAATTCTTTGTGCAGCTCAACTGGTTGCCAGAGACCGCCATGATCCAGATTATTTCGTGCCAACGCAAAGATCTAAACGCTTTTTGGAGTATGAGCACTTCGATATCGAATCTCTTCAGGCAAAAATCGCCCAGCACTACAAGAAATACGATCCAGACCGCTTTTCCATTCTCGGGAGGATTCAGTGACACTTCTGAGCAGAATGGCAGCGGACATGGGCCTCTCTTCCGCCTACATTCACAAGATAGCCGTATCAGCCTCGCACAGGTACAAAGTCTACTCAGTTCGCAAGAGAACCGGGGGGCGACGGGTAATCGAACACCCTGCGCGTGAGTTGAAGCTCCTCCAGACGTGGCTTTTGGACAAGTTATTCTCTCACTTCCGAGCGAGCGACTCTGTGTACTCCTATCGGATTGGAAAAAGCATCCGAGGCCACGCGAACAATCATCGCAGGAATAGTTTCCTCCTAAAGATAGACCTAAAAGACTTCTTCCCTTCTATTACGAGTGAGGATGTATACAAGTTTCTCAAGGATCGTCAGAACGATCTATCCAGCCCATTGACGCCGACCGACTGTCGACTTATTGCAGCGATAGTTTGTCGTCGCGGGCGCCTGACTATTGGGGCCCCAAGCTCCCCCGCGATTTCGAACTCCATCCTATACCGATTTGATTTAGCCATTGCCACGTTCTGCAGACAACGTGGCGTGACCTATACCCGATATGCAGACGATCTGTTTTTCTCAACAAATACTCCCAATCTCCTAACAGAGATTAATAAGGAGGTGCGGCGCTGTCTGAGTGCGCTTCCGTATCCAAGACTTAAGATTAATCCAGAAAAGACTGTCTTCACGTCAAGAAAAAGGCTCCGGTTAGTTACTGGAGTCGTGCTGACCTCGGACAAGCGGTTGTCGGTCGGGCGCGCAAAGAAGAGAATGCTTAGAACACTTGTGTATCTATTTAGCACCGACAGACTCGACGAAAAGAAGACCGCATACCTTCGAGGGAATCTAGCTTATGTCGCATCCATCGAGCCGACCTTTATTGGGTCGCTAGAAAAAAAGTTTGGGAAGCGTGTCTTGGATCGTTTGCACAAGCAACCACTTATCAACCTTAAGCCCAAGTCGCGATCGGCGGAAGGATTTAAGTAAGTAGGGCACATATTGAAACCCTTGTATAGTTCACAGTGATTTCAACACCGAGAAATTGAAGCACGAAAGTCTAGCGACCGTTAACGTACTTCCGCCTATGGTAAAGCGGTGATGAGTAGCGGATCACTTTCGATAGTGGTGATTGCGATTGCACTTTCGTTGATCACCGGCCCTGTGTTTGCGCAGCAGGCGCAGAAGCGGCGCTGGTGATGCTCAGCCTGTGCAACGAGAATAAAGGCAACTTCGCCGGCGGCGCCTACGCACCGATCCTGCGCCGCATCGAGACCTTTTCGGGCGAATCGCTGCGCAAGGCGCTACAGGCGCACGAGAAGCATGCCGAAAAGGTGTTCGAGCTCGACGGGCTGGTCGCCGCCGCGGTCGCAAAGCTCAAAGCGCGTGGGCTCATGAGCCCCTACCTGCGCGCGTTCGTGGTGGCGCGCATCAATCCGCTGCGCTGGATTCAGGGCGACTCGCCGCCGCTGGAGGACGTGCTGAAGACGATGCGCGAGCGCGCGGCGCGCTTCAACGCGGACAAGATCCGCCAGGAAGACCTCGCGGTCGCGGGCGGAGCGCCCGACGACGAAGGGTGAAGCGAGAGCAGGTGCCGGAAATTTAAAAGAGCCTTGTATAATCAAAATGTTGTAGAATCGGTCCACCATCATGCCGTACCCACCAGCGGCAGTTTCTGACGGCCCTCGTCATTTTGAGCACGGGTGGGCGACTTGGCGGCGCCCCAGATTTTTGGGATTCGTGACGAAATAGCCTTCCGCAGCCTGATTCCGTCAACCTATCATTCGTGCAGGGCCAGAACGGCTCACTCTATAGACAAGGAGCGCAAATGTTCAAGAAAACAGCGCCAGTACTGATACTGGGGAGTGTATTGCTCGCGGTATCCGTCGCGGCGAACGCACAAGGTAGCGGCAAGGGAGCCAGCAAGGGCGGCACCTCGCTCGTACCAACTTTGGCGGGCAAAGGCAAGCTGACCGCTGAAGCGCTGATTCAGCGCTACACCACGCTCGTCGGGTCGGCCGAAAACGCCAAGTCGCTCGTCAACGGGTTGGACACCGGGGATGAGGTTACGCTGGTCGGGACGGCGCTACCGCCGCCTCCGCCGCCCCCGGCATTGCTCAAACCCGGCGCACCCCCGCCGCCGCCGCCGCCCCCGCCCCCGGCCCCGCCGAGGGTCACGTTCACGCCGCCAACCGGGAACATGAGCCTGGGGAACGTGGACATCGCGCTCGCGCTGATGGAAGCGGTGCTGACGCATAGCAACATTTCCAAGGCCGAGCCCAAGCAGATTTATGCCGTGCTGATGGGGGATCCCGGCATACTGCAGCAGCGCGCGAAAGGCATGGGCTGGGGCGCGATCGCGAAGTCGCTCGGCTTTATTCTGAAATAGCCGAACGCCCCGCAACGGGCGGCAAGAGACGGGGGGGGGCAACCCCTCGTCTTTTTTTACAGCGTCACTCAGAAAAGGTCCTTCCACTTCTTCCGGACCTTTTCCTGCAGTTCCTTGCTCGCCTCCGCCACCTCGGGAAACTCGTGCAGGTGGTCGAACGGCCGGCAGGCGTCGATGATCGCCTTCGAGCTGAACGGCGCCTGGTAGGGATAGGCGACGTACATCGGGTCGTTCTTCGAGCCCATGCCGCGCTGGATGATGTCGATGTCCACCACCGGATCGGTGCGCGTGGCGACCGCCCACATGACTTCCTGCAGGTTGGACGGGTCGATGTCCTCGTCCACCACCACCGAGTAGCGCGACATGTAAGCCGCGACCCCGCACTGGTTGAGGATGTGCCCCGCCTGCTTCGCATGCCCGGCGTAGCGCTGCTTGATCGCCACTACGTTGAACATGCGCGCGCCCCCGATCTCGTGCGCCCACACCGCCGCAACGTCCGGCACGCCGGCCGCCTCCAGTGCGTCGAACAGCATGGCAGAGCGCATCACCGCCTTCGAGTACGAATAATCGTTGGGCGGTTTCGCGGGCGGGCTCCCCACCACGATCGGGCTATTGCGGTAGTAGATGCGCTCGATCGTGACCGCGGGCGCGGTCGAGGCCTTGCCCGGATAGTAGCCGTGAAATTCTCCGAACGGCCCTTCGGTGCGCACGTCGCCGGGGTGCGCCCAGCCTTCGAGCACGATCTCAGAAGCTGCGGGAAACGGCAGTCCCGTCACCTGGCCTTTCACGACCGCCACCGGCTCTCCCAGGATCGCGCCGATGTAGTTGTACTCGCACATCCCGAACGGCACTTCGATGCCCGAAATCAGGTAGCCGAGCGGGTCGGCCCCGCACACGATTGCGACCGGGAACGGCTTGCCCGCTTTCATGTACTTGTCGTACTGGATCGCTCCGTGCTTGCCCGGCACCATGTCGAGCCCGACGTGGTTCCGGTCGTGGACCTGGACGCGGTAGGTGCCGACGTTCACCCAGTCGGAATCGAAGTCCTTCGTGACGACGCAGCAGCCGGTGCCGATGTAGCGTCCGCCGTCCTTCTCGTGCCAAAAGGGAGAAGGAAAGGTGAAAAGATCCACCTTCCCTTCTCCCTGAATATTTTCAAAAGCAGGGCTGTTCTCGACGAAAACAGGATCGTAATTGACCGCTTCGCCCTGCCACTGCTTCGGCAGGCCGCGCAGCTTCTGCACCAGGCCGCCGTGCGACTTCTCGATTCCGAGACGCAGGATCGACGAGAGCTTGGCGGCGCTGCTGGTGCTGCAGGTGAGGACGCGGAACCCCTTCGGGTAGCCGGCAATCTCGTCGAACAGCAGCGCCGGCGGCGATTCCTTCTTGACGTTCAGCTCGCTGATCGCGCCGAGCTCCAGGTTCCAGTCGGCGCCGCGCACGTCCTTTACCTCGCCGAGCTTGCGCGCCTCGTCGAGCCAGGCGCGGAGGTCGAGCGGGTTGCCTTTCTCTAAGCGTCTCATCGGAAATCATCGTTTCTGGACGGAACTGACGGCATTATAGGCAAATGTGGGCCGCGCAGCCGCTGGCTAGCCGGCTGCTGTCGTTTTGCCTTGTGCCTTGTGCCTTGTGCCTTTGGCAGGCGCTTCGCCGCTGGCCGGGTCCTGTCAGAATGGCCGGCGCCTGCTCCGTTCTCCCAGGCGCAATCTGGCAATTGACTTGGCCATCGCGTTGTCTTGAGTCAGTACCTGTACCGGGAGAACCGGATCAGTCACCGGCCATTCCGCCACCCGGCCGCGGCTGGGGCGTGCGCCCCCCAAAGAGTTTGGAATGGGCCCACTGGACCGCCCCCGCCACCCGCCCTGTTCGATCCGCTGCGCGGGAGACTCAGCACCCATCACCCGTAACACATCACGCTCCACCAGACAGAGCGGTCGGCTATCGGCCAATAGCGGATTTTGAATTATCCCTAAAGCAGGCGTTCATTCTAACGGGTTGAAGGTGTACAACCCGCGGCGCACAATGCTGCCTTAAGAAGAACTAACACGTGCTCCGATGCTTAGCGGCGTTCCCTCGCTACGCTCGGCGCGGAAGCCACTGACGCATCATTTCCCGCAGGGGGTGACAACAATGGGGTTTCGTTTTCGTCGTAGTTTTAGGCTCGCGCCGGGGCTTCGGCTCAATTTCAGCAAAAGCGGGGCGAGCCTATCTGCTGGCCCGCGTGGTCTATCGACCACCTTCGGCAGTCGTGGTACCTATCTAAACGCGGGCGTACCGGGGACCGGCATATATACACGTAGCCGCCTTGACGGGCAACCTTCTCGGGGAACTCCCTCTGCCCCGATGAGGAGCCTAGCGAGTCCGGAAAAGTCGATCATCTCTGCAGCCATAAGCGTAGAAGACGACGGAACCGTAAAGTTCTTGGATGCGGAGGGAAAGCCACTTCGACCTGAATGGATTGCCAAAGCGAAGCGTCAGAAGGGCGACCAAATTCGAGAGCTGTTGGTGAAGGTTTGCGACGAGATGAACGCGAAGGTCGATGCCCTCGGCACCATCCACGTCCAAACCCCCGGGCCACATGAACGACTACGGTACGAGTCACGAGAGTTCGACACGCCACGACCGGGAAAACCCGTAATAAAACCTCCCGGGTTCTTGGGGTGGCTCCTGAAGTCCGTGCGGGAGCGCATCGATGCAGAGAACGCCAAGCGGGAGGCGACCTATCAAATCGCCACGGGGGAATGGCAATCAGCCAAGGCGGCATTCGATAAGAGCGAACGAGCTAGAAAGGCGCTCCTTGAGGAGCGCGTCTTCTCCGAAGTGGAAGCCATGGAAGAGGTGCTTGAAGGGGCGCTGCAGATCATCGAGTGGCCGCGAGAAACAGCCGTTTCTGCGGAAGTGGACAACGGGGGGCGCTTGGTGCTGCTGGATGTAGACCTGCCAGAAATTGAAGACTTGCCGAAGACGACTGCGAGTGTTCCTGCTCGTGGCTACAAGATGACTGTGAAGGAATTGGCATCAGGAAAGTTGCAGAAGCTGTATATGCAGCACGTCCATGGCATTGGATTCCGCATCATCGGAGAAGCCTACGCCGTTCTGCCGAAGGCCGAGGAGGTTGTTCTGTCTGCATTCAGCCAGCGATCCAACAAGGCAACTGGGGTGGTGGGAGATGAATACCTTTATTCCGTTCGCGTGAAACGCGAACAGTGGTCCGAAATCAGTTTCGATAAGCTGGAAGGGGTGGATGTAATCACTGCGCTGGAGCGCTTCGAACTACGCCGGGATATGACAAAGACCGGTGTGTTCCGACCCATCGAACCACTTATGGGAGATCACAAATGACTAAGTTGCGATTAGTGCTCGCCATTTTCGTGGTATTGCCCATACTCGTCGCATGCGACAACGCCATCTTTTTAAGCGAAGAGGAAAAACTCGCAAGGGCTGTCGCCGTAAAGCGTGACGCACGCAAAGCAGAGCTGGAAAAGAATCGTGCCATCATTGTCTCCGAAATCGAGCAGCTGGTCGCTGCGGGTAAAGCCCGTGAGGCAATCCAGCGCGCCGCGCCGTACCGTCAGTTTTCCGATCCTGGTATAGAGGCTTCGCTTCGCCAAGCGCAAATCCAAGCGAATCGCGAGCAGGAACTCGAGTTGCTTGCGAAAATCAAGGCGACGAAACCTTCTGACCGACAGACGTTACTCAGCTATTACTCCGCACTCGAAAAACTTGTGCCAGAAAATGGTACCTATAAACAAAACTGGAAACGAATACAACTGGAGATCTACAGGCAGAATGAGGCAGATAAGAAAAAGGAATTGGCAGCAGAGCGCGCGAAGCGCCGAAGTGAGGGCGTTAGTGTTGGAATGACGAAGCAGGAAGTCTTGATGAGTAGTTGGGGTAGGCCCCAACACGTCAACAGCACGACAACTACCAGAGGAACGACAGAGCAATGGGTGTATGGTGGCCGAAATTATCTCTACTTCGATGAGTCTGGACGCCTCACCACCATCCAGAATTAAGTGTCGGCATTGTTATCAAGCAGGTCCCGCTGTCTAAAAACAAGCTAGGTGTCAATTACGGTCATCTGCTGCACAATGAGGAGAAGACCTTGAGGTCAACAACCATTACGGTTTTTGCAATTTCGATACTCTCAACAATGCCAACCGCGTTCGCGGCCTCTCCGCCAGTTGGCGCCGCCCCGAAAGGCGATGCCACTGCTGTAGCCTCAAGAATCATCAAATACAACTTTCCCGCCTGCAAACGCGTCTCAAGTGCCGTGCGGGTGCCAGATGGATCGATACGGGCAAGATGCGACAGTACAGACTATCTTGTCTTCACCGTATTCAACGCAAAAGAGGGAAAAACCATCGAACTGGCTATGAACTGCACAGCAGCGAAAAGCCTATTGAACATCTCTTGCTAGTAACGCTAATAGGCGCGTCCGCATTAGGTCGAACCCGGACGCTGACTGTCAGCCGACGTTGCGGCCTTTACAGGCAGATCGTCGATTCCGAATTCCGCCTTCTGACTTCTGCCTTCCGACTTGCGCTGCTACGCAGCACGCTGAAATTCCTCCTGCACCTTCCTGTCGTGCGGCCTCAAGCGGTGACACGCCACCGCTTCCCCGGAAAGTATCGCGTCCGCCGCCGCCGGAGGCCAAACCAGATTGTCTTCGCAGACGTGCGTCAGCCGAACAGGGCGGGTGGTGGGGGCGGTCCAGTGGGCCCACTCCACTGTGTGGGAATAGCGCCCAGGCCGCGGCCGGGTGGCGGAATGGCCGGTGACTGATCCGATTCTCACAGTAATGGTACGGCTTCAAGACGACGCGACGGCCAAATCTATTGCCCGATTGCGCCGTGAGAATCGGGAAGGCGCCGGCCGTTCCGACAGGACCCGGCCAGTGGGCGAACGTCGCTGGCCTATCGCCCCTGCCCCGCTCGCCTCTTCTGCGCAGCTAGCTTCACCGCCGCGACGATTTCCGGATAGGCCGCGCAGCGGCAGAGATTCCCGGAGAGGTAGTGCCGGATGTCGTCCTCCGTCGGATCCGGCTTCTCGTCGAGCAGCTGCCGCGTCATCAGCACGAAGCCCGGCGTGCAAAACCCGCACTGGAACGCGCCCGCCTCGATGAATGCCTGCTGGACCGCGTCCAGTTCCCTGCCCGCCGCGCCGTGCTCGATAGTCGTCACCTCCGCGCCGTGCACGAACGCGGCAAGGTAAAGACACCCGGATACCGCATTCCCGTTCACCAGCACCGTGCAGCAGCCGCACAGCCCCTGCCCGCAGCTCTCCCGCGCGCCGAACAGGCCGAAGCGGTTCTGCAGCAGCTCGACGACATTCCAATGCGTCGGAACGTCCGCGGCAACCGCCTCGCCATTCAGCGTGAACCGGATCGTACGCTGAACCGTGCTCATCGGCGGTTCCCGCTAAGGGATGAGGGATGAGGGATGAGGGATGAGGGTTCTTTCATTGCAATCTCTTGTTCTTTCCTCTGTGTCCTCTGTGTCCTTTGTGTCTATGCTTTTTTAGTCTTTCAGCGGGTTGCCCTGCTTCGCGCGCAGCGCGCGGTAGACCGCCTCGGCGGTCAGCGGCAAGGACGTCAGCCGCACGCCGACCGCGTCGTCGATCGCGTTCGCAATCGCCGGCGATACGCCGAACGTCCCCGTTTCCCCCACTCCCTTCGCGCCGAACGGCCCGCCCTTCTGCTCGGCGTCCACCGCTTCGTTCTCCATGCCCTCGGGAACATCGAGCAGCCCCGGGATCTTGTACTGCGCCAGCGATGCATTCGTGCACTGGCCGGCGCTGAACTCCATCTTTTCCGACATGGTGAAGCCGAGCTGCATGATCGCGGCGCCGGAGAGCTGGCTCTCGACGATCGCCGGGTTGATCGGGGTTCCGACGTCGGCGACGTTCACCAGCCGCGTGACGCGCACGCGCCCGGTTTCGGTGTCCACCTCGACCTCCGCGCCGGTGGCGCCGACCATCCAGAACGGCGTCGCGTTGGCGGTCTGGCCGGTGTCGTGGTCCATCGGCATGTAGGTGGGGATGAAGCTGCCGCTGCCGATTATGTTGCCCGCCTGCATGCCGTACTTCCTGCGGAACACTTCCGCGATCGGCGTCGTCTCGACCGACACGCCGACCTCCCGCGCGAGCGCGAGGAGCTTGTCCCGCGCGTCCTCCGCCGCGCGCCGCACCGCGTTGCCCATGTGGTAGGTCGAGCGCGATCCGAGCGTCGCCATGTCGTACGGCGTGACTTCGGTGTCGGGGTGAACCACCGTGATGGACTCGATCGGGATGCCGAGGATCTCGGCGACGATCTGCGCCATCGCCGTGTCGGAGCCCTGCCCCATGTCCACGGTGCTGCAATAGAGCGCGCAGCTGCCGTCGGCGTAGAGATTGACGATCGCGACCGAGGTCGTCGGCGCGATCACCGCCTTGAAGCCGATCACGACGCCGCGGCCGCGCCGCACGGTCCCGCTGCCCCGGTCGAAGGGCTTGCCCCAGTCCATTCGCGCGGCCACGCGCTCGAGCACCTTGTCGATCGCCGCGTCCTGCATCACCGTCCCGGTCGCCTGCGGGCGGCCATCGCGCAGGATGTTCTTCCGCCGGAACTCCACCGGATCCATCTTCAGCTCGCGCGCGATCATGTCGGTGTGGCCCTCGTAGGCCCACACGAGCTGCGGGATGCCGAAGCCGCGCAGCGCGCCGGCCGGCGGCAGGTTGGTGTAGAGCGCGTAGGAGTCGATGTGCACGTGCTCGATGTCGTACGGCCCGGGCGCGGTGAAGCCGGATTTCTGCGTGATGCGCGGGCCGATGTCGGCGTAGGCCCCGCCGTTCCACCACACTTCGCACAGCCGCGCGGTGACGCGCCCGTCTTTCGCGACGCCGCTCTTGATGCGAAGCGTCGCCGCGTGCTTGGTGAGCGTGTAGAACTGCTCCTCCATCGTGAGCGAGATCTTGACCGGCCGGCGGACGAGGAGCGCGAGCGCGGCGACCAGCGCCTCGAGCTTGATGTAGAGCTTCGCGCCGAAGCCCCCGCCCAGGTACGGCACTTTCACCCGCACCTTGCTCTCGGGCCATTCGAGCAGGCGCGCGATTTCGGTGCGCACGAACGACGGGCTCTGCGAGGCGGTGTGGATCGTGAGCGTGCCATCGCCCGGCTCGGCGGCCGAGACGAACGGCTCGAGCGGCACGTGCAGCACCTGCTGCGTGCGGAAGGTGTGCTCGAACACGCGGTCCGCCTTCTTGAGGGCGGCCTCCGCGTCGCCGCGCCGCAGACGAAAGTCGAGCGCGACGTTGGTGTTCTTGCGGCCCTGGAAGTGCTTGAGATCGGGGAACGTGCCCGCCGGCTTGAGCACCTCGTGCACGATGGCCTTCGAGGTCATCGCCTCCACCTCGTCGTACACGGCCGGCAGCGCCTCGTACTGCACGTCAACCAGTCCCGCCGCTTCTTCCGCGACGTGCGGGTCCGACGCGAGCACGACGGCGACCGGCTCGCCCGCGTAGCGCACCTTGTCGAGCGCGAGGATCGGCTGGTCGTGGAACGCGGGGCCGTAGTGCGGGTCAGGGATGAGGGCGCGGATATCCGCGCCGGTGACGACGCGATGCACCCCCTCGACCGCCTGGGCGGCGGCGACGTCGATGCGCTTGATGCGGCCGTGCGCGATCGTGCTGCGGGCGATCTTTCCGTACAGCATCCCCGGCAGGCGCAGGTTGTGCACGTACTCCGCGCGACCCGTGACCTTTGCCCGCCCCTCCAGGCGGGGTATGGAGCGGCCGACAGCGCCACGTTTCTCCTCAGCCCTCATCCCTCATCCCTCATCCCTCATCCCTCATCCCTCGCCGGCGAGCGCAGCGCGAACCGCGCGCGCGAGATAAACGCGAAGCAGCTCGCGCTTGTAGGCGGCGGAGCCATGCGCGTCGCCGATCACGCTGGCTTCCGAGGCGGCAGCGTCGCCAGCGCGCTGAAGAACAGCATCGTCCACACGGGCGCCGCGCAGCACGGCTTCCGCCTTTGCAAGCCGGGTCGGTGTGTCGGTCGCCGCGCTGATGACGATGCGGGCCTCGCGCACTGCGGCGCCCTCAGTTTCCCGAAGGGTGTCGAGAACGACGGCTACGCCGAGCGCCGGCCAGTCGTCGGCGGAGCGCGTGGTGCATTTCAGATACGCGGCACGGCGCGGGGCCTGGCGCGGGACCGAGACCTCCGCTATGAGCTCGCCGCGGCCGAGCGACGTTTCGAGGTAGCCGCTATACAGCTTCTCCAGCGGTATCGTCCGGCCGCCCGCGGCATCCACGGTGGTCACGCTCGCTCCCAGCGCAATCAACACCGGCGGCAGGTCCATGTGCGGGTCGGCGTGGGCCAGGTGCCCGCCGACGGTCGCCACATTGCGCACGCGCACATTCGACAGCGTGCGCAGCGTCCGGGCAATAACGGGGGCCTCGTTACGAATGACCGGCGACCGCTCCAGTGCGGACAATGTCGCCATCGCGCCGATGCGGAGCGCGCCGTCGGCACCGGCCCCGATGCCGGAGTACTGCTTCTCGACCGCGCGCAGGCTGACGAGCCGCGTGGGCCGCAGCACTCCCATCTTCATCATGAGCATGACGGCCGTACCGCCCGCGAACGGGCGCACCGTGGCGTCCCCGGAGGCGAGCAGAGCGGCCGCTTCGCGAAGCGTGCGCGGCTCGAGCAATTCAAACGGTGTCATGGTTGTCCTGCACTCTACTGAGAACGTCGAGAAAATTCAAGGAAGTAGCGTGATTAGTGTGCTACAATCGCGCCCTTTTGCAATCAGGGCCGCCACACATGCCCCGCGCCATCCGAAACATCGCGATCATAGCCCACGTCGACCACGGCAAGACCACGCTGGTCGACCAGTTGCTGCGCCAGTCCGGCACCTTCGCTGCGCACCAGCACGTGGTCGAGCGGGTGATGGATTCGAACGACCTCGAGCGCGAGCGCGGCATCACCATCCTCGCCAAGAACTGCGCGGTCAATTACGCCGGCACCCATATCAATATCGTGGACACCCCCGGCCACGCCGACTTCGGCGGCGAGGTCGAGCGCGTGCTGTCCATGGTGGACGGCGTGCTGCTGCTGGTGGACGCGGTCGAGGGCCCGATGCCGCAGACGCGCTTCGTAACGCGCAAGGCACTGGCGCTGGGATTGAAGCCCATCGTCGTGGTGAACAAGGTGGACCGACCGGGGGCGCGTGCCGACTGGGTCGTCAATCATACGTTCGATCTGTTCGACAAGCTCGGCGCCACGGAGGCGCAGCTCGACTTCCCCGTCATTTACGCCTCCGCGCTGAACGGCACGGCGAGCACTGACCCGGGCAGGCAGGACCCGGACATGCGCCCCCTGTTCGAGGCAATCCTCGCGCACGTGCCGGTGCGCGCCGACGATCCCGACGGCCCGCTCCAGCTGCAAATCTGCTCGCTCGACTACTCGAGCTACGTCGGGCGCATCGGCATCGGGCGCGTCAACCGCGGCCGCATCCGCTCCGGCCAGCCGGTGGCGGTGCTGCACGGCCCTGACAGCACGCCGGTCATCGCCAAGGTCAATCAGGTGCTGGTGTTCAAGGGGCTCGAGCGCGTGCTCGCCGAGGAAGCGCAGGCCGGCGACATCGTCCTCGTCAACGGCGTCGAAGAGGTCGGCGTCGGCGTGACGCTCGCCGATCCCGAGCATCCGGAAGCGCTGCCGCTCCTGAAGGTGGACGAGCCCACGCTCGTCATGCATTTCCAGGTGAATACGTCGCCGTTCGCCGGCCGCGACGGCAAGTTCGTCACCAGCCGCCAGTTGCGCGAGCGCCTGGTGCGCGAGACCATGAGCAACGTCGCGCTGCGCGTCGAGGACACCGCCGACCCGGACGTATTCAAGGTCTCGGGCCGCGGCGAGCTGCACCTCACCATCCTGCTCGAGAACATGCGCCGCGAGGGCTACGAGCTGGCGGTGTCACGCCCGCGCGTGCTGGTAAAAGAAATTAGCGGCGTCCAATGCGAGCCGTATGAAATGCTCGCGGTGGACGTCGAGGAAGCGCACCAGGGCGCGGTGATGGAGGCGCTCGGAGCGCGCCGCGGCGACCTTCAGGACATGCAGCCCGACGGCAGGGGCCGCGTGCGCCTCGACTACCGCATCCCTGCGCGCGGCCTGATCGGCTTCCAGTCCGAATTCCTCACCATGACTCGCGGCACCGGCATCATGAGCCACGTGTTCGACGACTACGGCCCGATGAAGCCGGAGATCACCGAGCGCCGCAACGGCGTGCTGGTGTCTGCGGAGGACGGCGAAGCGGTCGCCTACGCGCTGTGGAAGCTGCAGGAGCGCGGTCGCATGTTCGTCAATCCCGGAGAGCCGCTCTACGAGGGCATGATCGTCGGGCTGCACAGCCGCGACAACGATCTCGTCGTCAACCCGGTGAAGACCAAGCAGCTCACCAACATCCGCGCCGCCGGCAAGGACGAGGCGATCCTGCTGACGCCGCCGATCCGGCACACGCTGGAGTCTGCGGTCGAGTTCATCGCAGACGACGAGCTGGTCGAGATCACCCCGAAGTCCATCCGCATCCGCAAGCGCCTGCTGCTCGAGCACGAGCGCAAGCGCGAGCGGAGGGCGGAGCAGGTTCACGCGGCTTGAGCCGCGGGATGCGACCCCGGAGCTCGCGAATGCGCCGGTGCGTTGCCGCCTGATCTTCCGACAGCCGTGAATCCGGCGCGCTTCCCGCGCCGCCGCTTAAGCAAACCGTCATTCCGGCGAACGCCGGAACCCAGTGAATTCTTCGTTGTCCTGGATCCCGGCGTCCGCCGGGATGACCTGATCCGAGATCTCCTGCAGGAATTTATCGGACCCACGTCCGAGAAATTTCTAGTACTTCAGATCGGGCTTCACGAACGCACCGGTGCGTTGCGGCCGGATCAACTGATTGAAATGTATCCGGCTCGAGCGCCTGGGCGGCGTTCTGCGCCCGGCAATACGCTACTCAATGGGCAACTGGGCAAGGCCGGCCGCGGTTTTCCTGGCGGTTGAGGTCAGGGTCTCGATGAAGCCGCGCGCCACCGGGGAAAGATAGGCTTCCCTGCGGTAACTGACGCCAACGGTGCGAATCCGGGGAAGCCCCTTCACGCGCAACTCCGCGAGACGGAAGCGTGTGGCGGCGCCCCGCACCAGTCGCCGGGCTGTAAACCCCAGCACGTCGGTGGAGGCCACGAGATCAATCTTGGGCAGGATGGAGGCGGTCTCCATGGCGATGGTCGGGGGCGGAAGGCCCTCCTCCTCGAACAGCTGGTGCAGCAAGTGGTACGCCAGCGTATTGGGCGCTGTCAGCGCCCACCGCTCCCGCGCAAGATCCGCGAAGGTCACGCGCTTTCGCCCGACCAGCCGATGACCGGCAGATGCGTAGACGGCGAACGCATCGTCGAACAAGCGCTCCTGGACCAGGTTCTCGTACGGGTTCGCCGGTATGCCGCTGACGATCACGTCCAACTCCCCCTTTCGCAACGCCGGGAGCAGCACCTCGTTGCCCCCCATGGCGATGCTCAGCGTGACCTTGGAGGACGCCTGCATCAGCGCGGTACAGGCCGGCGTCACCGGGAACTCGACAAAGGGCGGCGCGGCGCCGATCCGCAAGTGACCGGCGCGCCCACGTTTCAGGTCCGCCACCTCCCGCCCGACGTCGTCGAGCAGCAAACGCAGCCGGCGCGCGTGCACCAGGAGCGCGGAGCCGACATCGGTCAGCTCGACGCCCTTGGGCGTCCGCTTCACCAGCTTCGTCTCCATCGATTTTTCCAGGCGGCGCAGGCTCTTGCTGAGCGCCGGCTGGCTCAGATCGAGCACGCCCGCGGCACGCCGCAGGTTCTTGTGCTCCGCCACGGCAGCAAAATACTCGAGGTCGCGCAGGTGCATGGCGATAACTAAAGTTATCGTACGATGAATATTAGATAATTGCAGTAATCGAGAAACGGTGTCAACATCGGTGCCGTAAGGGTCGTCGCGACGCCCTGGCGCATCGCGCGATTACGGCAGATCCGGAGACACGACGCAGTCCACTCGCAGGCATAAAGGACCACGCGGACATGGCCGCCACCACAGCCCGGAAACGGTTCGACGTCATCATCAACGAATCCGGTTGCCGCTCCTGTGACATCTGCGTCAGATTCTGCCCCACCAGCGTACTGGCGTCCGCCCCGCCCCTCAGGAAGGCAAAAGTCGTCAATATCGATGCGTGCACGGGATGCAATTTGTGCAAGCTGTTGTGCCCCGAGTGGGCGGTCGAAGTGCAGGTCAAGACCTGAATTGCTGAACCGATAAAGGCCTACGCCTATGGGAATCGCCCAGATACCAATCAAGACGTTATGGAACAAGTACTCCAATCTACCCCAGTCAGGCCATTGGCGCTATTGTTCCGGGTGCGGATTGGGGATCGGCCAGGCGGCCGTCGCCAATGCCATCGAATCCCTGGCGCTGAACCCCCGCCAGGTGGCGTACGCCAGCGGCAGCGGCTGTTATACCGTGATGGGCGAGCAACTGGGGCTCAGCGGCTATCACGGCCCCCACGGTCGCGCGGTCGCGGTCGCCATGGGCATGAAAATGGCGCGGCCCGAGTTGACCGTGCTCACGCTTCAGGGCGATGGCGATGCCTTGGCTATCGGCGCCTCCCATTTCATCCACGCTGCCCGCCGCAACATCGACATTACCGTGGTCGTTTTCAATAACTTCGGTTACAGCGAAACCGGTGGACAGTACGGCCCCACGACTCCCAAGGGAGCGATCACGGAAACGTCCCCCTACGGCTGCCCCGAGAATCCGTTCGATATTTACGATCTGGCGCGCGGGGCGGGCGCGACCTATATCGCCCGCAGTACCTCCTTCCACCCCGTGATGACCGCGCGACTGATCGCGGACGGCATTCAGCACAAGGGGTTCGCGGTCATCGAAGTCCTGATCAACTGTCATGTGCTGTACGGAAAGCGCAATGGCACGCCGGACGCCGTGTCCATGCTCGAGCTCTTCCGCGACAATTCGGTGCCCGTGACGACCGCCGCCAACATGAAGCCCGAGGAACTCAAGGGCAAGTGGATCATCGGCGAGATCTACAAAGACACAAGCCGGCCGGAATTCTGCGCCGAGTACTACGACCTGATACGCCGGGTCCAGCAGGACAACCAGCAGGCGCGCGAACCACGGCACGCGTAGGGAACGAAACCGGGGGCGCCGCCCCCTGCACGGGCAGTTTGTCACCGCCAGAACGGAGGAAGATCCAGATGGGTGAGCGCAGGCTCATGTTAGGCAACGAGGCTTTCTGCGAGGGCGCCATCGCCGCCGGAGTGCGCTTCTTCGCCGGCTACCCCATCACGCCGGCCACCGAAATCTTCGAAGCCATGTCGCGGCGCTTGCCCGGCGTCGGCGGCGTTTGCATACAGATGGAGGACGAGATCGCGAGCATTCATGCCTGCATGGGAGCGTCTCTCGTCGGCGTCAAGGCGATCACAGCCACCTCCGGCATCGGTTTTTCCCTGATGCAGGGTGGGCTGGGCGACGCGGCAGCCTCCGAGATTCCCATTGTGGTCATCAACGTGCAGCGGGTGGGCCCGGGGGCCGGCGTGGCGACCGCGTCGGCGCAAATGGATTTCATGCAATCCCGCTGGGGCAGCAACGGCGACTACATGCGCATCGTGCTAGCGCCCTCGACGGTGTCCGAGGCGCACAGCCTGACGATCAAGGCGGTCAATTTCTCCGAGAGGTTCCGGGTCCCGGTGGTGATTCTGACCGAGTTGTTCCTGGGGCTGCTGCGCGACACCGTCGAGACGCCGGACCCCGGCGGCATCGAGTTGCAGGAGCGGCCGCGTCCGTCGGGTCCCGTGGACGGCTACCTGACGTACGATGCGCGGACCGTCAACGACGTCCCGCCCATGGCCGACGTCGGATCCGAGTACCGCGCCACCTACTTCTATCAGAACGGGGCCTGGCGGAGTACCCATGTCCCCGACGGCTACAACGCGGACGAGTTCACGCGCGACAAGGGCGTGCAGCTGGATTTCTTCATCCGGCGCATACACGAAAAGGTTCTGTCCCACCGGGACGAGGTCGTCATGACGGAAGCCACCCGGACCGACGATGCCGAGATCCTGGTGGTCGCCTACGGCATCATGGCGCAGGTCGCCAAGGAGGCCGTCCACCTGGCGCGGCAACAGGGGATCCGCATGGGCCTGCTCAAGCTCACGACCGTCTGGCCGTTCCCGGACGCCGAGGTTCGCGCGCATGCCGCCCGCGCGAAGGCGGTGATCGTGCCGGAAATGAGCCGCGGTCAGCTGCTGGGCGAAGTCGGCAAGGCGCTGAACAACACGGGCGTTCCGATCCTGCCGCTCCAGCACATCAACACCCGGTTCATTACTCCTCAGGAAATCATCGCGTTGTGCTCGGCAGTTGCCCGCTAGCTAGGGAGGAGGCTTCTCTTGTGTTGATCGAATTGCGAATTGCCGGCACCGGCGGCCAGGGCTCGGTGATGGCCGGGCAATTGTTCGCGGCGGCCGCCGTCAAGCAAGGCCTGTTCGCGACGCAGTCCCAGTTCTACGGCTCCGAGATCCAGGGCGGTCCGGCCGTCGCCGATGTCAGGATCAGCGACGAGCCCGTGATGTTTCCATGGGTCACGGCACCGGACATTCTGGTCGCTCTGCACCAGAACGCGCTCGACGCGCATCTCAAGTACCTGAAACCCGACGGCACGCTCATCTACGATCCCCTGTTCGTGACGCGCCTGCCGGAAAAAGGGGGCCGCACCGTGCACGCGGTTCGCCTGGCGGAGATGGCGGATGGACTGGGCAGGCGCGTGGTCGCGAACGTCATCGCCGTCGCGGTTGTGGCGCGACTGTCCGGTCTCCTGACTCAGGACAGCGTCCGGGCGGTAGTCGATGAGCGCATCGCCCGCGGGAAGGAGCTTAACCAGAAGGCCGTCGCCACGGGATACGCCTTGAGCATCGGCGCAACCGCCTGACCTGACCGCGATTTAAGAGACGCCTGGAAGCCTTGACGGAACGTTTTGCACGGGACCCCGAAAGCCTGCCCAGATGCCGAAAACAGCGATGACCTCAACCCAGATCGCGAGCGCCCAGGAGGAGAGCCAGGCCGTGAATACCGTCCGCAGCGGCGGCGGCGTCATGCTGGGTGCCTCCAGCATCGCGATCATTGGCGCGTCGCCCGATGACAACAAGCTCGGGGGCAAGCTGGTGCGCTTTCTTCAGCGCTATGGCTATCGCGGACGGGTCTACCCGGTCAACCAGAAGTACCGCGAGGTCCAGGGCCATCCCTGCTTCCCCAGCCTTACCGCAATCAAGGATCCCGTCGACATGGCGGTGGTCGCGGTCCCGTATCGCGAGGTGCTGCAGGCTATCTGGGACTGCCTGCAGAAGGGCGTCAAGCAGGCGGTCGTATTCAGCTCGGGCTTCGCCGAGACCGGCCCGGAAGGCGCCGAGCGCGAGCGCGCGCTCAAGGACCTCATTCGGGGGACCGGCATGCGGCTGGTGGGGCCGAACGCCCTGGGCGTGGCAAATGTTGCGGATGGCCTGATCGCGAACTTCAGCCAGAGTTTCGAGCTCCCCGACGGCGTGATCAAGCCGGGGCCCGTCGGATTCGCGTCGCAGAGCGGCGCGTTCGGGACGTTCATCTTCTCGCTCGCGGCCGAACAGGGGATCGGGTTCAAGTACTTCGCGTCGACGGGAAACGAGATCGACGTCACGATCACGGATTGCCTGGCGGGCATGGTCGCAGACGCGGACGTTCGCATGGTGGCGGGCTACATCGAGGCGCTGCGCGACGGACGGCGGTTCCTCGCCGTCGCGGAGCAGGCGCGCCAGAACGGCAAGCCGCTCATGCTGATCAAGACCGGGCGCACGCCCGGCGGGAGCGCGGCCGCCCTCTCCCATACGGCGGCGATTGCCGGGGACGACGAGGTGTATGACGCCGCGTTCCGGCAGACGGGTGTCATACGGGTGACCGACGAAGAGGCCATGCTCGACTTGCTGAACGTCATGCGCTGGAAGCGCAGCATGGCGGGACGCCGCGTGGCCGTGGTGACCAATTCCGGCGGCGCGGGGGTGCTGATCGCGGATGCGCTGGCAACGCACGGCCTGCAGCTGGCACAACTGCGGCCGGAAACGGGGAATGCGTTGAAGCAGGTTGTTCCCGCTTTCGGCTCCGCGCGCAATCCCGTCGACATGACCGGGCAGTTTCTCCGGCTCGGCGATCCCGGGATCGAGATGCTGCGACGGGCGCTCCAGTGCCTGCTCGATGACCCGGAAACGGACGCGGTGCTGTTGTACCTGGGGCTCGCGCGCCGCCGCGGCGCGAAGATCGCCGACGCCTTGCGCGATCTCGCGCGCACCGCGACCAAGCCGCTGGTGGCGGCATGGACTGCGGGCCCCCCTCAGGAGATCGAGCGCCTGCGCAATGAAGGGGTGCCGGTCCTGTCGAGCCCCACCCGCAGCGTCCGGGCGCTCGCGGCATTGGCCTCGTTCACCGAATCCCGAAGCCGCAAGCCGCGCAGCTTTGCGCTGCCGCGCCCCGGGCGCGGCCAGCGGTTGAAGGCGCCGCCCGGCGGCTATTCCGAAGCGCGCGCGAAGGCGGTACTGCGGGAATGGGGTGTCCCGGTCCCGAATGAGCGTCTGTGCGCGTCCGAGGAGGAGGCCGCGGCGTTTGCCGCGCAGGCCGGCTACCCGGTCGCGCTGAAAGTCAGCTCGCCCGGGCTGATGCATAAGACCGAAGCGGGTGCGGTGGCGCTGGCGATCCGGGACAAGAGCGAGCTAATCGCCGCATACAGGTCCATCGTGCAGAGGGCCGCGGCTCACATCCCGGGGCTGCCGGTCGAAGGGGTTCTCGTTACGCCGATGGCCGAAGACGGCATCGAACTCATCGTCGGCGGACGGCGCGACCCCGTTTTCGGTCCCGTGGTCATGGTTGGCTCGGGCGGCATTTACACGGAGGTGATGCGGGATGCGACGATCCGCGTCCTGCCGCTGTTGGACGGGGAAGCCGCCGAAATGTTGCGCGAACTGCGCATCCACCCCGTGCTGGCCGGAAACCGGAGCAACCCCCCGGCGGACATCGATTCGGCCGCACGCTGCATCGAGGCGGTGGCGCGGCTGCTCGCGAGCCATCCGGAAGTCGAGGACGTCGAGATCAATCCCCTCAGGGTATTCCCCGAGGGGCGCGGCGCCTGGGCGCTGGATGCGGTACTCCGGGTCAGCGCGCAAGCAAGTAAAGACACGACCGAAAAGTAGAGGACTCAATGACAACCGTCGTAACCGATAATTGCCAACGCTGTCGTTATACCGACTGTGTAACCGTATGTCCGGTCGCCTGTTTTCATGGCGATGACGAGATGCTTTATATCGATCCGGCGGTATGCATCGACTGCGGCGCCTGCATACCGACGTGTCCGGTCGAGGCCATTTACGAGGATCCGATTCCCGAGGAGAAGCGGCGCTGGATCGCCATCAATGCCGAACGCGCGCCCCGATTGCCGGTGATAAGTAAGAAGCAAGAGCCGTATCCGGGTGCGGAAGAGCGGAAAAAGCAGTTGGGATTTGAGTAGAACGGGCCGCCCTCGGCCGTTGCCGTTCGATGGCCTAATTGGTACGGGAAAGGCGCAGCGTGAGTAAACTCGGGACAGCGCGCAATCCGGTGCGAGCGGCAATCGTCGGCAGTGGCCCGAGCGGCTTCTACGCTGCCGAGGCGTTGCTCGAATCGGAACAAGTGGTCCTCGTCGACATGTTCGAGCGTCTTCCCTCACCCTTTGGGCTGGTGCGCAGCGGCGTAGCCCCGGATCACCCGAAGCTCAAGGAACCGATACGTGTCTATCAGCAGATCGCCGGGTCCCCGCAATTTCGATTCCTGGGCAACGTCACGGTGGGATGTGATCTCACCGTGGAGGAGCTGAAGGCCTGCTACCACGTCGTCATCCTCGCCTGCGGCGCGGAGACTGACCGGAAGCTCGGGATCCCGGGGGAACATCTGGCGGGCGGCCACGCGGCGACGGAGTTTGTCGGATGGTACAACGGCCACCCCGACTATCGCGATCGGGTGTTCGACCTGTCGCATGACAGCGCCGTGGTCATCGGACAGGGGAATGTGGCGATCGATGTCTGCCGGATTCTTTGCAAGACTGTGGACGAGCTCCGGCGAACCGACATCGCCGAGCACGCGCTCGAGGTCCTCGCACGGAGCCGGATACGCGAGGTTTACATGATCGGGCGCCGCAGCCCGGCCCAATCGAAGTTCACGCATCAGGAACTCAGGGAGCTTGGCGAGCTGGCAGACTGCGACCCGGTCGTCGCGCCGGGCGATCTTGAACTGAATCCGGCGAGCCGCGACGAGTTGGCGGACCGGCAAAGCCGGGCAAGCCTCAAGAGCTACGAAGTGCTCCAGGGCTTCGCCGCGCGCCCGGCGCCGACGCGGCGGCGGCGCTGCCACATCCGGTTCCTCAGGAGTCCGGCGGCGCTGAAGGGCGGAAAGCGGCTCGAAGGCGTGGCCCTGATGCGTAACCGTCTCGAGGGGGATCCTTTCCGGCAGGTTGCGCGCCCAACGGGCGAGGTGGAGGAGCTTTCCTGCGGTGTGCTGTTTCGCAGCATCGGCTATCGGGGCGCCGCCGTTCCAGGCGTCCCCTTCGACGAGGAGCGGAGCGTGATCCCGAATCGGGACGGACGCGTCGTCGAGGGCGAGAGCGTCGTTCCGGGCCTGTATGTGACGGGCTGGATCAAGCGCGGGCCGACCGGAATCATCGGCACCAATCGCGCCGACAGCGTGGCCACGGTGACATCGCTGCTGTCGGACTTGCCGGGCCTGTCGGCGGGCGCGCGAAGCGGCGCCGACGGCTTATCGGCCCTGCTCGCGGCCCGGGGGATACGCGTGGTGGGCTGGTCGGACTGGCAGAAGATCGACGCCGCGGAGGTGCTGCGCGGCGAGGCCGCGGGAAAGCCCAGGGAAAAGTTCACCCGGGTGAACGAGATGCTGGAAGCAGCGGCGCGGGACACGCGCCGGGCGGAACGGGCGCCCGCGATCGGATAGGAGCAGCTGGCATGAACGACCAACACGAGGTGAGCGCATGCGCGGAAAAGTAGCCATCGTCGGCTATGGGAGAACACCCTACAGCCGGGCCAAGCCCGGGGAGCACCTGCCCACGATCGACGAATACCTTGCGTGGGCCGCGGACTTGGCCCTGCGCAAGGCGGGCATGAGCAAGAACGAGTTCGACAACCAAGGTCTCGGTGTGGCCCATGCCGAAGCGAGCCACACGGTGAACTGGTCGGCGGCCGTCGCGGAGGGCCTGGGCATCAGCCCCAAGATCCTGCTGCGGGGCGACCAGGGCGGCGCTACGGCGGCCGCGCTGCTGGTTCGCGCCGCGGCGCTGATTCATGCCGGCGTCGTGGATCGCGTGCTGGTCCTGGGCGCCGACACGCCCTGCACCATCCCATCGGTCGCGCCGGGCCTGCCCCTCTCCCCGGAGCGCACGCGCGGCGTCTTCTGGGATTTCCAGGGGCCCTTCGGCGTGATGGGCGCCAACGGCCAGTTTGCGCTCGTGCAGACCCGCTACATGCACCAGTACCCGATCACGCGCGAGCGCCTGAGCAACGCCCTGGGCAAGATTGCCGTTGCCACGCGCTACCATGCCTCGCTCAATCCCGGCGCGATCTACCGCCAGCCGTTCACCGTGCAGGAGTATCTGGCCTCGCGCCTTCTGTCCGATCCCGTGCGGCTGCTCGACTGCGTTCCCCTGGTCAACGGCGGCCTAGCGTACATCGTCACCTCGGTCGAGACGGCCCGGAAGATCACCGACAGGCCGGTCTACCTGCTCGGGTTCGGGGAGGTCAACAACTACTACCACGGCTCCCGGACCCGCCCCGACATCACCATGACGGGATTCGCGCAGGCGGCGCCGGACGCGTTCAGGATGGCGGGCGTTCAGCACAAGGACATCGACATCTTCGAGCCGTACGACGACTACCCGATGATCGTGCTCATCCAGATGGAAGACTACGGTTTCTGCAAAAAGGGGGAAGGCGCGCAGTTTGTCGCCGAGCGGAACCTGACCTGCCAAGGGGACTTCCCCATCTCCACGGATGGCGGCCAGCTCTCGGGCGGCCAGCCCGGCGGCGCCATTGGCGGCTTCATGCCGCTGATCGAAGCCGTCACGCAACTGCGGGGCGAGGCCGGCGAGCGTCAGGTCAAGGGCGCCGCGGTTGCCGCCGCGTCCGGGTTTGGCGGCATGACCTACGCGCGCAACAACAGGAGCTGCGTTACGTTAATCCTTGGATCCGAGGCGTAGACCATGGCACAGCATACTCCCGGCAAGCCCCTGCCCGAGATCAGCGATCTCACGCGTCCGTTCTGGGCCGCCGCCAAGAATCGCAAGCTGGTGATGCAGAAGTGCAAGCACTGCGGCACCCTCAACTTCTATCCCAAGCCCTGGTGCATCGAGTGCGGAGACCGCGGCCTGGAGTGGGTCGAGGTGAAGCCGCGGGGCACCATCTACTCGCATACCGTGGCCCACACCGTCATGATGAACTTCCCGGCCTGGAAGGACGACTTGCCGGTCGTGCTGTGCATCATCGAGCTGGACGATGGTCCCCGGATGTATGGCCAGCTCACCGGGTGCCCGCCGGAAAAAGTTCACATCGGCATGCAGGTTGAAGCTTACTTCGAGGACATCAGCGAGGAGGCGGCGATACCCAAATTCCGCCCGGCCTAGCGCGGGTGCAGGGCTGCTGCCGATCGTCGCCAGCGGATTCGAGGCGCGAATCGCGCGATGGGATGCGGAACGGAGCGCCCGGCGGGACGACCCGATTGTGGAGAAACAAGAGGCGCGCGCTGCGAAGCGCCCGGACAGCGAGGTGACGGCTACAAGCGTGAAGTGCAGTACAACAACCATGGAGGAATATCCAATGAAAACGCCTTGTCAGAAGGTGCTACTGATGGTGACGGCCGCGGTTCTCTCGTGCGAGGTATCGGCTGCGGAGCCGAGCTGGCGGCCGTCCGAGCCGGTGGAGCTGGTGGTTGCCGCTGGTCCCGGGAGCGTTCACGACCGCTTCGCGCGGATGTCGGCGCGCATCCTGGACGAGAACAAGCTCGTTCCGGCGCCGCTGAGCGTCGTGAACAAGGCCGGGGGCGGCGGCACAATCGCCTTGACGTACCTGGGCAAGAGCGTCGGGAGCCGATCCGCCCCGATCGCCACGGCCAGCGGATCGTTGCTCACGGGCCATATTCTCGGCTCCACGAAATACAACTACACGGACTTTGCCCTGCTGTCGGTGCTGTTCAGTGACTACAATGTTTTTTCCGTGAGAGCGGATTCCGCGATCAGCAGCGGGAAAGACCTGATCGCCCGGCTGAAGGCCGATCCGACGTCGGTGAGCTTTGCCTTTGCGATATCGGCCGGAAACTACAATCACATCGCGATCGCGCGCGTGGCGAAGGCCGCCCAGGTCGACGTCAAGCAGCTGCGAGCGGTGGTGCACGACGGCGGCGGAAAAGCGACGGTCGCGGTGCTCGGGGGCCACATTGACGTGGTGGTAGGCGGCCCCGGAAACATCCTGGGGCATGTCCAGGCCGGCAAGATGCGCACGCTCGCGGTTTCCGCGCCCCAACGGTACGAGGCGGGGCCGTTGGCCACCACGCCCACATGGCGGGAACAGGGCGCCGATGTCGTGGGCGAGCTTCAGTACTATCTCGTCGGTCCGAAGGACATGCAACAGGCGCAGGCCCAGTACTGGGAGCAAGTGTTCTCGGACCTCGTCAAGCGGCCCGAATGGAAGGAATTCGCGAAAAAGAACCATTGGGCTACACTCGGCCTGAACGCGGCCAAGGGCGCGGAATACCTCAAGGCGCAGTACGACGCCTACCGGGAAAGCCTGGTGGCGCTGGAACTCGCCCGCAAGGAGTGAGCTTGTTCTTCGACACCGTCGATTTCTCGGACCTGGAACTGCCGGCGGCGGCGCGCGCGCTCCGCAAGGAGGTGCGCGCCTTCCTTCAGGAGGAGGCGCGCGCCGGGACCTACACGCCGCAAGTCGGCCACGCCGAGTTCAGCGCCGATTTCACGCGCAAGGTTGCCGTCCGCGGCTGGATCGGCATGACCTGGCCCAAGCGCTATGGCGGCCAGGAGCGTTCCTATCTCGAGCGTTTCGTCGTCACGGAAGAAATGCTCGCCGCGGCCGCGCCCTGCGCCGCCCACTGGTTCGCCGACCGGCAGATCGGGCCCGGCCTGCTGCGCTACGGCTCGGAGAAGCTCAAGCAGAAATACCTGCCGGCGATTGCGCGCGGGAAATGCTACTTCGCGCTCGGCATGAGCGAGCCCAATTCCGGCTCCGACCTGGCCTCGGTGAAGACGCGCGCCGAGCGCGTCCCGGGCGGCTGGCGCGTCAACGGCCAGAAGGTGTGGACAAGCTGGGCGCACAAGGCGCACGCCTTCTTCGTGCTGTGCCGGACCTCGCCCGACACCGGAAACCGCCACGAGGGCCTCTCGCAGCTGGTGGTCGAGCTCAACGCGCCCGGCGTCACGGTGCGGCCCATCCTCTTGATGAACGGCTTCCACCACTTCAACGAAGTCTTTCTCGACAACGTGTTCGTGCCCGACGACATGGTGGTCGGGGAAGTCGGCCAGGGATGGAAGCAGATCACGTCCGAGCTCGCGCTCGAGCGCAGCGGGCCTGAGCGCTACATGATCACTTTTCCGCTGCTGGTCGAGCTGATCCGCCGGCTAGGGAAGACGGCCGACGCGCGCGCGCTGGAGCACATCGGGAAACTCACGGCGCGCTTCTGGGCGCTGCGCCGCATGTCGCTCGGCATCGCGCTCACGCTCGAGCGCAGCATCCCCGGCGAGGGCGGAGCGAAACATGCTACGCCCGATCTCGCCACGGAAGCCGCGCTGCTCAAGGACGTGGGGACGTTCTACGAGCGGGAGATCACCGATGCCGCGCGCCTGCTCGTGGGCGTGGAGCCCGACCCCGACGCCCCCGACGCCTTTGTGCGCCATCTGGCCGATGCCATCGTGTTCTCGCCGATCTCCACCATACGCGGCGGCACGACGCAGGTTCTGCGCACGCTGATCGCGCGCCGCCTCCTGGGACCCCGCACATGAACGCGCCCAACGAAATCCGCGCGATGCTGGTCGAATCGGCGATGCGGCTGTTCGCCGACCACGTCGATGCCAAGATGCTCGAAGCCGCGAAGCGCGACGGGTGGTCGGCGGCGCTGTGGGCGACCATGGAAAGCGCCGAATTGCCGCGCGTGTCCGTGCCCGAGGAGGCTGGCGGCGCAGGCGGCACCGTGTCGGACCTTGCCGCGATGCTGCGGGTGGCGGGGCGCTATGCGGCTCCGGTGCCGTTCGCCGAGACGGCCCTGCTCGCCAACTGGCTCCTCGCCGGCGCGGGGCTCGAGCTGCCGCGGGGCCCGCTGGTGGTGTTGACCGGCGCGCCGCTCAGCGCGCAGCGCTCGGGAACCGGCTGGGTGGTGTCGGGCGTGCGCGCCCGCGTGCCGTGGGCACGGATCGCCGCGCGCCTGGTCGGCCTCGCGGAGGCCGATGGTCAACTGCTGGTTGTCATGGTTGACTCCGGCGCGTGCCAGATTGCGCCGGGCCGCAATCTCGCGGACGAGCCGAGGGATCAGGTGACGCTCCGTCAGGTCGCCCCCTTGCTCGCGGCGCCCGCGGCCGCCGGGGTCACGGCTCGCGCGCTGCGCCAGCGCGCCGCGCTGGGCCGCGCCCTGCTGATGGCGGGCGCGCTCGAGCGCGCGCTGGAAATCTCGATCGACTACGCGAAGCAGCGCGTGCAGTTCGGCCATCCGATCGCCCAGTTTCAGGCCATGCAACAGGAGCTGGCGCGCGCCGGAGGCGAGGTCGCGGTCGCTGTTGCCGCCGCCTTCCTGGCCGCAGGCGCAGTGGAACGACGGGGCGAGGCGCTCACCGAGGTCGCGGCAGCGAAGATATGCGCGGCGAATGCCGCGCGCGAAGTGGCCTTGATCGCGCACCAGGTGCACGGCGCGGTCGGCGTCACGAACGAATATCCACTCCACCACTCGACCCTGCGGTTATGGGCCTGGCGCGACGAGGACGGCAACGAGGCGGAATGGTCGATGGCGCTCGGCCGGGAGGTCCAGCAGCAGGGCGCCGATGCCTTGTGGCCGTTGCTGACCCGCGACGCGCGAGCGGGTTGAGCTCGCGCCGCGACACGGCGGGATCGCCGGTCCGGCTTCAGTGCACGCGGCCTCTCGTGATCCCCGCCGCGACCGCGTTTTCGTGCAGTGCCGCCGCGCGCTCCGCGCCGATACGGCCCCATTCGGCGAGCAGCCTGCCGCAGGCGTCCCGCAATGCCTGCGGCACGGCTTCGCTCGGATGGCTGCGAATGCATGCGAGCTGCCGCATGATGAGGTTGCACAGCATCGGGCATCCGGTCTTCGCGTAGTTCGTCGCGAGATACAGTGCGGCGGCGAACAGCGTCTCGGGTTCGGGTATGTCGCGATCCGGCCGTTCCATGGAACTCTCCTCAAGCCACAACAGGAACTGCGATGAGCAGGCCGGCCGCCTCGGCGGCGAATGGGAGCAGCACGCCGACGGCGATGAGGAGGGTGATTACGGTGATGAACCGCCACGTTTCATTCATGATGAAGCTCCTTGGATGGTGCCGTGGCGGGCTAACTGGGCTCCCGGTGCACGAGGAGGACCCACTGGCTGGCTGACGGTAGTTACTTGGTCAAGATCAGTTTCCCCTTGCTGGTCCGACGCAGGATGTAAATCTCGCCCGCGTGGCGGATTTGGATTTCGCGGTTGCCTGCGAAAAGCTCTGTGCTGGTGATCTCGATCCGCGCGCGCGTCCGTGACTCGCCGCTCGCCTCGTGTACCAGCGGTGCAGGCGCGAGCACTAGTGACGGCGCTTCCAGGGACGCTGTGAGCGCCGGCGTTGGTTCTGGCGGCTTGGGTCGCGGCTTTGCAACCCGTTTCGGCGGCGGAATCATGGCGCAATGACTACCAGACATAGAACGCCAGGTACCAGACAGAGCCGAGCAATGCGAGCGGCAGCGCGTATACGGCCAGGGCCGCGAGCCGGCGTAAACGCGCAGCCGGGCTCGCCAAGACGACGCGCGCGCCCAGCCAGCCCGACCAGCCCAAGCCGAGGAGGAGCAGCGCGGCGCGCGCTTCCTCAAGCCAGGCGAAGGTCACGCCCTCGGCGCGCAACTGGGTCAGGGTCAGCATCGACAAGCCGAGGAAAATACTGATGCCTGCGAGCGGAATCAGCGTCATCGCGAGCGATTTCCAGTCGTAGCGCCCGCAGCCGGCGAGGAACTGAGCGCCGAGCAGCGCAATCAGCGTCGTCGTGCCGACGACGATCGCCGTCCCGGAAATGTAGGCGATGATGGTCAGGCCATCGAGCCAGGTGAAGACATCGCTCGCCTCGGGATAATGCGTCAGGATCCACCAGGGCGCGTTGGCCTGGAGCAGCCACAGCGAGTCACGCGCGATCAGCCACTCGGCTGCCGCCAGCTTCATGGCGACGAACCAGGGGCTCAGGGTCCACTGGAACGCGCCGGTCGCCACGCCAAGCACGCCGAAGATCAGCAGCACGGCGGCCGCGCCGGCATCGCGGTTCGGGGGGCGCGACAGAATCTCGTGGTTGGGTGGGCGCACGGCGAGTTCGATCGCGCCCCGGTGGCCGGCGCAGCGCCCGCACGCGTGGCACTGGGAAGCGCTTTGCAGGTGGCGCAGGTCCACGAGCGGCGCGCAGTCGACGCTGTCGGCGCGCCCTGGAAAACGCTTCCACGCCACCTCATTGGTGCGGAAATGCAGCGGCGCGATTTTCGCCAGCAGGGCGAAGACGCCGTTCGCCGGGCAGAGGTGCCGGCACCATACGCGCTTGCCCTTGCCGTAAAGGAAACCGATGACGACGGCCGCTGCCGTCGAGCCGCCCAGCACCAGCAGCGCCGCCTTGGGATACTCGTAGACGCTCACCAGCTGTCCGTACACCGTCGTGATGAGGAACGCCACGAAGGGCCACCCGCTCCAGCGGATCCAGCGGGGAATCGATTTTCCCAGCCCGTGGCGGCTCACCCACTCGCTGAGCGCGCCTTCGGGGCACAGCACACCGCACCAAACCCGGCCTACGAGCATCATGCTCAGCATGACGAACGGCCACCAAATGCCCCAGAACGCGAACTGGGCGAACAGCGTCAGGTTGGACAGAATGCTCCCGCTGCTGGGCGGCAGGGGTGCGAACGCAGGCAGCGTCAGCAGGACCAGGTAGACGGCGACCACCGTCCATTGAATGGCGAGAATGAAACGACGATGCCGGCGCATCGCCTCGCCCAGTCGCGCCAGTATTGGGCTACGCGGCGGCGCAAGGAGGATGCTTACCGAATCAGCCATGATCCGATCACTTCGCGACCAGCGTCAGGCTGCCGCCGTCGGGGCGAAACTCGTCGACGAAGCGGTATTCGCCCGGTTTGAGGCCATGCAGCACCACAAATGAGGTCACGCCCGGCGCGAGAACCTTTTCCACCCGCATGCTCAGGTTCTCGAACTCGGCGGGGCCGCGGCCTTCGTTTTTCAGCACCAGCTTGAGGCGCTTGCCTGCCGGCACTTCCAGCCGCTCGGGAGAAAAGCGGCCGTCTTTCATCACGATCTGAAAGACAGGCAGGTCCTGCGCCGCCGCGGCGGTGAGCGCCACCGTTGCGAGCAGGACCAGCGCGCGGCCAAGGCGTTGCGCCATGACGATCAATATCCGACTTTTGCTCCCAGCCCGACGACGGGCACGGACCCGCTGAGCGTCGGAACGGGCGGTGTAGCAGACGCCGCCATCTCAGTACCCGCCTTTCTTGCCGACGCCGGCGAAAGTGAATTCGTATTGCACCTCGAACGGCTTGAACCAGGGACGCACGCCGGTGGCGCGATCAGTATGGCGGCCGAAGTGGACCTGCTTGTTGGCGCTGGGCGGCGCGACGAAATACTTGAGCCTGTATCTGCCCGGACCCCTGAGCTTGACGTTGGCGCCATAGTGCGGGCCGTCGCTCGCCACCATGGGCATCATTTCGCCCGCGATCTTCTCGGCGCCGCCCTGCTTCGTGAGCTCGTATTTGATGACGAGGTGCGGGACCCAAGAGCCTTCGGAAAATCCGTGGGCGTTGTTCGCGAGCGCGTGAATGTCGGCTTCCAGATGGATGTCCGATTTCGAGGCCTTGGCCATCATGCCCTCGGGCTCCATCTCGATCGGCTGCAGGTATACGGCAGCGATTTCCATTCCCGCCACGTTGCGTGGCGCACCGATCGGGTATTCGATCGCGGCGGCGGAATGCGGGATGAGCGCGGCGAGCGACACGAGCGCGACGCGGACCGGACGAATCAACGACATGGTTCCTCCCTGAGGTCTGGTTTAGTTGGCAATTTTTCGGACCGCGCGCTGACGATGCGCATCAGTGCAGCGATCGTGACGAGCGTCGCGACATAGAAGAGCAGCTGGATTCCTGTGGGGCGATCCTGATACCCGATGAGCACGTGCAGGATGCGGCCGGGTAGGCTCTCCACGCTGAGAAAGCCAGACGTGTCCCAGAGCTGCTCGGAGATCGGCTCAAGCAGTCCGGCCTGCGTGAGGTAGCCGGCGGCGCCCGCGGCAAGTCCCGCCGCGAGCAACAGCACGATGAGTCCGGTGACCGTGAAAAAGTGCCGCAACGGTATTCTGAGCAGACCCAGGTAGAGCAGGGCGCTGACAAGCGCGCCCGCGCTCAGGCCCACCATCGCGCCGAGCGCAAGCTCACCGCGTCCGCCGCCGCCCGCCCACAGACCGTACAGGAAAAGCACCGTTTCGGCGCCCTCGCGCAGCACGGCGAGCGCGGTCACGGCGAGCATGGCCGAAAGCGGCTTGACGCCGACACGCACATCGCGCCCGAGATGCTGCATCTGGGCGACGTGCTTGCGCGCGTGCGAACTCATCCAGATGTTGTGCCAAGCGAGCATCGCGACGGCTGCGAGCAGGACGCCAGCGTTGAACAGTTCTTGGCCGCGTCCCTCCACCGCCTGTGCGAGCGCACCAGCGAACAGCGCGACCACCAGCGCGCCGGCGATTCCAAGCGCGGCGCCGCCGGTGATCCACCGCCCGCGCGCCGCAATGCCGCGGCTTGCACCCATGACGATCGCGATGATCAGCGCGGCTTCAAGCGTTTCGCGGAAAACGACGATGGCAGACCCGAGCATGGTCACCTCGTCTCGTTGGGGTCGGTCACGAAACCCACTCGCCGTAGCTTCATGCGCTGCGCTTCGGCCATCACGTCGGCGAGCACCTGGTAGCGCGTCTCTCGGTCGGCGCGGATGTGCAGCTCCGGCTGCGGCTGTCTGTCCGCCACTTCCCGGAATCTCTGTGAGAGCTGCCACCAGTCCACCGGCTGGTTGTTCAAGAAGAAGCGACCTTCGCCGTCGACCGCGAGCGAAATGGTATCGGGCTTCTCGTGGTTTACCGCAGTCCGGGCCCGCGGCAGGTCGATTTTGATGGAATTGGTAAACAGCGGCGCAGTCACGATGAACACGATCAGCAGCACCAGCATCACGTCCACCAGCGGCGTGACGTTGATCTCGTTCATCGGCCGGCTGGCGAATTCTTCGTTGAAGGATCCGATCATGCTCTGGCCTCCGCCGCCAGCGCGGAACGTGCTGGAATGCGCGTCACGCCGGGCGTGCTATTGATGTCCAGCTTAGCGCCAGTAGTGAGGTACGTGTGCAGGTCGTGCGCAAAGCCATCCATCTCCGCGATGATCAGGCGATTCGCGCGCGTCAGCGCGTTATAGGCGAACACCGCCGGTATCGCCACCGCGAGCCCGGCGGCGGTCATGATCAGCGCCTCGGCCACCGGTCCGGCCACCTTGTCGAGCGTAGTGAAGCCGCCGGTCGAAATACCAAGCAACGCGTGGTAGATCCCCCATACCGTACCGAACAGGCCCACGAAGGGCGCGGTGCTGCCGATTGATGCGAGCGCAGTCAGACCCGACTCCAAGCGCGCGGTTTCCCGGATGATGGTCTGCCGTAACACGCGCGTGATGAAATCGTCCACGCTCGAGCGATCGCCGATGCGCTCGGCCTGCTGGCGATGGCTCTGAAAGTGTTGCGCCGCAGAAATTGCGTCGGTCGCAAGCTGCGCCGCTGGCTCGTAGCCGTGATGGCCGCGCAGCAGCTGGAACGCGCCGTCAAGGCTCGGTGCGTCCCAGAAGCGGGTGACGACACTCTCGCCGCGGCGGCGGACCTGCCAGGTGCGCGTTGCCTTGACCGCGATGAGATACCAGCTAACAACCGACATTGCGATCAACACCAGCACCACCGTGACGCCGATGGCGTCGAGCTGCTGGATGAATGCGGAGAATCCGTAGGGGCTCTGCATCCGACTAACCTTCAAGCGAAAAGACAATGGGTACGATCACCGCCGCGGTCACGGGGATGTCGCCTTGCCGCGCAGGGACAAAGCGCCACTTCCTGACCACCTCCAGGGCTGCTTCGTCGAGGCGGAACGCACCGCTGCTCTGCCGCAATTCCACGCTTTCCGGCACGCCGTCGGGCCGCACCAAGACGCGCAGCAGCACCCGGCCCTGCTCGCCAAGGCGGCGCGAGAGCGCGGGGTACGCCGGCGGCGGATTCTGCAGGTAGGCCGCGTCGAAACGAGGTGGCACTAGGGGTAGAGTGGGAGGAGACGGCAGCGTGCTCGCGACCTCCGCTGATAAGGGGAAAGGTACAGCAGGCGGCGCGGGTGGCAGGCTGATGGCGACGGGACTGGGTGCATCGAGCGGAGGCGTTGCGGCCCGCTGGACCCGCAACGGTTTGAGCTGCAGCTGCAGGTCGACCGACGCCGGGGCCATGGGCAAGGGCCGCGGCAGTGTGATCAGGCTGACTTGCAACACCCTTGCTTCGGCGGGGCTTATCCGAGGCTGGGGATAAAACAGCGCCAGCAGCAGCGTCGCATGTACGGCAATCACTGCCGCCAGGATGGTCGGAGATTGTTGAGTGCGCTGCCTCTTCACGATCGTTATTGCCCGGTTAGCGTACTCGAGATGTCCACGTAGCTGCCTGAATAGTCGGCATTTCTGCCTTGTTTTCCCAAGCGAACTGGGGTCACTTTAGCACAAATGAGAATGATTCGCAATAGTATTTACAAGCATTTTCTTGTCCGGTATAGTGCGGGCACGTTAGGGGGTTCTCATGTACGTCTGCATCTGCCACGCCGTGACCGACCGCGAAATCCGCGCCTGCATCGATGACGGCGGGGGTTCAATGCGCGATCTGAGAAAACAATTGGGCGTCGGCACGCAATGCGGCAAGTGCGCGTGCCACGTGCGCGCCATCCTCAAAGAAGAAAAATCCGCTGCTCTCCTCGCACACGGGTCGCTTTCCGCCTAGCTTGTAGTCACATACTTTCGCGCGCGTTGCGAGATTCACTACGCGCGCGAATGCTGCTACGCTATACGCGTCAGCTCACTCGACCGGGAGACGCGCATGAAAGGCGACAAGAAGGTCATCTCCTACCTCAACCGGGCCCTGAAGCAGGAACTCACCGCGATCAACCAGTACTTCCTGCACGCCAAGATGTTCGAAAACATGGGGCTGCACAAACTTCACGAGAAGGAGCAAAAGGAATCGACGGGCGAGATGAAGCACGCCGACAGGCTAATGGAGCGCATCCTGTTCCTGGAGGGCCTGCCCAACCTGCAGGAACTCGACAAACTGCTGATCGGAGAGACCGTGCCCGAAATGCTTCAATGCGATCTGAAGCTCGAACAGTCGGCGCGCCCCATGTACCAGGAGGCGATCGCTTATTGCGAGTCCACCAAGGACTACATCAGCCGCGAGCTCCTCGAGGAAATCCTCGACGGGGAGGAAGAGCACATCGATTGGCTGGAGACCCAGCTCGAGCTGATCCAAAAGGTCGGATTGCAGAACTACATCCAGTCACAAATGTAGGGATGCGCGGCTCGCGGGTCGTGATCCGCGGTTTGTAGTCGGCCGCCGGTGATCCGGCGGCGTCAATTGCCCTGTCTCTTCTTGCATTTTCGCCTGCTCGCGGCAATCGGGAGCCATTGCGCCTGCTTTGCTGTATCGTTCTTTCGAGTCACCAGTCACGACCCGCGAGTCGCCATGTTTGATATGACCCTCATCCAGCGCGGCGCCCGCCTGCGCCGCAGCCCCTTCTTCGAGGCCACGCAGCGCCACGGCGCGAAGGCCTACACCGTCTACAACCACATGCTGTTCCCGATCTGTTTCGACGACCTCGAGGCGGAGTACTGGCACCTGCTCCAGCACGTCACGCTGTGGGATGTCTCGGTCGAGCGGCAGGTCGAGATCACAGGGCCCGACGCGTTCGCCTTTACCAACATGCTGACCCCGCGCGACCTCTCGAAGTGCGCCGTCGGCCAGGGCAAGTACATCGTCATCACCGCCGAGGACGGCGGCATCATCAACGACCCCGTGCTGCTGCGCCTGGGCGAGAACCACTTCTGGCTCGCCCTCGCCGACAGCGACGTCCTGCTGTGGGCGCGCGGGGTGGCGTTCAACTCGGGGCTGAGTGTCAACATCACGGAACCGGACGTCTCCCCCCTGCAGGTGCAGGGCCCCAAGGCCAGGGAACTCATGCAGGCGCTTTTCGGCGACGCCGTGACGAAGCTCCGCTACTACTGGTTCGTCGAGACAAAGCTCGACGGGATCCCGGTCGTGGTGACGCGCACCGGCTGGACCGGCGAGGTGGGCTACGAGATTTACCTTCGCGACGGCAGCCGCGGCGGCGAACTGTGGGAGCGTGTCATGAACGCGGGCGCGGCCTATCACATCCGCCCGACCGGCCCCTCCGACATCCGCCGCATCGAGGCCGGCATCCTCAACTGGGGCGCCGACATGACGCTCGAGAACAACGTTTACGAAGTGGGCCTGGAGCGCCTGGTGGACCGGGACAAGCAGACTACCTACGTCGGGCGCGACGCGCTCCTGCGCATCCGCAACGAGGGTCCGCGCCGCAAGCTCGTCGGCCTCGAGATCGAGGGCGCGCGCATCGCGTTCAACGCGACAAAATGGCCGGTCGCCAGCGCCGCCGGCAAGGCGGTCGGGCCGGTGACCTCGGCGGTGTGGTCGCCGCGCCTGAAGAAAAACATCGGTTTCGCGATGGTGCCCGTGGCGCAGGCGGCGTTGGGGACCGCGCTGCAGGTCGATATTCCCGGCGCGGGCACGCGCCAGGCGACCGTCGTGCCGATGCCGTTCATCGACCCGGCGAAGGAGATTCCAAAGAGCTGATACTGAACCGCCAAGAAAAACAAGAACAAAATGGACAGGATTTACAGGATTAACAAAAAGAAGAAATTGCGGCAAAGACGCCAGAAACGTCCCCGGTCGCCGTTTTTTAGCCTCACGGGAGCGTAACGTCCTGATCAAGTTGAAGAACAAAAAGTCGGAGCGCAGAATGTCGCTTTGCAAACCGACTTTTCGGCCAACTAATGCCAGTAGACCTCAGGGGATGAGCACATGCAGAGTTGGTGGGACCTGGGAGAATCCGGCGTTGTGCTGACGAGTATATGAAGTCTTTAATGCGCCTCTCTCTGGCGGGATTGGTGTTCGTCGGCTTGCTTGGGTGCCCGATAAATGGTCCCGCAGCTGGATCACCGGACTTCACGGAGATACGGATTGAATCGCATCCACAGGGCTGGGGCTATGCTCACAAGACGGTCAAGCCAGACGGCTCAATCACCGGCGGGCATATGTCAGGAGGGGCGGGCGCACCAAGAGTGTTTGAAAGCGCGTTACAGGTGACACCACAGGACATGTCAACACTCAGAGCCCTGGTAGGCGCCGTTGTCTCAGAACCGACGAATGAGAAAGTGTCGCTTCCCGATCAGAAACTCGAAGGGTACACCTCGGTCGCGATCACTCTCCGCGATGGCGCCGCCACTACTGCCTACGCGAAATGGGGTCGACGATTCCGGTCCAAGACGATTCAGGCCATTTGGGATATCCTCAGCAATTACAGAGCGGGGGCATGGTGAGGTGTTCATGGGAAATGCACAACCACGGCCTGCGTGCGACGTCGCTGCCGCGCCGCGCATGATGCCGGGCGTTATTCCAATTGAATTCTGATTTCCTTGGCGCGCCTGGCGGTCTTAGCGGTTCGAATTTAGTATCGAATTTCTTGGCGGCCTTGGCGTCCTGGCGGCTAATTTCCGGTTTTAACGCTTCGCCTTGAGCATCGTCCCGCGGCACCGCCGCGACCCGCAGCAGCACGGATGCGCCCGCTTCGCCGCCGGCGTGTGCCGCTCGTCCAGGAACAGGTTGTAGTCGTAGGTGAGCTCCTCGCCCGGCCGGATGCCGCGCACCGCCTCGATGTAGATGCGCCCCTCCTCGTCCACCGCCTCGCAGTTCGGGCTGCAGGAGTGGTTGATCCAGCGCGCCGAGTTCCCGGCGCGGGTGGCGTCGATGTAGTCGTCCTCCTCCACGCAGAACAGCATCGTGTGCGGCGAATAGTCGTCCTCGTCGCCGTAGCGCCGGTCCACCTCCGCCGACGTGATGCGCTCTCCGGTGTACTCCACGATACGGCCGCCCTTGCGGATGCGCGCGAGCGCGAACACGCCGCGCCCGTGTATGGTCGAGTGGCGGACGGCGAAACGGCGCCGCCCACGGCGTTGCTTGCGGGACATGCTTCCTTCTCCTGTGGGCTTGTTGCCGGCCTGCCGTTCGCGCCCCAGAACCTGCTTCAAAAGCAGAATGGACAGGATTTGCAAGATTAACAAAATCAAAAGCTGAAGAAAATCATCTGAACATCGAGCAGATCGAGAGCGCTCCCGGTGGGAGCCCGCCGCCATGCCCCGCGCTTGACTTGGCACGCCCGGAAACCGCATGATGCTCCGGTTCGCCCGTTGCGGAGCGCCCGGGCATCGCTGAGGCAGAGCCGGCAGCCTTGGTCGAGCGCGGGCGTCCTGGCGGGGCGGCGATGAAGCGTCACCGCGGCGTCACATTGGGATGGCGCGCTCGCGGCGGGGGGGATTGACCTTCCCGTCGTTTTCCTATCATTCCGCGTAATGCAGGAGGATTCCACATGAAGCTCAAGGCACTCATCCCGCTGACGATGGCGGCCGCGATGGCGCTCGCCGCGCCGGTGTCGGCCCAGCCCAAGGGCACCGTATCGCTCTATAGCTCGATGGTGCTTCGTGTCATCGAGCCGATCGTCGCGGAATTCCACAAGCGTCACCCCGAAATCAAGATCGACCTGCTCTATGCCGGCAGTGTTCAGCTGGAACAGCGCATCTTCGCGGAGCTCGAGGCCGGGGATCTGCGGGCGGACGTGATGTGGACCGCCAATCCAGCCATGTTCCTGAACCTGAAGCAGCGCGGCGCCCTGATGGCCTATCGGTCGCCGCACGCCAGCGCGATCCCCGAGACGATGCGCGATCCGGACGGCATGTATTACGCCGGGCGGATTTTCCACATGGGAATCGCCTACAACACCCGCCTGGTTCCGAAAGACAAGGTGCCGAAGACCTGGAACGAATTCCTCGAATTCGGCCCGCGAGCGGCGACAGCGAGCCCGCTGCATTCCGGGACCAACTTCAACATGCTCGGCGCCTTTGTCCAGAACGAAAAGCTCGGCTGGCAATGGTTCGAGAAAGCCCGGAAGTCGGGGATGAAGGTGGTCCGCGGCACCGGGGACGTGACCCGCGGCCTGACTTCCGGCGAGTTCGCCGTGATCAAGGGGATCGACTACGTCATGGCGGCGGAAGCCGCCAAGGGCGCGCCGGTGGCGTTCGTTTTCCCGACGGACGGCGCACTGTCGCTGGCGAGCCCGATGGCGATCGGGGCCAAGGCCCGCAATCCGGAGGCGGCCAAGGTGTTCCTCGATTTCGTCCTGTCCAGGGAAGGACAACAGCTGCTGGTATCGATGCACTACCTGCCGGTGCGCGGCGATATCGCTCCGCCGCCGGGAATGCCGTCGCCCTCGGAGATCAAGGTGCTGCCGGTCGACTATGAATGGATGGCAAAGCATGGTGCCGAGCTGCGCAAACGCTTTGCCGAGTTGTTCTGACCGCCCTTGGCAGCCCGTCGGACTCGATTTGCGTAAGGGGTGTGTCGGGACAAGGTCCGGCACACTTCCGGGAAGTACGGTCGGCCGCGGCGGCCGCTTCGCCGTAAGCGGCCGCGTGCGGCGCGGCGCCTGTTGATCTCCCGCTGATGCCTCATACCGCGCGACCGATTGCCGTTCCGCGCACGCTGGACCCGCTGTCGGCCGCGCTGCAGCGCATGCTGGACCACCGTCATTTGATGTTCGTGGTCCTTTCGTTTTTCGTGTTCATCACCATCGTCTACCCGCTGCTGCAAGTCAGCGTTCGCAGCTTCATCGTCGATGGCGCCGCATCGCTCGCCAATTACGAGCAGGTATTCGGCCTGCGGCGCAACTACGTGGCGATATGGAACTCGATCTGGGTCTCGGTGCTTGCCACTGTACTGGCTGCGGCCATCGGCGTCGTCAGCGCTTTCCTGGTACAACGCACGGACATCCCGGCGAAGAACCTGTTCCGCGCTCTTCTGGTCCTGCCGTTCGCGATCCCGCCGCTGTTCGCGGCCATAGGCTGGGTCCAGCTTGCGGGGCCGGTGGGGCTGGTAAGCCAGGCCTGGCGCTGGCTGTTCGCCGCCGGCACGGTGCCCTGGGACGTCTATACCCCATGGGGCATCATCTTCGTGCTCGCCGTCACGAAATACCCGTTCGTTCTCATCACCGTGGCCGGCGCGCTGCAGCGAATGGACCCGAGCCTGGAGGAGGCCGCCCGGTCCGCCGGCGTGGGCACGTGGCGCATCATGCGCGACATCACGCTGCCGCTGGTACGCCCGGCGATTTACGGGGGGGCGCTGCTCGCCTTCGTGTCGTCGATCGACAACTTCGGCATTCCCGCCGTGCTCGGCATGCGCGTGCATTTCTACGTGCTGACGACGCGCATCTACGAGGCGCTGACGGTCCCGAACATGCCCCTCGCCACCGCCATGTCGATGCTGCTGGTCGGGCTGGCGCTGGTCTCGATGGTGAGCTTCCGCTACGCCGAGGGCGGCAGCGACAAATACACCGTGGTCTCGGGAAAGTCGGTGACGCCGAACGTGGTACGGCTTGGCCGCTGGCGTGCGCTCGTCACCGCCGGACTCGTGATCCTGGTAATCGTGATCGTGGTGTTGCCCCTGCTTGCGCTCACCCTCACCTCGTTCCTGCGCTACTGGGGCGCCGACCTTTCCTGGGCCAATATGACGCTCGAACACTACGCCGCGGTCCTGCAAACCGCTGCGGCCCGCCGCGGCATCGTCAATTCGCTGTTACTGGGCGCCGCGGCGGCGACCATCCTGGTCGCGGCGACGGCATTGATCTCGTACCTCACCGTCAAAGCGAAGTATCGCGCCGCGCACTGGCTGGATGTCGCGGGGATCACACCCTTCGCGCTGCCGGGCTCGGTGATCGGCGTCTCCATGATCCTCGCGTGGAGCAACCCGCCGGTCGGGCCAACCCTTTACGGGACGATCTGGATACTGCTGGTCGCGTACATCATGCGTTACATGGCGTTCGGTTTGCAGACGACGCGCGCCACGCTGCAGCAGATCCACGGCTCGCTGGAGGAGGCCGCGATGACCGCCGGGGCGAGCCGCCTGCGCGTTCTGAAGGATATTACCTTGCCGCTGCTGCGGCCCGGCATGGTGGCCGGCTGGGTGCTGATCTTCATATCGGCCTTCAACGAGCTGACCGTTTCGGTGCTGATCTGGACCTCCGGCTCGGAAACGATCGGGGTCTGGATCTTTCTGATGACGGATTCAGGCCACACGGAGCGGGCGGCCGGCCTCGCGGTGCTCACGCTGCCGGTGATCCTGGTGCTCTACCTGCTGATGCAGTGGCTCGCCCGGCTGGAGGAGCGGCGCGCGGAACGAGCCGGGCTGACCGAGGGGAAAGAGAAATGAGCGCGGTCGTATCCGTCCGGGGACTGGTCAAGCGGTTTGGCAAGGTGCTGGCAGTTGATGAGGTGTCGTTCGAGATCGCCGAGCGCGAGTTTTTTTCGCTGCTCGGCCCGTCCGGCTGCGGCAAGACGACGACATTGCGTTGCGTGGCGGGGCTCGAAACGGCGGATGCGGGAACGATAGAAATCGGGGGCCGCGTCGTTTATCGCACGGCGGAGCCGCTGGACGTGCCGCCCAACGAACGCGGCATCGGCATGGTGTTCCAGAGCTATGCCGTCTGGCCGCACATGTCGGTGTTCGACAATGTCGCCTACCCGCTCAAGGTCCGCAGGACGCCGCGCACGCAGATCGCCGCGCGCGTCGCCCACGTGCTGCGCATCCTCGGCATGGAAGGGCTGGAGCAGCGCCGGCCGAGCCAGCTTTCGGGCGGGCAGCAGCAACGGGTTGCGCTGGGCCGCGCGCTGGCGCTGGAGCCTTCGGTGCTGCTGCTGGACGAACCGCTGTCCAACCTCGACGCCAAGCTGCGCGAGCAGATGCGCGCGGAACTCAAGCTGATCCAGCGCGAGAGCGGGCTGCCGATCCTGTACGTCACCCATGACCAGGTGGAGGCGCTCGCCATGTCCGACCGCATCGCCGTGATGTGCGCGGGTCGCGTGCACCAGCTTGCGCCGCCCGAGGCGATCTACCGGCGGCCCGCCACGGCATTTGTGCTGGATTTCATCGGCGGCGTGAACTACCTGCCGTGCCAGATCCTGAGCGCCGGAAACGATGCTGTTACTTTGCGCTGGCGGGGCGAGGGAACGATCATCCTTGAACGCCCGTCCTACGTTCCCGACGGCCGGGAGGTTTTGCTTGCCATGCGTCCGGAGGACCTTCGGCTGGTCGCGCCGGACAGCGATGGCGCGCTGCGGGGTCGGGTGGTGCTGCGAAGCTTCTACGGCGCCGGATTCGAATACCGCATCCGGCTCGGCGAGACGGAACTGCGCGTCGCCACCGGCAAGGACCTCGATCTCCGGGAGGGTTCCGCGGTCGGGATCGTGGTAGCCGGCGGGCTGTTGCTCGACCCCGATGCGCCGTCGCGGCCTGAGGCGCGCGCTTGCTGACCGGACATTACGTCCTGCGCGGAACGCGCGTCGCGGGCTCCGCCGCGCAGAAATCGAAGTCGCACCCCCGATCCGCCTGCGTCACGGATTCCATGAAGAGCTTGCGATAGCCGCGGCGGTCTTCGGGACGCGGGGACGGTTTCTTCCATTTTTTTCGGCGCGCCGCCAGCTCGGCTTGGCCTACCAGGAGCTCCAATCGGCGCGCCGGAACGTCGAGCCGGATGCGGTCGCCGTTTTGCACCAGGGCAAGCGGCCCGCCCGCCGCCGACTCCGGCGTCACGTGCAGCACGATCGAGCCGAACGCGGTGCCGCTCATGCGCGCGTCCGAGATCCGCACCATGTCCTTCACGCCCTGCTGCGCGAGCTTCTTCGGGATCGGGATGTAGCCCGCCTCGGGCATGCCCGGCGCGCCTTTCGGCCCGGCGCGCTTCAGCACCAGCACGTCGCCCGCCGCGACGTCGAGCTTCGGGTCGTCGATGCGGCTTGCCAGGTCCTCGAGCGACTCGAACACGACCGCGCGTCCCTCGTGCCGCATCAGCTTCGGATCCATCGCCGACTGCTTGATGATCGCGCCGCCGGGCGCGAGGTTGCCGCGCAGGAACGCGATGCCGCCCTCGCGGAAGACCGGCTTTCGGATCGGACGCACGACCTGCTGCGGAAATGGCGGGGGCGCGTTGGAAATGTTCTCGCCGAGAGTCCTGCCGCTCACCGTAAGCGCGCCGAGATTGAGCAGCCCCTTCAGCTCTCTCAGGATGGCCGCCGCGCCGCCCGCCTTGTACAGGTCTTCCATGTAATGCTGCCCGGTGGGCTTGAGGTCCACCAGCACCGGGGTCTTGCGTCCCATCCGGTCGAACGCGCCGAGGTCCAGCGCGATGCCGAGCCGTCCCGCCATGGCCGCGAGGTGCACGATGCCGTTGGTGGAACCGCCGATCGCCAGCAGCATCCTGAGCGCATTCTCGAACGCGGCCGGCGTCATGATCCGGTCGGGCGTCAGCCGCTCTTTTGCGAGCCCCACCGCGCGCGCGCCGGTCGCCTCCGCGTTCCGCAACCGCTCGGCCATCACCGCCGGGATGCAAGCGCCGCCCGGCAGCATCACGCCGAGCGCTTCCGAGCAGAGCGCCATCGTGGACGCCGTGCCCATCACCATGCAGGTGCCGGCGGACGGGCAGAGCTGCGCGTTCACCGCGTTGATCTCCTGCTCGCCGATCTCCGCCGCGCGGAATTTTCCCCAATAGCGGCGGCAGTCCGTGCACGCGCCGAGGCGCTCGCCCCTGTAATCGCCCGTGATCATGGGCCCCGTCACCATCAGGATAGCCGGCACGTTCGCGCTCGCCGCGCCCATTAGAAGCGCCGGCACGGTCTTGTCGCAGCCGCCGATCAGTACCACGGCATCCAGCGGCTGCGCGCGGATCATTTCCTCGGCATCCATCGCCATCAGGTTGCGCAGGTACATGCTGGTGGGGTACGCGAACGACTCGTGCAGCGTGATGGTGGGAAACTCGACCGGGAGCCCTCCGGCGAGCATCACGCCGCGCTTCACCGCCTCGATCAACTCCGGCACGGTTCGATGACAGGCATTGAACCCGCTGTAGGTGTTCGTTATTCCGATGATGGGACGATTAAGTGCATCATCGGAATAGCCCATCGCCTTGATGAAGGCCTTGCGCAGGAAGAGGGAAAATTCCTCGTCGCCGTAGGCGGTGAGGCCCTTTCTCATTCCGGTTTTTGGTTTAGCTTTCGCCATCGGGATATTCCGCCTTGCTGCTTTGGACTGCGTGACTCGTGACTGGTGACTCGTGACTGGGCCGCTAAATAAACCGTGCTTCGCAATTCAGACCGATCCGCGATCCGCGGGCCGCGAATCACGGTTCTCAAGGCCCGCACGATAGCGGAAGCGTGCCGCGATGCGCAAGTATTCGGCGCACGCGTGCGTTCGCGCGCCTTAGTATCTGCGACCGGCCTCGCCGGCCGTCTCCTCATCCCTCATCCCTCATCCCTGGTACATGGGCTTGCCGTCCTCCAGCGCGATCCAGCCCTTGATGATGCGGTACAGCACCCAGGCCATCGTCCCCATCAGCACCAGTATGCCGATCAGGACGAACAGCAGCACGACGCCGACGAGCGACCACAGCAGCCCGAACCAGAACGTGCGGATCTGCCAGCGGAAGTGCGACTCGAGCCAGGTGCCCTCGACGTCCTTGCGCTTGAGGTAGTTGATGATGACGCCCGCGATGAGCGTGATGCCGAAGACAAAGGAGGCGATCTGCAGCCCGTACACGATCGCGGTCAGCCTTTTCATGGCTGGCTGGTCCGGCGCTGTCGCGGCCGCCGCGGCGCCGCTCTGTACGCCCTGCGCGGCGCGCGCCGCCTCCTCGCGCCTCAAGTATGCCCAGCCCGCGATCGCCAGCGCCGCGCTGAAGCCTACGATCACGAGTGCGATCGCGCCGAACACCGCCCCGAACATCTGGAACAGCAGATTCCGCCCCACCGAAAACACGCGCGGCGGAAAATCGCCTTCCACGACGATTTCGTAGGCGCCGGGCCGCGCGATGCTGAATTGCGCGACCGCGACGCTCTCGGTATTGAGGGTCGAAGAGGTCGCCCCCGAATACGAGCCGAGCGGAAGCTCCCGCCCGCTGGTCTTGTCGATCACCGAGATCCGCGCGCCCTTGGGCAGCTGCTTCGGCTCGTCGTAGCTGCGGCCCTGATGCACGGTGCGGTAATCGTTCCACACCAGGTAGCTTCCCGGCTTGGCGAGCTCGACGGAATGCCGCCCCGGGGCAAGGAACGGCTCGGCCGAGGTGAATTCGAGATAGAACCAGACTGCGATGCCAACCGTCGCGGCGAGGGTCGCAAAAGCGACCACGCCCGCGAGCACGTACCACCCGGTGCCGGGAACGTCGGCGACGCGGACCACGGGCGCCATCGGCTGCCCGGCGTGTTTAGTGCGCGCCGGCTTTCTTCAGCAGCGCGATGACCTTGCTGTTTCCGCCCTTGATCGCATGAGCTAGCACCGATCCCCCGGCGCTGCCTCGATTGGGATCGGCGCCGTGCTTGAGCAGCAACTCCGTCATCGCGGCATCGCCGTTCATGGCTGCAACCATGAGCGGCGTGACGCCGTTCGAGTCCGGGCGGTCGGCCCAGATCCCCAGCCCGAGCGCTTCCGCGGCGCCCGCGCGGTCGCCATTCATCACCGCGGTCATGACGTCGTTGTACTTCGGCGTCCTTACCGGTGGCGCAGCGGGGGCCGCGGCAGCGGCTGGTGCCGCAGGCTTGCGCGCGGCAACGCGACGCGCGGCCGCGGGCGCCGGCTTGGGTGCCGCTTCCGCTTTCATCGCCGGGGCGGGCGCCGGTCTTGCGGGCGCAGGTTTGACCGCAGCCGACGCGGGCTTGGCCGGAGCCGGTGCAGCTACTTTCGGCGCCGACGCGACAACCGAGGATGTGACAGTGGCAACCTTCGGTGCGGGCGCCGGCGCGGGGGCAGGAGGCGTGACCGCGGCGACCTGCGGCGCGGGCGCCGGCCGAGGCGTCACGGCCGGCTTGGGCGCCGGAGCGGGCGCCTTCGCGACCGGCGGTCTGGACGGAGCGGCTTTCTTTTGCGGAGCACCCTTCGCCGCCTCCCGCATCGCCCGCTCCATCTGCCGCTGAATGTCCTTGCCGCCCCCCTTCATCGCCTGTTCCATCTGCTGCGGCAGGAGCACGTGGAAGACATAATAGTAGGAGGCGCCGATCGCGATCGCGAGCCCGCCGACGGCGGCAACGACGGCCTTGAGGAAACTGGACGGGCCGGCGCGAACGACCAGGCAGCTGGTGATGATGTCGTGCAGCGCCTGCTTGCGCGCAGTGAAAGCCGGAAGCAGGAAGCCGATGCCGAACGGAATCGACGAGATGATCTTGGCGAGGTTCCTGAGCAGAGACTTGATGAACGAAGTTCGGTTCCCATTGAGATCGGTGACCTGGATGCCGAGCAGGCTCTTGCCAAAGGTGGCCTGCCGCGCCGAGCTCTCCATCACCGGCCAGTACAATAGTTGCAGGAAGAGGAAGAGGATGTTGCCGATCATCACTCCCGCGCCGCCCATCGCCATGCCGAGCGCGACGAACAGCAAGACGCCGGCGATCATCAGGATCGCCAAGTCCACCAGCAGCGCCGCGACGCGCGCCCAGAAGCCGGCGTACTCCAGCGCCCCGCCACCTGCCACAGCCGCCGCGTCGGCGGGCATTTCCAGCGCCGCTTTTCTTTTCGAGTACATGGTTACCCCCTCCCTGTGGAAGAACCATCGATCTTAATCATACTCTTACCATGCCATAAGCATGAGCCGCGGCAGCGGACGGCCGCCTCGTCAAGCTGCTTCCCGAATTGACTCCCCGTATCGCGGATCAATAGAATCCCCTAAACCCATGCGGCGCGCTGCTTGCACGCCGTTCCCGTTTCCCGACCAGGAGAAAAACGTGCCCAAGACCCCCCTCGGCAAGCTGCCGCGCGATGCCATCCGCATGCTGGAACTGCCGCGCCTGCCGCGGGAAATCATCGAAGGCTTCAAGGTGCTGGTCGACCTGACCGGGACGCTGTCAGATGCGATGGACGAGCTCGGCATTGTCGGCGTCGTCCCCGCCTATATGCTGCCGCCCGTCACCCTTGGCGTGCGCATCGTCGGCCCCGCCCTCACTGTTCGCAACATCCAGCGCACCGCCCAGATTCACAAGGCGGCGCAGGAAAAGACCAACACGCAGGGCGAGACCGAGGCGCACAATCTCGCCGAGCCCGGCGACGTGCTGGTGATCCAGGGCATCATGGGCTGCTCCAACATGGGCGGCCAGTCGGCCACCATCGCCCGCCGGCAGGGCTTCATCGGCGCGATCGTGGACGCCACGGTGCGCGACCCCGAGCAGTACCGCAGCATGGGCTGGCCGGTGTGGTGCCGGGGCTTCACGCCGGTCACGGGCAAGTGGCGCATGCAGACGGTGGAAGTGAACGGCGTGGTGCAGATCTGCGGGGTGCAGGTCAGGCCCGGCGATCTCGCGTGCGCCGACGAGGCCGGCGTCGCCTTCGTGCCCTACGAGCGCGCCGCCGAAGTTCTGGAGGCCGCGCGCAAGATCGACGCCGGCGACAGCAAGCGCAAGAACGACATCGAGCGCGGGGCGAGCGTCGCAGAGCTCATGAGCCGCAAATACAAGTGATGCAGTTAATGCAGTGATGGATGGCGCAGGCGCCCTGCCGCACCCGGCGCGGCAAAAGCGGAAGCTTCGGAACGCTCAGCCGGTTGCGGCGACCCGGCGCGCGTCCAGCACCTTAAAGAGCTTGTCCCGGACGGAGTCCACCGCGCCGTCCGCGGACATGCGCAGGTACCTCGGCGCATCCTGCCCGCCGCTCGCGCGCAGCCCGGCGTAGTAGTAGGCCAGCGGGACTGCATGCAAATCGTAGACTTCGAGCCGCTTCGTTGCCGCTTCCGATTCGTCATCGGCTCGCCGAACCAGGTCCTCGCCGGTGATGTTGTCCTTGCCGGGCACTCTCGGCGGGCTGAACCGGACGTGGTAGGTGCGCCCGGAAGCCGGATGCACCAGGCGCCCGCTGCTGCGCTCGAGCAGCTCCTCACGGGCCAGCCAGAACTCGACCACCAGATCAACGCGGATCGCGGCCGCGGCCATCGCCTGTGCCTGGGGAACGGTGCGCGGAAAACCGTCGAGCAGAAATCCCGCGCCGCAGTCGGGCTCCCTTACCCGGTCCCTCACCAGTTCGATGATGACGCCGTCCGGCACCAGCGCGCCCGCATCCATGTAGCGCCTCGCTTCCAGGCCGATCGCGCTGCCCGCGCGCACCGCCGCGCGCAGCATGTCACCGGTGGAGATCTGCGGGATGCCGTAGCGCTGCGCGATGAACCGCGCTTGCGTGCCCTTGCCGACTCCGGGAGGCCCCAACAGGATGATTCGCATGCGCGTCCCCGTCGTGCTAGGAGTTTTCCGGACCTGGCCCCGACAAACTCCTGATGCAAAACCGGCACCAGGAAAATTGGCGGAGAGGACGACGAATATGCAAAATCACCTTTGCTTCTCTACACATTTGACCCCGTCGGCCGGATTTTTTGCTGAATGGTCAGCCGGTTTTGCTGTTAGCAGCCTGTGCGGACCGTTGGGTCCGACAGACTGCCAGTCTCAGAACGCCAGGAGCGATTCGATTTCGGCAAACGTCCGCGCCGTCTCCAGCGTCTGGATCGCCATTCCGAGCTGGCGCGCGATCTGGGTCGACGAAAACAGGCCGCGCAGCGTTTCCCGGCCCTCAGGGTCGCGGTCGACCACCATCGCGTGCTGCCGGCCCGATGCCTGGAGCGTCGCCACGATGTTGCCCACCTTGGCGGTGCGAACGTTGTCCATATCCATGACTTCCAGCCGCCCCTGTGGCGTCATGATGTCGCTTACCAGGATTTCATCGCGCGTGCAGGCCCGCTGGGCGATCACCTTCATCGGTTTCTCGCCGAGGATGTCGGTCGCGGTGACGAGGCCGGTCACCTTCCGGTCGTGGCCCAGGACCAGCAACGAGCGCACGCCGCGCTGGATCATGCGCCTTTGGGCCTCGTCCACGGTGTCGTCCGGCCGGATCACGACGGCGCCCACCTGCTTGAGATCCGTCATGACGTCGGCTGCAGGACTCTCGAGGCTCACTTGTTCCGGCAGCTTCTGTGCCGGGCTGTGAAATGCGGTGCCCGGCTTGAGCAGGGCAAAAGGAACGGGCGCATAGGTCGTTCTTGCCATCGCGTTCTCCTCCCACGGGTCGGGGCCATCCCGTCGCCAACGGTCCGGCTCTGGCGCGGGGTTGTTCTCGAAAGCATTGTGGGAAGAAAAGCGGCGTTTATCCAACGAAAATTCTTGATGTCGGAATAAGGAAACCTGATTGACTACCCATGCGTTCACACCGACCTTTCATGGGACCCAGTCTGGCAGGCTGCTAGAATCACCGGTGACAGGCGGCGGATTCCAACGGCATGATCCCGCAGCCTCCGGCGAATTTCCGCGATTACCTGGGGGGCCCGCCTTGAAGCCAGCCAATCTCCTGTTCATCCTGTCGGACGAGCACAGCAAGAAGGTGCTCGGCTGCGCGGGGCATCCGATGATCCGCACGCCGAACCTCGATGCGCTCGCCGCGCGCGGCACGCGCTTCGGCAACGCCTACACCAACTGCCCGATCTGCGTGCCGGCGCGCGCGAGCTTCGCGACCGGCCGCTACGTCCACCAGGTACGCTGCTGGGACAACGCGATCGCCTATGAGGGACAGGCGCCGGCGTGGGGCCATCGGCTGATGGAACAGGGCCATCACGTGGCCTCGATCGGGAAGCTGCATTACAAGGAATCGAAGCCCGAGGCGAACGGCTTCGACGAGGAGATCCTGCCGCTGCACATCGTGAACGGCGTGGGCGATCTGCTGGGGCTGATCCGCGACGAGCTGCCGCGCCGCACGGGCTCGCTCAAGCTGGGACCCGAAGCCGGTCCGGGCGAGTCCGAGTACACGCGCTACGACCGCTCGATCGCGGATGAAACGGTGAAGTGGCTGAAGCATTCGGCGCCCGCGCACCGGGACAAGCCGTGGGCGCTCTACGTCGGCTTCGTCTGCCCGCACTTCCCGCTGATCGCGCCGCCGCAGTTTTTCGATCTCTATCCCGAGGCGCAGGTGCCCTGGCCCGATCAGTACGAGCCCGACCAGCGCCCGCGCCACCCGTTCCTGGACGCCCTGCGCCAGTGCATGTGCTTCGACGAAGCGTTCGATCCCGACATGGTGCGGCGGGCGATCGCCGCCTATTTCGGGCTGGTCTCGTTTCTCGACGACAACATCGGCAGGATCCTGCGCGCGCTGGAGGAAACCGGGCTCGCGGAGAGCACCCGCGTCGTTTACTCGTCCGACCACGGCGACAACCTCGGCGCGCGCGGCCTGTGGGGCAAATCCACCATGTACGAGGAGTCCGCGGGCATCCCGATGATCATGGCGGGACCGGAAGTCCCGACGGGCAGGACGTGCGACACGCCAGTGACGCTGGCAGACGGCTTCCCCACCTTCATTCACGCGCTCGGCGCAACGCCCGATCCGCGGGACCGCGACCTGCCCGGCGCCTCGCTGCTCGACATTGCGCACGGAAACACGCCGCAGCGGAGCATCCTCTCCGAGTACCACGCGGCCGGCGCGATCACCGCCTCCTACATGATCCGCCACGGCAACTACAAGTACGTCCACTACGTCGGCATGCCGCCGATGCTGTTCGACCTCCAAGCGGATTCGCATGAGCGGAGAGATCTCGCGCGCGAATCCGCTTACAAGGGAATTCTTTCAGAGTGCGAGCGGCTCCTGAGAAAAGTCGTGGATCCGGAAGTGGTGGACAAGCTGGCGCGGTCGGACCAGCAGGCGCATATCGAGAAAAACGGCGGGAAGGCGGCGATCCTGAAGAAAGGCACGTTCCGCTATTCGCCGCCGCCGGGGGCGAAGGCGGCATACTACTGATGCCGCGTGACAGGGTACTGCGTGACGTGGTGAACCGTGACATGGTGCGGCGTGACGTGGTGAAGCGTGGTTTCGTGTCCTGCACGCAACATCACGTCACGCATTTTCATGTCACGCAACACCACGTCACGCAGCTTCATGTCACGCTTTACCGTTCGGGCCACTGCGCCCGGATGCCGGTTATTGATCGCTAATACCGATCAATACCATCATATTAATTCGTTTGCCCTATCAAGACACCGGGCCCATCATTCCAGTGCCGGCACAGGAACGCATTCCCGATCCAGGCGAATTTGTCCTTTACCATTGATCTGGAACAAGGAACGCGCTTCCCGGCGCGATAGGTTACGCGCACGCCGTCGGGCGGGGTGTTGGCCGGTTTGATCCCCAGGCGGCGAACGGATGCATTTGACCCATGGAACGGGAGACGGAAATGGCACAGATCGACATCGGCATCAAACCGCAGGACCGCAAGGCGATCGCGCAGGGGCTGTCACGGCTGCTCGCGGACACCTACACGCTGTACCTCAAGACCCACAACTTCCACTGGAACGTGAAGGGGCCGATGTTCCAGACGCTGCACCTCATGTTCGAGACGCAGTACAACGAGCTCGCGCTCGCCGTGGACCTGATCGCGGAGCGCATTCGCGCGCTGGGCTATCCGGCGCCCGGCACCTACGCCGAGTACGCGAAGCTGTCCTCGATCCAGGACGCGAAGGGCGTGCCGACGGCGACCAAGATGATCGCCGAGCTGATCGCGGGCCAGGAAGCCGTGGTCCGCACCGCGCGCGCGGTCTTCCCCCTCGTCGACAAGGCGAACGACGAGCCGACGGCCGACTTGCTGACCCAGCGCATGCAGACGCATGAAAAAACGGCGTGGATGCTCAGAAGCCTGCTTGAGAAGTAGCAAAACCGTGAGAGCGGGAGATCGTTGGATCGGGAGATGGACAAAGCAGGTTTATCGACCTCCCGCCCTCCCGATCTCCCAACCTCCCGGTCTTTCGGTTTCCCGATCTCCCAATCTCCCGATTTCACGAAATGGCAGCGGTGGCGCCGCGCTGACCAACTGATACACTCGCCCGCGGACCTCTTTTTTTACTGCCCCCCCTCTCGCCCTCCCGCTCTCTCGCTCTCCCGGGATTCTCAATGCCGCCAGTCACCAAGATCCTGCTGATCGCCAACGTCGCGGTCTTCCTCGCCCAGCAGTTCATGGGCGACATCCTGGTCGTCTGGTTCGGGTTGTGGCCGCTCTCGACCTCGTTCCACGCGGCGCCCGGCGTGCCGGCCGGGTTCCTGCCGTGGCAGATCGTCACCTACGGCTTCCTGCACGGCAACGAGCTGCATATTTTCGTCAACATGCTCGGCCTGTACATGTTCGGGTCCGAAGTCGAGCGCGTGCTCGGCAGCCGGCGCCACGTGACGTATTACTTCGTCTCGGTGCTCACCGCGGCGGTCACCCAGCTCGTGATGTCGGCCATGAGCCCGGGTCCGCCCTATCCCACGATCGGCGCCTCGGGCGGGGTGTTCGGCCTGCTGCTCGCCTACGGGATGTTTTTCCCGCGCCGCATGGTCATGCTGATCTTCCCGCCGATCCCGATGCCGGCCTGGCTGTTTGTGATCGTCTACGCGGCGCTCGAGCTGTACCTGGGCGTCACCGGCACGCAGGCCGGCGTCGCCCACTTCGCCCATCTCGGCGGAATGCTCGGCGGCTACCTGATGCTGCGGCACTGGCGGAGGCGCCCGTCACCTTGACGGGCAGTGACATGGTGAGGCGTGACATGGTGCAGCGAGCCTGAACGACCGAAAAGAGGCAAACTCCGCCTCATCACGTCACGCAGTGCCATGTCACGCCGCATCACGTCACGAATCATCACGTCACGCCTCATCCGACTTCGCCCAGGTGGCGAGAATCACGTCCTTGACCGACCGCTCGTCCGCATCCAGCGTGGAGTACGCGCACGGTCGCCTTTCCCCGGCATCGGCCAGAATTCGATGCAGCCGCGACGAGCGCACGTTGGCCCCCGATACCGCGTAGCCGTGGCGCTCGTAGCGCTCCGTTTCCACCGCGATATCCTCGCGGCGCTCCGAGGCAAACCAGATCCAGTCCGAGACGAAGCGCCGCACGATCCGCTCGAGCTCCTGGTACACCGCATCCTCGATCGAAACCGGCGGCTCGAGCTTTCCCAGCCTGAACCCGCCGGACCGGGCGTCGCCGCTCCAGACGAGGCTCCATTCCGCGGCGCCTTCCGTGGCGTAGAGTTCGACCGCGTCCGATTCGGGCCGGCGCAGCAGGCGCAGCAGCGCGTCCCGCGTGGCGGTGAGCGCGTAGCCGCGCCATTCCTCGCGCCCCGCGCGAAACAGCGTCAGCGCGAGCGTGAGCCTGCCATCCGGCGCGACTTCCACGTGCACCGGGTGGTCGTCACCGGCGCGCGTGGCGATGCGCTCGCTCGCCTGCCCGGTGACGCGGCCGTTGACGATGGTGGCGCTGCCCTTCTCGCCGGCGGCGACATTCACCCACTCGGCGGCGAAGGCGAGACCGGGGAATTCCTGGGAAGCCTGCGCGAACACCGGGAACGGGATGCCGCCCTCGACCTTCAAGTCGTAGCACAGCGCGTCGGCGCCGTGATGCTCGGTGACCTCGTTCCGGAGAAACTGTGCGGAAAGCAGCCGCCGCAGGCGCGCCTCGCACGCGACTCGCGTCAGCGAGTCGCCGCTAACGGTGACCGTCGCGTGGATCAGCATGGCCGTCCCGAGGCGTGGCGACGGAAATCCGCGGAAAACCGGGAATCAATGCCAAAGTACCGGCGTTCATCGACGACTCAATCGAAGTCTCAACCGCCGGCGGGCCGCCCCAGGCGCCGGTAGATCACGTAATAGACGAGAGCAACGAACACGCTGCCGCCGACGATGTTGCCGGCGATCACGGGAACCAGGTTGCGGAACATGCCCATGACGGTGATCGCCTCGGCGCCCGCCGGCAGGGCCGCGCCGCCCGCCTTCAGCATCAGCGCGAGCGGGATGAAAAACATGTTCGCGATCGAGTGCTCGAAGCCGGCGGCGACGAACGCGGAGATGGGGAACACGATGGCGATGGCCCGGTCAGTCACGCTCCTGCCGGCCATTGCCATCCACACCCCCAGGCACACCAGCACGTTGCACATCACGCCGCGGAAGAATGCCGTCCAGAACGGCAGCGAGCACTTGGCGGCGGCGATGCTGAGATACGTCTTCCCGATCGCGCCGCCGTTGAGATCGGTATGGCCGGAAAGGTAGACGATCGCGGCAAGCCCGACGGCGCCGACGAAGTTCCCGGCGCAGACGGTCGCCCAGTTGCGCAGCACCTCGCGCGTGCTGAGGCAGCCGTCGGCCCACGCCATGGCCAGCAGGTTGTTGCCCGTGAAGAGCTCCGCGCCCGCGACGACCACGAGCAGCAGCCCGAGGCTGAAGCACAGCCCTCCGAGCACCCGCGATGCGGCGAAGCCGAGGCTCGCGTCGCTCGCCACCAGCGTGTAGTAGAGCGCGCCCAACCCGATGAAGGCGCCCGCGAGCATCGCCAGCATCCACGTCATCGTCCACGGCAGTCGCGCCTTGACCAGGCAGACGCCCTGCACCCGCTCGGCGACCTGGCTCGGCGAATAGGCGTCGAACTCGAATATTTGTGCCATAGGATTGGGCGGAGAGTGGAAGGTGTTGGCTCAGTGTAGCACCGGTATTCGCCTGGCATGGTCACCGCGCGGCCTCCGGCCGGGTGTCGGCAAGAGCTTACACAAACGGTACAAACGGGGGTCAGTGTAAGATTTCCGAGATACGGAAAGCGGGTTCCGACAGAAAAGTTACATTGACCCCACTTATCCAGAAAGCGAAGACACAGAAGACACAGAGGACACAAAGAAAACTATACCGAAACCGTCGGATTGAGCCCTGAATGGCAAAGGACATGTCGTGCCAGTTCCACCCCACGTGGTCAATTGTGTCGGCGCCTCGAAGGTTTTGATTTCCGTTTCTATTATTTGTATTCCTCTGTGTCCTTTGTGTCCTCTGTGTCAAGGCGTTACATCAGTGGGCGGATACAATGCGGGTTCGGACAGACATGAGGGATAGTGGCATGCCGAAAACCCCCGACAGACTCGAAACCCTGCGCGCGCGGCTGGCGCACTTCGCCGCCGAGCGCAACTGGGACCAGTTCCACAATCCCAAGAACCTCGCGATGGCGGTAGCGGCCGAAGCGGGCGAGCTGCTGGAGCATTTCCAGTGGCTCACCTTCGACCAGGCCGCGCGGCTGCCGCAGGACACGCGCGAGGATGTGGCGCTCGAATGCGCCGATATCCTGCTGTTCCTCCTGCGACTCTGCGACAAGCTAGACATCGACCTCGCCGCGGCGGCCGAGCGCAAGCTTGTGCTTAACGCGAAGAAATACCCCGTGCACAAGTCGCGCGGCCGCGCGACGAAGTACAACAAGCTCTAGAACCCGGGAGGTCGTGAGGGCGCGAGATCGAAAAATCCGCCCTCCCGCACTCCCGAATTCCCGCTCTCCCGTCTTTTCGGCCTCCCCCTCCCGCTCTCCCGATCTCCCGCCCTCCCGTGCTTTCATATCGACATTTGTTCCACGCGGGCAATTTTGCCGACGTGTTCAAGCACGCTCTGCTCGCGCGACTGCTGGTCGCGCTGGGCGGCAAGGGCAAGCCTTACTGTTTCCTCGACACCCACGCCGGCACCGGGCGCTACGATCTCGGGCATGAATGGGCGTGGAAGACGCGCGAATTCGAGAACGGTATTTGCCGGCTGTGGGAGCGCAAGGACATCCCGGCGGCGCTGGCGCCTTACATGAAAATCGTGCGAGCCGAGAACCCCAAGGGAAGACTGCGCTACTACCCCGGTTCACCACTCATCGCGCTCAAGCTGCGCCGTCCCGGCGACCGCGTCGTGCTCACGGAACTCAACAAGACCGACTTCGCCGGGCTCGAGACGGTTATCGCGCGCGAGCGCCACGTCGCGGCGCATTGCATGGACGGCTACCAGGCGCTGAAGGCGTTCCTGCCGCCCCGGGAAAAGCGCGGACTGGTGCTGCTCGACTCCTCCTTCGACCGCGCCCGCGAGTTCGCGCGTATCGTGAAAGCACTCAAGGAAGCCCACCAGCGCTGGGCAACCGGGACCTACGCGATCTGGTACCCGCTGATGGAGCCGTCCGCCATGCGCGATTTCGCGCGCAGCGTGGAGAAGTCCAGCATCCGCAAGGTGCTCCGGCTGGAACTGACGGTCGGACCGGTGGGCGACGCGCGATATATGCGCGGCTGCGGGATGCTGGTCGTCAACCCGCCGTGGAAATTCGATGCCGAGGCGCGTCCCCTGCTCGACTGGCTGCAGCAGGCGCTGGCCGTGGAGGGCAAAGGCAGCGTGAAAGTGGATTGGCTCGTGACTGAGTGAAAGTCAAAAGCTCGGATACAGAGGACACAGAGGACACGGAGGAACATTCAAATCGTTCCACCTTGGCTGCATTAGCTCGCCCTAATACATAGTCGGACCGTACTGCCGCGCTTTCCCGTCGTGTGCATGTATTCTGGCGCCAAGAACAACGTCCCAAGGCTGAAAAGCACCGAGCGCTGGACTGAGAATGCTGCTGCTGCGTAAACTTGCCGTGGTCCGACCTGGAAATCAGGCCCAACTGGGCAAGGAGAAACGACCATGCCGTTCTACGAAAAAGGCGCCGTCCGCATACACTACGAAGAGGCCGGCTCCGGCTTCCCGTTGTTAATCATCCCCGGCGGGGGATTGAACTCGACGATTTCCTTCTTCACCGAAAGCGCGCCGTTTAACGCGATCCGGGAGTTCAAGGGCGAGTATCGCTGCATCGCTTCGGACCTGCGCAACGCCAACGGCGGCCAGTCCTCCGGCCCGCTCGAGATCGAACGTCCCTGGGACGCATACGGCGATGACCAGCTCGGCCTGATGGATCACCTGGGCATCAAGGAGTTCATGGTGATGGGCTTCTGCATTGGCGGCCCCTTCATCTGGAACCTGTTGCGGCGGGCATCGGATCGTATTGTCGCAGCCGTGCTGGCGCAGCCCAGCGGGTTCCGTCCAGAGATGCCTGACCTCTTCTACCAGAACAACATCAAGAACTGGGGCCCGGCGCTGTGCGCCCGCCGGCCCGAGATCACGATGGCGATGGTCGATGCCTTCCTGAACAGGATGTACCGCTCCAATCCCGACTTCGTGTTCACCGTGACGCGCGATTTCGTGCGCGCCTGCCAGACGCCGATACTTGTCCTGCCGGACGACGTCCCGGCGCACCCATACGCCGTCGCCATGGAGTCCGTGCTGCTCGCGCCAAAGTCCGAAGTAAGTCTCTTTCCCTGGAAGGAGCCCAAGGAGCGGATTCCCTTGGCGGTGCGCCAGGTGCGCTCCTTCCTCCGGGCACATCGACCTGCGAGAACGGCCCATTCGAGCGTTCGGTAAATGGTTGACGACCATTTACCGCTGTCCATTTCCCCTCTCCGCTCGGGAGAGGGGGAAGGGGTGAGGGTCGAGCGTCGTCAAGGAATACGCGAACGCTCGATAAGACGGGCATGTCCACTTCAAAAGCTTCAACACAGAGCAACTGCGTTAAAAGTCAAGGATGGTGTGAGGCTTTCCAAGGTTTGCCGGATCTGAGCATGGCATTGAGGATGACGAGCATTTTGCGCATGCAAGCGGTGATGGCCACATAATGATGTTTACCAGCTTGGACC
>JACPTK010000003.1 GCA_016192825.1 Betaproteobacteria bacterium | reverse complement strand
GATCGAGCACGCACACATACATCGTGCGCGCGTGCAGGTCCACGCCGCAGTAATGCCGATGCTGCCGGGTATAGAATCGCATTTGAGGCCTCCTTTTCGGAAAAGAATGGTCGTGTCGGCAAACACGTTCTTCAATGGTAGTCTCAAGCTACCAAGCCCTCCGAAAACGGGGGCCTCAATCAGTATCAACACGCTCAACGCGGACGCCGCGAAAGCGCGCCGCCGGCTAGCGTGGCACGTTAGGCCATGAGAGGGAGAACGGTCGCTCGCATCGAGCCACATCCTTCCAATCCGACGGAGTCGTCAATTGATTGATCCCGCTTTCGTGGCCGACAGCGAGGCGCTCGGCCAAGCGCTGGCCTTGCTGCTGGCGCGTGGTCAAGGCGGTGATAAGGCTGTGCTGCCCATGAGCCTGCCGGATACGGGCATCGGAGAAGCCGCCACCCTACGGCAGCTGGCGCCACTGGTACTGGGCGGCGCGCAGCGACTCGATGGCGCGCTGGCGATGGCACACATGGATCCACCGACCCCGTGGATTACCTGGGCAACCACTCTGTGGAACGCCTCACTGAATCAGAACCTGTTGCACCCGGATACTGCACCGGTGGCACGCGATCTCGAAGCACTCGTAGTGAACTGGTTGGCGCCGCTTTTCGGTATGAATGGTGGTCATCTAGTGCCAGGCTCGACCGTGGCCAATCTGACCGGCATCTGGGCAGCACGCGATGCTGCTGGAGCCGAGGAGGTGGTAGCCTCCCGCGCGGCGCACCTCTCGGTCGAAAAAGCCGCCAGGCTGCTTGGTATGCGCTACCGCCCAGTCGAGACCGACGTGCTCGGTCGCCTGCAAGCGAACGCGCTGGGTGACCTCAAGCGCGCCTGCCTGGTGCTGACCGCCGGTACCACCAGCGTTGGCGCAGTTGATCCGCTGGACATCATCGGCCAGGCGGCGTGGACCCACGTTGACGCGGCCTGGGCCGGCCCACTACGGCTCTCTGAGCGACATGCCGAGGTGCTCGCCGGCATCGAGCGCGCGGATTCGGTGGCGATTTCGGCCCACAAGTGGCTATTCCAGCCGAAGGAATCGGCATTGATTCTGTTCCGCGAAGCAAACCGCGCGAACGAGGCGATCAGTTTCGCGGGTGCGTACCTGGCAACACCCAATGTTGGCTTGCTAGGGTCGCATGGCGCCACGGCAGTGCCCCTGCTCGCCACCCTCCTCGCATTCGGACGCAGCGGCGTCGCGGCGCGCATTGAACGCTGCCTCACGCACATGCAAGAGTTCGCACGGCACATCACCGAACAAGGGGGCATCGAATTATTTTCACCACCGGTCACCGGCGTGTTGGCATGGCGGGCATCGCGTGTGCCGACCGAGCGCCTCCAAGAGGCGCTGCCTGCCGGATCAACTTCATTTACCACCATCCAAGGCGAGAAATGGCTGCGCAACGTTGCCGCCAATCCGAACGCTGACCCGCTGGCCCTCGCAGAGCAGGTGCGAGCGGCGATCCAGAGGTTGGCGAGCTAATGCGAATCCCCGGGAGGAATATTTGAATCAACAAGACAGGTCGAAGTGAGCTATCTGCCTAACTTTAGTTGGTGCGGACGGGCCGGAAGCGGCGTACCATTTTTCAGCACCGTGGCGGCCCGCCGCACAGCATGACGTTAGGTGCCGGAAGAATAGCCCTTGAGCCCGACAATCTTTCGCGAGGACGGAGTTCGTTTCTTCTTTTTCTCTCGCGAGGAATCACGGCTCCACGTCCATGTGAACCACGCGGACGGGGAAGCGAAGTTCTGGCTTGAGCCGGTGATCGAACTGGCGCAGAATTACGGCCTGAACGACCGCTAGATTCGGGCGGCCGAGGCTCTGATCCGGAAACACGAACATGACATCCGTGCTGCCTGGCGCAGGCACTTTGGACGTTGAGGTCACGAACGTCTCGACTCACGACTTCTGGCTGATGCTGGGAGCCGAGGAGTTGTTCGTGCCTTTTTCGCAGTTTCCCTGGTTCAAGGACGCTCCAATCGCCAAGCTCACGAACGTCGTTCGTCCTCAACCGCACCACCTCTACTGGCCCGACCTCGATGTGGATCTGGCCGTCGAATCCATCCGCCATCCCGGGAAGTTCCCGCTGGTGGCGCGATCCAGCACCTAACCGCGGTCGAGAATGACGCTCTGCGAGCATCGCCGCTCGGACACACATTTCACCGCGAATGTTGGGCATCAGGGGATGACCGGTCCGACGGCAAGGTTTGACGCGCTGCTTGAGGCCTTCGAGTTCGTCAGCTTCGGGCAGCCGGGGGAGCATGAAGCGTACCTCTGCACGAAGACCGGCGAGATCCATTGGCATAGCGAATACGGGGACAATGAAGAGCCGCTGCCGGACGACATCGAGGACCCTGAAAAGTACATTCCGATTCCGCACAAGAATGATCTCGGTCTTGGCAAGCCGCTGGTGTTGAAATTTGCGGGGGGATTCATGCCGGACGCGCTGGACAGGGTACGGGAAATCTTTCGACGTCCGAAGGCCTATGCGCGCTTCAAGGATTTGCTGGAACACCGCGGCACGTTGCAACAGTGGTACGAATATGAGGCAACGGCCCAGAAGAACGCGCTGCGGGATTGGTGCGAGGACCGCGGCATTAAGCTCGATAGCTGACCGCACTCGACTCGATTGCTGATGGAATTCCCGCGCGTTGAGCAGCGCGGCGGCGTCGGTTCCTACGCGCGGAGTTAAACCGGCGCGTAGCGTCCGGCTTTAACGTTTTTTGAGGGTGACGCCCACCCCCGCCGCATGCATGTTGAGGAACACCGTGTCGTAGGCCGGGTTCGTCGTGACCGCTTCGACGTAGCGCGGGTCGGGCGGGGGCGAGGCCATGTTGTGCGCGACGATGAGCCCGCCGGGCCGCACCAGCGGCGCGAGCTTCTGCAGGTAGTCGGGATAGCCTTCCTTGTCGGCGTCGAGGAAGACGAGGTCGAGCGGTCCCTTGAGCTTCGTGACTTCGGCGTGCGCGTCGCCGAGCACCAGCGTCGCGTGCCCGAGCAGCCCCGCCCGCTCGAAATTGTGCCGCGCCATGTCATGGCGTCCGCGGTCCACCTCGTAGGTGGTGAGCCGGCCGCCGGTGCGCGCGAGCGCGAGCAGGAGCCACAGCCCGGAGTAGCCGGTCGAGGTGCCGACCTCCACCACCTGCTTCGCGCCGGCCGAATCGGCGAGGAGGCGCAGCAGCCGCCCGTCCTCCTCCGGCACGCTCAGGTAGCGGTGATTGCGATAGACATCGTCGAGGACGGAGAGGACGCGCTTTTCCTCGGCGGTGGCGCCCAGCGGCGCGCGTTCCAGGGTGCGCCCGCGCTGAGCCATTGCCGGCGCCGCCGGCAGCGCCGCCGCGGCGGCGCCGAGCGCGAGCGAGGCGCGCAGCGCCGTGCGCCGGCCCTGCTTGAACTCCTTTCGATCCTTCATGTTCGTCTGCTCCGGTCGAATGGCGGATTTGCTGCGATTGAATTATTCTTGCGGTCGCCAAGAATAACCCGTGAGCGCCGTGGCTGAAAGCACGATCATCGAAGCCGCCATCGTCGGGCTCGGCCGGCACGGCAGGAAGCTCGTCGGCGCCGTGCAGGGCCGGAGCGACCGCCTGCGCTTCGCGGGCGCCATCGTCAGGCAGCCGGGCCCGGCCGCGGCATTCGCGCGCGAGCACGGCCTGACACTCTCCACCGATTTCGCCGCGGCGCTCGCCGACCCGGCGGTGCGCGCGATCGTGCTGGCGACGCCGCATTCCCAGCACGCCGGGCAGGTGATCGCGGCGGCGGCGGCGGGCAAGCCGGTGTTCTGCGAGAAGCCGCTCGCGCTGACGCTGGCGGAAGCCTCGCGCGCGGTGGAGGCGTGCCGCAAGGCCGGCGTCGTCCTGGGCGTCGGCACCGACAAGCGCTTCTGGCCGTCGATGCAGGCGCTGCGGCGCGTCGTCGCGAGCGGGGAGCTGGGCGAGATCCTGCACGTGGAAGCTCACAACAGCAATGAAGTGTCGCGGGACTTCGCCGAATCGTGGCGCGGCGCCCCGGACGAGTCGCCGGGGGGCGGCATGACCGGCACCGGCATCCACGCGCTCGACGCGCTGATCAGCGTCGCGGGACCGGTGCGCAGCCTGCACGCGCAGCTGCTCGCGCGCGCGCAGCGTCCCGAGCCGCGGGACACGGTCTCCGTGGTGTTCGAATTCGCAAGCGGAATCAGCGGGACGATGGCGACCGTGCGGGCAACGCCGTTCTACTGGCGCGTGCATGTGTTCGGAGCCCACGGCTCGGCGGAGGCGCTGGGCCGCGACCAGCTGGTGGTGCGCAGGAGCGGTGCGCAGCCGGTTGCCCATACACTGGGACCACTCGACGCGCTGCGCGCCGAGCTCGACGCGTTTGCCGATGCCGTGGCAGATGGCGTGCCCTATCCGATCCCTGTCAGCGACATGCTGGCCACGGTCGCCGCGTTCGAGGCGATCGTGCGCTCGATCGAGTCACGCGCCCCGGTGACGCTCTGACGAGCATCGTGAAATTCGTTGACGATGCTCGACCCCTCACCCCTTCCCCCTCTCCCGAGCGGAGAGGGGAAATGGACGGCGGCAAATGGCTTGTCAACCATTTGCCCGAGCGTCAATAAAGCCCAGCCTGCTTGCGGTCGAATTCCAGGATGTCGAAGCTCGGGCCGCGGTCGACGACGTAGATCAGGCCGCGGTCGTCGAGGTCCACGTCGTTGGTCTGCGGCCCGGCGCGCCCATCGCGCGGCTCGGGAATGAAGAAGCCGGCCTCGCGCGGCTGCGCCGGGTCGGCGATGTCCACGATGCGCAGCCCGCCCGAGAACCACGCGCAGTAGACCAGCGTGTCGTTCATTTTTTCCGCGAACTGGTGCGCGCCGAGGCGCCCCGGCACCGCGCGCGCCCACGGCGTGTCCATCTCGCTCACCGAGTAGATCGAGAGCGGCTGGATCTTCGAGAAGTCGGTCACGTCGAGCACCCACAGGCAGCCTTTCAGCTGGTTGCGGCGCTTGAGCATGTCCTCCTCGGTGTGCATGAGGTCCTCTTCGTCGGCGATCAGCGCGATGCGGCGGCCCTGGATCGCGAACGGCACCCCCATGAAGGTATGGCTCGGCTCCGGAAACGGCGGGTGAGGGTTGAATTCCCCCACCGTGCGCGGCTTGCGGACGTTGGAGGCGTCGATCACGCGCACGCCCGCCATCCAGCAGCCGGCCCACAGGTGGTCGCCGACGCGCAGCGCGTGATGCAGCCGGTTGCGGCGCCCGTGCCAGGTGGGCTTCTCGCCGCCGGCGAGGTGCTGGCCCGGCATCCACCAGCGCGAGACTTCCTCCGGCTTCGCGGGATTGCGGATGTCGTAGATCACCAGGATGTTGCCGATATAGCCCGGCATCTCGGTGGAGATGTAGGCGTAGTTCGCGTCCATGTCGAAACGGTGCACGCCAATGCCGTGCGTCTTCTGGAAGCAGATGAGCTTCGGTTTCGCGCGGTCCGACACGTCGTAGAGGCGGAAGCCGCCACCCTCGTAGGGCGCGCGCTCGACCGCCTCGACCGCCGGCATTTCGTCGGCCTTCAGGCCGAGCGGCTCCGCGAGCTCGGCGTGCGTGGGGTCGCGGCCGAGCTTCTCGCGCAGCATGGCGCGCAGGCGGGGCAGCATCTCGATCTTGCGGCCGATCGCCGTCATGCGCCGCTCGCTGTTGACGATCATGATGTCGCCGATCACGCGCGCCTTGTGGCTGTACGAAGTGGGATCCTCGAGCTGGATCTGCGACACGATCCGCGGCTTGCGCGGGTCGGAGATGTCGAGGATGCTGGTGCCGAGCCGGGCGTCGGGCGCGCGGCTTCCCTCGCGCGCCGGCAGGTGCCCGATGTAGGCGTACTGGCCCTGGACGTAGACCTGGCCGGCGCCCTGCAGGTCGAGGTGCGCGAGCCGTTTCACGTTGCGGGCGAGTTGCGGGGAGTGCGAAGCGTCGTTCATCTGTGCTCCTCAGGGTCGATCGGGTGTCGCCGTCGTTCCGGGGCCGCAAGCACAACGCCCGCGACCCGGCGGCGGCTCAGGCAAAACCGTACAGCGCCACGGGGTTGTCCACCAGGATGCGCTTGCGCAGCGCGGGATCGGGCGCCCATGTCGCGAGCAGGTCGAGCAGATCGCCGTCGTTCGGGATGAAGCCGTCGAACAGGACGTGCGGCCAGTCGCTGCCCCACACCACGCGATCGGGCGCCGCCTCGATCAGCGCCTGCGCGATCGGCGTCACGTTCGGGTACGGGGGGCGCGGGTCCTCGAAGCGCATCGGCGCGGAGAGCTTCACCCAGCAGCGCCGCTCGCGCAGCATGCGCAGCAGAAGCTGGAATCCCGGGTGCCCGAGCCCCGCGGCGAGCGGCATGTGGCCGAGGTGGTCGATGACGACCTCCACCGGGAGCTTCTCGAGGCGCGGCGCGAGCTCCGGAAGATCGCGAGCGTCGAGGTGGAACTGGAGATGCCAGCCGAGCGGCCGGATGCGCGCGGCGATCTCCTCCAGCGGGCGCAGCTCCTGCTGCGCGTTGAAATAGGGATTGAAGCGCACGCCGCGAAAGCCCCCTTCGTGCAGCGTCTCAAGCTCGCGCTCGCTCATACCCGGGTCGGGCAGCGCGATCGCCCTGAAACGGCCCCGCGACTCGCACAGCGCGTCGAGGGTGACCTGGTAGTCGCGATGGATCGCCGTATGCACGATGACCGCGCGCTCGATCCCGAGCGTGCCGAGCATGCGCCGGTAGTCCGCCACGGCGACCGGGGGCGGCGTGTACATGCGCGTGTCGCGATACGGGTAGCGTTGCGGCGGCCCGAAGAGATGCGCGTGCGTGTCGCAGGCGCCGGCCGGCACCTCGATCGCCGGCTTGCGCGTGGCGAGATCGGGCATTTGCGAGGGCTTGGGCGTCGTGGGTTGCGGTGCGGTGGCCATAGTCTGGACTCGGCTGGCCGCCGCGGGCGGCCTGGGCGTTCGGCGTGTCCGCTTCGCGCAACGCGTGCCGGGCGGTAGCCATGATTTCGTGCGGCCGATGGTAACGGAATCGCCGTCGTTTTGGTATCCTGAACGCGGTCGCGGTCGCGGTTTTCCACCATGTGGTCGGTCGAGCGGGCCGCGACCCGCGCGAGGAGAAGACGGTATGCGCATGCAACGTGTCGCGTTGGCGCTGACATTCGGGATGTTGCTCGCCGGAGCGGGTCTGGCGGCGGGCCAGGATTTTCCGACCAAGCCCGTACGCATGGTGACCGGCGACGCCGGCGGTCCCGGCGACATCGCGGCGCGACTGATCGGGCCGGGCGTCTCGACCAGCCTCGGTCAGCCGCTGGTCGTGGAAAACCGGCCCTGGATCATCGCGGTGGAACACGTGGTGAAGTCGCCCCGCGACGGCTACACGCTGCTGATCTACGCCAGCATCGTCTGGATCGCGCCGCTGGTGCGCAAAGATCTCTCGTGGAATCCATTGCGGGATTTCGCGCCGGTCGCGCTGGTCGGCAGCTCGCCCAACATCCTCGTCGTGCATCCCTCGCTGCCGGTGAAGTCGGTCAAGGACCTGGTCGCGCTGGCGAAGGCCCGTCCGGGAGACCTCAACTGCGCGGTCGGTCCCACCGGCTCGACGACGTTCATCGCGGCCGAGACGTTCGCCGCCATGACGGGCGCCCGCTTCGTGCGCGTTCCCTACAAGGGCAACGTCCCGGGGCTCACCGCGCTCGTCAGTGGCGAAGTGCAGCTCTTTTTCGCCAGCGCGACCTCCGCGACGCCCCTGGTGAAGCTGGGGAAGCTGAGGGCGCTCGCGGTCACCAGCGCCAAGCCGTCGGCGCTGGCGGCCGGCCTGCCCACGATGGCGGCGGCGGGCCTGCCGGGCTATGAAGTGACCTCGATCCTGGGGGTCTTCGCGCCGGCGAAGACGCCCGCGCCGATCATCCAGCGCCTGAATCGGGACATCGTGCGGGCGCTGAACCAGCCGGCGGTGAAGGAGCGGTTCGTCGCGACCGGATTCGACGTCGTGGGCGGCTCGCCGGAGCAGCTTGCGGCGACGATGAAATCCGAGATCGCGCGTTTCAGCAAGATCATGACCGCCGCGCGCGCGAATTGAACGCAACCATGATCCATAATGTCTTCAGGCTGTGCTGGGCGGCGCTGCTCGCCGCGTGTTGCGGTGTCGCGGTCGCGCAGGATTACCCCTCGAAGCCCATCCGGTTCATCGCGCCCAACCTGCCCGGCGGGCCGACCGATATCCTGGCGCGCCTCCTCGGGCAGAAGCTTTCCGAGGGCTTCGGCCAGCCGGTTATCATCGAGAACCGCCCCGGTGCGGGCGGCAACATCGGCACCGAGCTCGCGGCCAAGGCGCCCGCGGACGGCTACACCCTGGTGACCGGGAACAACGCGACCTTCGGCGCGAACGTGAGTCTCTACCGCAAGCTGCCGTTCGATCCGGTGAAGGACTTCGCGCCGATCATCCTGGTCGGGACCCAGCCCAACATCCTGGTCGTGCATCCCTCGCTGCCGGTGCATTCAGTGAAGGCGCTGATCGCGCTCGCGAGGGCGCGGCCGGGGGAGCTCAACTACGCCAACTCCGGCATGGGCGCGGCGGCGCACCTTGCCGCGGAGATGTTCAAGAGCATGGCCCGCGTCGACATCGTGTCGATTCCCTACAAGAGCGCGGCGCCGGCGCTGGCCGACCTGATCGCCGGCAACACCCATCTCATGTTCGCGACCTCGCTCTCGGTCTACCCGCACATCCAGGCGAAGCGGGTGCGCGCGCTCGCCGTGACGCCCGCCCGGCGCATCCGCCTGATGCCGGAGCTGCCGACGATCGCGGAAGCCGGCGTGCCGGGTTTCGAGGCGACCACGTGGCACGGTGTGCTCGTGGCCGCGGGCACGCCCGCGCCCGTCGTGGAGAAGCTCAACGCGGAGCTCAACCGCATCCTCAAGCTCCCCGACGTGCGCAAGCGGCTGACGGGGCTCGGCGCCGAGATCATCGGCGGCACGTCCAGGGAATTCGCCGACCACATCCAGCGCGAGATTCCGAAGTGGGCGAAAGTGATCAAGGCGGCCAACGTGCGGATCGAGTGATCCGGGCCGGCCACCCGTCACCCGTCTCGAGTTCACGCAATCTCCGGCGTCAGCCGAGTATGCGCCATCCGCCATCGCCCGTCGGGCAGGCCATCGCCCGATTGGTTTCTTGGCGCCGGCCGGAGGCCACCGTGAGGTCGAACTCGCGGCAATGCGCGCCGCCGTGCTCGAAGCCCTGCACCGGCGTCAGCAGATAGCCGGTGCGATTGTCGGCGCTCCGCCAGCTGACGCGCCTGCGGTCTCCAGCCAGCTCGAGGGCGTGACCGATGCACGCGCGGTCGGTCTGGTCGATGTCGCGACCGACCTGCGCGCCGAGGATCGCGCCGGCGATGGTGCCGATGACGATTGCGATCTGCCGGCCGCTGCCCTTGCCGACCTGCGAGCCGATGGCGCCGCCCGCGACACCGCCGATCACCGCGCCGACCGCCTCGCGGTTGCAGCGACCGTTCAGCACGCCGTAGTCCTTGTCCCATTTCTTGCCGGTATAACCGGTGTAGTAGGGGTCGTTCTTCTTGCGCCAGCCGTGGGCGGGAGCCCAGGGCGGCGGATCGCCGTAGGTGTTCACAGGCACTGCGACCCCAATGGCGCCGCTGGCGAGGGCGAGCACGATCAATAAGCGGGAAAGGCCGTGACGGGTGTGCATTTTGTCCTCCTGTGCGATAGGCGATGCCAACGGCGTCAACCCGTTGGACCCGTGATGGGTTGTCCGGGTTTCTTCACGAAGTTGTCGCCAGGGGGCGACGCCCGGCGCGGTTCGGCTCGACAGGCGGGAAGAGGCGGAAGGCCTAAAGCGAAAGGCGAAAGGCGAAAGGCAGGCCTTCGGTCGCCTCACCCGTCACGCGCCGCTGGCAGCCTGTCGGACTGGCTCCCAGGAAAGGTCGGTGTGAACGCATCAGCGGTGTGTCGCCCGCCGGCACTGCGGATCACGATGGCGGTGGCCTGCGAAAACCCGTGCGGAACCCAAAGTCCGACACACTGCTAGCCGCAGGCGCCGATGGCGCCGCACGCGGTGCAGAACTCGCAGCCGTCCTTGTGGATCACGGCCGCGTTGCCGCACTCCTTGCACTTCTTGCCGTGCAGGATCTGGTACTGCGCGCCGCGCGCCTCGACCCGGTCGTCCTCGGGGATCTCGAGCACGCCCATTTCGAAGAGCGGATAGCCGCGCTCGTCGAGCACGCCGAGCATCGCGTAGCGGTGGATGAGCAGGCGCGCGCAGTAGGCGATCGTGCTCGGGAAATTCTGCTGCCGGCTCTCGCCCGGCACGCGCGCCATGAAGTCGCCGAGCGGCTCGGCGTAATTGAGGAGCTTGCGCAGCTTCATGCCGATCCACGCCGGGTCGATCACCCGCATGTCGAGCGAGAGCAGCTTGCACAGCCCGTCGAGCGCGCGCGGGTACTCGCCCGCCATCCACACCGAGTACGGCCGGCGGTGCCCGCCGGGCAGCATCAGCTCCTTCAGGATCAGCACGAAATCGTCGCCCGCGCGCGGATTGTGCACGTCCACGGTCCACGACATGGTGCCGTCGGTGCCGGTCTTGGGCTCTTTCCTGGCGTAGAGCGCCTCGAGCACCGGGGACCTTCCGTCCGTCTTCGCGAGCGCGCCGAGCTGGTCCACGCGGTAGCGCACGATGCGCGCGAAGGCCGCCACCGCGCTCGGCACGCGCCGCACCTCGCCGTCGGGCGGCATCGGGCAGTCGAAGGCATCGTCGCCGGTGGTGCGCGCGAGGATGTCGAGCTTCATCCGGAGCCACGCCTTGTCCTGCGCCCGCATGTCCATCGAGAGCGTCTTGGCGACCGCGCCGAGGCCGCGCGGCTGCTCGGTGCCGTTCACCCACACCTCGAACGGGAACGGCTCGCCGTTTTCGACGTGGCCGACGAAGATCGCGAACTGGCCGAAGGGCGACTCCACCATGTAGGTCCATGACAGGTTGCCGGCGGCGAGCTTCGGCCGGCCCGGCCAGCGCAGGCTGGCAAGCGCGGGTTGCGGCGCGACCTCCAGCCGCAGCCGGCGGTCGGTGTCGGTGGTGTCCAGATCGTTCGGCTGTTCCGCCTGCGGGGCGACCGACAACACGCTCCCGAGCACCTTGTTGGGACGGTAGGTCGTGATGCCCTTGAGCCCCGCCTTCCAGGCTTCGAGGTAGAGATCCTTGAACTGCTCGTAGGGATAGTCCTCGGGCACGTTCACCGTCTTGCTGATCGCGGAGTCCACGTACGGGGCGGCCACGGCCACCATCCGCATGTGGTCGAGCGCGGAGATGTCCATCGCGGTGACGAACGCCGGCGGCAGCTTCTCCGCATCGCCGCCGAGGTGCCGGTAGAGCCGCCACGCGTGGTCCTCCACGTCGTAGGTCTTCATCGAGCCGTCGGGCATGCGCTTCTTGCGCTGGTAGCTCCAGGCGTACGCGGGCTCGATGCCGTTGGAGGCGTTGTCGGCGAAGGCGAGCGAGATCGTGCCGGTGGGCGCGATCGACAGAAGATGGCTGTTGCGCAGTCCGTGCTTGCGGATGTCGTTTTTCAGGCGCTCCGGCAGCCGGGAGGCGAAGCGCGGCGCGGCGAGGTACTGCTCGGCGTCGAGCGCGGGGAACGCGCCCTTTTCCTTCGCGAGCCCGACCGAGGCGGCATAGGCCTCGTCGCGCATCGTCTCCGCGATTCTCGCCGTCATGCGGCGCGCTTCGTCCGTGTCGTAGCGCAGGCCGAGCATGATGAGCGCGTCACCCAGCCCGGTGTAGCCGAGCCCCACGCGGCGCTTGGCGCGCGCCTCCGCCTGCTGGTGCTCGAGCGGCCACACGGTCGCGTCGAGCACGTTGTCGAGCATGCGCACGGCCGGGCGCACGACTTTACCGAACGCCTCGAAGTCGAAGCGCGCGCTCGCGCCGAACGGCTCGCGCACGAACGGCGTCAGGTCGATCGAGCCGAGGCAGCAGCAGCCGTAGGGCGGTAAAGGCTGCTCGCCGCATTGCCCCGTGACCAGCCCGTTGAAGATTACCGTGTTGTGATCGGCTTGTGTGGTGTCGTAAACCGCTTCGCGCCCCACGTAAGTGATGGCTGCTACTTTGGTGACAAACGGCTGCGACTTGAGCAACGCCTTGTCCTTCACCCATTGCCGGTACTTCGCGTTCTTGGCATCGGAGTGAAACCCGATTTCCCGCATGAAATGCTCGCGCGACTTCCCATCGATGATGAGTTCGTAATCGGCGCGGCATGCGTACAGCCGTTGTCCGCCTTTCCCATCCGGCATCAGGCGGGTGCCCGCATCCCGCCGCTTGCGGATCCGGGAAAAGATGCCGAAATTGGCGAGCAGCACCTGGACGTCTTTCAGCAGATTGGGCTCGCTGGAGGCGAGGCGAACCGAACAACTCTGGCTTGCGCCGGAAATATCGACGGTGCCGTCGGTCTGGAACAACCCGCGCAAGTAGCCCTTTACGCAGTCCTCGTTCCCACGCCAGACAACCTCGGGCACTCGCAATTTCGTGGCAGCGGTAAACCCGTAATGCTCGAGGAAACGGGCGAGCAGCACAGAGCGGGCGAAGACGTGATTTCGTTCAGGAACGGCGGTCGGGGTGACTCGATAGCTACGAGGCGCCAACGCGAGGCCCGCGATCGCGGTATTAACGTGACCGGCTACTGGGGGGGCGAACTCACGATCCTCGCCCCGGAAATTGATGATTGCCGCCTCTTCCCCATTCCCGCGGCTCGTAAAGTGGCCATCACCCGTGATTAAACCGATCAGCAACCCGATCTCACCGCTGCCCTCGCTGCCGAACTGTCCTTTGCCGGACTGAACCAGCAATTCGTCGCCTGGTTTGAGGTCCTTGAGTTTGATCTTGCCGTGCGTGGTATAGAAGTCGTGCCAAGCGGTTGCCTTGATTTCGTAACCATCGACCGTCTCGACGCGATAGACATCTGCCGCGCGTGCGGTCATGAAAGCTGGTACGGCTGGCCGTAGCGTCACGCCACTGCTGTGTTGTCCCAAGGCGCGCAAGTCAACCGTTGCTTGCAGCGCCGCGCCGGTGGAATGCAGATCACCGATGGGAGCAAGTCCGTATTGTGTGTGCAGCCGTGTGTCTGCGGTGACACACGGATTGGTCGCCTCGATTTTCTCCGCGTAAGAAAGATTGTTGTCGGCGTTGGCGCGATCCACGAAGAACACGCCCGGCTCGGCGTGGTCGTAGGTGGATTCCATGATCTGCTGCCACAGATCGCGCGCCTTCACCCTGCGGTACACCCACATTCCGTCGGCACGCTGGCGGAATTCGCCCTCGAAATCCGGCGCGGGCGGCTGCTGGTGCACAAGCTCCCATTCGGCGTCCTGCTCGACCGCGCGCATGAAGGCGTCGGTCACCGCCACGCTCACGTTGAAATTCTTGAGCTCGCCCTGGTCCTTGGCGTGGATGAAACCTTCGATGTCGGGATGGTCGCAGCGCAGGATGCCCATCTGCGCGCCGCGGCGCGAGCCGGCGGACTCCACGGTCTCGCAGCTCTTGTCGAACACGCGCATGTAGGACACCGGTCCGCTCGCGGTGCTGTCGGTGCCGCGCACCTTCGCGCCCCTCGGACGGATCGCGGAAAAGTCGTAGCCGACGCCGCCGCCGCGGCGCATGGTCTCGGCGGCCTCCATCAGCGCAAGGTAAATGCCGGGCTTGCCGTCCACGGTCTCCGAGACGGAATCACCGACGGGCTGCACGAAGCAGTTGATGAGGGTTGCCTGGAGCGGCGTGCCGGCGGCGGAGTTGACGCGCCCGCCGGGGATGAAGCCGTTCTCGAGCGCTTCGTAGAACACCCGCTCCCAGCGCGCGGCATCCTTCTCGACCGCCGCGAGCGCGCGCGCGACCCGCCGGCGCACGTCCTCGACGCTCTTCTCGCCGCCCTTGGCGTATTTTTCCAGCAGCACGTCGAGCGTGACTTGCTGCGGGGGCAGGGCGAGCAGGGTGTCGTTCAGATTCACATTCTTCTCTCACCACCGCCCCGGTTCCTAGCCACGGAGCGGACAGTTCCGACGCAAATCATGATACTCCGGTTGAGCAATCCGGCGTAACCGCCTGAACCGATTGAAGCTATTAAACTTGATCTCGATCAAACAACCGTCGGAAAAGACGGCGTCAAACCGGCGGGCGTGCTATACACGCGGTCCCGCGCCCGCGTGCCGGCTTCAGCCCATCTTACGCCCGAACGTGCCGAACAGCGCAGGAAACTGCTGGGACCGGGCACGTTCCGGCGAGGGTTGCCGGTCTTCGCGATGCGCGTGCTGCTGGGATTGCGTGGGCGAGTTGGCATGCGGGCGTTGAGGTCCGGCGTGATGGCCGTGCGCGGTGGCGCGCGGTTCCTCCCGGTGCGCCTGCCGCGGGTGGCGATTGCGGTCGCCGCCCTGTGCGTGACGCGGCTGCGCGGCGTGCTGCCGTCCGCGCTCCTGCCGCTGGTGCCTTTGCGGCTGGGGGCGCGCCGCCGGCGCGTGAAACGACGATCCGGGCTCGAAGCCGGGCACGACCTGCTGCTCGATGCGCCGGTTGATGAGCCGCTCGATCGCCGCGAGCAACGACTTGTCCTCGCCGCACACCAGCGACACCGCCTGGCCCGACGCGCCCGCGCGGCCGGTGCGGCCGATGCGATGCACGTAATCTTCGGGAACGTGCGGCAAGTCGTAGTTCACCACGTGCGGCAGCTCCTCGATGTCGAGCCCGCGCGCCGCGATGTCGGTGGCGACCAGCACCTGCAGCTCGCTGTCCTTGAAGCGCTTGAGCGTGCGCGTGCGCGCGCCCTGGCTCTTGTTGCCGTGGATCGCGTCGGACTCGATGCCGTCGCGCTCGAGCTGCTGGGCGAGCCGGTTCGCACCGTGCTTGGTGCGGGTGAACACCAGCACCTGGTGCCAGTTGCCGGTCTTCACGAGGTGCGACAGCAGCTCGCGCTTCCGGCCGCTGTCCACCGGATGCGCGACCTGCGAGATCAGTTCGACCGGCTTGTTGCGCGGCGCGACCTCGACCGTGGCCGGATCGCGCATGAACGAGTTGGCGAGCTTGCGGATTTCGTCGGGAAACGTCGCCGAGAACAGGAGGTTCTGGCGTTTCGCCGGCAGCAGCGCGAGGACGCGGCGGATCGCCGGGATGAAGCCCATGTCGAGCATGCGGTCGGCTTCGTCGAGCACCAGGATCTCGACCCGGCGCAGGTCGATCGTGCGCTGCTCGACGTGGTCGAGGAGCCGCCCCGGCGTCGCGACGACAATGTCCACGCCGCGGCGCAGCTCGTCGGCCTGCGGGTTGAAGCCGACGCCGCCGAAGATCACGGTCGAACGCAGCTTCGCGTGCCGGCCGTAGGCGCGCACGCTCTCCTGCACCTGCGCCGCCAGCTCGCGGGTCGGCACCAGGATCAGCGCCCGGACCGGGTGGCGCGCGGGCGAAGCGCTCGCGCTGGCCTGCGTCGCGAGCAGTTGCAGCATGGGCAGGGTGAAGCCGGCGGTCTTGCCGGTGCCGGTCTGCGCGGCGCCGAGCAGGTCGCGCCCGGAGAGGACGACCGGGATGGCCTGGGCCTGGATGGGGGTGGGTTCGGTGTAACCCTGCTCGGCGACAGCGCGGAGCAGCTCGGCCGACAGGCCGAGATTGGCAAAGGACGTATTAATGACATTCTCCTGAATGATCGGCCCGGGAAGGACTGGCCTTCCAAACCGGTTCAGGCAGATGCGATGCTAGGCTGGGTGATTCGACGATCCGGGATGGACCGTGAAACGACTGAGACGCTAACCGGACGACGCGAAACAGAAACCTCGGGGCGCACTATACACGAATCTTGTTAATCCGGTCTAATTTTTTCCGCGGCGCGCGCGGCGCAGCGCGAAGCGGCCGGGGTTGATCGCATCGGCGAGATCGCCCTCGACCGGCAGCGGCTCGCCGTCGATCATGCTCGAGATCAGCTCGCCGCCGAGCGCCGCCCACGTGAGCCCGCGCGAGGCGTAAGCGAACGCGCCGTAGAGGCCGGCCTGGCGCGGCAACCGGCGCGCCTGGACCCCGGCGCGGGCAACGGACAGGTCCGGCAGATTGCCGATGAGCGGCAGCCGGTCGGCGGCGACGCAGCGGAAACCGACGCTCCCGTTCAGGCGTGCGGGGTCCAGCGCTGGGTGATTGCCCACCTGCAGCTTTTCGAGACGCGCGAGGTTGCCGGCATGCCCTTCCTCGCGCGGCTCGGGATCGTCGTCGTCGAAATCATAAGTTGCGCCTACCACCGCGGCGCCGTCCGCGAGCGGTATCAGGTGCCCGGGGCCCGCGAGCACCGCGCGTGGCAGCGGCTGGCCGTCCGCCGGCAGACATGTCAGCTGGCCGCGCACCTGCTTGAGCGGGGCATCCAGCCGCGCAAGACGCGCGGCGTCATGCGAGTTGGCGAGTACCATGACCGGCGCCGAGGCGATCACGGAGCCGTCCGGCCCGCGAGCCTCCCAGCGGTCGTCCCGAAGATCGAGCGTCTGAACCACCCGGCCCAGGTGATTCACGAGCCGCGAGCCGCGAGCCGCTGCCGCGAGCTGGGCATTGATCAGAGAGGCCGGCTGCATCCACCCGCCCTCGGGGAACCACCAGCCGCCGGCGCGCGTGTCGCAGCCGGCGCGAGCCCGCGCCGTCGCGCGCGGGAGATATTCCAGGTACTCGGGCGGGAGGCCAAGCGCGCGCGCTGCAGCCGCCATCCGCGCCTCGTCCCCGCCGTCTTTCGCGATTTGCAGCACGCCGCAACGCGCCCAGCCCAGGCGGTGGCCGGCGGCTTCCAGCGCGCGCCAGCGGTTGAGCGCTAGGAGAAATCCCGCGCGCGTCAGCCGGGACAGCAGGCTGTCGTCGCGCGACACGTGCGGATGGAACACGCCGGCCGGGATGCCCGATGCCTCGGCGGCGGGCGCGGGGCGGCGCTCGATCAGCTCGACCGCCCAGCCGCGCGACGTCAGCCGCTCGGCGACCGCGGCGCCCGCGAGCCCGGCGCCAATGACGATGGCGCGGCGCTCGCCCCATTGCGGCGCCGCAGACGGCGCATCGCGCGGCGGGCGGAGCGGCGCGTAGCGCGCGGCGAGCATGTCGCGCTTGCGGCCGAAGCCCGGGCGCAGGGCGGCCGCAAAGCCCGCGGCGGCGAGCGCGTCGCGCACGGCGCGCGCCGTCGTGTAGGTCGCGGCGGTTGCGCCGGGGCGCGCGAGCCGGGCGAGTGCCTTCATCACCGCCGCCGCCCACATGTCCGGGTTGCGGTCGGGCGCGAAGCCGTCGAGGTAGAAGGCGTCGGCGGCGAGCCTGAGCTTGGTCGCGATATCCGCGACATTGGCGAATGCGAGGGTGAGCGTGACGCGACCGTCCTCGAAGTGCAGCCGGTGCAGGCCGGGCAGGAGCGGCGGCCAGGCGGCCTGAAGCTGCTGCGCGAGCGGCGCCAGCTCCGGGTAGCGCGCGTGCAGCAACGCGAGCCCCTCGCGGGTAAAAGGATGCTTCTCGACCGACACGAAGTGCAAGCGCTCCGGCCGCGCCGGGTCGGCGCGCCACGCCTGCCAGGTCGCGAGGAAATTAAGTCCGAGGCCGAATCCCGTTTCGACGATGGTGAAAATGCGCGTCCCGGCCCAGCGCCCCGGCAGATCGTTGCCGCCGAGGAAAACGTGCCGGGCCTGGCCCGGGCCGGATTCGGCGCTGTGGTAGACATCGCCGTACTCGGGCGAGTAGGGCGTGCCGTTCACGTCGTACGCCAGCGTCGCGGGGACGATATGAGATCGCATTGCAGGCTGCCGGGAATTGTGCCGCGAGCCCGCGGCGAGGTGACGGTGAGGTCATGCGAGCAGAAGATCACTGGGAAAAAGCGGCGCGTCTCGAGACGTCCAGAAGCAAGCTAAACGAAGGGGATGACTACGAGATAATGCGTGTAGATCATTGAAGGCATTATAGAGGGGCGAATGCGGCGCGAACAATCAATGTCGCTTCATCGGCTAAGTCGCGTCATCGCGTACTGGCGGGCTAGCGATCTCGTGCATCCGGAAGCTGGAAGGGACTTGCTGAGCTGGATGTAGTGGGCTTATTCATCGTTCATTATTCACGCCTTTCAGGCAAATGTCGCCGCAAACCGAACAATACCTCGACCTCGCACGGCAGGGGCGCAACGAGTGGTGGCGCTACGCGCTGGGCGTTCTCATCATCGCCTTCTTCTGGCTCGCCCTGGGCTACGTGCCGTACCTCCTGCTGCTCGGCTCGGGCCTGGACGCCGACCCGATGCTCGACTTCGTGGCGGTCAATTTCTCCATCTTCATGATGCTGGCGGGCCTGGCCCTGGCGGTCAGGCTGATCCACCGCCGTCCCCTGGCTAGCCTCCTTGCGCCCGACGCACGCGTGGACTGGGGCCGTATCGGGCGCGGCGCGGCGGCTTGGGGGGTCATCGCCGCCGTCATCGTGGTGATCGAGCACCTCCTCTTCCCCGACCGCTATTACCTGAGCTTCAACCCGGAGCGCTTCTTCGCCTTCCTCGTCTTGGTGCTCGCGCTGACGCCCATACAGAGCGCGACGGAGGAACTGATCTTCCGCGGCTACGCGATGCAGGGCTTCGGGCTCCTCACCCGGCGTCCGGCGCTGATCGCCGTGCTGAGCAGCCTCGTTTTCACCGCGCCGCACCTGCTCAACCCGGAAGTCGAGCGCCACGGCGCGCTCATCATGGCGGCCAACTACTTCGCGATCGGCATGCTGCTCGCGACCGTCACGCTGCGCGACGGCCGGCTGGAGCTCGCCATCGGCCTGCACGCCGTGAACAACACGTTTCTCGCGCTGGTGGCGAATTACGAGAGCTCGGCGCTCATGACCGAGTCCGTCTTCACCGCGCGCGAGCTCGACCCGGTCTATGCGCTGGTGGCGTTGATTACCGGCGCCTTGGTCTTCCACTGGTGGATTTTCCGGCGAGCGTCGGAAAATCCAGAACGAATGAGCGGCCGAGTAGCGAAGTGACGCAACAACGGGCACGGGCCGGCGGCCCGTCCTGCGTTTTCAGCGGTTGGCTGACGGCTGGCGGCTGATAACTGGCAGCCGTCTGCTTACTTGCCCTGGATCAGGCGGTGCAGGTGCCTGCCGAAGTCGGTGTTGTCCTGGTAGCCGCGGAACAGCTCCGCGCCGGGGCCGATTGCGCCGACCGCAACCGGCTCGCTCGTGTGGCCGGCGGTGCCCCAGTAGAAGCCGGTCTGGCGCGCGATCATGCGGCCCAGCGCGTTTTGCGTGTTATTGGTGAAGTTGAGCTCCAACGGCCGTTGCTTGAGGATGTGCTCGCGCAAGTCGTCGTCGAGCCGGAATCCGGGAAAATGTTGCAGGAGGAGCGCATCAAGCGCTTCCGGGGAGGGCTCTCTGCCGAGCTTGCTGGCAACCGCGCCCAACGACATCGTTATGCGGCCGATCGCCTCGAGGTGAGGCTGGGCGTAGATGCGCGTCTGGCGTGGTTGCTGGTTCAGGTTCCTCAGCGCATAGGTGACGCTCAATCCTCCCGTCTCATGATCGGAGGTGACGATCACGAGCGTATCGGGGTTGCGTTGCTGGAACTCGAGCGCAACATTGACGGCGTCGTCGAACGCCCACAGTGCGCGCATCAGGGCCGCGATGTCGTTCTCGTGAGCCGCGTCGTCGGTATTCTCGTTCTCGGCGAACAGGACGAAGCCGTTCGAGCCGGATCGCGACAGGACGCGCAGGGCGGCGCGCGTCATGTCGGCGATGGACGGCGTCCGGGCCGGGTCGCTGTCAATCTCGTACCCCATTGGCCCGTCGGCGAACAGCCCGAGCAGCCTCGCGCTGCCCGCCGCGTTCAGCTCGACCGTGTTCCGCGCTACCCGGTAGCCCTTGCCTGCGAACGCGGCGATGACATCCCTTCCGTCCTTCCTCTTGCCGCCGGGAGATCCCGCCGGCAGGAAATATCCCGCCCCGCCGCCGAGCAGGACGTCGGGTTCGAGCGTGAAGTACTGGTCGACGATCCGTTGAAACTCGCCGCGATTCGCGGAATGGACGCTGAAGGCGGCGGGCGAAGCATCGTAGATCGCGGCCGTCGTCACCAGGCCAAGCCGCTTTCCCGCAGCCTTGGCGGCCTCGTAGAACGTGGTCAGGGGCCTGCCCTCCGGCGTCACCCCGACCATGAAGTTGTTGGTCTTGAAGCCGGTGGACATCGCGGTCGCGGAGGCGGCCGAATCCGTCACCATGGAATTCGCGGAATGCGTCGAAAGCAATCCCAGCACTCCTTTCCTGAACACGACGTCCGTGACCGCGAAGGATTGCTTTCGCAGGTGCTCGCTCGCATAGCGGCCAAATTCCCACTGGGTCGGCGCGGCGCCGTCGGCGAACAGGATGATGATGTTCTTCGGCGCCTGAGCCGCCGCCGGCGTGGAACTTCCGGTGGATGCGCAGCCGGCGAGCGCCAGCGCGAAACCGGCGAGAGCCGCCACCAGTATGCGCCGCAATGGATTCGGAGCAGCGTTCTCGTCCTTCATGGAAATTCTCCTTTGTCCGATAGTTGTGGCCGCGACCAGGGCAAATGATAGGCGAAACCGGTACGCGCGCGCTGGCCGCCCCGGGGTACAATGCGCGGTTGATTTTTCCTGGCGTTCCTGGCGGTTAATTATCGAGCTTTGCTTAAAATGCTTTACGCCGCTCGACCCTCACTCCTTCCCCCTCTCCCGGGGGGCGAGGGGTAATGTACGGTGCGGAAATGGTGTGTCAACCAATTCCGCAAATATCAATAATGCATCTTCACATCCTCGGCATCTGCGGCACTTTCATGGGCGGCCTTGCGCTGATCGCGCGGGCGGCGGGGCACCGCGTTACCGGCTGCGATGCCAACGTCTATCCGCCGATGAGCGATCAACTCGCTGCCTCCGGCATCGAGTTGATTAATGGATGGAATGTGGATCAGATAGCGCTTCAACCGGACGTTTTCGTCATCGGCAATGTCGTGACGAGAGGCAATCCGCTCATGGAGGAAATCCTCGAGCGAGGATTTCCCTACATTTCAGGTCCGCAGTGGCTGAGCGAGAATGTGCTTGCCGGAAAGTGGGTCATCGCCGTGGCCGGCACGCATGGTAAGACCACCGTTTCCGCCATGCTCGCCTGGATCCTGGAGGAATCCGGGCTCGCGCCCGGATTCCTTATTGGAGGCATAGCAAATAATTTCGGCGTGTCAGCGCGTTTGCCGGGACCTCGCTCGAGCGCCGGAAAATTGAAAAGCATCTCCGGTCTCGCGAAGCGAGACCATCATGGCGAAACGCTCCGCGGTTCGCCATTCGTTGTCGAGGCCGACGAGTACGACACCGCATTCTTCGACAAGCGCTCGAAATTCCTGCACTACCCGGCGCGCACCACGGTGCTCAACAACCTCGAGTTCGATCACGCCGACATCTTTCCCGACCTGGCGGCGATCGAGACGCAGTTCCACCATTTCGTGCGCACGCTGCCTGCGAGCGGGCTGATCGTCGCGAACGGCACGGATGCGGCGGTGGCGCGCGTGCTCGAGCGCGGCTGCTACACGCCGGTCGAGCGCTTCGGGGTGGCGGACGGCTGGAGTGCCGGCGGGCAGAACGCCGGCGGCTTCGAAGTGCGTCTGGGAGGAGAGCCGCAGGGGCGCGTCGTCTGGACGCTGACGGGGGCGCACAACCGGGCCAACGCGCTCGCCGCGATCGCCGCCGCCCGGCATTGCGGCGTTGCGCCGGCGCAGGCGATCGCCGCGCTCGGCGCCTTCGAGGGCGTCAGGCGCCGCATGGAAGTGCGCGGCATCGTAAACGGCATCGCCGTTTACGATGATTTTGCGCATCATCCAACGGCGATTGCGGCCACGCTCGAAGGTCTACGGTCGAAAGTGAACGGGGAACGCATCCTCGCGGTGCTCGAGCCGCGCTCGAACACCATGAAACTCGGCATGATGAAGGACCGGCTCGCGGCGAGCCTCGTCTGCGCCGACCGCGTGTACTGCTACAGCGCCGGGCTCAAGTGGGACGCGGCAACCGCCCTCGCGCCTCTGGGCGCGAGGGCGGTTGTAACCGACGACTTCGAAAAGCTGGTCGGGACTGTGGCATCGGAATCGCGGCCCGGCGACCATGTGGTCATCATGAGCAACGGCGGTTTCGGCGGCATCCATGAAAAACTCTTGGCCCTGCTGGCTCAAGGGAAGCCGGGAGAGCGGGAGGGCGGGAGAGCGTGAGGGCGACAAACCCCGTGAGGGCGGGAGAGCGCGAGAGCGGGAGATGGACAACTACCGTGAGTGCGGGAGGGCGGGAGGGCGGGAGGGCAGGGAAGTGGGACCCCCCCAAAATTCCATCTCCCGATTTCACGATCTCCCGATCTCGCGTGATTCTATGAACGAGATCGTCGCCAACGACACGCTCGGCGCATTCTGCCGTCATACGCACGTTGAAATGCAGGGCGCGCCGCGCGGCCCGCTCGCGGGGCTGACCTTCGCGGTCAAGGATATCTACGACGTTGCCGGCGTGAAGACCGGCTTCGGCAATCCCGACTGGCTGCGCACGCACGAGCCGGCCGCGCGCACCGCGCCCGCGGTGCAGATGCTGCTCGACGCCGGCGCGCGGCTCATCGGCAAGACCCATACGGAGGAGATGGCCTGGAGCCTGACGGGCGAGAACGCGCATTACGGCACGCCGATCAACGTCAACGCGCCCGGCCGCATACCGGGAGGATCGTCGAGCGGCTCCGCCGCGGCGGTCGCGGCGGGACTGGTGGACTTCGCCGTGGGCAGCGACACCGGCGGCTCGGTGCGGCTGCCGGCGAGCTATTGCGGCATCCTCGGGCTGCGCCCCACGCATGGCCGAATTTCCCTGGAAGGGGTATGCCCGCTCGCGCCGAGCTTCGACACCTGCGGCTGGTTCGCGCGCGAGCCCGGCGTGTTCGAGCGCGTGGGGCGCGTGCTATTGCGCGACGCTGCGCCCGCCCGTGCGCCAAGCCGCCTGCTGGTGGCGCAGGACGCGTTCGCCTTTGCCGACGAGACAGCGGCTGCGGCGCTCAACCCGGCGCTGGACAAGGTGGCCGCGCTGATCGGCGCGCCGCAGTACGTCGCGGCAGGCGACGAGCCGCTCACGGCCTGGGGGGATTACTTCCGGTTTCCGCAAGGCGCGGAAGCCTGGGAGTGTCACCGCGAGTGGGTCACCCGCGTGAAACCCACTTTCGGGCCCGCCGTCGGACCGCGAGTAGCCTGGGCAGCGAAGGTCGCTCCGCATGACGTCGCGCGGGCGCGGCGCGAGGAAATTGCGCAACGGATGGACGCCCTGCTGCGGGATGACGCGGTGCTGGCGTTGCCCAGTGCGCCGGGCATCGCGCCGCTCCGGAATTCACCGCCCGATGTCGTGGACGGAGTGCGCAGCCGCGCGCTGCCGATGCTGTGCATTGCGGGGCTCGCGCGCCTGCCGCAGGTGTCATTGCCGCTGGCGACGCTCGACGGCTGCCCGCTCGGTCTTTCGCTCATCGCCGCGCGCGGCAACGACACGCTGCTGCTCGCTCTCGCGAGAGCCATCAGCTCCCAGCCGTCAGCTGCCAGCCGATAGCCGATAGCCGGTAGCTGATAGCTGGTAGCTCGTAACTGGTAGCCGATAGCCGAATGCTGATTTACATCCACGGCTTCAACAGCTCCCCCGCCTCGGCCAAGGCCCAGCTGCTGAAGGCGCGGCTGGAAGCGCTGGGGCGGGGCGCGGAATTTGCGGCGCCCACGCTGCCGCACAGCCCGGCGCAGGCAGCGGCGCTCCTCGACGCGCTCGCCATCGGCCATCCCGGCGCCGCCCTGGTGGGCAGCTCGCTCGGCGGCTACTACGCGACGTACCTGGCCGAGAAACATGATCTGAAGGCGGTGCTGCTCAATCCCGCGGTGCGGCCGTACGACCTGCTCGCGCCGCTCGTGGGGCGCCAGAAGAATTTTCATACCGGGGAGGAGTACGCTTTCACCGCGCGGCACGTCGCCGAGCTGCGGGGGCTCGAAGTCGAGCGCATCACCCCCGGGCGCTACTTGTTGCTGGCGGCCACGGGGGACGAGGTGCTCGATTATCGCGCGGCGGCCGAGCGCTACCGGGGGTGCCGGCAGATCGTCATAGAAGGCAGCGATCACGGGTTGAGCGATTTCGCCGAATACCTGGACATCGTGCTCGAGTTCTGCGGCATCAGAGGCGAGGCATGACTCCCATACCGCTGCGGCATCCCATTGCTTGCCGTGCGGGGATCAGCGTAGTATGGCCGCGCAGGAATCGTCACGATGCGTGTCCGGGGTCACCCACGCGCACGCAAATCTGATAACTGGAGGGGGTCCGATGGTCACTGTGTTCAAGTTGCTGCGTCTGTGTCTTGCCGCGCTGCTGGCGGCGTCCTATTGCATAACCGCGGCCTACGCCCAGAAATGGGTAAAGCTCGCGCCGTTTCCGGAGGCATCTGAGGAAGTTTACGGCGTCGCTGCCAGCGGTAAGCTCTATGTGTTCGGCGGGCTCGCCCCCCGTTGGACGCCGAAGGGATTGGTCTATGAGTACGACCCAGAGAACGACCAGTGGACGAAGAAAAAGCCGATGCCACTTCCGGCGCACCATACTGCACTTGCGGAGGCTAATGGGAAGATCTATGTCATGGGCGGTTTTGTGGCGCCGAAATCCGGACCGCCCACGTGGGTACCGATCGACAACGCGTGGGAATACGACCCCACAAGCGATTCGTGGAAAGCACTGCCGCCCATGCCGACCAAGCGAGGATCCCCCGTGGCCGCGGCGGTTGGCGGCAAGATCTACGTGATCGGTGGGGCCGGCACACACCCTGGCTCGAAGGAAACTGCGCTGCATCCGCGGAGGCCGCATCGCTCAGTGGCCTCCAACGAGGTCTACGATCCGGCGACCAATTCTTGGGCAACCCGGAGTACGATGCCTACGGCGCGTAACCATGCGGCGATCGGCGCAGCGAATAACAAGATTTACGTCATCGGCGGGCGGATAGGAGCGGCTTTCATGACTACGCCTGCAACCGCCATCGATCTCGTCGAGGAGTACGACCCGGCCACCGACCAATGGGGCCCGCTCAAGCGGTCCATGCCGACACCGCGCAGCGCGATGTCGGCTGGCACGTATAAGGGGAAGATTTACGTAGCTGGTGGCGAGATGCGTGACGTAAAGATCTGGGGCGCGTTCACCGTTGTTGAAGCGCTTGACCCGGTCGCTAACCGGTGGAGCGTCTTGCCGTCATTGTCGGTCCCGCGCCACGGGCACGCTGTCGCGGTTGTTGGCAATCGCCTGCACGTTGTGAGCGGCGATGTGCAGTCGCTCGGGGGCGCAAAGCCAGCTGACGTTCAAATAGAAACCGACCTGCACGACGCTCTCGAACTGCCCGACAAGTAACACTGGGTCCGCGGTGCGGCGCGGGAATGACCGCGCATCGCATATAATGACGGGCGCAGCCGCAGCGGCTGCGCCCGTTTTTTTCACCCCTGCAGTCCTGCCCCGGCCTTCTCAGATGAACGTTTTTTACGAAGACGAAGGCTCGTTCAAGGTCGGCACCGTGCTTGCCGACCACGACACCTCGTTGCAGGTCGAGGCGCCGCATGGCAAGCGCGCCAAGGTCAAATCTTCCAGCGTGCTGTTCCGCTTCGACGGCACCGGGCTTGCCCAGTTCATGGACGAGGTGCGCAAGCTTGCTGAAGGCATCGACGCGGATTTCCTGTGGCAATGCTGCGGGCAGAACGAATTTTCGTTCGAAACGCTGGCGCGCGAATACTTCGGACGCGCGCCAGCGCCGGTGGAATCGGCGGGGCTGCTCTTCAAGCTCCACGGCGCGCCGATGTACTTCTACAAGAAAGGCAAGGGACGCTACAAGGCGGCGCCGGCGGAGGCGCTGAAGGCCGCGCTCGCCTCGGTTGAGCGCAAAAGGCTCGAGGCCGAGAAGCGCGCGCAATACGTAGCCGAGCTCGCGAACTCGAGGTTGCCTGAAGATTTCAAGCCGGTCCTCAATCAGCTCCTGTATCGGCCGGATAAGGCGAGCGCGCAGTGGAAGGCTCTCGATGCGGCGTGCACGAGTCTCAAGCTCGCGCCGGTGCGGCTCCTGGAGAAATGCGGAGCGCTCGCCTCCTCGCACGACTATCACCTGAACCGCTTCCTGTTCGAATTCTTCCCGCGCGGCACGGCGTTCCCCGATATGCCTGCGCCCGAGGCGGCGCACGATCTGCCGCTCGCGGAAGTCGAGGCGTTCAGCATCGACGACGTCACCACGACCGAGATCGACGACGCGTTCTCGGTGACGAAGCTGCCGGGCGGGGCGCTTCGTATCGGCATCCACATCGCCGCGCCCGCGCTGGGCATCGCGCCGGGCTCCGCCATCGACGCCGTCGCCCGCGAGCGGTTGTCCACGGTGTACTTCCCGGGCGGCAAGATCACCATGCTGCCGGACGCCGCGATCGAGGCCTACACGTTGTCGGAGCGCCGCCAATGCCCGGCGCTTTCGCATTACCTCGAGGTTGCGCCCGATGGGACCGTCGCGGGGCGGACGACGCGCCTCGAGCGGATATCCGTCGCGGAGAATCTTCGCCATTTCGCGCTGGAAGAGGCATTCAACGAGGAGACGATTGCCGCGGGCCGCGTCGAGCACCGCTACGAGGAAGCCCTTGGTCCGCTGTGGCGTTTCGCGCGCGCGCTGGAAAGGGCCCGGCGCGGCGAAGCCGCCGAATACCAGCCGCACGCCGAATACAGCTTCTACGTCGAAAACGACCGCGTGCGCATCATCCGCCGCCGCCGCGGCACGCCGGTCGACCGGATCGTCTCGGAGCTGATGATCCAGGTGAACAGCGCCTGGGGCCGGGAGCTGGCGGCGGGCGGCGTGGCGGCCATCTACCGCGTGCAGGACGGCGGCAAGGTCAGGATGAGCACGGTGCCGGCGGGACACGAAGGGCTCGGCGTGGAAAGCTACGCCTGGTCGAGCTCGCCGCTGCGGCGCTACGTGGACCTCGTGAACCAGCGCCAGCTGATCGCGCGGGTGCGCGGCGAGATGCCCCCCTACCGCGCGAACGACGAGCGGCTGCTCGCGGCCATGCGTGATTTCGAGTCCACCCACGATGCCTACGGGGAATTCCAGCGGCAGATGGAGCGTTACTGGTGCCTGCGCTGGCTGCGGCAGGAAAACGCGGCGACGGCGACCGCGACGGTCGTCCGCGAGAGCCTCGTGCGATTCGACGAGTTGCCGCTGGTCGCGCGCGTGCCCTCTCTGCCCGCGCTCGCGCCGGGCACCCGCGTCGAGCTGGCGCTGGCGGACCCGGATCTGCTGGAGCTCACGGTCCACTGCGAATTCCGGCGTCAGCTTGCGCCTGAGGCAGCGCGCGCCGGGGAAACGGGCTAGGAGTTTGTCGGACTTAGCCCCGACAAACTCCTTATGCAAAACCGCCCGCGCGATAACGGGGGTCAATAGCAGTGAAAACCTTATTTCCAGCCTGCGCGCGTGTCCATCGGAGGCCAATCGGGGCCGTTACACTGGGGCTCATTCGAAATTCGCGGGCGGTTTTGCTGCTAGCAGTGTGCCGGACTTTGGGTTCCGCATGGGTTTTTGCAGGCCACTGCTATCATGAATCGACTACCCATGCGTTCACGCCGACCTTTCGTGGGACCCAGTCCGACAGGCTGCTAGCGTCCTCGATGAGCGCGCTGCGGCGAAATTGTGATTCCACTTTAAAGATTTCAGGCAACCCCACGATATTAAAAGCCTTTCTGTGCAGAAAATCGGGCGGTACGCTAGAATGAACCGCATGGGACTGTTACCCGACAGGAAAGTGGTGCCTCTGCGGCGGCGCGCGAAGCACGCGCGGCACGCGCCGTGGCACTCCGCCGTCGCCCGGCTCGAAGCGCGCGTGACCGAACTCGAGCGCAGCATGGCGGCGCTCGACCGGCGCATGGTCGCGCTCGGCAAGCACGGGCGCATGCAGGTCGCGGTAGCGGTTTCCGTTTTCGTCCACGCCGTCCTCCTGTTCGCGGTCAGCTTCAAGCTGCCGGACCTGTCGAACCTCGCCAGCCAGCAGCCGCTGGAAGTGACGCTGGTCAACGCCAAGAGCGAGGCGCGGCCGCTGAAGGCCGATGCGCTCGCCCAGGCCAATCTCGACGGCGGCGGTAACACCGACGCCAGGCGCCGCGCCCGCAGCCCGCTGCCGGTGCCCCGGGAGGCGAAGGAAGCCGCCGATCTCGCAATGGCGCAAAAGCGCGTGGAGCAGCTCGAGCGCCAGGCCAAGCAGCTCATGACGCAAGCCAAATCGAAAACGGCGGTCGCCGCTTCCGCGCCCGAGACGCTGCAGCCGAGGGAGGAGGCGCAGGTTGCGCCGAATGCCGCCGACATCATGAACCGCAGCCTCGAGATCGCGCGGCTGGAGGCGAGCATTTCGCGCCAGTGGGAGAGCTACCAGCAACGGCCCCGGCGGCGCTTCATCGGGGCGCGCACCCAGGAGTTCCGCTTCGCGCGCTATGTGGAGGACTGGCGCGTCAAGGTCGAGCGCGTGGGCGAAATGAACTATCCGCAGGCCGCGCGCGACCAGAGGATCTACGGCAGCCTGGTGGTGACCGTGTCCATCAAGGCCGACGGCAAGCTCGAGCGGGTGGACATCAACCGCCCCTCGGGCCACCGCATTCTCGACGCGGCCGCGCTGCGCATCGTGCACCTGTCCGCGCCGTACGCGCCGTTCCCGGCCGACATCGCCAAGGATACCGACATCATCAGCATCACCCGGACGTGGATATTCACCCGCTCCGACCAATTCGTCGCCGAATGATGTTCCGCGTTCACGGCTCATAGTTGACGTTCGAGGCTGCAGCATCGAAATCAGGAACGCAGGATCCTGAGGGCGGAACATCATGACCGACCAGTACGCCGTCATCGGCAATCCCGTCGAGCACAGCCTGTCGCCCGAGATCCACGCCGAGTTCGCGCGCGTGACGGGCCAGGACTTGGCTTACGGCAGGATCCTCGCGCCGCGCGACGGCTTCCGCCAGGCGGTGCAGGCGTTCCGGGAATCCGGCGGCAAGGGCCTCAACGTCACGCTGCCCTTCAAGCACGAGGCCTGGGATCTCGCCGCGGTCCGCAGCGGCTTCGCGCTCGCCGCGGGAGCGGTCAACACGCTGCTCTTTCAGGGCGACCGGATCGCCGGCCATAACACCGACGGCATCGGCCTCGTGCGCGATCTCACGCGCAACCTGCGCGTCGCGGTACGCGGCAAGCGCGTGCTGCTGATGGGGGCGGGCGGCGCGAGCTATGGCGTGATGGAGCCGCTGCTGCGCGAGCAGCCGCAGACGCTGGTGGTCGCCAACCGCACGCTGGAGAAAGCGATAGCGCTGGTGGGGCACTTCGAGAAGCTGCAACAGTTCGCGCTGCAGGGGATTTCCGCGCGGCCGTACGACGCGCTCGCCGGCGCGCAGTTCGACATCCTGATCAACGCCACCTCGGCGGGGCTCGACAACGCGATGCCGCCAATCCCTGGAAACGTCTTCGCATCGGGCGCGCTGGCCTATGACATGGTCTACGCCCGGCGCACGCCGTTCCTCGACTTCGCGCAGCGGCAGGGCGCGCGCGTTTCCGACGGCCTCGGCATGCTGGTCGAGCAAGCCGCCGAGTCGTTCTTCATCTGGCGCGGCGTCTACCCGGAAACCCGCTCGGCGATGGCGATGCTGAGACGCCGGATGGGGCGCTCAGCGCCCGCTGCAGAAGGCGTGAATCGTGATTCGTGAATCGTGATTCGACCCGTCCTGCCATCACTGTGTCAACGATCCACGATCCACGACCCACGACCCGCGCGTTTTGAAATCCGTCCTGCGTTGGATCTGGTATGCCGTGCTGCTGGCGCTGATCGCGCTCGCCGCGGCGCAATTCTGGTTTCTCGCGCACATCTGGTACTGGGTACGCCACAATCCGGAGAGCACCGCGTTCATGCGGGAGCGGCTCGAGATTATCCGCCGGGACGAGCCCGATGCGCGATTGAAGCACCAATGGGTTCCCTATCACCGCATTTCGGGGCACCTCAAGCGTGCGGTTGTAGCCGCGGAGGACGACAAGTTCATGTCCCACTCCGGCTTCGACTGGGAAGCCGTGCAGAAGGCCTACGAAAAGAACGTCAGGGAGGGGGAAATTGTCGTCGGCGCCTCGACCATCACCCAGCAGCTCGCGAAAAACCTGTTCCTGCCCCCGCGGCGGACCTGGTGGCGCAAGGCGCAGGAGGCGGTGATCACGGCGATGCTCGAGACCGTGCTGACCAAGCGCCGCATTCTCGAAATCTATCTCAACGTCATCGAGTGGGGTGACGGCGTGTACGGCGCGGAGGCCGCCGCGCGCTATCACTACGGCGCCACCGCTGCCGCTCTGACGCCGGAGCAGGCGGCGCGGCTCGCCGTGATGCTGCCGAGCCCGCGCAGCTACACGCCGGGCCGCGACACCGTTTATCTCCAGCAGCGCACCGCGGTGATCCTCGGGCGCATGCAGTACGCCCGCATTCCCTGAGAAGCCGTGAGATCGTGAGATCGGGAGATCGAAACGCCGGGAAATCGGGAAGTCGTGAGGGGGTGTCCATCTCCCGCTCTCACGCTCTCCCGCCCTTACGATCAGCACCCATCGGTTAGAATGTCGCGCTCTCGATTACCAACTGGAGTTTCTTATGCATAGAAGGGATTTCTTGGCGGGGCTTGGGGCCCTCGGCGCGTACGGCCTCGTCGGCGCGGCGGAGCGGGCCGACCCGCTGCGCGGCCCGGACGTGATCTTCGTGCCGACCCCCGACGAGGTCGTCGATATGATGCTGAAGATGGCGGGGGTCACCCGGAACGACACCGTCTACGATCTGGGGTGCGGCGACGGCCGCATCGTGATCACCGCCGCGCAGAAATACGGCGCGCGCGGCGTCGGCATCGACATCGACCCGGAACGGATCGCCGAAGCGACGGAAAACGCCAGGCGCGGGGGCGTCGCGGACCGCGTAAAGATCATCCGCGGCGACCTGTTCGAGGCCGACATCAGCGGCGCGACCGTCGTCACCCTCTATCTTCTCACCGACCTCAACCTCAAGCTGCGGCCCAAGCTGCTGCGGGACCTCAAGCCGGGCACGCGCGTCGTCTCGCACGCCTTCAGCATGGGGGACTGGAAGCCCGAGCGCACGGCGGAGGTCGCCGGCACGACCGTGCACCTCTGGCGGATCCCGGCGCGCAAGCGCTGATAGCCGGACCAGACGCTTGGCGACATTTGTCCGGCCGACCTTTCCCGTTGCCGGAGCGGTAGCAGCTTGACCCGGTCATGGGGTGGGAATAATCTTTCCCGCTGAAGCGTATCCACAATAGCCGCGGCCTGCGAGCCGCCGGCAACAATATCTCGAGGGGATCAGGGCAGCAGTCACGTGCGGCGCGTTCCGTAACGACCGGCGCGCGTACCGGCGATCAACCAGCAGGAGGAGCCATGCAAGTCAGCGTCAACGGCAGGTCCCACGAGGTCAACGTTGAGCCCGACACGCCGCTGCTGTGGGTGCTGCGCGATGTCCTGGGGCTGACGGGCACCAAGTACGGTTGCGGCATCTCCGCCTGCGGCGCCTGCACGGTGCACGTGAACGGCGAGCCCGTGCGTTCCTGCTCCATGCCGGTCGCGCAGGTCGAGGGCAAGCGGGTGACGACGATCGAGGGGTTGTCGCGCGACAGCTCGCACCCGCTGCAGAAGGCGTGGGTCGCCGAGCAGGTGCCCCAGTGCGGCTACTGCCAGTCCGGACAGATCATGCAGGCCGCGGCGCTGCTCGCGAAGAACCCGAAACCGTCACGCGGCGAGATCGTCAGGCACATGAACGGCAACATCTGCCGCTGCGGGACCTACAACCGTATCATCGCCTCGATCCAGCGCGCGTCGAGGGAGGGCTAGACCATGAATGCGACCGTGAAACCCGGATTCAACCCTTCCCGCCGCAGATTCCTCGCGGGAGCTGGCGGACTGACGTTCTGCGTCGCGATCGGGAGCGACGGCATCCACCTGTTGTCCGAGGCGCAGGCGAACACGGCCTCCCGGACCATGAGCGCGTGGGTGCGGATCGCGCCCGACGGCATGGTGACGATATTGAGCGCGGGCGCCGAAATGGGGCAGGGCTCGATGACCTCGCTGCCCCTCATTCTCGCAGAGGAGATGGACGCGGACTGGTCGAAGGTGGCGATCGAATGGGCTCCGGCCGACGCCGCGGTCTACGGCTACGCGATGAACAACGGCCGCGCGATGGCCATTGTCGGCAGCCGCGCGGTGATGCTCTATTTCAACCAGCTGCGCCTGGCGGGCGCGCAGGTGCGCAAGGTCCTGATCGCGAACGCGGCGGAGAAATGGGGCGTCGCGCCCGCCTCGCTCCGGACTGAGCCCGGCTTCGTCGTGGACCCGGCCTCCGGCCAGCGCATGAGCTACGGCGAGATCGCCGGCTTCGGCGCGGTGCCCGCGGAGCTCCCGGCCGTGGACAAGAGCGAGCTGAAGGACAGGCGCCAGTTCCGGCTCATCGGCAAGTCCGTCCCGCGCCGCGATATTCCGGCCAAGGTGAACGGCACGGCGCAGTACGCCATCGACGTGCGCCTGCCGGGGATGGTCTACGCGACCGCGCGGCACTCGCCGGTGCACGGCGGCGCGCCCGAGAGCTGGAACGAGGACAAGGCCAAATCGATGCGCGGCGTCATCGGCACCGTGCGGCTGCCGGACGGCGTGGCGGTGATCGCCGACAGCCTGCCGCATGCGATGGCTGCGCGCGGTGCGCTCGAAGTCACGTGGAAAGAGGGCCGGGCCGAGGGTTTCGACTCGGAGAAGGCGCTCGCGGAGACCTACGTCCAGGTGCATGCGGACCCGTCCGCGAAGCGGCGCACGCTCGACTCGAAAGGGGACGCGCAGGCCGCTTTCGCGTCCGCGGCCAAGACCTACAAGTCGGAGTACCGCAGCGACTACGGTTACCACGCGCAGATGGAGCCGCTCAACGCCGTGGCGCGGTTCAGCGCGGCGGGCGACCACGTGGAAATCTGGGAAGGAACCCAGGCGCCCGACGTGTCCCGCGGGAGGATCGCGAAGGCGCTTGGATTCAAGCCGGGGCAGGTCACCCTCCACCAGTGCTACATGGGGGGCGGCTTCGGCCGCCGGACGCTGGGCGACTACGCTTCGGAGGCGGCGCTCATCGCGCGCGAGGCGCGCCGCCCGGTGAAGCTGGTGTGGACGCGCGAGGAGGACATGGCCCACGGCATGTTCCGCCCGCAGTCCTTCCAGTGCCTGGAAGCCGCGCTCGATCCGGACGGCAAGGTCACCGGCTGGACGCACTGCGTGGTCGGCGACGGGGGCGTGCTGCTCGCGACCGGCATCAAGATCCCCTACTACCAGGTCCCCCACCAGCACATCGAGGCGCGCGGCGTCCCCCACGGCGTGCGGCTCAAGCACTGGCGGGCAGTCGGCCACGTGTTCAACGTGTTCGCGATCGAATCGTTCGTGGACGAGATGGCGGCGGCCCAGGGCATGGACCCGGTGGATTTCCGCTTTCAGCGCATGTCCATTTCGCCGCGGGCGCGCGCGGTGTTCGAGAAGGCCGTGCAGATGTCCGACTGGAAGGCCCGGCGGCCTGAGGGTCGCGCGGTCGGCATCTCGATCAGCGAGCGCTCGGGCTCGCTCGGCGCGGGGGTCGCCGAGATCTCGCTCGACCGCGCGACCGGCAGGATCCGCGTGCACAAGGCGTGGGTGGCGATCGACGGCGGCCTCGTCGTCCAGCCCGAGGCGGCGCGGGCCAACATCGAAAGCGGCATCGTCTACGGGCTCTCCAGCGTGCTGCACGAGCGCGTGACCCTGAAGGGCGGGGTGGTCGAGCAGAGCAACTTCCACGACTACCATGTTGAGCGCATGGCCGACGTGCCGGAGGAGATGCACGTCGCGTTCGTGGAGCGCGACGCGGCGCCGAGCGGCCTCGGCGAGATCGGCAACCCGTGGGTGGCGGCGGCGGTGGCGAACGCGTTCTACCGGCTGACCGGCAAGCGGCTGCGCCACATGCCGTTCACCCCGGCGCGGGTGCTGGAAGCGCTCCAGGCGTAAGCTTCTCATCCAGGACGTGACGAAAAAAGGCCGCGGATTCCGCGGCCTTTCTCACTGCGTGAGTGACTGGCCACGAGTCACCAGTCACGAGTCACCGGTCTATTTGGCGCCCTTGAGCCAACTCACGCGCACGCGGTCGTAGTCCTCTCCGCGCTCGAGCAGCTCCTCGAGCCGCACGTGCTGCGACTCGTCGCCCATCATGACGGCGTAGAGGGTGCCGGCATTGAAGCTGTCGCGCTTCAACAGGATCTCCCGGCGCGTGGCGGAAGTCGCGCTTTCGCCGAGGATGATGGCGTTCAGGTAGGTGAAGCGGAAGGAACCGGACGAGGTTTGCCAGTTCTCGGCGCGTTCCGCGCCCGCGCCGACGCCCCGAAGAAATACCGACAGCGGCTTCTTGGCGAGAATCTCGACGCCGGCGTGCGGCTTGTCGTGTTCGTCGCGGTACATGCGCTGGATCGCGGCTACCCACCACAGCTTCTGGCCGGGGGCCTGCAGCGCGCACAGCGTGCCGATCTTCGCCCAGGGCTCGTCCTCGCGCGGGATGTCCACGCCCATGCCCCACGCGCTACCGTCGCGCTCCATCCATTCCGTGATCACGGCGGTCACGTCCGCCGACTGGAGCGCGATCCCCGTCTGCTGCTTGACCTTCAGGCGCTGGTCCTTGGTCATCTCGGCCATGCCGCCGAACTCGATGCGCGTCACGAGTTCCGCGACGGATTCGAATCCGCGCGAAACCTTCACTTTGGCGTCGATCTTCACGCGCGGCCCGCGCTGCTGGGGCGCCGCCTCGCTCCAGTGGAGCAGCAGGCGCTTCATGGCCAATAATTTGTCCCCGATCGAGTACTCTTCCCCGAAACGCCGGTCCGTCTCCTCGGGGTGCGCCGTGTAGCCCGCGACGACCTCCTCGAGCGACGCGCGCGCCTGCCCCGCGCCGAAATAGCGCAACGTGGCGCTCGCGCGAACCTTCGGCGAATAGTGGAACGGGTGATCCGGGCGCGCGAGGTCGAAGCAGAAGTTGCAGCCGGGGGCGGGCTTGGTCGCGATGACGAAGGCCGAGGCAAAGCGCGCGATGATGCGCGCGGAGAGTTCCACCGCCATGGCCTGCTCGGACTCCGGACCCGCCACCTCCAGCATCAGCGCCCGCAGGAATTCCCGGCGCGGGCTGGTGATCACGGCATCGTTCGCGTAGGCCTTCAGCGATTCCTCGTCGAACTTTGCCTGCTCGCTCAGGCCGTAGAGCTCGGCGAGTTCCTGCCAGATGTGGCGCCGCACCGGCAGGTAACGCAGATGGAGGATTTTCGCCTCGTCTGCGAGGGCGCGGAGCGCGCGCACGACGAGCAACGCGTGTTCGGGGTGCGCGGCGACGGATCCGGAATCCGGCGCGACGTCCTTCAGGCAGCGCCGGTAGGCGGCGCCAAGATGCTCCCAGAACCCGACCAGCGTGTGCCAGAGCTTGAGCCGGTCGTGTTCTTTCATCTTCACCTCGCGCAGGAAGCTCTCCAGCAGGACCGGCTCGTAATCCTGGCCCGTCTCGTCGAGGAGCTTCACCACGCCGATGCGGTCGTCGGGCGCGTAGCCCTCGGCCGTGGTGACGGTTTCCAGCCACGAGGACACTTCCTCGAGCGCCTTGCCCTGGTCCGCGGGTAGATCCTTGAGCAGCTTGCGCGCCTCCTCGGCGTTGTACATCGGGTGGTCGGCCTTCTTGCCGACGCTGCTCAGCCAGTCGAGCACCTGCAGGCCCCCGTGCTGGCGGCGGGGCGAGCGGGTAAGGAATGTCGCCATAGGCTGCCAATCTACCAGCGGATGCCGGGTGGGCTTGTTGATCTAGGACAAAAGTCGTTGCGGGCCGGGCGGGTTTTCGGGCCGAATTCGTGACAAAAAGCGCCGAAACGGCCCGCCCATCGATGGGCAAGACCCCCGAGCGCGCCGAGGCGAGCTACCGCGTGCCGTTCTTTCCCGACACGGTGCCGCTGCGGAAGGGGGACCTGGACGTCGCGGGCCCGCGCGCCGTGCTCGCGCTAGCAGCCTGTCGGACTTAGATGTCCGACAGGCTGCTAACAGCAAACCCGCCCGTGAACTTCGAATGAGCCCCGGTGTAACGGCCCCGATTGGCCTCCGATGGACACACGCGCAGGCTGGAAATAAGGTATTCACTGCTATTGACTCCCGTTATCGCGCGGGCGGTTTTGCATAAGGAGTTTGTCGGGGCTAAGTCCGACAAACTCCTAGGCGGCGACTTCGGTAAGCCAAAGAGGCAGCTCACCGACCCGATGAATTACTACGATCCCTCGTATTTCAGAAAGGCGCTCGCCCGCTGATGCGGCGTGAGCATCGGTTTCAACCGGTCACCAATCACCAATCACGAATCACCAATCACGCCTTTTTTGGCATGTAGAGATCGGTGATCGACCCTTCCGCGATCTCGGCGGCGAAAAAGACGGTTTCCGAAAGAGTCGGGTGCGGGTGGATGGTGAGGCCGATGTCGGTCGCGTCCGCCCCCATCTCGTAGGCGAGCACCGCTTCCGCGATCAGCTCCCCGGCATTGACGCCGACCATGGCCGCGCCAAGCAGGCGGCGGGTGGTCTTGTCGAACAGCAGCTTCGTCATGCCCTCGCCGCGATCCATGGCGAGCGCGCGGCCGCTCGCGGCCCACGGAAATACTGCCTTCTCGTAGCCGGCCCCCCGCGCCTGGAGCTGAGCCTCGGTCTCGCCCATCCACGCGATCTCGGGATCGGTGTAGGCGACCGACGGTATGGTGCGCGCGTCGAACCAGGTCTTGTGACCGGCGATCGCTTCCGCCGCGGTCTTGCCCTCGTGAGTCGCCTTGTGCGCGAGCATGGGCTCGCCGCAGATGTCCCCGATGGCGTGGATGTGCGGCACGTTGGTGCGCAGCTGCCGGTCCACCGGGATGTAGCCGCGCTCGTTGACGTTGACGCCCGCGGCCTGCGCGTTGATGTCGCGCCCGTTGGGCCGGCGTCCCACCGCCATCAGGATGAAGTCGAAAACTTCCGCCTTCGGCGCGTTTTCGCCTTCATAAATAACCCTCAGTCCCTTCTGCCCGGGTTCGATCCTCGAGACTTTGGTTTTCAGCAGGATTTTCTCGTAGCGCTTTTCGATGCGCTTGGCGAGCGGGCGCACGACATCCTTGTCCGCGCCGGGGATCAGCGAGTCCATCAGCTCGACCACGCTGACCCGGCTGCCCAGCGCGTCGTACACCGTCGCCATCTCCAGCCCGATGATGCCGCCGCCGATCACCAGCAGGCGCTTCGGCACTTCGCGGATCTCCAGCGCGCTGGTCGAGTCGATCATGCGTCCGTCGTCGTACGGGAAGCCCGGGATTCTTGCAATGCTGGAACCCGCGGCGATGATGCAATGATCGAACGAGATCGTCTTGATGCCTTGCGGGGATTCGACCCGCAGCGCATGCGGCGAGGCGAACTGGCCCTTGCCCTGCACGACCTCGACCTTGCGCTGCTTTGCCAGCCCGGCCAGCCCCTTGGCGAGCTTGCCGACGACACCTGCCTTCCAGGCGCGCAGTTGGTCGAGTCTGATCGTGGGTTTGCCGAACTCGATGCCGGCGTGCGCGACTTCCTGGGCCTCCGTCAGCACCCTGGCGACATGAAGCAGCGCCTTCGACGGAATGCAGCCGACGTTGAGGCACACGCCGCCCAGCGCCGGGAAGCGCTCGACCAGCACTACTTTCCTGCCGAGATCGGCGGCGCGGAACGCGGCGGTATAGCCGCCGGGGCCGGCGCCCAGCACCAGCACCTCGGCGTGGAGGTCGCCCTTCGGCCCGGCGTACGGCGCGACGGGAACGGCGCCGGGCGGCGGTGCCGGTTTCGGTTCCGCCGGCGCCTTTGCGGCGGGCGGAGCGGGCGCGGTTGCGGGCGTCCGCGTCGCCGGGGCGGGCGCGGCAGCCGCGTCACTCGCCTCGAGCATCAGGATCGGCGAGCCCTGCGATACCTTGTCGCCGGTCCGGACCCTGAGCTCCTTCACCACGCCCGCCTGCGGCGCGGGCACCTCCATCGTCGCCTTGTCCGATTCGAGCGTGATCAGCGGGTCTTCCTTGTTCACGCTGTCGCCCGGCTTGACCAGGACCTCGATCACCGGCACGTCCTTGAAGCCGCCGATGTCGGGGACCTTGATTTCGATGGTCTGGCTCATTCGGAATGCGTGATGGGTGATGGGTAATGGGACCGCGCGCTCGCGCGCGAAATCCAGTCACGAGTCACCGGTCGCGCTTCACTTCCTGATCTGGCCGGTGCCGTACACCACCCACTTGAGCGAGGTGAGCCCCTCGATCCCCACCGGCCCGCGCGCGTGCAGCTTGTCGGTGGAGATGCCGACCTCGGCGCCGAGCCCGTACTCGTAGCCGTCGGCGAAGCGGGTCGAGGCGTTTACCATGACCGAGCTCGAGTCCACCTCACGCAGGAAGCGGCGGGCGCGCGCCTTGTCCTCGGTGACGATCGCGTCGGTGTGCTGCGAGCCGTAGGTCGCGATGTGGTCCATCGCCTCGTCCAGATCCTTCACCACCCGCACCGAGAGGATGGGGCCGAGGTACTCGGTGTACCAATCCTCCTCGGTCGCGGGCTTCATCTCCGGCACGATCCGGCGCGCCTCCCCGTCGCCGCGCAGCTCGATGCCCTTCTCGAGATAGATCCTGGCGAGCGGCGGCAGCACCCTCGCCGCGACGCCGCGCGCGACCAGCAGCGTCTCCATCGTGTTGCAGGTGCCGAGCCGCTGCGTCTTGGCGTTGTCCGCGATCCGGATCGCCTTTTTCAGGTCCGCCTTGTCGTCGATATAGGTGTGGCACACGCCGTGCAGGTGCTTGATCATCGGGATGCGGGATTCGCGCATCAGCCGCGCGATCAGGCTCTTGCCGCCCCGCGGCACGATCACGTCCACGGCGTCCTGCAGGGTGATCAGCTCGCCCACCGCCGCGCGGTCGGTGGTCTCGATCACCTGCACCACGCTCTCCGGCAGCCCCGCGACCCTGAGCCCCGCGTGCACGCAAGCGGCGATCGCCAGGTTGGAATGGATCCCTTCCGAGCCGCCGCGCAGGATCGCCGCGTTGCCGGATTTGACGCAAAGGCCCGCCGCGTCGGCGGTGACGTTGGGGCGCGACTCGTAAATGATGGCGACCACGCCGATCGGCACGCGCATCTTGCCCACCCGGATGCCCGAGGGCCGCTTCCTCAGTTCCGTGATCTCGCCGACGGGATCGCGCAGCGCCGCGATCTGCTTCAACCCGTCCGCCATCGCCGCGATCACTTTGGGCGTAAGCGTGAGCCGGTCGATCATCGCGGAATCGAGCTGCTGCTTCCGGGCTTCCTGGAGATCGCGCGCGTTGGCCTCGAGCAGTTCCTTGCGGCTGCGCGCGATCGCCGCGGCCATTTCCTTGAGCGCGCGGTTCTTGGTCGCGGTGTCGGCCTTGGCGATGACGCGCGCGGCCGCGCGCGCCTGCCGCCCGACGTTGTGCACGTAAGTTCCGACGTCCATGTCGCTGCCAGAGGGAATGTCGAGGGGCAATTCTAAACCGGCCGCGCCGCACTGGATACTGCCGGCGCCCGGTCACGGTCGGCGGCGCGGCCCGCGGATCCTGCGCGGCGCGGGCGCGGCGTGCTCGAATTTACCGGAGGCTCGTTAGAACAGCGCCGGCTGCTGGTCCGCGTTGCTGCCGGCTCTCGCGGCCGACGTGCCGCGCCTGGGCGGGGGGCTCGCGGAAGCGCCGCTCGCAAAGCGCAGGCAGAGCTGGAGCAGCTCGTCCCACACGTCGCCGCGGATCAAGCCCTTTGCCATGCGGTCCACCCTCGCCGCGTGCATCAACGCCGCCTCGAGTTGCTCCTTCGTGAAGCGCCGGCAATTCTGCTGCATGAGGCTCTGGTGGGCGTTGCCCCACACCCTGGCGTCGCGCCACAGTTGCGGCGGCGTCTTGCCGGAGACCGCGGCGTCGAGCACGCGCCCGATGGCGCGGATTTCCTCCGTGACCGCCCACAACACGAGCGGAGGCGCGACGCCTTCGCCTCTCAGGCCGTCGACCATGCGCGCGAGATGGAGAACGTCGCCTTCGAGCAGCGCCTCGCCGAGCTTGAACACGTCGTAGCGCGCGACGTCGAGCACCGCCTCGCGCACCAGCTCGTGGGCGATCCGGCCCACGGGGAACAGCAACGCGAGCTTCTGCACCTCCTGATGCGCGGCAAGGAGATTGCCCTCGACCCGGTCGGCGATGAAATCCAGGGTCTCCGCGTCCGTCTCCTGATTCTGGGCGAGCAGTCTTCCGGCGAGCCATTCGGGCAGCGCCTTGCGCGCCACCGGCTTCGCCTCGACCAGGACGCCGGCGCGATCGAGCGCCTCGAACCAGCCGGATTTCTGCGCTCGCCATTCCAGGCCGGGCAGGGAGATCAGCGTGACGGTGTCCGGTGGCGGTCCTTCGCAGTAGCTTTGCAGCGCTTCGGACCCCTCGACCCCCGGCTTGCCGCTGGGGATGCGCATCTCGAGGATGCGGCGGGCGGAAAACAGAGATTGCGAGTTGCCGGTGAAAGCGAGCTCGCTCCACTTGAACCCGGCATCGACCGTCAGGACGCTGCGCTCGGTAAAGCCCTCGGCGCGGGCCCTGGCGCGGATGCGGTCGGAGGCCTCCAGCGCGAGCAGCGTCTCGTCGCCGAACACGCTGTAGAGCGGCTTGAGCTCGCGGGAGAGGTGCTGCTGCAGCTGCTCGGTTGTTATTCGCATCAATTAGCCGCCAAGACGCCAAGGCCGCCAAGAAATTCTATACAAAAAAAGGCGAAGCGGCAGAAGTATTTCCGGGAGAAGACTGAAAAACTTTCTCGCGGGAATGGGAATCCTGCTCCCGTTCCGGTTCTCTTGGCGTCTTGGGTGTGCCAGGCCAAGCCTGGCTGATCTTGTGAACTGAAAGGAGTTTACCCTGTGAATTACCCGTTCAACAGGTAGCCAATCGAGCGCGTTGTCCGAGCAATCGGCGGCGCGAAGCCTCGTGCGGCG
>JACPTK010000119.1 GCA_016192825.1 Betaproteobacteria bacterium | reverse complement strand
GCCAGCGCAAACGATGGATGAACCAGTAGCAAGTTCGTTCGTTGGCAATGATGTGACGGTAGTCGTAAAGCCCCATGAGAGCACCTCCAGGGCCTTACCCTACCAGTGAGGTTCTTACCCATTAAGTGGAACGTTCCCAAAGCAAATGGACAGGATAAACAGGATTTACAAGATTAAAGCCAAACCTTCAGACGTCGGGGAGCTTGATCATGCCGGAGGCGTCCACCTTCCGCACGAGATCGGCGACGCGCCCCCTGCCCGGCACCACCGTCTCCGGTGCGATTTCCGCCAGCGGCACCAGGACGAACGCCCGCTCCAGCATGCGTGGATGCGGGATGGCGAGACCGGGCTCGTGCACGACCCTGTCGCCGTAGAGCAGAACGTCGAGATCGAGCGTGCGCGGCGCGTTTGGGGAATCGCGCACGCGTCCATGGACACGCTCGATCTCGAGCAGCCGGTCGAGCAGGTCGCGCGGGCCGATGCGGGTCTCGATTTTCGCCACCGCGTTGACGAACTCCGGCTGGTCGAGGCGCCCCACCGGCGGGTTGCGATAGAGCGAGGACCGGCGCACGAGCCGGGTGCCGGGCAGCGCCGCCAGCGCGCGCAGCGCGGAACGGATCTGCGCGGGCGGATCGCCGATGTTCCCGCCCAATGCTATGAAAGCCGTGACTCGTGACTCGTGACTCGTGATTGGTGCCAAGACGCGCTTTCGCTAAGTGGGCGCGCCTTGCGCGCCCGTCGGCGTCGGCCCCCTCATCCCTCCGCCCTCATCGCTCCGCGGGCCGCGCCTGCGGCGCCGGCGGCGGCGCTTGCGCGGCTCGCCTTCGCTCACCAGCATCTGGGCGCGCTCGGATTCGCCGGCGCGCTGGAAGCGCTCCCACCATTCGCCGATCATGCTCTCGATCTCGCCGCTGCTGCAGCGCAGCCGCAGGAAATCGTAGCCCGCGCGGAAGCGCGGATGCTCAAGCAGCCGGAACGGGCGCCTGCCGGCCCGCTGCAGGAAGCGCGGCTGCATCGCCCAGATCTCGCGCATGTCGGCGCCATGGCGGTGCGGGATCGCGAGCTTCCCGGCCTGGGTCCGCATCACGTGGTCCATCGCCCGGTAGAGGGCGGGGACCGGCGGCTCGCCCTTTTCCGCTATGACCTTGTACTCGGCTTCGACCTCCGGCCACAACAGCGCCGCGAACAGGAATCCCGGCATGGCCGGCTTCCCCGAGAGCACGCGCTCGTCGGTGCTTCGGAGCGCGGCCTCGACGAAACGCTCGCCCGCCGCCCGCCCCATCGCGGCGTCCAGCAGCGGCAGCACGCCGTGGTGCAGCCCTTCCTTGCGCAGCTGCGCCACGGCTTCCGCGGCGTGGCCGGAGAGCAGGAGCTTCAGCATCTCGTCGAGCAGCCTTGACGGGGGAACGTGAGCGAGCAGCCCCGCGAGCCGGCGTATCGGGCGCCGCGTCGCCGCGTCGATCTCGAGGCCGCGACTCGCCGCGAGCCGCACGGCGCGCAGCATCCGTATCGGATCCTCGCGATAGCGCCGCTCCGGGTCGCCGATCATGCGCAGCCGCCGCTTTTTCAGGTCGGCCACCCCGTCGTGGTAGTCCCAGACCTCCTGCGTAGCGGGATCGTAGAACAGCGCGTTGACGGTGAAATCGCGCCGCGTGGCGTCCTGCTCCTGGTTTCCGAACACGTTGTCGCGGAGTATCCGGCCGTGCTCGTCCGCCACGCGATCGTCGGTTTCGTCGGCCGGGTTGGAGCCGCGAAAGGTGGAGACTTCGACCGTTTCCGGGCCGCACATCACGTGCACCAGGCGGAAGCGGCGGCCGATGATCCGCGAGCGGCGGAACAGCGCCCTCACTTCCTCGGGCGTGGCGTCGGTCGCGATGTCGAAATCCTTGGGCTTGCGGCCGAGAATCAGGTCGCGCACCGCGCCGCCGACGACGAAAGCGGCGAACCCGTGGCGCTGGAGCATCTGCGTCGTGCGCTGCGCGCAGGAGCTGATCGAGCGGCTGTCGATGCCGTGGGCGCCGGATGGAATGATTTTCGGCTGTGCCGGCCGGAACAGCCGGCCGGAGAACACTCTGCCGAGGAAACGCCTGATCATAAACGAGGCGACATTATAGGGGAGTGCCGAGTACTGAGTAACGAGTGCTGAGCAACGATTGCCGAGGCGGTTCTGTCTTACGCAATCTGCACTCGGCACTCTGCACTTTGCACTCTGTACTGGTCAGTCGAGACTGATGATGGGCCAGCCCTTGCGCCCGGCATGGCGGCGCAGTTCCGGGTCGGGGTCCACGGCGACGGGGTGGGTCACGCGCCCGAGCAGAGCCAGATCGTTGTGCGAATCGCTGTAGAACCAGGACTCGGCAAACGAGGCGAGCGTCCCGCCCCGCTGCGCGAGCCACGCATCCAGGCGCGCAACCTTGCCCTCGCGGAAGCATGGGATGCCGGCGACGCCGCCGGTGAATTCGCCGTCCCGCTGCTCGGGCTCGGTCGCGATCAGGTCCGCGATCCCGAACTCGCGCGCGATCGGCGCGGTGACAAAGCTGTTGGTGGCGGTGATCACGACGCGCAGGTCGTCGCGGTGCCGTTCCACCAGCTCGCGTGCTTTCGGGCGCGCCATCGGCCGGATCTTGCGCTCCATGAATTCGCCGTGCCAGGCATCGAGCTGCGCGCGCGGGTGGCGCGAGAGCGGCTTCAGCTGGAAATCCAGGAACTCGCGGATGTCCAGCGTCCCCGCTCTGTACTCGTCGTAGAAAGCCTGGTTGCGCGCCTCGTACACCTCGCGGTCGAGCACGCCCTGCTCGATGAGGAACTGCGCCCACTCGAAATCGCTGTCGCCGGCCAAAAGGGTGTTATCGAGGTCGAACAAGACCAGTCGCTGGCTCAATCGCCTGCCCTCGCCCCTGAATTCCGAATCCCGGACGCGCCGCCGCGCCGGTCTGCGGCGTGCAGCAGTTCGCGCGCGAGCGGCACGGTAACCGGGCGCTTGGTCTCGAGCGAGTAGCGGTCGAGCGCGTCCAGCGTCGCCAGCAGCGAGGGCAGGTCGCGGCGCGCCCGCGTCAGCAGGTATTCGCACACCTCGGGCAGGAGCCGGAAACCGCGGCCCGTGGCGTAATCGGCGAGGGCACGCGCCTTCTCCTCGTCGGTAAGCGCGTGCACCTGGTAGACCAGTCCCCACGCCAGCCGCGTCACCAGGTCCTCGCGGAGCCTCAGCTGCACCGGCGGCGCGGCGCCGCCCGCCACCAAGGCGCCATTGCGCTCGCGCAGGGCGTTGTAGAGATCGAACGCCGCGACCTGCCCCTCGTCATCGAGCCGGTCCACGTCGTCGAGCGCGACGCAGTCCATCCGCTCGAGGCCGTCCGCAAGCCGGGTACCGGCCGTGCAAGCGATGTGGACCGCGGCCGCCCGGGCGCGCTGCAACTGCGCCACCGTGCCCTTGAGCAGATGGCTGCGGCCGCTGCCGGGCCGCCCCCACAGGTAGAGGAAGCGCTCCTGCGCCTGGCGCGCGGCGAGCCGCTTCAGGTGCTGCAGCAGCTCACCGTTCCGCCCCGCGATGAAATTGTCGAGCGTGGGCTGCGGAGAGCTGGCGAAATCGAGCGCGAGCTGCTTCATTACGGTAAAATTCTGCCTGCCACCGAGGGCACAGAGATCGCGGAAAGAGCCACGCCGGTGCCGTTACGGGGCATTGCCAGCACGCGGCGCGACCTATCTTATAGCAGATTCTTGAATTGCCCCTATTCTAGCAGCCTGTCGAACGGGTCCCATGAGAGGTCTGTACGAACGCGCGGGTAGTCGATCCTGGGTAGCGCAAAGCCGACAGGCTGAGATCAGGTTGGCGGTGGCCTGCGAAAAGCCGTGCGGAACCCAAAGTCCGACACACTGCTGGCCTTTCCCCGGTGAACGCAGCGCGCCCTGTGACTGACGCCCCCCTGGTTTCGGGTTCCCGGTGAAGCCGCCCGCCAATCCTCGGTCCCTCACTTACCGCGACGCCGGCGTGGACATCGACGCCGGCGACCGGCTGGTCGAGAACATCAAGCCGTTCGCGAAGAAGACCCGGCGCAAAGGCGTGCTCGCCGGCATCGGCGGCTTCGGCGCGCTGTTCGAGGTCGCGCGCGGCCGCTTCCGCGAGCCGGTGCTGGTGTCCGGCACCGACGGCGTGGGCACCAAGCTCAAGCTCGCCTTCGAAATGAACCGTCACGCCACCATCGGCATCGATCTCGTGGCGATGAGCGTCAACGACATCCTGACGCACGGCGCCGAGCCGCTGTTCTTCCTCGACTACTACGCGTGCGGCAAGCTCGACGTCGCGACCGCGACCGAGGTCATCCGGGGCATCGCCGCGGGCTGCGAGCGGGCCGGCTGCGCGCTGATCGGAGGCGAAACCGCCGAGATGCCCGGCATGTATCCCGCGGGCGAATACGATCTCGCCGGATTCGCCGTCGGCATCGTCGAGAAAAGCCGCATCATCGATGGCGCGGACATCGCCGAAGGCGACGCCGTGCTGGGGCTCGCGTCCAGCGGCGCGCACTCCAACGGCTACTCGCTGATTCGCAAGATCATCGCGGTCAAGAGCGTGGACCTCGCGGCGAAGCTCCGCGGCAGGCCGCTGATCGACACGATACTGGAACCGACTCGCATCTACGTGAAGCCGGTGCTGAAGCTGGTGGGATCGGTCAGGGTGAAGGGGCTCGCCCACATAACCGGCGGCGGGCTTGTGGACAACGTGCCGCGCGTTTTGCCCGACCGGCTTGCGGCGCGCATCGAGCGCGCGGCCTGGCCGCTGCCGCCGCTGTTTCAATGGCTGAAGGAACAAGGCAACGTCGCCGACGACGAACTGTTCCGGGTCTTCAACTGCGGCGTCGGCATGGTCGTGATCGTGGCGGAAGCCGACGCCGACGCGGCGGTGCGGACGCTCAAGGCGGCCGGCGAAACCGCGTGGCGCATCGGCCGCATCGAGCGGCGCCGGAGGAACGCACCACAGGTCGCCATCGTCTAACGCGAGAGATCGAAAAGACGTGAGGGCGGGAGAGCGGGAGATCGAAAAGCCGGGAGATCGGGAGGTCGGGAAATCGCGAGATCGAAAAAAGGCGCCGTTTCCCCTCTCACGCCCTGACGCCCTCCCGGGTTCTGTCGCCCTCCCGAAACCAGGATTATTTGCCGGATCGCTGATCGCTGAATTCGTGACATGGCCGAGAAAAGCGTAGTCATATTGATTTCCGGGCGGGGCAGCAACATGCAGGCGCTGCTGGACGCCCGTCTGCCGGCGCGGGTCGCGGCGGTGATCAGCAACAACCCGCAGGCGCGCGGCCTCGGCGTGGCGAAGGCCCGCGGCATCGCGACCGCCGTCGTGGACCATCGCGCGTTTCCCGACCGCGCGGCGTTCGACGCCGCGCTCGCGCAGGAGATCGACCGCCACCGACCCGACCTCGTCGCGCTCGCGGGCTTCATGCGCATTCTCACGGAAGCCTTCATCGAGCGCTACCGCGGGCGGCTGATGAACATCCATCCCTCGCTGCTGCCCGCATTCACCGGGCTCGACACGCACCGGCGCGCGCTCGCGGCCGGGGTGCGCATCCACGGCTGCACCGTGCACTTCGTGACCCCGGCGGTGGACAGCGGCCCGATCATCGTGCAGGCGGCGGTGGCGGTGCTGCCCGGAGACACCGAAGAGCAGCTCGCCGCGCGGGTACTGGCACAGGAGCACCGCATCTATCCACAGGCGGTGCGCTGGTTCATCGAGGGCAAGCTCAAACTGGAAGATGGCCGGGCACGGATCGACGGCGAGTGCCGGTTCCCGGAAGCGGTCGTCTCCCCGCTGGCGCGCCGATGAGAACTCTCGTCGTCGCGCTCGTCGCGTTGAGCGCCGCGCTGCCCGCCTTCGCCGCGCCGCCTTCGCGCGTCGAGCTCACGTTCGCGATCACGATGGGCGATCTGAGGATCGGGGAGGCCCGCGAGGTGCTCGAGCACGATGGCCGCCGCTACCACGTCGTCAGCGAGTCCACGCCGAGGGGAATCGCCGCCCTGCTGATCAGCGACGTGCGCCGCGAAAGCCGCGGCGCCGTCACCGCAGGCGGGCTCAGGCCCGAGCGATTCGAGGAGACCGGGCGCAGAGGCGGGGCCCGGATGGCGAAGTTCGACTGGGCCGCGGGCGAGCTCACGCTGGTCAATGGCAAGGTCGTCCGGACCGTGGCGCTGCCGCGAGGCACGCTGGACCAGGGCAGCCTTGCCTACGCGCTCGCCTTCCGGCCCCTGGCAGGCTCGGGTTTCAGCGTTCACGTGACCGACGGGCGCGGGGTGAAGCAATATCGCTATCGCGAAATCGGGGACGAAACGCTCAAGACGCCGATCGGCGCGCTCAGGACGCGGCGCTTCGAAAAGGTGCGCGGCCCGGACGACAAGCGCGGGTTCGAGTTCTGGCTCGCGACCGACCGCGATCTCCTCCCGGTGAAACTGCGATACGTCGAGAGAAACGGCGACGTGTTCGATTCGAGCATCACGGAAATCAAGACGCAGTAACCCTGCGGGTGACGGGATACGAGTTACGAGTTACGAGATACGGGATACGAGATAAGATCGCGCATCCCGAATCCCGCATCTGGCGTCCAGCATCACGCATCGCGCATCTCGTGACTTGCATCGCGTAACGCGCATCTCGTATCTCGAATCTCGCATCGCTCAATTCAATGCCCATCACGCGTTCGCAACTGGAAGCGGCGACGGAAGCGCTGCAGCTCGCGCTGAAATTCGACCGGCCCGCCGACTCGGTGATTCACGATTTTTTCGCGGCGCGCCGGGCGCTGGGATCGCACGACCGCGCGTTCGTCGCCGAGGCCGTCTATGGCGTGCTGCGCCGCAAGCGCACCGTGGATCACCTGGCGCCGGGCGGGACTCCACGGAGCATGCTGCTCGCCTACCTTGTCCGAATCGGCGGCGTGAGCGTCCGTGAGCTAACCAAGGTAACCAAGGGGTCAGGTCTTGCATTAACGTACGCTAATGCAAGACCTGACCCCGATTCGGATTCAAGCATCCGCGGGACCGCAGCCGTGACAAAGCATGATGAGCAATCGTGGCTCGCGCGCGTCAAGGCGGAACCGCTCGACGGCCTGCCGCTCGCGGCGCGCGCCGAGTTGCCGGATTGGGTCGTTGAGCGGCTCGGCCGCCATCATTCGGAATCCACCACGGGGTCAGGTCTTGCATTAACGTACGCTAATGCAAGACCTGACCCCAGCGGCGAAGCGGAAATACTTGCGCTCGCGCGGGGGCTGAACGAGCCGGCGCCGCTCGACCTGCGGGTCAACACGCTGCGCGCCGAGCGCGACGGCGTGCTGCGCGCGCTCGCCGCCGACGGCATCGAGGCCGCGCCCACCCCTTACTCACCGGTGGGCGTGAGGGTGAGGAGCCATCCCGCGATTAACCGTCATCCCTTGTTCGTGTCCGGGGCGATCGAGGTCCAGGATGAGAGCAGCCAGTTGTCCTGTTATCTCGTGGCGCCGAAGCGCCATGAGATGGTGGTGGATTTCTGCGCCGGCGCCGGCGGCAAGAGCCTGATGCTGGGGGCGCTGATGCGTTCGCAGGGCCGCCTCTACGCCTTCGACGTTTCCGCTGAGCGTTTGAGCCGGCTGAAACCCCGCCTCAAGCGCTCAGGACTGTCCAATCTTTACGCGCAGAGAATCAAGAACGAAAACGACCTGAGGATAAAACGCCTCGCGGGGAAAATCGACCGCGTGCTGGTGGACGCCCCCTGCAGCGGGCTCGGCACGCTGCGCCGCAATCCCGATCTCAAGTGGCGCCAGTCGCCGCGATCGGTGGAGGAACTGAAGGTGAAGCAGGCGGCGATCCTGCGCTCGGCCGCCAGCCTCGTGAAGCCCGGCGGGCGGCTGGTCTATGCCACCTGCAGCCTGCTCGCGGAGGAAAACGAGCAGATCGTCGAGGCGTTCCAGTCCGCGCAGCCGGAATTCCGGCTTTTGCATTGCGGCGAACTGCTGCGCGAAGCCCGCATTGAACTCGAGACGGGGGCGTTCCTCAGGCTCCTGCCGCACCTGCACGGCACCGACGGCTTCTTCGCCGCGGCGATGAAACGTTCGCAATAAAGGCGGGACGCGGGCTATCAGGAAGTCCTGATCCGCTACCTGGAACGACTGGATACCGCCGTGCTGCAGCGTCAACCTTTCCAGCGACTCGATCGCCGATGCCGAGTTTCCCAGGTAGGTAAAGGAGCTCCTGCGGGCCGGGTCGGAGCCGCCGGGCCGGCTGTCCTTCGAAGTTGCCGAATCGTCAAGATTGCAGGCCACATCATCGACGGCATCACGCGGCCCGCGCCGCTTTCTTGATGCCGGTTCGATTTTGGAACCGTTGTCGTGATACAGTAAGCGCCACGATGGATTCGTGGCCCCGTACGGGGGACAGGCTATGACATCGGGCGAGTGGTACGAGCTGCGCGTCGCGGGCAGCGCCGGCACCACCGCGGGCATCGCCGCGGGGGCCGGTGAAGGCATCGCGGTCGGCGAGAATGGCCGGCTCTGCTCGCTCTCATCAGGGTGCGCGCGGCGATTCGAATCCCCGGAGCAGGCTTACGAATATCTCGGCAAGATCAAGGTTTCCGGCGATTACCAGTTCGAACCGGTTCTCTGCCGCGCGGGGAAAGCTGCCTGAAGCTGTCTGCGCGCGTCAATTGGGATCGGCTCTTGCGGTGGCTATGTGCAGCCTGGACTCTGATGCGCCGTTTGTCCGTATCGCCGAAATCTGATTGGCGCGGACGACCGCCCGCCCGAACCGTGGACTGCGGGCGGTCGCGCAAGGACACGGGAATATGGGCGTCACCCACGACCTCGGCCTCGTCCCGCGATTCGAGCCGCTTGGTCCCGAGGACCACCGCGATTACCTGATCGCCTCGCGGACCGAGATTTCGAGGATCCTGCGCGCGGCGCAGGCAAGAAGGACCCCGGTCGCCGTCTTCTTCGGCGGAGAAGACCAATTCGTGCTGTCCCGCATCGTCGAAGTGGACCCGGTCTCGGGCTGGATCTTCCTGGCATTCGGGCATCACAAGTTGACGAACGCGCGGCTCCTGGCTGCGCGCAAACTCGATTTCGCCTGCGCGGACGAGAACGCCAAGGTGGAATTCAGCACCGCGGGCGCCATCGAGATGTCCCTCGACGGCGAGCCGGCGTTCCGGACCGCTTTCCCCCCGGAGATCTTTCGACTGCACCGCCGCAGGCAGCGCCGCTACGCGATCCCGCCTCATGGACCGGTGACGATTACGCTCAACATCAAGGACGTCGGGCACGTGTCCGGCGAGCTTGTCGACGTGAGCGTCAGCGGGATCGGGGCGCTCACCTATCCGGCGGACATCTCCTTCGACCGCGACGAAATCCTGAGGGGATGCGCGATCCGGTTTCCGGCGGGGATCGCGACCGTGGACGTGCAGTTCATGCATACCCGGGTGGTCACGCTCGAGGACGGCGGGCAAGTCCGGCGCTCCGGCTGCCGATTCGTGGGCGCCCATGATGACGTCAAGGCGTTGATCGAGCGCTTTTTCGTGCGCCTGTCCGACAGCTGATCCCAGGGTTATCCAGCCGCACGGCACCACCCGCGCTTCCCGGCGCCGCGGAATTCGGGCTGCGGCCCACTCTGAATTCAGGTCGGCACGTAGTGGCGCGGATCCACCGCGCCCGGATACGTCCTCCGCTTGTAGCTCGAGGGCCGCGCTGCCGCCCGGACCTCCGCGCCGGCCGGCTCCAGCCCGAGAACGACGCGCAACGGTCCGGCATTGATGCAGTCGGATCGCCGCCGAAGGCCTTCATGAATCCGGTTCGTCTCCAGCACCTCGCGCAGCCGCCGCAGGTGGCCCTGGATCACGTCCAGGTAGAGGTTGCGTCCGCCGAAGTGAGCTGCCGCATACCGGTAGACGCTTTCGAAATAGCCGTCCATGCGCTCCTTCCAGATTTTGTCGTGAAACCCGGGCGTCTTGCGCAGCAGGTCCTCGCGCGAGTCGTAGAGGGGCTTCGTGCCGTCGGGATGGGGAGCGCCGGCCAGGCCGCAGATCTCGAATTCGGGATAGAGAAAGTCGCGGCATTTCTCCAGGTAGCAACGGTCGGACATCTGCGCCAGCACGTCGGCCGTTCCCAGCATGAACCCCAGGCGCCGGTCGAGCGGATCGTGCACGTCGATCCTGTCGAGCGCCACCTCGTAGCCGGTGAAGTGCACGAGCTGTTCCGCCAGTGCCCCTTCCTCCACGAACCCCACCGACGGCAGGAACTCGGCGAGGAAATCGCCGCTGCGCCGCACGTGGTACAAGGTGAACTGCGCCCCGTGTTGCTCCTCGTCCGCGCTCCTGCGGATGTAGCCGGCGTCGTGGAACAGCGCCGCGATCACGCCCAGCCGGGCGCGGCGTCCGCCCATGCGTCCGTCCGCGGTCCCGCGCTCGTGCCCGTCGAGCAGCCGCGCCATGACCAGAGCGCAATCGAGACTGTGCTGCGCGTCGTGATACCAGGTCTCGCAACCCGCGTAGCCGGGCAGCGTTCCCGAGTAGAGGCGGCTGAATACGTCGAATGCAGTCTCGACCGGTCGCAGCTCACCATTCGGCTCCAGGCGCCGCAAAAGAGCGCACACCTCCTCGCACACGATGCGCGGGTCGGCCACGAATACGCGGTCCGTGACGTCGTAATGATTGCGCCGTATGACTTCCCTCATGGCCGGAATATCGCGTCGCGCCTGCTCACGCCTGCCCCGCGGCGGCCACCGGGGCACGGTCCATGATCTCGATCCACTCGGTCGGAAAATCCGCCAGTTCCTCGCTCCGGACGCCGAGAAAGATCGGCTCGGCGTTCTCGCGATGGATATTGATCTTGGCGTTGTAGACGGTGCGCTCGGTGCCGTGCTTGTCGCGGATGTGATAGCGGTTGACGGGATAGCGCTCGCCGCTCACGCGCTGCCCGGTGAGGTAGCATCGGATCTGGCCGATACGGTCTCCGGCAACCTCCAGGCCGTGGAGCTGGTCGAGCGAGACCGCGGTCTTCTCGACGAAATCCAGCGTGTCGTAGCGCACTGCCGGCCCGACCGTTCCGTCGCCCACCTCGATCCCGAAGTCGCCCAGGAGGATCTGGCCGGGCAGCGCCTTTGCGATCATGCGCGAGAGGTCGATCGTCACCTGGCCGACGATATAGCTGAAGGTCGTCGGGTTGAGCGCCTCCACCTGGTAGAACTCGTAGTGCTCGCCCACGTGAAAGGCCGCACGCAGTTTCGGAACCCAGGCGCCGCGCGCCTTGCGCTGGGCAATGGCGTTGTCGGCCAGGATCATCATCATCAGCTTGTAGAGCGCGACGTTCGCGTCCACCGTGCGCGCCCGGTTCCAGATGTAGAAACCGTCGCCGGTGGTAGTGCGGGCGAAATTGACCTGGATGTCCTTCGACAGGAGCTGCCGGTAGGCGGAGTTCACCGAATAGGCGAGGCTGTTCAGCATCGCCACCTGCTCGAGCGGCGAGGCGAGCGAAAACTGCACCGCGTCCAGCAACACCACCGCGCGGCCCCGCACCAGCGACACGCCGTAGCGGCGCACCAGATGCTCGATCAACTCGACGCCGGCTTCGGCTCCCGTGCCAAGATCCATGCGGATGACGTGGGGCTCGCTGCGGAACAGCCGACAGAGCTGCTGGAACGCGACGGCCGGAACGTACTTCGGTCCCGCGAGCACCTCGTTGACGAGGCCGGGGGTGTGGCCCCTTCCGTTCTCGTCGTCCGCCACGCGGTGGATCGCCTCGGCGATGGTGTAGTGGCGAACCTTGAGAAAGCGCAATTCGTGATCCCCGAAAGTCCACGCGAGCAGCACGTTCTCGCCCAGGTTCCACAGCTCGAACAGCTCCTCGTCGAGCCGCGACAGCAACTCGCGAACCTTCGCCGACGGCGAGGGCGCGCCGCTTTCGGAGTTGACCAGCAGGTTTAACCACGACGCGCGTTTCATCACCGCTCCCGTGCCGCAGACACGGCAATGTTAGGGCAGCAGGGAATGCGACGCAAACACCGCGCAATCGTGGGTCGCGCGAAGCGCGCAGGGATTTGATCGCCGTTGTCGCTATCCGTCGGACCACCAGTCGTGAGCAGAACGGGTCCGCGCCCTGTCCCGTACATCAATGCAAGACCTGACCCCGGGGTCAGGTCTTGCATTGATGTACGATCTGGCGCCCGCTCTAGTTGCGCGGAAGCAGACCGGCGATGGCGTCGGGCGGCATGGGTCTGGCGTACAGATATCCCTGCGCCTCGTCGCAGCGCAGCAGCCGCAGCAGGTTGGCCTGCTCCTCCGTCTCCACCCCTTCCGCCACGACCTTGAGGTTGAGCGCCCGCGCGAGCGAGATCACTGTGGAAACGATCGCCATCTGCTCGGGGCCCTTGTTCATCTGGATGATGAACGAGCGGTCGATCTTCAGCGAGTTGATCGGCAGCCGCGCCAGATAGTTCAACGAGGAATACCCCGTCCCGAAATCATCCACGGCGACATTCAGTCCCAGGGACTGGACCGCTTTCAGCTTCTCGATGCTGCCCCCGACGTCCTCCATCAGCATGCTCTCGGTGATCTCGATGTCGATCCGCTCCGCCGCCCTGTCCACCGCCGCCAGCGAATCCTTCACGCAATCCACGAAATCCTTGCGCCGCAGCTGAACCTGGGAGACGTTGACGGCGATGCGCGGCGGCTTGAAGCCCGCGGTGCACCATGCGGCATGGTCCATTGCCGCGCGCCTGAGCGCCCAGCGCCCGACCTCGAGGATCATCCCGGTCTCCTCCAGCAGCGGGATGAAGTCGGCCGGCGACACGATTCCGCGTTCCGGGTGCCGCCAGCGGATGAGCGCTTCCAGTCCGACGATCCGCTTCGTGGCGATTTCGAAGCGCGGCTGATAGTGCAGCAGGAACTGCTCGCCCGCCACCGCTTTGCGCAGCTCGTTTTCGAGCCTCAACTGCTCGGCCACGCGCGCGTTCATCTGCGGCGCATAAAACAGGTAGCGGTGCCCGGTCTTCTTGGCGTCGTTGAGCGCCGCCTCGGCATTCCTGAGCAGGCCTTCGGCATCGGCTCCGTCCGTGGGGTAGACGGCGACGCCCGTCCGGGCCGCGATGCGCAACTGGTCGCGGCCGATTTCGAACGACTGGCTCAGCGCGCGCGTCACCGTCTGGTCGAGAATGTGCGCAACATCCTCCCCGCGCTCGGCTCGCCGGGTCGCGATCGCGAATTGGTCGCCGCCGACGTGCGCCAGGACGTCGGATTCCTCGACGGCGCCCGCCAGCCGCGCCGCCACCTGCCGCAGCAGGCCGTCCCCGGCGCCGCGGCCGAGCGTCTCGTTGATGTTCCGGAAACGCTCGAGATCGAGCAGGATCAGCGCGACCATCCGCCGCTCGCCGCCGCGCGCGCGCATGCGCTGGTTGGTGCGGTCCACGAACAACGCGCGATTGGGCAAACCGGTGAGCGCGTCGTAATACGCAAGGTAATTGAGCCTCTCCTCCTTGCTCATGTGCTCCAGCGCAAACGAGACGTCGCCCGCCATCTCGACCAGCAGCTTCAGTTCCTCCTCGTCGAAGATGCCGGGCTCCCCCGCGTACAGCGCGAAGACGCCGACCGCCCGCTGCTCCAGCACGAGCGGCAGCTGGGCGACCGAGCGGTAGCCGCGCTCCAGCGCCGCCGTCCGCCACGGCCGCATCCGCCCATCGGCCTCGATGTCGTTGCAAACCACCGGCGCGCGGCCCGCCACCGCCTCCGCCGCCAGGGCCATATTCCCGGTGATGTTTGAGTCGATGCTCAAATTGAGTGCGTCCAGATAGCCCTCGTCCCGCCCCGCCCTGGCGACGGGCCTTATCGACGGCGCCGCCTTGTCGAGCATCCCGATCCACGCCATCACGAAATTCCCGTGCTCGACCACGATGCGGCAGGCCTCCTGAAACAGCTCCTCGCGGTCGCGAATGCGGACGATCGCGGCGTTGATGCCGCTCGAGACCGCGCGGATTCGCGAGAGCTTCGCTATCCGGTCCTGCTTGGCCATGTGCTCCAGCGCAAACGAGATGTCGTCGGCAAGCTCGGTGAGCAACCTGATTTCGTCCTCGTTGAAGAAGCCGGCTTCCTTTGCGAACAACGACAGGCTGGCGACCACGCCGCCTTCGACGGTCAGGGGCAGCACGATATGCGAGCGGTAGCCGCGCCTGATCGCGTCCTGCCTGCGCGTTCCGCCGATGTGAGGCTCGACCGTCATGTCGTTCTCGAACACCGGTTTCCCCGCCCTGATCGCGCGGGCGAGAACGCCCCGGCCTGCCGGAACGTCATCGCGTATCCGCGTCTTGACTCCGCCCAGAAACTCGCCGGTTTCGACCCCGGCCCACGCCGCCGGCGTCACTTCTTGCGCCGCCAGATCGACCAGGCCGATCCAGGCCATGTCGAAATTCCCGTGCTCGACCGCGATGCGGCAAGCCGCCGTAAACAGCTCCTGGCGGTCGCTAATGCGCACGATCGCGGAGTTGATTCCCGAGAGCACGGCGAGTGTCCGGTTCAGCCGGCTGATTCTGAGTTCGTGGTTTTTGCGCTCGGTGATGTCGCGGATGATGCCGGTGAAGAACTTCCCTTCCGGGCTTTCCCACTCCGACAGCGCGAGCTCGAGCGGAAATTCGCTGCCCGAGCGGGTCCGGCCCTGCCGCTCGACGGGCTTTCCGAAGATGCGCCGCTCGCCGCCGGCCGGTGCCCCGTTCATCGAGCCGGGACCCCCGTCCTGGTACTGCTGCGGTATCAACAGGGTGAGCGGCCGCCCGATGACCTCGGCCGCGGGGTAGCCGAATATTTTCTCGGCCGCCGCGTTCCACCCCACGACGTTGCCCACGGCGTCGTAGGTGACGATGGCGTCGGCGGCGGTCTGGGCCACCGTCCGAAAACGCGCCTCGCTCGCCCGCAGCGCTGCCGTCTCGCGATCCAGCGCGACGGTCACGCGCCGCAGCGCGCGCAACGGCAGGACGAGCAGCGTCGCATACACCAGGGCGCCGAGCAGCAGGCCCAGCAGCCCCGCGGCCAGCGTGCCGAGCACAAGATCGCGGATCGAATGCGTGATCTCGACCCGACCAACCAACCGTCCGGAGTCGTAGATTGGAAACGCGCGGACCAGGACCGGCGCGGGCGGAGAGGCGCCCAAGGTGATGAGCGCATTGCCTGCGGCGTCGCGGATGATGGCGCGATCGTCGGTCAGTTGCGGGGGGTACCGCAGCAGCAGTTCTTCCAGGCGCCGCAGCTGGTAGATCCACAACTCGGGATTGGCGGCAACCAGGGCGGTAAGGCCTTCGGCCTTGAGCCGGGCCGAAAGCTCGACGTGTTCGACATGGTTCCAGTAATCCAGGCCAAAATATCCGGCCGGCAGCGTGACCGTCACCGTCAGCGCAAACGCGAGCGCCAACCGCCTGACGATCGGAACGATCCCGCTTTCGGCCGACGCGCTCATTGCAATGGGTCTCAGGGAACCCACTGTCCGTTGCTGTCGAGAACCTTTCGCCCGGCGGGGGACCGCACGAAGGCGACGAAACGCTCGACGACCGCCGAGCGCCTCGCGCCGGTCACCAGGAACAAGCGCTTGTGATACGGGTAGGCCCCGGAGGCCGCGTTCGCCGGCGTGGGCTCCCTGCCGTCGAGCTTCAGCGCCCGGAGCGCGCGCTTCTCGGACGCGATCACGGCGAGCGAACTCGGTCCGATCGCGCCGGGAATTCTTTCCAGATCGTCGGCGGCATCCTGATCGTTCACCGAAAACCTCACGCCGGGACGCGCCTCCGCCGCCGCGAGCGCCCGCCGGATGTCGGGAGAGATGCGCTTGACCATCTCGGTATCGATGTCGCTGGCCGGTCGCAACACGATGCGGACCGGACTGCCGTCTGGCCACGTCACCTTCTTGCCGGCGTAGATGGCGGCGAGCTCGCTGGAAGTGATCGCGGTAACCTTGGACTTGGTGGAAATCGCGAAGACGAAGGGCGTGCGGGCATATTCCACTTCCACGGCGCCGAGCTTGCGCTCGCGCTCGCTGATCGGGCGCGAAGTCGCCGCGAGACCGATCGCTCCCGCGACGACGGCCTTGACGCCTCCCCCGCTGCCGAGGCTGGGCACCGTCGTGATCCGAATATCCGGATTCGCGGCCGTGAATTCAGCGGCGAGAAGCTGCATGGTGCCGAGCGCGGAGCCGGTGCCCCCGATCCTGAATTCCTCGGCCGCGGCGCCGCCGGAGGATCCGAGCAGCAGCGCAAGCGCAATCGCGCACGCTCGCCCACGCCGCAACGCACCACGATGCTTGCTCACTGACCTCATGGAAGGCTCCATTCGGTCTTGTTCTTGTCGCTTATCCAATAAAGTTACGCGAAACGATCAGAACATGGATTGCGGGGTCATGACCTTCCGCCGATTACTCTTATATCCATATATTCAGAAAGTTGCAAGACAGACTATTTTGTCAGGCATCCCGCCGCTTCCCGCGCTGGGCGTCCTGATACAACCTGCTGACAATTTCTTGGATTATCCGTCGCGAACTCATCCCCCTACCCCCTCTGGAAACGGGATTGCTCCAGATCCCGCCGCCAAGCCGCGCGCGTCTTTACAGATTGAAAGTATGATCTTCAATGTGTAAGATAGCATCATGCAACTGCTGCCCCGGGACGCGACCGCCGCGCTGCGCCGCCTGGCGCGCGGCTTCCCCGTGGTGGCGGTCACCGGGCCGCGGCAGTCGGGCAAGACCACCCTGGTGCGCGCGACCTTTCCCGGCAAGGCGTACGTCTCGCTCGAAGACCTGGACGAGCGTGGACTCGCGCTCGAGGACCCGCGGGCTTTCCTCGGGCGTTTCGCGCGCGGCGCGATCCTCGACGAGATCCAGCGGGCGCCCGAGCTGTTCTCGTACCTGCAGACGCGGGTCGATGAACGGGGCTCGGCCGGGCAATTCGTGCTCACCGGCTCGCAACAATTCGGGCTGATGGCGAGCATCACCCAGTCGCTCGCGGGCCGGGTGGGGCTTCTGCACCTGCTGCCGTTGGCGCTCGCCGAGCTGAAGGCGCAGGGAAAACTCGACGCCGCCCTGTCCAGGGTCATTTTCCGCGGCCTGTATCCGCCGCTCGTTTCGCGCCGTGTCACGCCGCCGCAGTGGTACGCGAGCTACGTCGCTACCTACATCGAGCGCGACGTGCGCCAGGTGGCCGCGATTTCCGATCTCGCGGCATTCCGGCGCTTTCTCAAGATGTGCGCGGCCCGCTGCGGACAGCTCCTCAACCTGTCGAGCCTGGCGAACGACTGCGGCATTTCGCACGTGACCGCGCGCGCATGGCTGACGGTGCTCGAAGCGAGCTACATCGTGCACCTGCTGCCGCCCCATCACGTCAACTTCGGCAAGCGCCTGGTCAAGACGCCGAAGCTCTACTTTTACGACACGGGACTCGCGAGCTACCTTCTCGATATCCGCGAATCCCGGCAGCTGGAAACGCACCCCGCGCGCGGCGCGCTGTTCGAGTCGCTGCTGGTATCCGAGTGGCTCAAGCACCGGTTCAACCGGGCGCTTCCGGGCAACGCATTTTTCTGGCGCGACAATGTCGGCAACGAGATCGATCTGTTGATTGAACACGGCCGCAGCCTGCAACCGGTCGAGCTGAAGTCCGGCCAGACCCCGAGCGGCGATTATTTCGCGGCCCTGCGCAAGTGGCTGTCCTGGGCCGGGCCGCGCGCGCGCCGCGCCGCCGTCGTGTACGGCGGCAGCCGCTCGATGGCGCGCGAGGGCGTGCGCTTGCTCGCCTGGAACGAATGGCCGGAGGGCGCGGGGAGGTCCGCCACGGCGGGCGTGCGCGACGAGCAGCAATAATCTCTCAGCGCGGGGGACTCCCGTGTCATGCCCGAGACAGCAATCCTTCCAGATCCCCGGGCGGCATCGGCTTGGCGAAGAGGTAGCCCTGCGCCTCGTCGCAACGCAGCAGGCGCAGCAGGTTGGCCTGCTCCTCCGTCTCCACGCCTTCCGCCACGACCTTGAGGTTGAGCGCCCGCGCGAGCGAGATCACTGTGGAAACGATCGCCATCTCCTCAGGGCTTTTCGGCATCTGGGTGATGAACGAGCGGTCTATCTTCAGCGAGTTGATCGGCAGGCGCGCGAGATAGCTCAGCGAGGAATAGCCCGTTCCAAAGTCATCGACGGCGATGTTGTGACCGAAGGACCGCATGGCCTTCAGCTTCTCGATACAGCCCTCGACGTCCTCCATCAGCATGCTCTCGGTGATCTCGACGTCGACCCGGGCCGCCGCGCCGTCGATGCCCGACAGCGCGTCCTTCACGTAGTCGACGAAGTCCTTGCGCCGGAGCTGCTCCGGGGAGACGTTGACCGCGATGCGCGGCGGTGTCAGGCCGGCGGCGCACCAGGCAGCGTGATCGAGCGCCGCGCGCCTGAGCGCCCAGCGCCCCGCCTCCAGGATCAGGCCGGTGTCCTCGAGCACCTGGATGAACTCGCCCGGTGGGACCAGCCCGCGCTCCGGGTGCATCCAGCGGATCAACGCCTCGAGGCCGGTCACGTGACCGCCCGCAAGCTCGACGCGCGGCTGGTAATGCAGGACGAACTGCTCTTCACGCACCGCGCGCCGCAGCTCGTTTTCGAGCTTCAACTGCCCGGCGATGCGGACGTTCATCTGCGGCGCGTAGAACACGTAGGGCTGCACCGTTCTCTTGGCGTCGTTGAGCGCGGCCTCGGCGTTGCGCAGCAGGCTCTCCGCGTCCGCGCCGTCCGCAGGATACACGGCGACGCCCGCCTTGGCCGCGAGCTGCACCTCGTTGCCGCCGGCGTCGAACGGCTGCGTGGAAAGACCCGTCATCACCTGATCGAGCACGTGGGCGATGTCCCCCGCCCCCTCGGTGCGGTGCGTCGCGATCGCGAACTGATTGCCGCCCAGATGCGCGAGGAGATCGGCGCCCTGGAGGACACCCTTCAGGCGCCGCCCGATCGCCCGCAGCAGCTCGTCACCAACCTGCCGTCCATACGTCTCGTTGACGAGCCTGAACCTTTCGATGTCGAGCATCATCACGGAAAAGGATTGTTCCTCGTCGCGCGCTGCGCCGATGCGCTCCCCGAGGCGATCCTGGAACAGCGTGCGGTTGGGCAGGCCGGTGAACGGGTTGTAGTACGACAGGTGCTCGACCTGCTCCTGCCGCGAGATGGCCTGCAGCGCGAGCGAGACGTCGCCGGCCACTTCGTCGAGGAGCGCAAGCTCGTCGTCGTCGAAGAATCCCTTGCCGGTCGCAAAGAGCGCGATAAGGGCCACCACGCGATCGTCCACGATGAGCGGCAGGCTGACGGTGGACTTGCAGCCCCGCTGCAACGCCTCTCTCCGCATCCCGCCGATCGGCAGCTCGGACTCGACGTCGTTGCGGACGGACAGCTTCCGGGTCTCGACGGCTTCGAGCAGCGCCCCCCTGGCGGCATGGATGCTCTTCCAGCTCACGCGGCGGGCGGTCTCCGGTAAAAACCCTGTCCAGACGACTGGCTGGATCTCCTGCTTTTCGGCGTCCACCGTTCCGATCCAGACCATCTCGAACTTCCCGTGATCGGCGGCAATGCGACAGGTTTCATGCAACAGGCGCTCCTTGTCGCGGATGCGGACGATGGCGGCGTTGATCTCGCTCGACACCATGCGGATACGGGACAGTTTCTCGAGCTGCTGCTGCCGCGCGATGTGCTCGAGCGCGTACGAAATATCGCCCGCCAGCTCGGTCATCAGCTTGATTTCCTCGTCGTCGAAGAAGTTCGGCTCCTTCACGAACAGGGAAAAATTTCCCACGATGGCGCCTTCCACGATGAACGGCAGAGCGATCACGGAGCGGAATCCCCGCCGGATCGCCTCGTGCCGCCTCGCGCCGCCTCCATCCGGATTCGTCGTGATGTCGTTATCGAAAACAGGCCGGCGCTCCCGAATCGCGCGACCGACTATGCCTTCCCCCCGAGATACGTTGGTCCTGAGCGGATCGCCCGCGTCGAGCCCGGCGCTCGCCACTGGAACGAGCTCAAACTTCTCCGCATCGAAGGCGCCGATCCAGGCGATCCCGAAATTGCCGTCCTCGACCGCGATGCGGCACGCTTCGTCGAACAGCTTCTGCCGGTCTCGAATGCGCACGATGGTCGTGTTGATCCCCGAGAGCACCGCCAGGATCCGGTTTAGCCGGCTGATCTTGCGTTCCTGGCTCTTGCGCTCGGTGATGTCGCGGACGACCGCGACCACGTAATCGCGGTCGAGCTGGACGCGCTTGATGTTGATTTCCACGGGAAACGTCGAGCCGTCCTTGCGCCGGCAAACGCGTTCCGCCACCGCGAAGCCCCTGCTGCGCAGCTCCTCCTCGATCCTCCCGCTCGAAGATTCGTCGAGATCGGGATCGATGTCGCGGACCGACAGCTTCAGCAGCTCTTCCCTGCTGTATCCGAGGTCGAGGCAGGCCTTCTCGTTCACGTCGAGAAAACGCAGCGTTTCCGGCTCCACGATCTCGATCGCATCGTTGGATTGGTCGACCAATCGTCGAAACAGCTTCAACGCATCCTCGGCCCGCCTGCGCGCGGCGCGGACTTCCCTGTCCTGCAGCGCGCGCTCGACCGCCGCCGGCAGCCGGATCAGGTTCGTCTTGAGCACGTAATCGGTGGCGCCGTTCTTCAGCGCGCGGATGGCGTACTCCTCGCCGAGCGTGCCCGAAACGAAGATGAACGGCACGTCCGGAACGAGTTCATGCGCGAGCGCAAGTGCCCACATGCCGTCGAAATGCGGCATCGAGAAGTCGGAGATGATGAGCTCCGGACGGAATTCCCGCAGCGCCGCGCGAAACGCCTCCTCGGTTTCGACGAGCTGGTGCTCGACGTGCAAACCCGCGCGCTTCAGCTCGCGAATCTCGAGCTCCGCGTCCGTCAGCACATCCTCCACCACCAGGATTCGCAGTTCCTTCTCCATCCTGCCTTCCCTTGTTCCCATCATCCCCGGCTACGGCGTCTTGTTCATCAGCATCCAGTAGAAACCCGCCTTCGACACGGTTTCGCTGAATTGCTCGAACTCCACCGGCTTGACGACGTAGCTGTTGACGCCGAGCTTGTAACTGTCGGTGATGTCCCGCCCCTCCGCGGAGGAGGTCACCATGACGACCGGGATGATCCGCGTGCGCTCGTCCGCCTTGATCCGCTTCAGGACTTCGATGCCGTCCACCTTCGGCAGCTTGATATCGAGCAGGATCAGTTTGGGATTCACGTCGGGCCGCTCGGAGTAGCTCCCGCTCCGGAACAGGAAATCCAGCGCCTCCGCGCCGTCCCTGAGCCACACGATGTGGTTCGCCAGCTTGCCCTTGCGCAGCGCGCGCAGGGTCAGCTCGCCGTCGGTCGGGTTGTCCTCCACCAGCAGGATGTCCACCGTCTCAAAGCCGCTCATCCCGGCCTCCTTTCGGCAGTGAAAAATAGAACGCCGCGCCTTCATTCACCTTGCCGTCCGCCCAGACCCGCCCGCTATGGCGGCCGATGACGCGTTGGACGATGGCGAGCCCGACACCGGTTCCCTCGAACTCATCCGTGCCGTGCAGTCGCTGGAACACGCCGAAGAGCTTGTTGTAATACTGCATGTCGAAGCCGGCGCCGTTGTCCTTCACACAGTACACGACCTCCGCGCCGTTCTCGTGTCCGCTCACCTCGATCACCGGCTCGTCGCGCTTGCTGCTGAACTTGATCGCGTTCCCCAGCAGGTTCGCCCACGCCTGCTTTACCAGCGTCGCGTCGCCGTGAGCCGGTGGAAGCGCTCCCAGCACCAGACAAGGCGGTCTCCCGCCAGACGCCTGTAACTCCCCGAGTACTTCCTGGACCAGGCGCTTCATGTCGATTGCGGTGGTCGAAAGCGGCTTGCGTCCGAGGCGCGAAAACGCCAGCAGATCGTCAATCAACTGGCCCATCTTCCGGCTGCCGTCGCGGACCACGCCGAGCAGACGCCGGCCCTCGTCGTCCAGCCGGCCGCCGTAATCCTCCGTCAGGATGCGGGAAAAACCGTCGATCGCACGTAAGGGCGACCGCAAATCATGCGACACCGAGTAGCTGAAGCTTTCCAGCTCCTTGTTGGCCGCCTCCAGCTGCTCGGTGCGCTCCCTCACGCGCCGCTCGAGATCGGCGTTGAGCGCGCGGATCTCCCCCTCCGCGCGCTTCCGCTCGGTGATGTCCTGCACCGTGCCATGGAGCTTCATCACCGCGCCGCCGGCATCGCGCGCGGCCATACCACGCGCGATAATGCAGCGCCGGGTGCCGTCGGCGCGCACGACCTCGGCATCGCATTCGTAGGACGCGCCTTGCGCCATGGCGGTCTCCACAGCGGCAGTCAGGCGGGCCCAGCTATCGGGCGTGAAGTACGCCTGGACTTCCGGATACGCGGCCGGCGGCAAGCTTGGGTCGCGGCCATAAATGCGATAAATTTCCTCCGACCAGGCGTGGTGGTCGGTCTGCAGATCCCACGTCCAGTTACCGATACCGGCCAGATGCTGCGCGTCTTTCAGGTCTGTTTCTCTTTGGCGCAGCGCCTCCACTGCGGCCGCATGGGCGGCCCGCGTGCGCAGCGCGTTGATGCCGTAGGCGAGGTCGTTCGCAAGCTCGACGAGCAGCTCGACCTCGGCTTCGTGGAATGCGTCCGGCTCGCCGGCGTAGATGGTGAGCGCCCCGACCGCCCGGCTCTCGACGACGAGCGACAGTGCGACCGCGGAGGCGAAGCCGCGCTTTAGCGCCTCGTCCCGCCATGTGGCGAATGCCGGGTTCACCATGGTGTCGTTGCTGACGACGGGCGATCCGGTGCGGATGGCGGTGCCCGTCGGGCCGCGCCCGCGCTCGGAGTCGGACCAGGTGAGGCGCAGTTGATCCACGTAGCCTTCGTCAAAGCCCGCGCGCGCCACCGGGTGGATCGGCTTGTCCCCGTCCTGCACGGCGTAGCCGACCCAGGCCAGCTTGTATCCGCCGTGGCGTACGATGTTGTCGCAGATCACCGCCAGCAGATCGGGCTCGGTCTCGGCCCGCACCAGCGCCTGGTTGCATTCGCTCAGCATCTTGAGCGAGCGGTTGAGGCGCGCGAGTTCCGCGGCCTCGCGGCGGAGCGCCGCCCCCCGCTCGCGCTCGACCGTGATGCGCGATACCAGAAAGATCGCCGATCCGCACAGCGCGAGGATCAGGCCGTAGCCGATGAGGAGCCGCCGCAGCTGGTTGTCGCGGGCCTGGAGCCCGCGCGACGCGCGCACCGGCTGCGCGGCAACGACTCCCCATCTGAATCCCGGGACCGGCGCGTAACCCGCAATGGAATCCGCTTTCCCAACCGGATCCAGTCCCGTCTCCACGCCTTGCGCGCCGTCGAGCAGTTTCCTCACGGCCGGCACGGACGACAGGTCGACGATTTCCCTCCGTTGCGGATAGGCGGGGTGAAACGCGAGTTGCCCCTTCGAATCCACCACATACGCGAAACCTTCCGGCCCGATGTCGATCGTCCTGACCCAGTCGAAAAGGGTCTCGGCCCGCACCTGCAGCACCAGGATCCCCACCACGCGGCCGGCCGGGCCCTTGATGGGCACCGCTGCAGCGAACACGTTCACCCGCGGCTCGGCCGCGCGCAGGTACAGGGCCGAGATGTAGGGACGCCAATCGCGGCGCACGCCCCGGTACCAATCGCGGCTGGAGAAATTCACGCCGCGCACGCCCGGCAATACCGGGGTGTCGGCCATCAACGTGCCCTCGACATCGGCGAGAAAGAGCCGTTCGACAAACGGGAGATCGCGCGGCACGTCGCGCAGAATTTCAGCCGCCTCGCTCCACTTTCCAGAGGCAACGAGGTCGCGAAAGCGGACCCGGGTGGCGAGAGAAACGGCAACATCCGCGAGCCGTCCGAATTTTTCGGATAGCGTCGCCGCCGCAAGCTGCGCGACGGCCGCTCTGCGCGACAACGCCACGCCGGTCAGCTCGCGGTCGATCGCGCGGTAGTTCAGCGCCGCGGTCGCCAGGATCGCCGCGAACGCGAGCGCCAATACGGCGTAGTAGCTCCAGCGACTGTGCGAGAGACGCGCGGGCCACGTTCCCGCGTTGCGCCGTGTGCCTTGATTGATTGATTCAATCCTGGCCATCAGCGCGCCCCGGGAAAACAGCCGCATGCGGATCCGGCCGCTGCCGGGCGATGGTGCCGCACCGGCAAGACGTGACCGACGAAGTGAGGAGGGAAGCCGTTGGAGGCGCCACGCCGCTGGCCATACCGCGGCCCAATCCAAATCTCGCCTGTTTTTCTTGTTCTATATCCGACATGGCAAGCCCTCCTCGCGCGCCCGGTCCTCGAATGAGAGGACGAGTCGACCGCGCGTATTGCGTAGCGGGAAGTTCAGCGAGTGGCCGAGAGGCCGAAAAATTCCGCGCCACGCAATTCGGAACGTAGTCGCCCTCGCCCGGAAACCCTCGACATACAGGCGCCGATAAGCAACCACCAGGCGGATTGGCACGCTTGCCCATTTCAACCTGCGCGCAACAGCGCTTCGAGTTTTTCGAATGGCATTGGTTTGCCGAACAGGTAGCCCTGCGCCTCGTCGCAGCGCAACAGGCGCAGCAGGTTGGCCTGCTCCTCGGTTTCCACGCCCTCGGCCACGACCTTGAAGTTGAGCGCGCGCGCGAGCGAAATGACGGTGGAAACGATCGCCATCTGCTCGGGGCCTTTCGGCATCTGGGTGACGAACGAGCGGTCTATCTTCAGCGAGTTGATCGGCAGCCGCGCGAGGTAGCTCAGCGAGGAATAGCCCGTTCCAAAGTCATCGACGGCGATGCTGTGGCCGAAGGACCGAACGGTCTTCAGCTTCTCTATGCAGCCCTCGATGTCCTCCATGAGCATGCTCTCGGTGATTTCGATGTCGATCCGGGCCGCCGCATCGTCGATGCCCGACAACGCATCCTTCACGTAGTCAGCAAAATCCCTGCGCCGGAGCTGTGCCAGGGAAACGTTGACTGCGATACGCGGCGGTTGCCGACCTGCGCCGTGCCACGCGGCGTGATCGAGCGCGGCGCGCTTCAATGCCCAGCGCCCGGCCTCCAGGATCAGCCCCGTGTCCTCCAGCAGCGGAATGAATTCGCCCGGCAAGACCAGCCCGCGCTCCGGGTGCCGCCAGCGTATCAGCGCCTCGAGGCCGGTGATGCGCCCGCCGGCGAGATCGAAGCGCGGCTGATAGTGCAGGATGAACTGCTCTTCGCGCACCGCGCGGCGCAACTCGTTTTCGAGCTTCAACTGCCCCGCGACGCGAACGTTCATCTGCGGCGCGTAAAACACATAGCGCTGTCCCGTTTTCCTGGCGTCGTTGAGCGCGGCCTCGGCGTTCCTGACGAGGGCTTCGACGTCCGCCCCGTCCGAGGGATAGACTGCTACCCCCGCCTTGGCCGCAAGGTGCAGCTCGCCGCTTCCCGCGCTGAACGGCTCCTTGGAAATACTCGTCACGACCTGCTCGAGCACGTGCGCGATGACCCCCGGCTCCCCGGCGCGGTGCGTTGCAATCGCGAACTGGTCGCCGCCGAAGTGCGCGAGAAGGTCGGCGCTGTGGAGAACACCCTTCAGGCGCCGCGAAATTCCCAGCAGGAGCTCGTCGCCTGCCCGCCGGCCGAACGTGTCATTGATCAACCTGAACCTTTCGAGATTGACCATCATCACCGAAAAGGACTGCTGCTCATCCCGCGCCGCGCCGATGCGCTGCCCGAGGCGGTCGTTGAACAGCGTGCGATTCGGCAGGCCCGTGAGGGCTTCGTAGTACGCAAGGTAGTTGAGCTGCTCTTCTTTCTCGATGTGGTCGAGCGCGAAGGAGACGTCCGCCGCCACTTCCTCGAACAAGGCGAGTTCGTCCTCGTCGAAGAAGCCGCGCCCGGGCGCGAAAAGCACGATCAGCGCGGACACACGCTCGCCCACGGTCAGGGGCAGGCATACCGTGGAAAGGCAGCCTCTTTGCAGCGCCTCTTGGCGCAGCTTGCCCGTCGTGAGCCCCGTTTCGATGTCGTTGCGGACCGCGGGCCGCCGGGTCCGGGTCGCCTCACCGAGCGTTCCCTGCACCGCGCTGATGCTCGCCCAGCTCACCGCGCGCGCTGCCGCCTCCGAGAACCCCGTCCAGGTTACGGGCTCGATCTTCTGTTGTTCGGCGTCAACCGTCCCGATCCACACCATCTCGAACTTCCCTTCCTCGGACGCAATGCGGCAAGTCTCCTCGAACAAGGCCTGGCGCTCGCGGATGCGGACGATGGCGGCGTTGATGCTGCTCGATACCGCGCGGACGCGTGAGAGTTTTTCGATCCTCTCCTGCCCGGCGATGTGTTCGAGCGCGAAGGAGACGTCGCCAGCGAGCTCGGTCAGGAGCCTCAGTTCCTCCTCGTCGAAGAAGTTGGCTTCCTTCGCGATCAACGACAGGCTGCCGACAACGCTCACTTCGACAATCAGAGGAAGCACGATGACCGACCGGTAGCCCCGTCTTATCGCTTCCTGTCTCCGCGCTCCGCCTATCTCGGGGTTGATCGTGATGTCATTATCGAACACCGGTTTTCGGGTGTTGAGCGCCCGCGCCAGAATGCCCGGACCGCTCGGAAGATCGTCGCTGAGCCGGGCCTTGACGCCGCCCAGATAATCGCCGGCTCCGAACCCGGCCCACGCCACCGGTGTCACCTCCTGCGCCGCAGGATCGAGAGCGCCGATCCAGGCTATGCCGAAATTTCCATGCTCTACAGCGATGCGGCAGGCCTCATCGAACAGCTTCTGCCGGTCACGGATGCGCACGATGGCGGAATTGATCCCGCTCAGCACCGCGTACACCCGATTGAGGCGCCTGATCTTCTCCTCCGCCCGCTTGCGTTCTGTGACGTCACCGTGCGTGCCGGTCATCCGCGACGCCCGTCCGGTCGCATCGCGTTCGACCACCTGGCCCACCGTCCGGATCCAGCACCATTCGCCGCTCTTCGCGCGCATCCGATACTCGACGTCGAGTATCGGATCCGATCCCTTCACGGCGGATGCCAGCATCGACTTCACATTCGGGAAGTCGTCCGGATGCGTGAGCTTCTCCCAGGCCTCGACGCGCAGGAGAACCTCATCAGATCCGTAACCCAGGATCGGCCACCAGTGCCGGCTGAAGCGCACTTCTCCAGTGGCAAGATTCCACTCCCAAGTCGCGAGACCGGAAGCCTGCAGCGCGAGATCGAGCCGCGACTCGCTTTTTCTCAAAGCTTCTTCATCTCGCTTGCGCTTGGTGATATCGCGCGCCAGCCCGTCGATACGCACCGGCTCGTCCCGTTCATCGGTGATGACGCCGCCGCGGTTGTGGATCCACAGCTCCTCCCCGTCGGGAAGAACGATGCGATAGGTGGAATCGAAACGGCGCGCCGCAATTGACGCATTCCATTCCTGCACGACGCGCTCGCGGTCTTCAGGATGAATCGCGTCCATCCACGCCATAGGCCTGGCGTAGAAGGTATTGACGGGCTGGCGATACATGTTCCTGGCCGCGGAACTCATGTAGAGCATGCGATTCTCGCGCAGGGAAAACGACCACACGACGTCGCTCAGCGAAGTGACGATGCTGTCGAGCCGGCTGCGCGTTTCCTCCAGCTCGCGTTCCGTCTTGCGCCGCGCCTCTCGCTCCGCGCGGTCCTGCAGCGCGCGCTCCACCGCCGCCGGCAGCCGCACGAGATTGTTCTTCAGCACGTAGTCGGTCGCACCGTTCTTGAGCGCGCGAATCGCGTACTCCTCGCCGATCGTGCCCGAGACGAAGATGAACGGAACGTCCGGGACGAGCTCGCGCGCGAGCGCGAGCGCCCACATGCCGTCGAAATGCGGCATCGAGAAGTCCGAAAGAATGACGTCCGGCGCGAAATCGGCGAGCAGGGCGCGATAGCCGGCTTCGTCGTCCGTGACCCGGTGCTCGAGGCGCAGCCCGGCGCGTTTCAACTCGCGCACGGACAGCTCGGCGTCGGTGGCGACGTCCTCGGCGATCAAGACGCGGATGGACTGCGTTGCGCTCATCGGCTCAATGCGGCACGCGGTTCACCACCTGTTGACAGTCGCTCATGCGTGGCCTCCCTTGACCGGCAGCACGAATGAGAATCGCGCGCCCTCGTTCACGCCGCCTTCCGCTGACACCCGCCCGCCGTGGCGCGTCACGACCCGGTGCACGATCGCCAGCCCGACGCCGGTTCCCGGAAACTCTTCCTGCCGGTGCAGGCGCTGGAACACGCCGAACAGCTTGTCCGCGTAGCGCATGTCGAAGCCCACGCCGTTGTCGCGCACCCAGTATTCGTTCTCCTGACCGTTCGGGCGGCCACCGATTTCGACCCGCGGCGATTCACGCTTCGCGCTGTACTTGAGCGCGTTTCCGATGAGGTTCGCCCAGACCTGTTTCAGGAGCGTCCGGTCGCCCAGGGCCGGCGGCAGCTCGGCGATCTCGATCTTCGCGGAGGGGTACCCGGCCGCGAGTTCCTCCGCCACTTCGCGCGCAAGCGCGGTCATGTCGAACGGTGCGGTCGCGATCGGCTTTCTGCCGAGACGCGAGAAAGCGAGCAGGTCATCGATCAGCCGCGCCATGTACGCCGTACTCTCCCGCACCACGCCGAGCATGCGCCGGCCCTCGTCGTCCACGCGCGCGGCGTGGTCCTCCTCGATCATCCGCGTGTAGCCGTCGATCGCCCGCAGCGGGGAGCGCAGGTCGTGCGACACGGAATAGCTGAAGCTTTCGAGTTCCTTGTTCGCCGCCTCGAGCTGCGCGGTGCGCTCGATCACGCGCTGCTCGAGCACGGTATTGAGCTTTCGTACTTCGACTTCCGCACGGTTACGCTCGGCCATCTCGGCTGCCAGCGCCGTGGTCCGCTCCTGCACCAGGCGCTCGAGGTTCCCGTGCAGCCGGGCGCGCGCCAGCGCGACGCCGAGCTGGTTCCCCACGGTGAACAGGTTCTTGAGATCGTCGTCGTTGAAAAGGCCGCGCTCGCTGCCCACCAGATTCACGACCCCGATCGACTGCCCGCCGCCCCAGATCGGCACGCTCGCATGGTAGAGCAGGCCCTGGGTATCGCCTTTCGCCTTTTGCAGGCGGTCGCACTCGAGAATGTTCGTGACCGAATCGAGCTCCCCCGAGAGCAGCTTCCGGCGGCAGTTGCACAGCCCGTCAAACGCGCCGGGCACCTCCAGCGCCGGCGGCAGGTTGCAGGTTGCGAGCATGCGGAAATCGCCGTCTTCGACCAGCGAAATCCATCCGGCGCGCACGCCGGGAAGCTCCAGCGCCCGCTTGAGCGCGCCTTCGCCGACAGCGCGCTCGGTGGCCGCCTTGTTGAGCTCTTCCGCGATGCTGAACATGCCGGCCAGCGATCGGTTCGAATGAGCCAGGGCACGCTCTCTTTCCTTGAGGTCTTCGTTGAGCCGGATCGCCTCCTCGTAAGTGCCGATCAGCAGGTCGAGTATCTGCTGCCGCTCGGAATTGACGTAGTGGCGCTGGCCACCGAGGACGATCTCCACCCCCATGTCCATCCTCTCGCTCTTGCGCAACTCGCGATTGGCAAGAACGTGATTGATCCGCGAGAGCAAATACTTTTCGCTGTAGGGCTTACGGATGAAGTTGTCGGCGCCGCACGCGAGACCTTCGAGAACATCCTTCGGATCCGACAACGTGGTCACCAGGACCACGGGCACGTCCCTCAGGTTGTCATCCGACTTGATGGCCCGGCACAGCTCATAACCGTTCATCTCGGGCATGACGACATCGCTGATAACGAGCGCCGGCTTGTGCCGGTGCGCCGCCTGCAGTGCTTCCCTGCCGTTTGCCGCAACAGTAACCTGCTTGAACCGTTGCGCCAGCGCGTGCCTCAGCTGTTCGGCCTGGGTAGGGCTGTCCTCGGCGATGAGGATGCCACCGTCGTCCCGGTGATTATTGCGCGCAAGCGCCATATTTTCTTTCCTCGTTCGCGACAAAACGCTCCGCACCTGCAATGCAGGGCAACTGCCTGCCGGCAATGCAGGCAACCGCGCGTTTGATTCGAAGCCGCATTGAGGGTCCTATTGTTGCTTATCCGCAAGCTTGCTCAACGCCGCGGCAATCTGCCCGAGCGGCAACACGTGGGTCGCGGCGCCCATCCGGATCGCCTCGCCGGGCATGCCGTGCACGACCGAGCTTTCACGATCCTGGGCAATCGTTATCGCGCCTTTTTCCCTCATCAGCTTGAGCTCGGCGGCGCCGTCGCGTCCCATGCCGGTGAGCAACACCCCGATCGCGCCGGCGCCAAACACCTCCGCCACCGACCGGAACAAATATGAGATCGAAGGACAATGCCCGTTTTCAGGCTCGTCGCGTGCCACGGAAATGGTCCCGCCGCGCCGGATCCCGAGCTGGAAACCCTCGGGCGCGATAAATACGTGTCCCGGTGCGAGGTGGTCACCGTCCGCCGCCACGTGCACGGGGAGGCCGGAGGACCCGGTCAGCCACTCGGCCAGCCCTTCGGTAAATCCGGGGGATATGTGTTGCACCACCAGGATCGGGACACCAAGATTCTTCGGCAGCACCGCCAGAATGCTCTGTAGCGCGAGCGGTCCGCCGGTGGACGCGCCCACCGCCACGAGCTTCACCTCCGCCGCTGCCGGCTTGATTCCAGCCTCCGGCAGGCGCTCGGCGGCCGGCGGCGCGCGCCGCGACGAAGGCCAGCGCCGCACGACGCTCACTTCGGACATCAGCTTGACTGTCTGCAGCAGATCCCTGGACGTGGCTTCGTGATCCGGATGTCCGATTCCTGCCGGCCGCTTCACGACCGCCAGCGCCCCCGATTCCAGCGCAAGAAAAGTCGTCGCGATCTCCTCCGTGGTCGAGCTTCCCGACACGATCACGATGCGCGTCGGCGCCGTCTCCATGATGCGCCGCGTGGCGTCGAAGCCGTTCATCTCCGGCATGTGGATGTCCATGGTGATGACGTCCGGCTGCAGATGCTGCGCCGCCTCGACAGCACGCTCGCCATTGGCAGCGGTCCCGACCACGTCGATCTCCGGATCAGCACGAAGCAGGTACACGAGGAATTCGCGCACCACCGGAGAATCCTCAACGACGAGCACTCTGATCATATGCCTGGCCTCGAAGCAAGAGGCAAGAGGCAAGAGGCCAGAGGCAAGAAGCGGGACGCAAGAAGCGCGAAGCAAGAATCGCCCCCGCTCCCGCATCGTGCGTCTTGCATCTTGCCTCCTGCTTCTTGCTTCCTGTCTCCTGCATCAGGATCCTTTCTCCACGGTGTAGGTCTTCCAGTTTTCGAGCAATCGATAGAGCATCTTGCCGAGTTCCTCAAATCTGCCTGTCATGGTCTGACACTCATCGCTTGTGATGTATCGGAACACTTCCATCGCCAGCTCGTACGAAAGCCGGAAAACTTGAAGGTCCTTGTACGATTGAATCATGGCTTCGCATCCCTCGCATGGATCGTTCCTTTTTCCAGCCTCTCGCCTCGTGCCTCCTGCTTCCCGCTTCCTGCCTCTTGCTTCCCGCCTCTCGCCTCTTGCGTCCCGCTAAATCAACTGCCTGATCACCGCCAGCAGGTTGCTCTGGTCAAAGCTGCTCTTCACGATGTAGGCGTTGGCGCCGACGTCAATGCCGCGCTCCCTGTGTTCCCGCGACTCGAGAGCAGTGACCAGCACAACGGGCACCTCGGCCAGCTTCTTGTCCGCACGGATCCGGGTGGTTAGGTCAAAACCGTCCATTCGCGGCATCTCGATATCGGACACGACCAGATCGAAGCCCTCCGTCTTCAGGGTCGTCAATGCGTCAACGCCGTCGACAGCGGTCCTGACCCGGTATCCCGCCGCCTCCAGGATGTTCTTGAGCAGCGTGCGCGCGGTGATCGAATCTTCCACCACCAGCACGGATTTCTGCGGCGTCTCGGCGATTTGCGCTTTCGCTTGCGGCATCGGGGAAACCGCCTCCATCACCGCCGATTTCATCAGGTCAGGCACGCTCAAAATGGGAACAGGCACGCCCGTTCCCAGCATCGAGGCGCCCGCGACGTTGGGAACGCGCGAAAGCTGCTTCCCGAGCCCCTTGACCAGCACTTCCTGCTCGTTGACGATCTCGTCCACCAGAAATGCGATGTGCTCTCCCCCCGAGGAAAGAACCACAACCTGGCCGGGACTGGTGGATTCGCCCGGCGTTCCTCCGGGCGGAAGCCCGAGTATGTCGCCCAGTCGCACCAGCGATATGGCGCGACCATTGATCTGGAGTGTTTCCCGGTTCTCCACGGTCTTGATGTCCTCTTCGCTCACCCGCGCCACGCGCTCCACGCTCACCGTCGGAACGGCAAGAAGTTGCTCACGTACGCGGACCACCACCCCGCGGAACGCGGCGAGAGTGAGCGGCACGACGACGCGGAACGTCGTGCCCCCATCGCGGCGCGTTTCGATGAATACCGTTCCGCCCAGCTTTTCGACTTTCTCCTGGACGATCGCGAGGCCGAGGCCCCTGCCCGAAATCTCCGTCAGGATGGGACTGGTCGACACACCGGACCGGAATGCCAGTGACAGCGTCTCCTGGTCGCCGAGTCTCGAAGCTTCTTCAGCGGATACGATGCCCAGCTTCTGTGCCGCCACCCTTATCTTCCCGAGATCGATTCCGGTCCCGTCATCGGAAACCGTGATTTCGGCCTTGCCGGCGTCCTTCTGGGAAACGGTGACGGTGATGGTGCCGCGGGGTGACTTGCCCTTGTGAACGCGCTCCTTCGGCGGCTCAATGCCGTGATCCACGCAATTCCTGATCAGGTGAATCAATGGATCCTTCATCTCTTCCAGAATCCGGCGGTCGATCTCGATCTCGGCTCCGCCGATGATCAACTCCACCTCCCTCCCCCGGTCCCGTGAGAGATCGCGAACGAGTGGGGGAAAACCATCGAGCAGCCACGAGAACGGGAGCATGAGCACCTTCTTGGCGTCCTCGAGCAGGTTCTCCACCATTTTGGCCAGCGTCCGGGAGTCCTGTTCGGCCGACGCCGCCAGCTTGGCGACCGCGTTCTCGAGTGAAGCGAACGCGGCCCCGTCCTGATCGAGGAACTCCAGCAGCTGCCCTGCGCTCGCTACGCCCGCTGCTCGCAGGTCGTTATTCCGTCCCGGTTCGAGCGCCGCCTGGACTCCAAGCATGCGCGGTCGCAGGTTTTCCCGAGCCTTCTTCCGCCCGCCGAGATCGACGCTGATCCTGCGCAACTCGGCGAGGCGCTGCATCGCCGTCAGCTTGGCGGAAACAAGCTCTTCCGCTTGCCGCAGCATGGAATCGAGTTTCGCTGTGGAAACCCGCACGGTCTCCTCCCGGGCCAGTCTCTCCGCGGGACGAAGGTGAACGCGGGATTCATCGGGCGGCACTTCGCGGCCCCCGGTCTCGGCCAAAGCGAAGTCCTCTTCCGGGCCCGGCTCCTGAACGGTCGTCGCCTTCGCCGGTTCATCCATCGAACCCCGCCTGGACGCGGCCTCGAGGCGGCGGACCACCGAGTCGACCGAGGATTGTTCGGCGGTGGACCCCGCCGCGCCGCTCCCGGCCACGAGGTTTCTCAGGACGCCGACGGCTTCGTGAATAAGGTCGAATAGCGGTGGCGACAGCGAGCCGTTCCCGCGCTTCAACGCGGCAAATACGCTTTCCATCGGCTGGCACACCGATTCGATCGCCGCCAGGTTGACCGCGCGCGCGGCTCCTTTCAGACTGTGGGCTTCTCGAAATACAGCTTCGACAAGGTCTTTCCGCTCTCGGGCGCTCGGCGCTTTCTCCAGAGCCAGCAGCCCGGCCGAGATGGCGGCGAGATGTTCCTCCGCTTCGACCGCGAACGTGGCCAACAGGCGATTCCGAAAATCCTCGTCCCTGGTAATCATTTCGCGCGCCCGGCTTACGTCCGGTACTGCTCCGCGATTTGCTTGAGTTTCTGTCCCAGCTCGTTCAAGTTGTGGGCCGCGGTCTCCGCCTGCTTGGTGCCGGCCACGTTCTGCACGCTCGCCTGCTTGATGTTCTCCATCGCCAGCGCCACCTGATCCATCCCCACCTGCTGCTGCTG
>JACPTK010000002.1 GCA_016192825.1 Betaproteobacteria bacterium | reverse complement strand
ATACTTTGCTGATTAATAGGCACTATTCCGAACCGCGGCGCGCTGCACCGGCCCGCATCGTGCGCTCGCTGCCGGCAGGGGTTCGATTCATTCTCGCTGGGCGAAAAAGTTAGGGAGTCTGCTCCATGCCATCCATCTCCGATCTTCGCGTCAAGATCTTCGCCGACGGCGCTGATTTCGACGGCATCATGAAGATGTACGCCAATCCCGTGATCAAGGGATTCACCACCAATCCGACCCTGATGCGCAAGGCCGGCATCGCCGACTACGAAGCATTCGCCCGCAAAGTGCTCGCGGCGGTGCCGGACCGGCCGGTATCGCTCGAGGTCTTTGCCGACGATTTTGACGAGATGGAGCGCCAGGCGCTCGCCATCGCCTCGTGGGGCCGCAACGTCAACGTCAAGATCCCGGTCACCAACACCCGGCGTGAATTCGCGGGTCCGCTGATCCGGAAACTCTCGGCGGCGAGCGTGGCGCTCAACGTGACGGCGGTGTTCACGCTCGATCAGGTCCAGCGCATCGTCGCCTGCCTCGACCCAAAGACGCCCGCCATTGTCTCCATCTTCGCCGGCCGGGTCGCGGACTCGGGCATCGATCCGGTGCCGCTGATGGCCGAGGCGGTGAAGATACTCAAATCGAAACCGAAAGCCGAGCTGATCTGGGCAAGCCCGCGCGAGCTGCTCAACATCTTCCAGGCCGACGCCATCGGCTGCCACATCATCACCGTGACCAACGACATCCTCGCGAAGCTCAACCTGGTGGGCAAGGACCAGGACGGCTATTCGCTGGAAACCGTCCAGATGTTTTATCGCGACGCGGCGGCCGCGGGATACACCATCGATACCGCGCAGAGCGCGCCCGCGCAGCCGTCGCGCGCCGTCGGTTGATTTTTTCGCCGAGGAATCATGAAAAACGTCCTGGTTACGGGAGGCGCGGGCTATGTCGGCTGCCTCCTCGTCCCGCAATTGCTCAAGCTGGGCCACAACGTCACGGTATTCGACACGTTCTGGTACGAAAGGCATCTCCCGCCCCATCCGAACATGACGTTCGTCGAGGGCGATATCCGCGAAACCGCCAAGCTCGCGCGGGCGTTCAAGGGCATCGACGCGGTCATCGCGCTGGCCTGCATTTCCAACGATGCGAGCTTCGAGCTCGACGAGAAGCTCAGTACCAGCGTCAACATGGACGCGTTCGAGCCGATGGTGACGGCGGCCAGGAAGGCGGGGGTCAGGCGCTTCATCTACGCTTCGTCGAGCTCGGTGTACGGCGTCTCCGACCAGCCCAACGTGACGGAAGAGCACCCGCTGGTGCCGTTGACGCTCTACAACAAGTACAAGGGCCTGTGCGAGCCGATCCTGTTCAAGCACCAGTCGCCGGAATTCGTCTGCGTCACGATCCGGCCGGCCACGGTATGCGGCTACAGCCCGCGCACCCGCATGGACCTGTCGGTGAACATCCTCACCAATCACGCGGTGACGAACCGCAAGATCACGGTGTTCGGCGGCGCGCAGCTCCGTCCCAATCTCCACATCCAGGACATGTGCGACCTCTACGAGCTGCTGTTGAAGGTTCCGGACGATAAGGTCGCGGGCCAGACCTTCAACGCCGGCTACCAGAACATGAGCATCATGGACATCGCGAATATCGTGAAGCGCGTGGTGGAGCAGGAGTTTCCGGAAAAAGCGCCGATCGAGGTCGTGACCACGCCCAGCAACGACCCGCGTTCCTACCACATCAATTCGGACAAGATCGCGCGGGTGCTGGGGTTCCGGGCGAAATACACGATCGAGGACGCCGTGCGCGGGCTGTGCCAGGCGTTCAAGGCCGGCCTGCTCCCCGACAGCATGACCGACGACATCTACTACAACGTCAGGCGCATGAAGCGGCTCGGAGTCCGATGAGCGCAAAACCCGTGGCTGTCGTCACCGGCGGCGCCGGATTCATCGGCAGCCACATGGCGGACAACCTGCTCGCGCACGGCTACCGGGTCCGCGCCCTCGACAACCTGGCGACCGGCCGCGAGAGCAATATCGCGCATCTGGCCGGCAATCCCGATTTTCACTTCGAGCGCGCCGACGTCCGCGGTCTCGAACCCGGAAGCACGCTCTTCCGCGGGGCGTACCACGTTTACCATTTCGCCGGCATCGGCGATATCGTCCCGTCCATCGAGAACCCGACCGAATACCTGTCGGCGAACGTCCAGGGAACGGCGCACGTGCTCGAGCGCGCCCGGCACGCCCGCGTGAAGAAGTTCGTCTACGCGGCGTCATCCTCCTGCTACGGCCTGGCCGCGGTCCCGACCCGCGAGGACCATCCGATCGCGCCGCAGTACCCCTATGCCCTGAGCAAGCACCTCGGCGAACAAGCGTGTTTTCACTGGCAGCAGGTCTACGGGCTGCCCGTCAACTCGATCCGCATCTTCAACGCCTACGGCACCCGCGTGCGCACCACCGGGGCCTACGGCGCGGTGTTCGGCGTGTTTTTCAGGCAGAAGCTCGCCGGCAAGCCGTTCACCGTCGTCGGCGACGGCACGCAGCGGCGCGATTTTCTCTACGTGACCGACGTCGCCGAGGCGTTCCGGCTTGCCGCGGAGACCCGGCTCGCGGGGCGGATCTGGAATCTGGGGGCGGGCAATCCGCAGCCGGTCAACCGGCTGGTCGAGTTGCTGGGGGGCGAAAAGGTGTTCATCCCCAAGCGCCCGGGCGAGCCGGACTGCACCTGGGCGGACATCGCCAAGATCACGCGCGATCTCGAGTGGCGGCCTCGCGTGAGCTTCGAGGACGGTGTTGCGCTGATGCTGAAGGAAATCGAGGTCTGGCGGGACGCGCCGCTCTGGGATCCGGAGTCGATCGCCCGCGCGACCCGCAGCTGGTTTCAATACCTCGGCAAGCCCTCATGATCCCCTCCCTGACCCAGAAGTATCGCCACAAGATCAAGACCGTCGACGAGTTGCTGGCGGCGATCGGGCCGCGGCCGCGCAAGCGGAAGGTGATCATGTGCCACGGCGTGTTCGACGTCGTGCACCCGGGCCATTTGCGCCACCTGATCTACGCGAAGAGCAAGGCGGACATTCTCGTCGCGAGCATCACCGCCGACATCCATATTTCGAAAGGCCATTACCGGCCGCACGTTCCGCAGGACCTGCGGGCGCTCAACCTGGCGGCGTTCGAGATCGTCGATTACGTGGTGATCGATCCGGAAGCCACGCCGCTCAAGAACCTCGCGCGCATCCAGCCCGATTACTTCGCGAAAGGCTACGAGTACACGGCGAGCGGCATCCCGCAGAAGACCCACGAGGAGGCCGAAGTGCTGCGCTCGTACGGCGGCGAGATCATCTTCACGCCGGGCGATATCGTGTATTCGTCGAGCAAGCTGATCGATCTCGCGCCGCCGACGCTGAAGGTGGAGAAGCTGCTGACCTTCATGGAGAGCGAGGACCTCAACTTCGATTCTCTGCGGAAAGCGCTGGACCAGGCGCGGGGTCGCCGCGTCCACGTCGTGGGCGACACCATCGTGGACAGCTACACGCAGACCACGCTGATCGGGGGGCAGACCAAGACCCCGACCATGAGCGTGCTGTACGAGGGGCGTGACGACTACATCGGGGGCGCGGCGATCGTTGCGCAGCACTTGCGGGCGGCCGGGGCCGAAGTGACTTTCTCCACGGTGCTCGGTGACGACGCCTTGAAGGATTTCGTGCTGAAGGGACTGGAGAAATCCGGCGTGATTTGCCGGCCCGTGATCGACGCGACCCGCCCGACCACCAACAAGAACGCGATCGTGGCGGGCGGCTACCGGCTGCTCAAGGTGGACACGCTCGACAGCCGCTCGATCTCCGACGACATCCTCGTCGACTTGTGCGAGGCGGTGGCCAACACGCCGTGCGAGGCGGTCGTGTACAGCGATTTCCGCCACGGCATCTTCAACCGGCGCACCATCCCCAGGCTGATCGCGGCGATACCGGAAGGCGCCTGCAAGGTGGCCGACAGCCAGGTCGCCAGTCGCTGGGGCAACATAACGGACTTCAAGCACTTCGACCTCATTACGCCCAACGAGCGCGAGGCGCGTTTTGCGCTCGGCGACCAGGACTCCGGCATCCGCCCGCTCGCTTCCACGCTCTACGACGCCGCCAAGTGCAAGACGCTGATCCTCAAGCTGGGAGAGAAAGGGGTGCTGACCTGCCTCAGCGCCAACCACGAGTCGCTCGACTCCTTCATCGTTGTCGACAGCTTCGTCGACCGGGTGGTGGATGCCGTGGGCGCGGGCGACGCCTTGCTCGCCTACGGGCTGCTCGCAAAGATCGGCACCGGGTCGGACGCGATCGCGACCATCCTCGGCTCGATGGCCGCGGCGTGCGAATGCGAATTCGACGGCAACGTGCCGGTGCGACCGGACGACGTGCGCCGCAAGATAGACGAGGTCGAGCGGCAGGCGAATTACGCCTGACGCGGCCGCGCGCGATGCGGGTAATCGTCGTCGGCCTGGGCGTGCAGGGGCACAAGCGGCGCAAGCACGCGGGCCGGGATTGCGTGGCGTCGGTCGATCCCCAGAACCGCGAGGCCGACCACCGGCGCGTGGAGGACGTGCCGCTTTCGGTCTACGATGCGGCCCTGGTTTGCGTTCCCGACGAGCCCAAGGTTGCGCTGCTGCGCTATCTCATCGGCAACGGCAAGCACGTGCTGGTGGAAAAGCCCCTGTGGGCGGTCCGGGACGCCGACATCGCCGCGCTGGAGGCGCTGGCGCGCAGGCGGGGCGTTGTGTGCTACACGGCCTACAACCATCGCTTCGAGCCGCACTACGTGCGCATGCGCGACCTGGTGCGATCGGGCGAGCTCGGCAAGATCTACCGCTGCCGCATGTTCTACGGCAACGGCACCGCGCGGCTGGTGCGCGAATCCGAGTGGCGGGACCAGGGGGCCGGCGTCCTGCCGGACCTGGGCTCCCATCTTCTCGATACGGCCAGATTCTGGTTCGGCGGCCTCGCCGACGATTTTGAAATCATGACATCCCGCTGCTATGAGAACCGCGCGCCCGACCACGTGGTGATCCTGTCGCGAGCCTCCTCACCCACGCTGGAGCTGGAAATGACGCTGCTCTCGTGGCGCAACCATTTCACCTGCGATATCTTCGCGCAGCACGGCAGCGCGCACATCCGGTCCCTGTGCAAGTGGGGGCCGACCACCTTTTGCCACCGCACGCGCGTGCTGCCGTCCGGACGCCCGCCGGAGGACGTGGTGACGCTGGAGCAGGACGACCCGACCTGGGCGCTCGAGTACGCGCACTTCGCGGAGCTCTGCAAGACCACCCCGGCGACGGATCTCTCGAACGACATCTGGCTCAACCGGCTGCTGCGCAGGTTGGGCAAGACGGCCATCCGCGAGGCGCGGCGGTGAGCATGCCCACCATCGGATTCGCCGGCATGACGCATCTCGGCATCAACTCCGCGGCAGCGAGCGCCGCGCGCGGTTTCCGCACCATTGGCTTCGACGCGGATGCGAGCCTGATCGCGCAGCTGATCGCTTCGAAGCCGACGGTCGTGGAACCGGGACTGCCCGAGCTGTTGCACGAGTATCGCGCGAAACTGTCCTTTGCCTCCGATCCTGCGGCGCTTGCGCCGTGCGATGTCGTCTACATTTCCCCGGACGTGCCCACCGATGACGCCGGTCAAAGCGAGCTCGCCGGCATCCGCGCGCTCATCGATTCGGTCACGCCGCATCTGGGAGAGGCGGCGCTGCTGGTGGTGCTGTGCCAGGTGCCGCCCGGCTTCACGCGCTCGCTGGCCATCCCCGAGAGCCGCCGGTTCTACCAGGTCGAGACCCTCGTGTTCGGGCGGGCGGTGGAGCGCGCGACGCGGCCGGAGCGATTCATGATCGGCTGCGCCGAGCCCGCGCGTGCACTGCCCGACGCCCTCGCGCAATTCCTGCGTTCGTTCGATTGCCCGGTGCTCGCGATGCGCTACGAGAGCGCGGAGCTTGCCAAGATCGCGATCAATTGCTGCCTCGTCGCATCGGTTACCGTCGCGAACACGCTCGCCGAGCTGAGCGAGCGCATCGGGGCCGACTGGAGCGAGATCGCCCCCGCGTTGAGGCTCGACCGCCGCATCGGGCAGCACGCCTACCTCGCGCCGGGACTGGGCCTTGCCGGGGGGAACCTTGAACGCGATCTCGCGACCCTGCTGCGGCTCGCCGACGAGACCGGCAGCCACATGGAGCTCGTTCGCGCCCTTGTCGCCAACAGCGGTCACCGCCGCGACTGGGCGTTACGCGTGCTGTGGGAAACGGTCCTCACGCGGATCGACGATCCGGTGATCGCGGTGCTGGGGCTCGCGTACAAGCAGGACACGCATTCCACCAAGAACTCGGCCTCGATCGCGCTGCTCGCGTCGCTGGGGACCGTGCGGGCGCGCGTATTCGACCCGGTGGTGCCGGCGTCGATGGCGCCCCATGCGCGCTGCCACGCGGCGAAGTCGGAGCTCGATGCCTGTGAGGGGGCGGACGCGCTGGCCGTGATGACGCCGTGGGAACAGTTCCGCAAAATCGATCCACGCGATCTCGCCAGGCGCATGCGCGGCAGGGTGGTACTCGATCCTTACGCCCTGATGAATGCCGCCGCATGCCGGGGCGCCGGCCTTGCTTACTACACGCTGGGCGTCAGCTGAATGTCGTTTATTGGAGATCGAGGCATGAACGATGGTTAACCATCAAAGTGCACAGCCGCAGGCGCCGAAGCGGGTCGTGCTGATCGGCGCGCGCGGCTTCATCGGCATGGCGCTTCGCCGCCGGCTCGAAGACGAAGGCATCGCGCAACTGGCGCTCGGCTCGGTCGACGTCAACCTGACCGAGCCCGCCAGCGTCGAGCGGCTTGTCACGCAACTGCGCCCCGAAGACGCGGTCGTCATGCTTGCCGCGCTGACCCCGGACAAGGGCCGCGACGCCGGCACCCTCATGCGGAATCTGGCCATGATGCAGCACGTGTGCGCAGCGATCGAAAAAACCGGGTGCGCGCACCTCACCTATTTCAGCTCCGATGCCGTTTACAATCTGGCCGTGTCGCAAGTCACCGAGGACACTCCCGCCTCGCCGCAGGATCTTTACGGCGCGATGCACTACACTCGCGAGATCATGGCGAAAAGCCTCGCACAGACGCCCGTGCTGGTGCTTCGTCCGACGCTGGTCTACGGCGTGGACGACACGCACAACGCCTACGGGCCGAACCGGTTCCGCCGCGCGGCGCACAAGGACGGCAAGATCACGCTCTTCGGGGCCGGGGAGGAAACGCGCGATCACATTCATGTGGACGACGTGGCGGCTCTCACCGTGCGCTGCCTGCTGCACAAGAGCACGGGCACGCTCAACCTCGCGACGGGGCGCTCCATCTCGTTCAAGGAACTGGCCCGGCTCGTCGCGGCGCAGTTCGGCAAGCCGGTCGAGATCGTCGAGACGGCGCGCGCCAACCCGATCACGCACCGGCACTACGACGTGACCCACCTGATCAAGGCGTTCCCCAAGTTCCGCTTCATCCCGCTGGAGGAAGGGATCGCGCGCGCGCACCGGGAAATGAGCGCGAGGGGCTGATGGCGGAAGTGAACCTGCTCGCTCGCCTGCCGAGGACGAAGCGCAACCTCGAGAAACGAAAGGAGGCGCAGACGCCGGAGAACATCGCGATCTCGCGCCAGTACGGGGAGCAGTATTTCGACGGCCCGCGCGAGGTCGGCTACGGCGGCTACCGCTACGACGGCCGCTGGATTCCCATCGCCGAGGACATCATCCGGCACTTCAACCTCAAGCCGGGCGACCGCGTGCTCGACGTGGGGTGCGCGAAAGGCTTCCTGGTGAAGGACCTGATGAAGGTGTGCCCGGGACTGGAAGCGTTCGGGCTCGACATTTCGGAGTATGCGCTGATGCACTGCGAACCCGAGGTCGTCGGGCGCCTGCACCTGGGGAGCGCGGACCGGCTGCCGTTTCCCGACGGGAGCTTCAGCGCCGTGATCTCCCTCAATACCCTCCACAACTTCGAGCGCGCCGACGCGATACGCGCGGCGCGGGAGGTCGAGCGCCTGGCGCCGGGACGCGGCTTCATCCAGGTGGATTCGTATCGCACGCCGGAACAGCGCGAGCTGTTCCTGAGCTGGGTGCTGACGGCCAAGTTTCACGACTACCCGGACGGCTGGCTCAGGCTTTTTGCCGAGGCCGGCTACACCGGTGACTACTATTGGACGATACTCGAGTGACTCCCTACAATGCGTGCCACTTCAGGTGGCGAGGAAATGCCTGAATGAAGACTTATGCCATATTGGGCGCGGGAGGTTCCTTCGGAATCCACACCGCGTTCTACCTGCTCGACCACGCTGACGCGAAGAAGGTGATCGGCGTCGGGCGCAATCCCCTGCGGCCGGAACCGTTTTCGCTCAACATCGAGAAACGCAAGAACTTCCAGTACCACGCCTATCACATCACCTACGAGCTGGACTCGGTCCTCGAGCTGCTCGACCGGGAGAAGCCACAGGTCATCGTCAACTACGCGGCGCAGGGCGAGGGCGCGGTGTCGTGGAAGAAGTCGTGGCGCTTCTTCGAGACCAACTCGATGGCGCTCGCGCGGCTCGCCGAGGAACTGATGAAGCGGGACTATCTGGAGCGTTTCATCCAGATCGGGACCTCCGAGCTCTACGGTTCGGTCGGTTTCGCGGCGAAGGAGGACACGCCGATCCAGCCGACCAGCCCGTACGCCGCCTCCAAGGCGGCGTTCGACATGTATCTCATCTCGGTCCACCGCTTTCTCAAGTTCCCGATGAACATCATCCGGCCGTCGAACGCCTACTGCCCGGGGCAGCTGCTTCACCGCGTCATCCCGAAGACCGTGATCTGCGGCCTGACCGGACGGAAACTCCCGCTGCAGGGCGGCGGCAGGGCCGAGAAGTCCTACATCCATGCGCGCGACCTCGCCCGGGCCATCCACCTGGTGTCGGAAAAGGCGCCGCTCGGCGCCGTCTACAACGCCGGCCCGAAGGAACCCACCTCGATCCGCCGCGTCGTCGAACTGACCGCGGAAGCGCTGGGCATTCCGTTCACGCAGCTCGCCGAGATGACCGAGGATCGCCTGGGGCAGGACTCGCGCTACTGGCTGGACTCCAGCGCGATCAAGCGCGATGTCGGCTGGGAACCCCGGATCGGCTGGCAGGAAGGGCTGAAGGAGATGGTGGACTGGGGCCGCAAGTACCTCGGCGAGCTGCGGGACTGGCCGATGGACTACGTGCTGCGCGCTTGAGGCGGGATGCCCTGATGGGGAAGATCGAGCGACAGGCGGGATTCGACGTCGCGGCGGCGCGCCAGCGTTGCCTGCGCTACCGGCGCCGCATCCTGGACATTTCGCAGCGGGTGACCGCGCTGCACGTCGCGCCGGCTTTCTCCTGCCTCGAGATGGTGGACGTCGTCTACCACGGCCTCCTGCGGCGCGATCCGGGCCGCGGCAACTCCGGTTTTCGCGACAGCTTCGTCATGTCCAAGGGCCACGGCTGCCTCTCGCAATACGTGATACTGGAGGAATTGGGCGTGCTGCTAAGCGGCGACCTTGCGGCGTACTGCACGCCGGCCGGCCGCCTCGGCGCGCATCCGGACTACGGCACGCCGGGCATCGAGGCCTCGACCGGCTCGCTCGGGCACGGCATGGGCATCTGCACCGGCATGGCCTACGCCGAGAGGATCCAAAGCCGCGACACGGTGATCTACACCGTGCTCTCCGACGGCGAAATGCAGGAAGGTTCGACCTGGGAGTCGATGATGATGGCGGCGAACCTGGGCCTGGGAAACCTGGTGGCGATACTCGACCTGAACGACTTCCAGGGTTTGGGGCGGACCTCCGTGACGCACCCGCATTTCTATCCGATCGTGGACAAGGCGCGCGCGTTCGGCTGGGAAACCGAGGAAGTCAACGGTCATGATGCGGCGGCGGTATACGGCGCGGTGACGAACCGCGGCGGAAAGCAGCCGTTCTTTCTCGTCGGCAGGACGGTGAAGGGCCGCGGCGTCTCTTACATGGAGCACGTGCCGATCTGGCATTACCGCTCTCCCAGCAAGGACGAGTACCAGAAGGCGCTTGCCGAGCTGAAGGAAGTGGCCTCGTGAGGAACACCTTCGCCAACACGTTCTTCGAGGCGGGACAGCAGGACGAGCGCCTGTGCGTGGTGGTCGCCGACATCTCGCCGGCGGGCGCCATGGACAAGTTCCGACAGACCTGGCCCGCGCGTTTCATCAACACCGGCGTCGCCGAGCAGGTCATGATCGGCCTTTGCGCCGGCCTGGCCCTGCGCGGCCTGCGCCCGTTCGCGTACACCATCGCCACCTTCACGCTGTTCCGCCCGTTCGAGTTCGTGCGGGTGGACCTGTGCTACCAGAACCTGCCGGTGACCATCGTCGGGATCGGCGGCGGGGTCACTTACTCCACGCTGGGCGGCACGCACCACGCCCAGGAGGACGTGGCGGTCGCCTCGGCGATTCCCAACATGAGTGTCATCGCGCCGTGCGATCCCGCCGAGACGCGGTTGGCCACGCAGTGGTGCGTGAAACAGGAGCGGGGCCCCGTTTACCTCCGCCTCGCCAAGGCGGGCGAGCCCGACCTGACGGCGAGCGCCGCGGACGGCTTCATGTTCGGCAAGCTGCGCTATCTCAAGCGCGGTGAAGACGTCTGCATCCTCGGCTACGGCCCGATCCTGAAAGTGGGGGCGGAGCTCGCCGCGAAATTCGAGGCGCGCGGGGAAAGCGCTTCGCTGGTCTCGGTCCACACCGTCAAGCCGCTCGACCGGGAGGGCATCGAGACGGCGCTGCGGCGCCACAAGCGCGTGATCGTCATCGAGGAGATGGCGCCGTCTGGCGGTCTCGGATCGCGCGTCAAGGAAATCGCCTGGGACCTCGATGCCCGATGCCGCGTCGATTGCTTCTCGCTTCAGGACGCGTTTCTTCATAACTACGGCTCCCACGGCGATCTGCTCGCGGCGCACGGGCTCGACGCGACGACGCTGGCGGGCAAGCTGGGTCTCGCCTGAGCGGACTGGCCGCTCGCACGACCGACCGCTTCTGGCACCCCTTGGACGCGCCTGTCTTTCTCTCCGCCACGGGAAGGATCCGCGCTGCGGACGCCGTGGCGGCGCTATTGCAGCTGGAGGACGGGCGCTACCTCATGCAGCTGCGCGACCCCAAGCCCGACATCTTCTATCCGGACCACTGGGGGTGCTTCGGCGGCGCAGTCGACGCGGGGGAAACCCCGGAGCAAACGCTCCGCCGGGAGTTGCGCGAGGAGCTCGAGCTCGCCGTGACCGGCGCCCGGGAATTCACCCGCTTCGACTTCGACTTTGGCCGGCTCGGACAGCGCAAGGTCTACCGGATTTATTACGAGGCGCAGGTCGCGAACGCGGACTATTCGCGCCTCGTGCTGCACGAAGGCGCCCGATTGGAGGCGTTTGCGGCGGCGGAGATCCTGTCGCAGCCGCGTGTCACGCCTTACGATGCGTTCGCGATCTGGCTGCACAGCAGGAGAGACCGTTTCCGGCCGTGAAGCCGGACGAACATGGCGCGCTCATCGGGCATGAAGCCGGCCGCGGCGCTGCCCGGCGATCCTCAGGACGCGTTGCGGGATGACGGCTGGGCCCGATGGGTCTCGTCGCCCGCTTCCGCAAAGCATCTTTCCAGCTGCTGTTCCCAATGTTCCATCGCGACGCCAAGGTCTCGCCGGATCCTGTCGGTGGCGAGAACGCTGTAGGGGGGGCGCGTTGCGGGCAGCGGGTACCCGGCCGAGCCGATGGGCCGGACGTCCGGCCATGAATCCCCGCCCGTGGAGCGGGCGCGCGCGTGCTCCAGTATCTTCAGGGTCAGGCGGTAACGCGACACCTCGCCGGCGGCGGTGAGGTGATAGACGCCGGCGCGGGCATCGCGTGTCAGCCGGCATGCGAGCGCCTGCGCGGTTGCCTCCGCGAGCGCCCGCGCCCAGGTCGGCGAGCCGACCTGATCGTCGACTACCGCGAGCGCTCTTCCCTCCCGCGCGAGTTTCAGGATCGTGGTGAGGAAATTGGTGCCGCGGTTGCTGTAGATCCAGCTCGTGCGCAGGATCAGATGATCGCAGCCGGCGGCCGCGATCGCGCGCTCGCCGGCGAGCTTGGTCCTGCCGTAGACGTTGACCGGATTGGGCGGGTCGCCCTCGACATAGGGCCGGTCGCTGGTGCCGTCGAAAACATACGCGGTCGAGTAGTGAACGAGAAGCGCATTGCGCGTCCTGGCCTCCTCCGCGAGGATGCCCGACGCAACGCCGTTGACCCGCATCGCGAGATCGGGTTCGGCCTCGGCCTTGTCCACCGTCGTGTAGCCCGCGGCGTTGACGATGACATCGGGCTGGACCTCCCTGATTGCCGCGCGGATTGAATCGGGATCGGCGAGGTCGAGCGTCTCGCGACCGGTCGCGATCACCTGCCCGAGGGGCGCGAGCGCGCGCCGCAATTCGCAGCCGACCTGGCCGGTTCTTCCGGTCAGCAGGATGCGGGTCATGCCGGGTCGTCGAGCACGGTCCGCAGGTAGCGGGCGTAGGGGCTGTCGCCCATGGCCGCAGCGAGCGCCTTGAGGTCGGCTGCGGTGATGTAGCCCATGCTGTAGGCGATCTCCTCGGGACATGCGATCTTGAGCCCCTGGCGCTTCTCGATGGTCTCGATGAACGTCGAGGCGGCGAGCCACGCATCATGGGTGCCGGTGTCGAGCCAGGCGACGCCGCGGCCCATCAGCACTACTTCCAGCTCGCCGCGGCGCAGGTACTCCAGGTTGACGTCCGTGATCTCGAATTCGCCGCGCGCCGAGGGTTTGAGTGCGCGCGCGATGTCCACCACCTGGTTGTCGTAGATGGCAAGGCCGGTCTGCGCAAAGTGCGATTTCGGCCGCTGCGGCTTCTCCTCGATCGAGACCACCTTGCGGTAGCGGTCGAATTCGATCACGCCGTAGCGCTCCGGGTCCTGCACGCGGTAGGCGAAAATGGTGGCGCCGCGGTGTTTCGCGGTCGCGGCCTTGAGCTCGTCCGAGAGCTTGTGGCCGTAGAAGACGTTGTCGCCGAGGATCAGCGCACAGGGGTCGGCTCCGATGAAGTCCGCGCCGATGGTGAAGGCTTGCGGGATGCCCCTGGGCTCGGGCTGGACGGCATAGGCCAGGTTGATGCCCCAGCGCCGGCCGTCGCCCAGCAACTGCTGGTAGCGCGGCGTGTCCTGCGGCGTGGAGATCAGCAGCATGTCGCGCACCCCCGCGAGCATCAGCGTCGTGAGGGGGTAATAGACCATCGGCTTGTCGTACACCGGCAGCAGCTGCTTGGTGACGACCTGCGTCGCGGGGTAGAGCCGCGTGCCGCTCCCGCCGGCCAGGATGATGCCCTTCATCTGAGTGATTGAGTGATTGAGTTATTGAGTGATTCAGCAGCCGAAATTAGGAGTTGGGTCTCCAGCTCGCTCAGAGACCCCTTCGCGACGCTGAGGAACTGAGAAAATTCCCTTCGCCCTGTTCGGGCGGCGCCTTCCGCAAGATTGCTGGGAACCGAAACGGCGGCTCGTCGCATTTGCGCCGTCAGGCCATAGATCTCTTCCTGAGGGAACGTACGTGTCGCCTGGTAGACGTTTTTCACCAAGGTCATCGCGAGCTTCCAAGCTTCGAGGTTGTAGTGTGGCCGGGTCATGGTGAACCCCCTATATTGGCAGGATTGATCACTTAATCACTGAATCACCTAATTACTCAATCACCGGTTCTTGTAGTTGGTGTCGATCCAGCTGCGGTACGCGCCGCTGGCGACGTTGTCCACCCACGGCATGTGGTCAAGATACCACTCCACCGTTTTCCTGAACCCGGTGTCGAACCGCTCGCGCGGCCGCCATCCGAGTTCGTTCCGGATCTTGCCGGAATCCATCGCGTAGCGGCGATCGTGTCCCGGGCGGTCCGCGACGAAGGCGATGAGCTCCTCGTGAGGCGCTTCATCCGGCCGCAGCGCGTCGAGGATGGCGCAGATCGTCTTGACGACCTCGAGGTTGGTTTTTTCGGCGTTCCCCCCGATGTTGTAGGTTTCACCAGGGCGGCCGCGCTTGAGCGCGAGCCGCACGGCCTCGCAATGGTCAGTGACATAAAGCCAGTCGCGCACGTTCCTGCCGTCGCCGTAGACCGGAAGCGGCCGGCGCTGGAGCGCGTTGAGAACCATCAGCGGGACCAGCTTCTCGGGAAACTGGTACGGCCCGTAGTTGTTGGAGCAGTTGGTGGTGATCACCGGCAGGCCGTAGGTGTGATGGTAGGCGCGCACCAGGTGATCGGACGCGGCCTTGGAGGCGGCGTACGGGCTGTTGGGCGCGTACGGCGTGGTTTCCGTGAAGGGCGGGTCGTCCGGCCCGAGCGAGCCGTAGACCTCGTCGGTGGACACGTGAAGGAACCGGAAACGTGCCTTTTCCGATTCCTTTAGGGAACACCAGTAGATTCTTGCTTCTTCGAGCAGGCTGAAGGTGCCGATGACGTTGGTGTGGACGAAATCGGCCGGGCCGTGGATCGAGCGGTCCACGTGGCTTTCCGCGGCGAAGTGCACGACCGCACCCGGCTGGTGCTCGCGCAGGAGACGCGCGACCAGCGCGCGATCGTTGATATCGCCCTGGATGAAGGTGTGGCGCTCATCGCCACTGAGCGCCGACAGGTTGTCGAGGTTGCCGGCGTAGGTCAGATAGTCGAGGTTGACGACCGGCGTGCGCTCCTGCGCCAGCCAGTCCAGAACGAAATTCGAACCGATGAACCCGGCACCCCCGGTGACCAGGATCACGCGCGCGCTCCCCTGCGAATGTGCCACGCCGCGGTGTTAAGTGCCTGAATCGGAATCATTGTTTGTGTCCGCTATTCTATGCGCAAAGCGCGTTCCGGTGTAGGCTAGCAGCCTGTCGGAGTTGGCATTCCGACAGGCTGCTGACAGCAAAACCGCCTGTGAATTTCGACTAAAATTCGGGATGACGACCGTTCCTGGCCTCCAACGGGCGCGCGAGCAGGCTGAAAACAGGGTTTTCACTGCCTTTTCCTTTCGCTTTTGCGCTGGCGGTTTTGCTTTTAGCAGCCTGTCGGACAATCAAAGTCCGACAGGCTGCTAGGCGGTTCCCGCCTGCAACCGGAGGCGGCCCCAATCGAAGAACAAATTCGCCACCTCGCTCCCGAGGCCCGGGGCGGGGACAGCTCGAACGCTCCTGGCCGTGGCTGCAGCGCGCTTACCATGAAGAAGATTCTGCTGGTCAAGACCTCGTCGCTGGGCGACGTCGTGCACAACCTTCCGGTGGCGAGCGACATTCGCGCAGCCGTGCCCGATGCTGAGATTGACTGGGTGGTGGAGGAGCCGTTTGCCGCGCTCCCCCGCCTGCATCCTGCGATCGCGCGCGTGCTGCCGGTCGCGATCCGGCGCTGGCGCACCCGCCTCCTGGATGGCGGCGTGCGCGCGGAGATAGGGGCCTTTCTGAACGGACTTCGGCGCACCGAGTACGACGCCATTATCGACACCCAGGGCCTGTTCAAGAGCGCGGTCATCGCGCGCGCCGCGAGGGGCGCGCGCTTCGGGCTCGACTTCGCCAGCGCGCGCGAGCCGCTGTCGTTTTTCTACGACCGGACCTACGCCGTGCCGTGGACGCTGCACGCGGTGGAGCGCAACCGCGCGCTGCCCGCGCGGGCGCTCGGCTACGCCGTGCCGCAAAGCGTCGATTACGGGATCCGCGCGCCCGCGGCGCGATTCGCGTGGCTGCCCGAAGGGGCCTACGCGATGTTGATCCATGCGACGAGCGCGCGCGCGAAGCTTTGGCCGGAGGCGCGCTGGGTCGAGCTCGGCACGCGGCTCGGCGAGCGCGGGGTGCGCGGCGTGCTGCCGTGGGGAAGCGCGGCGGAGCGGCTGCGCGCGGAGACGATCGCGCGCGCCATGGCGGGCGCCGTGGTGGCGCCGGGCCTGGCGCTGGCGGACCTGGCCTCCGTGCTCGCCGGGGCGCAAGCGGTCATCGGCGTGGACACCGGCCTCACCCATCTGGCCGCCGCGCTTGGCGTGCCGACGCTCGGCCTCTACTGCGACACCGATCCGGCGGCGACCGGCCTCTATGGCAGCGCGCGCGCCGCCAATCTCGGCGGCATCGGCGCGCCGCCGGCAGTGGATGACGCGATCGCGGCGCTCGGACGACTTGGCGGTGTACTCTAAGCCATGAATCGCCAGGAGCCACTCATGAACGGGTGGTTTCCCCATTCCCCATTCCCCGTTCCCCATTCCCTGGTTCGTTGATGCGCTTCCTTTACACGCTGCTGCTCTATCTCCTGCTGCCGTACGTGCTGCTGCGCCTCCTCTGGCGCGCGCGCCGCCAGCGGGGCTATCTCGAGCACGTCGGCGAGCGCTTCGGGCGTTACGCGCAGGAAGCGGGAGGACCGCTCATCTGGGTGCACGCCGTTTCGGTGGGAGAGACGCGCGCGGCCGAACCGCTGATCCAGGCGTTGCGCGCGCGGCACCCGCGCCATCGCATTCTGCTCACGCACATGACGCCGACCGGCCGCGCGACCGGGGAAGCGCTGTTCGCTGAAAACGCCACGCGCTGCTATCTTCCGTACGATTACCCGGGCGCAGTGGCGCGGTTCCTCGGGCATTTCCGGCCGCGCGTCGGCATCCTCATGGAGACCGAGGTCTGGCCCAACCTGATCCACGCCTGCCGCGCGCGCGGTGTCCCGCTGTACCTGGTCAATGCGCGGCTGTCCGAGAAATCCTTCGCGGGCTACCGGCGCTTTCCGCGGCTCGCGCGCGACAGTCTTGCCGGGTTCGCGGCGATTGCGGCGCAGGGCGAGGACGACGGCCGGCGCCTTGCCGCCCTCGGAGCAGCGCGCGTGCGCGTCACCGGCAGCATCAAATTCGACGTCAATCCGCCTCCGGCGCAGCTCGAGCTCGGGCGGGCGTGGCGCCGCGGCTTTGGAGAGAGCCGCCCGGTGCTGCTCGCCGCCAGCACCCGCGAGGGCGAGGAGTCGTTGCTGCTCGATGCGCTCGCGCGGATGGAGGTGCCGGCGTTGCTGACCCTCATCGTGCCGCGCCACCCCCAGCGCTTCGACGAGGTGCAGCATCTGCTGGAAGGGCGCGGCGTGCGCTTCCAGCGCCGCAGCGCGAACGCGGCGGTCGGCGGCGACACCCGCGTCGTGCTCGGGGACAGCATGGGGGAAATGTTCGCCTATTACGCCGCGTGCGACGTCGCGTTCATCGGCGGCAGCTTGCTGCCGCTGGGCGGGCAGAACCTGATCGAGGCATGTGCCGCAGGCAAGCCGGTGCTGATCGGACCCTCGACCTACAACTTCGCCGATGCCGCGGAACTCGCGATCCAGGCCGGCGCCGCGGTCCAGGTGCGGGACACGATAGGGCTGGCGCGGGAAGCCGAACGGCTGTTGCGCGACCCGCCAGCCGCGCAACGCATGGGAGCGGCGGGACTGGCGTTCTGCGCCATGCACCGCGGCGCCACCGATCGTGTATTAGAGCTTATTCAGCTCTAATACACGATTAAGAGAGAACCGAATATTCGAAATCTGCGACCCAACGCGGCGCGAGGTCCGATACCGCCATTTTCTGATGTTTCATCAGAGAACGCGGCTGTAGGCCGCGTTCTCTGTGACGACGAGATCCACCTTCTGGTCGGAGGCCGAAATCGGCAACGCATCGACGAGCTGGATGCCGAACGCCGCGGCCACGAGCGCGGGTCGCCGCTCGAATCCGCGAATCAGCCGGTCATAGTAGCCGGCTCCGTAGCCCAGCCGCCCGCAATGCCGTGTGAACGCGACGCCCGGCACCAGCACGAACTCGATTTGCTCGGGGTTCACTTCCGGGCAGAGCTCGACGCGCGGTTCGCGGATGCCCCACACCCCGGCGGCGAGCTGCCGGGCGGGATCCTGCACCCTGTGGAGCCGGAGCCCCCGGTTTTCGCGGTCAACGCGGGGCAGCACCAGCGTCTTGTGCCGCGCGAGCGCATCGGCAACGAGTTTGCCGGTCTCGAATTCGCTGCCGAGACTCATGTAAGCCATCACGCAATCCGCCTTGCGGTAGGCGTCGAGCGCGAGGAGGCGCCTCGTGATCCCGTCGCTCAGCGCCTTGCGCTGTTCCGCGCTCAACGCGTCGCGCTTCGCGAGAATCTGCTTCCGGAGATCGGCTTTGAGCGAGCGGATAGCAGCAGGCGAAACGGAACCAACAGCCGGCGGGACGCGCGGTTTTCCGGCCTTGCGGTTCACGACTCACGAATCACGATTCACGCTGCCGCCGTCACTTGTCGAGCCAGGCGTTGACCAGCGCGAGGTCCTGCTCGGTGAGCTGGCCCGCGGCCGACTTCAGGCGCAGCAGCGCGAGGATGTAGTTGTATTTCGCCTGTGCCAGATCGCGCCGGGTCTGCGACAGCTGCTGCTGGGCGTTCAACACGTCGATCTGCGTGCGCACGCCCACCTCCTGCCCGAGGCGCGTGGAATCGAGCGAGCTCTGACTCGATACCAGCGCGGCCTCCAGCGCCTTGACCTGCGCGATGCCGCTGGTCACGCCCAGAAAGGTCTGCCGGGCGGCAAGCTCGGCGCTGCGCCGCGCATTCTCCAGGTCCTGCCGCGCCTTGTCCTCGTTGGCGACCGCCTCGCGCACGCGTGAGCTCACGAGCCCGCCCTGGTAGATCGGAACCGCGAGCTGCACGCCGACCACCTTGCTGGTGGCGTCGGCTCCGACGCCGGCCGGGCTGCTGGGACCCGAGCCCGACTCGGAGTAAGTGGCGAAGGCGTCGAGCGTGGGACGGTGCCCGGCACGGTTGCGCTCGATCTCCTGGGACGCGAATTCCAGGCTCGCGCGGCTGACGCGCACCTGCAGGTTGCCCTCGGCCGCCTCCGCGACCCAGCGGTCCATCTGGGCGGGCTCCGGACTACGCAGGCTGAAGCGCTTGCCCAGCGGCGAGAGCCCCGGCGCGGGGCGGCCGATGAACTGCTCGAGCTGCCGCTTGCGGATCTCCAGGTCGTTGCGTGCGGCGATCTCGGTCGACACCGTGATGTCGTAGCGCGACTGCGCCTCATGGGTATCGGTGATGGTCGCGGTGCCGACCTCGAAATTGCGCCTGGCCTGCTCCAGCTGCCGGCCGATGGCGGTGAGCTGCGCCTGCGCGAATTCCACGGTGTCCTGTGCCAGCAGCACCTCGAAATAGGCCTGTGCCACCCTCAGGATCAGGTCCTGCGCCGCCTGCGCGAACACCGAGTCCGCCTGCGCCACCTGGGTCTTGGCCTGGTCGTAGGCGGCGAAATTCTGCGGCCGGTAGAGCGGCTGAGTCACCGACAGGGAAGCCGAATTGGAATTGAAGCGCCCGGCGACCGCGGCCACCGCCGGGTCGCGCGAGCGCGTTTCGCGATCGTTGTACTGGGTGGAGGCCGAAACGGAAGCCTGCGGCAGCAGCCCGGCGAGACCCTGCGGCAGCTTTTCCTGGCCCGCGCTCCACGCCGCGCGCGCCGCTGCATACTGCGCGTCCGAACTCTGCGCGAGGCGATAGATCTCCAGCAAATCGGCGCCGTTGGCCGCCGTCGCTGCGGCGAGGGAGAACGCGAACGATACCGACAGGAGCGCGCGCATGTTTCCTGTTCCCGAATTCCCGTTTCCTCAGAACACGAATCTCTCGGGCTGCAGGGCGCGCTTCAGCGGCGCGATGCAGGTTTCGAACAGCACGGTCGCGTTGAAGGCGCCCGCGGCGATGCAGGTGATCAACTGCGTCTCCATCACCGGCGGCTCGCCCACCACCGCGATCAGCCGGCCGCCGGGCTGAAGGCTTCTCGGGAACGCTTCCGGCAGCACCGGCACCGAGCCGGTCAGCACGACCGCGTCGTAGGGGGCATGCCGTTCCCAGCCGCGCGCCGCGTCAGCGGTCACCAGCGTGACGTTGGCGATGCCGTGCGCCGCGAGCCGGGCCGCTGCGCCTTGCGTGAACTCCGGAACGATGTCCACGCTGTAGACGTGGCCGCCGAGGCTCGCGAGCAGTGCGGTCATGTAGCCGCTGCCGGTGCCGACTTCCAGGATCCTGTCGCCGGGCTTCAGCGCGAGTTCCTGCAGCATGCGCGCCTCGAGCTTGGGGGCGAGCATCGTCTCGCCGTGCCCGAGCGGGATTTCCATGTCGGCGAAAGCGAGCGCGCGGTAGCGCTCCGGCACGTATTCCTCCCGGCGCACTCGCAGCAGCAGGTCGAGCACCCGCGAGTCGAGCACGTCCCATGGCCGGATTTGTTGCTCCACCATGTTGAAGCGGGCGCGCTCGATGTCCAGGTGCGGGTTCACGGGGGGGCGGCGAGGACCGGAATTTACGTTACAGGGCTTGCAATTATCGCATAATCGGTTTACGTTAACAGCACACGTTGGGGGTCCTGATCGCCGCCGGCGATCGGGTGAGAAACACCCTTCGAACCTGATGCGGGTAATGCCGTCGTAGGGAAGCGTGGGCGCGGTCCTCCACCCCGTTTCCGACGGCTCCCGGAGGACAGTCTCATGAACGCCAATCCCAAATTCCTGAACGCGACCGCCCAAGTCGACGACGCGGCGGTCAAACCACTGCCCAACTCGCGCAAGGTTTACGTCGCTGGCTCGCGGCCCGACATCCGGGTGCCGATGCGCGAGATCAGCCAGTCCGACACGCCGGTCCATTCGGGCGCGGCCTCGCAGCGCGGGGCCCCGGCGCGCGCCGAACCCAACCCGCCGGTGTACGTCTACGACACTTCGGGTCCGTATACGGACCCGGCCAAGACGATCGATATTCGACGTGGCTTGGAGCCCATCCGCTTGCGATGGATCGTCGAACGAAACGATACCGAAGAACTCGCGGGTCCAACCTCCGTATACGGTCGCCAGCGGGCCGACGACACGAAACTCGCACATTTTCGCTTCCATTTGGTCCGGAAACCGCGTCGCGCGGTTTCCGGACGGAACGTGACGCAGATGCACTACGCGCGCCGCGGCATCGTCACGCCCGAGATGGAGTTCGTCGCGATCCGCGAGAACCAGCGCAGGGAGGCGCTCGCGGCGCTCATCACGCGGCAGCACCCGGGCGAATCGTTCGGCGCCGCTATCCCGAACGCGATCACGCCGGAATTCGTGCGCGAGGAGGTGGCGCGCGGACGCGCCATCATCCCGGCCAACCTCAATCACCCGGAGTCGGAGCCGATGATCATCGGCCGCAACTTCCTGGTGAAGATCAACGCCAACATCGGCAACTCGGCGCTGTCCTCCGGCATCCAGGAGGAAGTCGAAAAGATGACGTGGTCGATCCGCTGGGGCGGCGATACCGTGATGGACCTCTCCACCGGCAAGCACATCCACGAGACGCGGGAGTGGATCGTGCGCAACTCGCCGGTGCCGATCGGCACGGTGCCGATCTACCAGGCGCTCGAGAAGGTGGACGGAAAGGCCGAGGAGCTGACCTGGGAAATCTATCGCGACACGCTGATCGAGCAGTGCGAGCAGGGCGTGGATTACTTCACGGTGCACGCCGGCGTGCGGTTGCCGTTCATTCCGATGACGGCGAAGCGCATGACCGGCATCGTCTCGCGCGGCGGCTCGATCATGGCGAAGTGGTGCCTCGCGCACCACCGGGAGAGCTTCCTCTACACTCAATTCGAGGAGATCTGCGAAATCCTCAAGGCCTACGACGTTTCGTTTTCTCTTGGCGACGGCCTGCGCCCGGGCTCGATCTACGATGCCAACGACGAAGCGCAGATTTCGGAGCTGAAGACGCTGGGCGAGCTGACCGACATCGCCTGGAAGCACGACGTGCAGGTGATGATCGAGGGCCCGGGGCACGTGCCGATGCAGCTGATCAAGGAGAACATGGACCTGCAGCTGAAATATTGCCGCGAGGCGCCGTTCTACACGCTGGGGCCGCTCACCACCGACATCGCGCCGGGCTACGACCACATCACCAGCGCGATCGGCGCGGCGATGATCGGCTGGTTCGGCACCGCGATGCTGTGCTACGTCACGCCCAAGGAGCACCTCGGGCTGCCGGACAAGGACGACGTCAAGGACGGCATCATGGCCTACAAGATCGCGGCGCACGCCGCCGATCTCGCCAAGGGCCACCCCGGCGCTCAGATCCGCGACAACGCGCTGTCCAAGGCGCGCTTCGAGTTCCGCTGGGAGGACCAGTTCAACCTCGGGCTCGACCCGGACAAGGCGAAGCAGTTCCACGACGAGACGCTGCCGCAGGAAGGCGCCAAGCTCGCGCATTTCTGCTCGATGTGCGGCCCGCACTTCTGCTCGATGAAGATCACGCAGGACGTGCGCGAGTATGCCGAGAAGCAGGGCGTCACCGAGCGGGAGGCGCTTGCCAAGGGCATGCAGGAGAAGGCCCAGGAATTCAAGGAGCAGGGCGGCGAGCTCTACAGCCGCGTGTAGACCGGCGGCGGCGACGTGCGTTAAGCAGTGACCTGTTAGCAGCCTGTCCCGACTGGTAAGTCCGACAGGCTGCTAGGCTGAGGAGGGTACCGAATGCGTGCCAGACAATGGATTGCGGCGGCGTTGCTCGGCTTGGCTTGCGCCGCGCCGGCCCAGGCCGGCGACCCGCCGGACGCCTTTGCCCGGATCGAGTCGCTCCTCGACCCCAGGGTCCTGTTTCAGGGCGTGGTCCGCGAGGAGGACGTGTCGCTGCTCTTTGCCCACCTGAGGGCGGCGCTGATCGCGGCCCAGGAAGGGCGGGAAGCGCCCCCGCCGGAGGCGCTCAACCAGCGCGCGGAAGCGATCGCCGCCGAGCTGAAGACGCGCGGGACACTGGCCGGGCTGCTGCTCCTCACCGCGTTCGAGGCGGCGGCGCGGCAGGCCATGCGCGAGGCGCTCACCGAACCCGCGTCGTCCGCGCCCTGAAACCTTCTGTTACAACCGCAGCAGCCCTGTCATGGGCGGCCAGCGGCACCTCCGCTACAATTCCCCACTCTAAAAGCAGTGACCGGCGCCCGTGTCCGGGCGCGGGTCATGAGTAATGGGTCATGCGGCGGGACGGCCTCGGGTGAACCGGTTCCAGCACATCACCCCTCACGCATCAACATCACGGAATGAAATGAGCTGGATGTCACGCAATAAAGTCATCAGCGCGGTCATCGCGGCTGCGGTCGTCGCTGCCGGCGCCGGCGCCTACGCGTGGCGGCAAGCGCGCGGCGCGGCGCCGGATTACCGGCTCGCCAAGGTCGAGCGCGGATCCATCACGGCGGCGGTCTCGGCCACCGGCACGGTGAACCCGGTGACTGTGGTGCAGGTCGGCTCGCAGGTCTCCGGGCAATTGAAGGAGGTCCTCGTCGACTTCAACTCGATGGTCAAGAAGGGACAGATCATCGCCCGCATCGATCCGGACTCGTTCGCGCTGCGCGTGAACCAGGCGATGGCGGACGTGGAAGCGGCGCGCGCCACGGTGCTCACCCAGCGCGCCAATGTCGCGGCGCTGTACGCCGAGGTCTCGCGCGCCAGGGTCGGCCTGGCCGACGCCGAGCGCGAGTTCCAGCGTAACAAGATGCTCCACGAGAAGAACTTCGTGTCGGCGGCGGCGCTCGACAAGGCCGAGTTCTCCTACCGGACGGCGCAGGAGCAGGTCAAGGTCGCGCAGGCCCATCTCGCGGTGGGCGAGTCCCAGGTGCGCAACGTGGAAGCGTTGGTGAAGCAGCGCGATTCCCAGCTCTCACAGGCAAAAGTGGATCTCGACCGCACCACCATCCGCGCGCCGGTGGACGGTATCGTCATCAAGAAGTCGGTGGAGCCGGGACAGACGGTGGCGGCGAGCCTGCAGGCGCCGGAATTGTTCGTGATCGCCCAGGATCTGCGCAACATGCAGGTCGACACCTCGATCGACGAGGCCGAGGTCGGCCGCATCCGGGAAGGCCAGTCCGCGACGTTCACCGTGGACTCGTTTCCCGGAAGGACGTTCCGCGGCACGGTCGGGCAGGTGCGCAAGGCCGCCCTGGTGGTGCAGAACGTCGTCACCTATACCGCTGTCATCGCGACCTCCAATCCCAACCTGGAGTTGTTCCCGGGGATGACCGCCAACGTGCGCATCGTGGTGGACACGCGCCAGAACGCGCTCAAGGTCCCGAACGCGGCGCTGCGGTTCCGCCCGGCGGGCGTGGCGGAGGCGCGTGATTCCGGCGGGGCCGGGGATCCCGGCGGCGCCGCAGCCCCGGAAAGGACGTCGGACAAAGGCGGGAGCGGGCAACAAGCGGGTGCGGCCGCGCGCGAGAGGCTCGTCAAGGAATTGAATCTCAATGCGGAGCAGCAGGCGAAGCTGGAAGCGATAATGAACGAGACCCGTGACCGGATCCGCGCGATCGAGACCGAGGACAAGGGCGAGCGCCGCAAGCGCGCGGAGCGGCTGCGCGCGGAATCGCGCGCGCGCATCGCCGAGATGCTCAACCCCGAGCAGCGCAAGCGTTACGAGGAAACGACTCCGGGGAGAGCCGGAGGCCGGCGCACTGCCGCGAGCGGGCGCGTCTGGATGCTGGACGACAACGGCAATCCGAAGGCCGTCAACTTGCGCACCGGGCTTGCCGACAGCACGTACAGCGAGGTGGTGGGCGGCGGCCTCCAGGAAGGCAGCCAGGTGATCGTCGGGACACGGACGGACGCCAAGGTGGCGCGTTCCCAACCCAAGGGCGGACCGCGCTTCGGCTTTTAGGGCCCGTGATTGGTCAATCGTAAAGGGGCGCCGGCTGATGACACGGATTGGACGATTCACGAATCACGCATTTCAAAAATGGCTGAACCCCTGATCGTCACCCGCGGGCTCGCCAAGGAGTACCGCATGGAGAGTTACACCGTCGCGGCGCTGCGCGGGGTGTCGCTCGAGATTGCGGCCGGCGAATTCGTGGCGGTGATGGGGCCGTCGGGCTCGGGCAAGTCGACCTTCATGAACCTGCTGGGCTGTCTCGATTCGCCCACCGGCGGCGAGTACGTCCTCGCCGGAGACAGGGTGTCCGAACTCTCCGGCGACGCGCTGGCGGCGATCCGCAATCGCCGCATCGGCTTCGTGTTCCAGAACTTCAACCTGCTCGCGCGCACCTCGGCGGTCGAGAACGTGGAGCTGCCGCTGCTCTATAGCCAGTGCCCGGCGCAGGAGCGGCGCAGCCGCGCGATGGCGCGGCTCGCCGAAGTGGGGCTCGCCGAGCGCGCGCATCACCAGCCCTCGCAGCTCTCCGGCGGCCAGCAGCAGCGGGTGGCGATCGCCCGCGCGCTCGTCAACGACCCGGTGCTGATACTGGCCGACGAGCCCACCGGCGCGCTCGACACGCGCACCAGCTTCGAGCTGATGGGTCTGCTGCAGCAATTGAATCGCGGCGGGATGACGGTGGTGCTGGTCACGCACGAGCACGACATCGCCACCTTCGCTTCACGCATCGTGAGCTTCCGCGACGGGCACGTCGTGCATGACCAGCGCGTCGAGCAGCCTGCCGACGCGCTGGCGATGCTGCGGGCGTTGGAAAAGGAGGCTGCATGACCTGGATCGCCAGCATCCGCATCGCGTTGCGCGCGCTGCGCGTGAACAAGCTGCGCAGCTCGCTGACCATGCTTGGCATCATCATCGGGGTTGCCGCCGTGATCACCATGATCGCGGTCGGCGCCGGTGCCCAGGCGCGGGTGGAAGAACAGATCAAGGCACTCGGCTCGAACCTGATCATGCTGCTCCCGGGCTCGGTGACCGCAGGCGGCGTGCGCATGGGCGCGGGCTCGCGCAACACGCTGACCGAGAGCGACGCCTATGCAATCGGGCGCGAGATCGCGGACGTGCCGGCCTCCGCTCCCCATCTGCGCGGCGCCGGGCAGGTAGTGGCAGGCAATAACAACTGGTCCACGGTGTTCTACGGGGTGACCCCGGATTATTTCGAGGCGCGCAACTGGGTGATCGCCTCCGGCAAGGGCTTCGACCCGGCAGACCTCACCGGCGCCGCCAAGGTCGCGCTGCTCGGAGAGACGGTGGCGCGCAACCTGTTCGGCGATGCCGACCCGATCGGGCAGGTGATCCGGATCCGCAAGGTGCCGTTCACGGTGATCGGGGTGCTGCAACGCAAGGGGCAGAGCCTGATGGGGCAGGATCAGGACGACGTGATCCTGATGCCGATCTCGACCGCCCGTAACCGGGTGCTGGGCGGCAACATTGCGCGGCAGCGCACCGTGGGAGTGATATTCGTCAAAGTCCGCGAAGGCGCGGACATGAAAGAGGTCGAAGGAGAGATTCGCAGCTTGTTGCGCCAGCGCCATCGGCTGCAGCCCGGGGCCGATGACGATTTCACCCTGCGCAACCTCTCGGAGGTGCTGGCGGCGCGCGAGGAGTCGAGCCGCATCATGACGCTGCTGCTGGCGGCGGTGGCCTCGGTCTCGCTGCTGGTGGGCGGCATCGGCATCATGAATATCATGCTGGTGTCGGTGACCGAGCGTACCCGCGAGATCGGGCTGCGGATGGCGGTCGGCGCGCGTGGCCGCGACATCCTCGCGCAGTTCCTGGTGGAAGCGGTGACCCTGGCGCTCATCGGGGGTCTTTTCGGCATCATGCTCGGGGTGGGTGGATCCTATCTGATCGCGCACCTGGCGGAATGGCGCGTCGAATTGCGGCCGGACTCGGTGCTGCTGGCGGTCGGATTCGCCGCTTCGATCGGCGTGTTCTTCGGCTTCTATCCCGCCCGCAAGGCTTCGCGCCTGCTGCCCATCGAAGCGCTCAGGTACGAGTGACTGAAAGTTTGCAGTGGACAGTGGGCAGTTTGCGGTTACTGCCAACTGACGGCTGTCAACTGCTAACTTCGTTGCCGGCGCGGGGTCGCGTAGAATGGCGCCCTGCATGGACCTGGCGCTCTATTTGAAGGCCTTCGTTCTCGGCGTCGTCGAAGGGCTCACCGAATTCCTGCCGATTTCGAGCACCGGCCACCTCATCATCGCGGGGCAGCTCCTGGGTTACCACGGCGAGAAAGCCAAGGTCTTCGACATCGTGATCCAGAGCGGCGCGATGCTGGCGGTGGTGTGGGAGTACCGGGCGCGCTTCTCGCGCGTGCTCACGGGGCTGTTCACGGATCCCGCCGCCCGGCGTTTCGCCGCGAACCTGCTGGTCGCGTTCCTGCCGGCGGCGGTGCTGGGGCTCGCATTCGGCGGCGCCATCAAGCAGCACCTGTTCCACGCGGTGCCGGTCGCGGCGGCGTTCATCGCCGGCGGGCTCATCATCCTCTGGCTGGAGCGCTCACCGCGGCGGGCTGCGGTCGAGGCGGTGGATGACATGACCTGGAAGGACGCGCTGAAAGTCGGGCTGGCGCAGTCGTTCGCCCTGATACCCGGCATGTCGCGCTCGGGGGCGACCATCATCGGGGGCATGCTGTTCGGCCTTTCGCGCCGCGCGGCCACCGAGTTCTCGTTCTTCCTCGCGGTGCCGACCCTGGTCGCCGCCGGCGCATACGACTTCTACCGGCACCGCGCGCTGTTCGACGCTGGCGATCTCGGCCCTTTTTCCATCGGCTTCGTCGTCTCTTTCGTCTCGGCTTTTTTCTGCGTGCGCTGGCTGCTGCGCTACATCGCTACCCACGACTTCACCGCGTTCGCCTGGTACCGCATCGTGTTCGGCGTGATCGTCCTCGCCACGGGCTACGCCGGCCTGGTGAACTGGTCGGCGTAAAAAAGTAAGGATGATGGCGGAAGGCGGAAGGCGGAAGGCGGAGGGCGAATGGCGAAAGGCTCGGATCGATTGCTAACGTTTGACCCCTTCTCTGCCTTAGTTTTGCGTCCAGGGCAATCCCGCCGCCCGCCAGCCGCCGGTGGTGTTGCGATGCCCCTGTGCGTCCTTGTCGCCCTCGAAACCTTCCAGCACGTTGAAGCACTCGCCAAAGCCGGCTTGCGTCGCGATTGCGGCCGCGTTGTGGGAGCGCCCGCCGCTGCGGCATATGAACAATACCGGGCACGCCCTGTCGACTTTGCTTTCGAGTTCCGCCAGGAACGCGGTGTTGGGCAGGTTCGCGGGATAGGTGAGCAGTTCGATCTCCACCGCGCCGGGGATGCGGCCGACAAAATCCCATTCGGCGCGGGTACGCACATCCACAAGCGTTGCGCGCGGCGCGTTCCGCCAGACGTCGTACGCCTCCCCGGGCATCAGTGCGCCGGCGTAGGAAAGATTCATTTGCCGCGCCCTCGCGGCGGCTTTCTTCAGAATGTCGTCGACGGCCATGTCGTTCCTCGGCGGGGGCACCAGTAAGGTCCCTCGCGTAGATCAGCACACGCACTCGATGGTGTATTCGGCTGGAAAGTAAGCGGTATTTTACAGCTGGGCAAGACGGCGCATTTCCGCACCATAATGGTGCAATAGGTGTTGTGCCGCACTATCATGGTGCATCATCGCCCCCGCCCGTGAAACAAATTCCTTGTGGCACAATGCGTTTCTTCGAAAAAAAATTGGCACAGTTCCTGCTCAAGTACCAGTCCCGATTTCCAGCTATTCGTAATACCAATCAACTCAGGAGAGCTAGATGGCAACCGTCGCCGACGTATTGAAAATGGTCAAGGACAACGAGGTGAAGTTCGTCGATTTCCGCTTCACCGACACCCGCGGCAAGGAGCAGCACGTGTCGGTGCCGGTATCCGCGTTCGGCGAGGCCAAGTTCACCGACGGCCACTTCTTCGACGGCTCCTCGATCGCCGGCTGGAAGGGCATCGAGGCCTCCGACATGACGCTCGTGCCGGATCCCGACAGCGCGCGCATGGATCCCTTCACCGACGAGCCGACGCTGCTGCTGACCTGCGACGTAATCGAGCCCTCCGACGGCAAGGGCTATGACCGCGACCCGCGCTCCATCGCCAAGCGCGGCGAGGCGTACCTCAAGTCCACCGGCATCGCCGATACCGCGTTCTTCGGCCCCGAGCCTGAATTCTTCATTTTCGACTCGGTGACGTGGAAGATCGAGATGGGGCAGGCGTTCTACAAGATCAAGTCGGAGGAGGCGCCGTGGTCCTCCGGGGAAGAATTCGAGGGCGGCAACATGGGACATCGCGCGCCGATCAAAGGCGGCTACTTCCCGGTGCCGCCGGTCGATTCGCTGCAGGACATTCGCTCAGCCATGGTGCTCGCGCTCCAGGAGATGGGCGTGGAGTGCGAGGTTCATCATCACGAAGTGGGCGCCATGGGGCAGAACGAGATCGGCACCAAGTTCAACAGCCTGGTGAAGCGCGCCGACTGGATGATGATCCTCAAGTATGCCGTGCACAACGTCGCTCACTCCTACGGCAAGACCGCGACCTTCATGCCGAAGCCGGTGGTCGGTGACAACGGCTCAGGCATGCACGTGCACCAGTCGCTTGCGAAAGGCGGCCAGAATCTCTTCAGCGGCAACGGCTACGCGGGGCTCTCGGAGCTGGCCCTGCATTACATTGGCGGGATACTCAAGCACGCCAAGGCGCTCAACGCCATCACCAACCCGGGCACCAACTCCTACAAGCGGCTGGTGCCCGGATTCGAGGCGCCGATCAATCTCGCCTATTCGTCGCGCAACCGCTCGGCCGCGGTGCGGGTGCCGCTGGTGACGAATCCCAAGGCGCGCCGCATCGAGGTGCGCTTCCCGGACCCGATGACCAACCCCTACCTCGCGTTCACCGCGATGATGATGGCGGGCCTCGACGGCATCCAGAACAAGATCAAGCCGGGCGATCCGATCGACAAGAACCTCTACGACCTGCCCGCGGAAATCGCCCTGAAAGTGCCGAAGGTGTGCCACTCGCTCGAGCAGGCGCTGGAAGAACTGGAGAAGGACCACGAATTCCTGTTGCGGGGTGGCGTGTTTTCCAAGGACATGCTGAATGCCTACGTGGCGCTCAAGGAGGAGGAACTCACGGCCTTCCGCATGCAGACCCATCCACTCGAGTTCCAGATGTACTACAGCCTTTAGGATTTTGTCGGACATCGTCCGACAAAATCCTTAGGCAAAACCAACCGCCTCCCGAAACGAAACGGGGGCGAGGGTGCCGCTCGGGTGCACCAGCTGCGGATCGGGGCGCGGGAGGGGTGGACTCGTGCGGTCACCGCAGAAAAGTCCGAAGTCGTTTCCATAAGGAATTCGCCGGCCGGGTCACCGGCGAATTCCTTGACGCACTGTTTAGGTGCATTGCAAATTTGTCAAGCATGACATAGAGTTAGAAATACCAGCGGGGGCGGCTCGGTCAACGGCCGGCTCCGGGTAAACGTTATTTGGCCCATGAGGTCCGCCGTCATCGTGCAAACGCGCCTGGCTTTGACCCTGCTGCTCGCGCTGCCCGCCTTCTGGGCGCATGCGGATATCTGGGAGTGCGTGGACGAAAGCGGCAACAAGCGGTTCACGAACATCCAGTCCGAGGCGAAGGGCTGCAAGCTTCTCAACGTCGCGCCGGTGAATACCCTGCCGAGCGGCGCCAAACCCAGGGGCAAGACGGCGGAAGCGCCGAAGAATTTCCCCAAGGTGGACAGCGAAACACAGAAGCGGCGGGATAACGACCGCCGCAGGATACTCGAGCAGGAGCTCGCCAACGAGCAGAAACTTTTGGATCAGGCCCGGAAAGCGCTGTCGGAGCAGGAGTCGATGCGGCTCGGCAGCGAGCGCAACTACCAGCGCGTGCTGGAGCGGCTGGAGCCGTACAAGAAGCAGGTCAGGCTGCACGAAGACAACGTCGCCAACCTGAAGCGCGAGCTGGCCGGCACGAAGTAAGGTGGCGATCGTCCGGCGTCCGGCGATACTGGCATGCGCGTTTGGCCGGACCTCCATTGCTTTTCGCTGACCCGCCTGCGATCGCGTGACCGGGCCGCCCCGCCTGGCGCGCTTCTTGCTCCAGCTTGGTAACCGAACTTCCGACATGACGCCAGCGGCCCTCTCCGGTCTCGATCTGCTGGCGACCGCGGTGGTGGTGCTGGACGCCGGGCTCGCCGTGCGCTACATGAACCCGGCGGCCGAGAACCTGTTCGAGATGAGCAGCAAGAACGTGGCGGGACAGCCGCTCAAAGAGTTGTTCAGCGAAACCGCGGTGCTTCAGGCCGCGGTCGAGTACGCGCGCACCCACAACTGCAGCTACACCGAGCACGACCTCGAGCTCGGCGTGAACGGGCGCGCGCGACTGCATTTGTCGTGCACCGTGACGCCGGTGGAGTTTTCCGGGCGCGACGGGCGCGGCGAGCAGCTGCTGCTCGAGTTCCGCCATATCGAGCAGCAGCTGAGGATCGCGCGCGAGGAGCGCATGCTCGACCAGAGCCAGGCCAATCGCGAGCTGATCCGTAATCTCGCCCACGAGATCAAGAACCCGCTCGGCGGCATCCGCGGGGCGGCGCAGCTCCTCGACCGCGAGCTCGAGCGCCCGGCCCTGCACGAATACACGCAGGTGATCATGAAGGAAGCCGACCGGCTGCAATCGCTGATGGATCGGCTGCTCACGCCGCACCGGCTGCCGCAGCCGGGCCAGCTCAATCTGCACGAAGTCCTCGAGCGGGTGAGAAGCCTCATCCTCGCCGAGCATCCGCGCGGCATCGTCTTCCGGCGCGACTACGATACCAGCCTGCCGCTGCTGAAAGGCGACAAGGAGCAGCTCATCCAGGCGGCGCTCAATATCGTGCGCAATGCGGCGCAGGCCATCATGGGCGGCGGCGGGACCGGGGAGATCCTGTTGCGCACGCGCGCCGTGCGGCAGGTGACGCTTGCGCGCCGCCGCTATCGGATCGCGCTCGCCGTGGAGATCACGGACACCGGCCCCGGCATTCCCCCGGAGCTGCAGGAGCGCGTCTTCCACCCCCTGGTCTCGGGCCGCGAAGGCGGCAGCGGCCTGGGGCTCACGCTCGCCCAGACGTTCGTTACCCAGCACCGCGGCATCATCCATTTCGAGAGCGCGCCGGGCAACACCACCTTCACCATCCTGCTTCCCGTCGAAGAAGCGGGTAACGGGTAAGGAGCACGGCGTAATGGTTTTAACTCATCACTCATCACTCATCACTCATCGCTGATTCTGATGAAGCCGGTGTGGATCATCGACGACGACCGCTCGATCCGGTGGGTGTTCGAGAAGGCGCTCGCGCGCGAGAACATCGCGTTCAAGACCTTCTCCTCGGCGCAGGAGGCGCTCGCCGCCCTCGACACCGAGACGCCGCAGGTCGTGGTGAGCGACATCCGCATGCCGGGGGAATCGGGCCTGGAACTGCTGCAGCGGGCCAAGGCGCTGCACGCCAACCTGCCGGTGATCATCATGACCGCTTATTCGGACCTGGAGAGCGCGGTCACCGCCTTCCAGGGCGGCGCCTACGAATACCTGCCCAAGCCGTTCGACGTGGACCACGCGGTGGAGTTGATCCGGCGCGCGATGGAAGAGAGCATGCGCCAGGAGAGCGTGCCCGAGGAAGCGCAAGCCGCGCCCGAGATCCTGGGGCAGGCGCCGGCGATGCAGGAGGTGTTCCGCGCCATCGGGCGGCTGTCGCAGTCGCACGCGACGGTGCTGATTACCGGCGAGTCCGGCACCGGCAAGGAGCTGGTTGCGCGCGCGTTGCACCGCCACAGTCCGCGCGCGGGCAAGCCCTTCATCGCGATCAACACCGCGGCGATTCCCCGCGAGCTGCTGGAGTCGGAGCTGTTCGGCCACGAGCGCGGCGCCTTCACCGGCGCGCAGGCGCAGCGGCGCGGACGCTTCGAGCAGGCCGAAGGGGGCACGTTCTTCCTGGACGAGATCGGCGACATGCCGCCAGAATTGCAGACGCGCCTGCTGCGCGTGCTGTCCGACGGGCACTTCTACCGCGTCGGCGGCCACCAGCCGATCAAGGCCAACGTGCGCGTGATTGCCGCCACGCACCAGGACCTCGATGCGCGCGTGAAGCAGGGGCAGTTCCGAGACGACCTTTTCCACCGGCTGAACGTCATCCGGCTGCGGCTGCCGTCGCTGCGCGAGCGGCGCGAGGACGTCCCGCTGCTCGCCCGTCACTTCCTCGCCAGGAGCGCCCGCGAGCTGGGGGTCGAGGCGAAGCGGCTCTCCGAGGCGACGCTGAAATATCTCGTCGCCCAGGACTTTCCCGGCAACGTGCGCCAGCTCGAAAACCTGTGCCACTGGCTCACCGTGATGGCGCCCTCGGTCACGATCGAGGTGAAGGACCTGCCGTCCGAGTTGCGTGCGGAAGTGGCGCCGGCGCCCGCGAACTGGGTGGCGGCGCTGGAGAAGGAGGTCGAGACGCTGCTCGACCGCGGCGAGACCGGGGTCATGGACGAGTTCACCCGCCGGTTCGAGAAAGCGCTCATCACGAAGGCGCTCGCCCATACCGGCGGCCGGCGCATCGAGGCATCGCAGCGGCTCGGCCTCGGACGCAACACCCTCACCCGCAAGATCCAGGAACTCGGAATCGAATCGGACAAAAAGTCCGATTCGATTAAATGAAAGGCCAGAACGAACTTCGGTATTTCAATTAAGAAAAGCAGTGACTGAGTGACTGAGGGACCAAGCAAAACTCGGTCGATATCGCCACCGATCGCGGTGTCTCTCGCCCGAACACTCAGTCACTGCTTTTCTGGGCCGATGATTCGCAGGTTGGCGATCAGCAGCCGGCGCTGGGCGTAGGCGAACAGCGCCTCTCCGCCGGCCAGCTTCTTGAACGTCAGCGTCACGCGGCGGCCGTCCTGCCTCGCCTCGTTCAGGCGGGCGTAAAGGGCGTCAACATCCAGTACCGGCTCACCGTCCACCGCCTCGAGCAGGTCGGATTTCTCGATCTCCCGGGATTCCCCGATCGAACCGGGCTCGACGTGGTGCACCATCAGGCCGTGCGCGTTGATCTCGTCCCGGTCGCGGATCGTGACCGGCCCGAACAGGACGCCCGAAACGTACACGCCGCGGGTTTCGAGCACCCGGGGCATCGGCTGCTTCGCGCCGGCGACCGTGGTTTCCCGGCCCGCGCGCAGCACCTTGAGGCTCGAATTGCCGAGGCGGCCGCGCAGCGCGTGCAGCAGCTGGGTCTCGTTCTCCACCGCGCCGGCCACTCCGACGACCTGCCGGATGACGTCGCCCGGCAGGAGCTTCAGCATCCCGTCACCCGCGTAGCTGCGCGCGACCTTCAGTTCCTTGCGATTGTCCACGTCCTGGAAATAGACCAGCTTGAGATCGGGTGGCGAGGGGTCGTCGCCGCTCTGCAGCAGCTGCAGGATGCGGCAGGCGTACTTGATCGCCACCGCGAAGTTGGTGTTCTGCGCGCCGCGGATGCCGGCCGTGTTGATGCCGACGATGCGCCCGCTTTCCAGGCTGATCAGCGGTCCGCCGGAATTGCCCTGGTTGATGGGGGCATCGGTCTGGAGCAGCTCGGTGCGGTAGCGCGCGGTGACGCCGGAGATGATGCCGCGCGTGCCGGTGAACGGCAGGCGCCACGGATGCCCGAAGGCGCCCACGGCGTGCCCGACCGGCGGCAGCGCGCCGCACTCGAGGTGCGGCTCCGCGACGCCTTTCGTGTCGACGCGCCCGGAGGGGCGTTGGTCATGATCCAGCCGCGGCCGGCGTCCACCAGGAAGCCCGCCCCGAGCCCGGAGCCCTTGCGGTCGCCGTTGAACGGCACCGGCAGCGTGGTGCGGACCTGGACGGTGTAGGCGAGCGCGCTCTTGAACACCTTCTCGCTGGAGTCGGCGGCCGCGGCCGGTGGCGCCATGGCGCAAAGCGCTGCGGCCAGCGCAAACGCGGAGTAAACTTTACCGGGCGTCATGGGATTATTTTACCGGCTGCCGGTCAGCCGGGGTGATCATTACGAGGGCGGGAGGGGGATGCCGAAATGCGGTTAAATCCGGACGCTGATGCGCCGGTTTAACTCCGCGCGTTCGAACGAACGAGGTGCCCGCCGCTCAACGCGCGGTAACAGAGAGTAATCTGAACGGCAGCAGGAGCTTGTATGCCAAGAGCGGTCTGGAGTGGACGGGTAATCGCCGAGAGCGACCGGTGCGAAGTCGTCGAGGGCAATCAGTATTTTCCTCCCGAGACGGTGAAGCGTGAGCTGCTGAGGGGCAGCGCCACGCACACGACCTGCGGGTGGAAAGGCATCGCGTCCTACTACGATGTCGTAGTGGACGGGCAGGTCAACAAAGATGCGGCGTGGTACTACCCGGACCCGAAGCCGGCGGCGAAGAACATCGCGGGGTACGTCGCGTTCTGGAAGGGCGTGAAAATCGAGCCTTGACCGCTGAAAAATTCAGCGATCTTCGCGCGTGTGGAAGACCCGCAGCACAAACACATCACGCGCAGTCAACTCGTAGCGGATCTCGTAGTCGCCAATCAGGATGCGCCGCACTTCGCGCGGCGCGAATCCGCGCAGGCGCTGGCCGAGCCGCGGGCGCGCGGGAATGCGCTTCGCGCCGGCGACGAGATGACGAACGGCCTGCGCGGCAGCCCGCCGGTTGACCGGCTCCAGGAACTCGTGGAGCCGTACCAGGTCCGCGCGCGCACTGGTGGCCCAGCGCAGCGCCACGGTCAGCGGCGGGCCTTGCGCTTCGGAGAACCGAGACTTTCCGCCCAAGCCTCGATCTCGGCGTGCTCGTGGATGCGACCGGCCTTCACGTCGGCCAGCGCCTCGAGCGTCATGCGACGGCGCTCTTCCTCCAGCGCGACGTACGACGCGATCGCCTCCTTGACGATCCAGCCCTTGGGGCGGTCGAGCCGTTCGGCCAGCCCGTCGAGCTTTTCGGCGAGCTCGGCCGGCAGGTGGCTCGTGACAACGCGTGTTTCCATCGTGTGGTCAGCTTTAATCAGATTGATTGAAACATGCTAACCGACGCGCCCCGCAAGCGCAAGGCCCGCGCCCCGTAGCGAAGGCTCTTGAGACAACCAAGAGTTACACTTGAACCGCCAGGGCGCTGAGAGGAGCAGGAACAAGAATTAAACCGCCGATGAACGCGGATGTATAATTTCCGGTATGTAAACGGATAGGCTCAATGGCTACCCTGCCCCAAATGGACAAGACCGCTTTTTCGGTTGCATCGCTCCGCGATCAGCCGGACGAGAAGGCCTACTGGCTCTCCAAGACGCCGCGTGAGCGCCTGCAGGCCGTGGAGCTGACGCGGCAGGTTGTCTGTGGCTACCAGCCTGCTTCCGCCCGACTTCAAAGATTTTTTGAGGTTGCTCAACCCGAGGCGGATTGAAGCACGGAGGTGCCGATGTCGGACACGCTCATGGAACTCAAGGAGAAGGCCGCCAGACTGTCCGATGCCGAGCGGGCGGAACTCGCACTTTCGCTGATCGAGTCGCTCGACGGCCCGCCCGATATCGACGTCGAAGAAGCGTGGCGGATTGAAATCGAGCGCCGCGTCGGGCAGGTCGAGCGCGGCGAGGTCAAGCTCATCCCCGGTGATGAGGTGTTTGCGAGGGTGCGCCGCCGTCTCGGGTGATTCCGTACGCCTTCCATCCTGAGGCGGCCGCGGAGTTTGAAGAAGTCTCGGCTTTCTACGAACTCCGGATGGTCGGTCTCGGCAAGTCCTTTGCCGCTGAAGTCGAACGCACGGTCGCACATGTTCGGGAGTTTCCTGAGGCAGGTTCTCCGTCCGGCATGTCGATTCGAAGGGCCTTGATTCCGTGCTTTCCCTATTCGTTCTTCTATCGAGTTGTCGGAGACGCAGTCCAGATCATTGCGGTCTCCCATCACCGCCAGCGGCCAGGGTAATGGCGGCACAGGACGGAATGACCAAATAGGCAAAGGCGGACTGCTGGGGCTACACTGCGTTAGTGTCCGGCCTTATCGACAAAAGTCCGAGGATGCGTAAGCCCAAGCGCAACATTGGAATGGAAATTCTGGAAGGACTGCGCCAGATCAAGCGCGGCGAGTATGGGCGCGTGACCACGATTCCGGGCGTCAGCGAGATCCGGGAAAAGACCGGGCTGTCTCAAGCCCGTTTTGCACAGCTACTGGGCGTTTCCGTTCGTACTCTTCAGGATTGGGAGCAGGGGCGCCGCGCGCCTTCCGGCGCGGCAAGAACGCTGCTCATGGTCGCGGCCAAGAACCCGCGGGCGTTGCTTGAAGTAGCATAAGCAGAAATTCGAATTTCCGCGTGTTGAACGGCGATTATTTCGTCCGTTCGAATACGCGGAGTTAAACCGGCGCGCAGCGTCCGGCTTTAACGCGAGTTAGATTTTGATTTCCGCGATGACGGGCGCGTGGTCCGACGGCCGCTCGTTCCTGCGTGGCTCGACGTCGATGGTGCACGCCGTGCACGCCTTTGCGAGTTCCTCGGAAAGCAGAATGTGGTCTATCCGCAGCCCCATCTTGCGGCGGAACGCCATCATGCGGTAGTCCCACCACGTGAAGGATCGTTCCGGCTGCTCGAACAGCCTGAAGCTGTCCTTCAATCCCGCCGCCAGCAGTGCGTTGAAAGCGTCACGTTCGGGTTCGCTGAAGAGCACTTGCCCCTCCCAAGCGGCGGGATCATAAACGTCTCGATTCTCCGGCGCGACGTTGTAGTCACCGAGCACGGCCAGCCGCGGGTGCCGTGCCAGCTCCTGCCCGAGCCACTCCTTGAATGCGCCGAGCCACTTGAGCTTGTACTGGTACTTGCCGGACTCGACGTTCTCGCCGTTGGGGACGTAGGCGTTGATGATCCGGATCCCGCCGATTGTTGCCGCCAGCACGCGCCTCTGAGGATCTTCGAGCCCGGGGATCTCCATTATCGTTTCGCTCGGCGGAGCGAGCGAAACGATGGCGACGCCGTTGTAGGTCTTCTGGCCGTTGGCGAGCGCCTCGTAGCCGGCGGCGCGAATTTCGGCCGCCGGAAACTGGTCGTTCTGGAGCTTAGTCTCCTGCAGGCACAGCGCGTCCGGCTGATGCTTGCCCAGCCACTCCAGGACTTGCGGCAGCCTGACCTTGAGGGAATTGACGTTCCAGGTCGCGAGCTTCATTCCGAGCCTTGGCTAAATGGTTGACAGACCGTTTAGCCGCTGTCCATTTCCCCTCTCCACTCGGGAGAGGGGGAAGGGGTGAGGGGTGAGGGGTGAGGGGTGAGGGGCGAGGGGTTGAGCAGGCTCTACTGCGCGGCCGGGCGCTGGTAGCCCGCCTTGTCGAGCGCGCGCTCGTAATCCTCGGGGTTGTAGCCCCGCAGCCAGAACTGCCCCAGGTGCAGCACCGGCACGATGGTGTCCCCGGTCATCTTCTTCAATTCCTCGACTTGGGGCGGGCTCTCGACCGCGATTTCCTGGAAATTGATGCCGCGGCGGGCAAGCAGCTGCTTGGCGTCGGTGCAATTCAGGCCGCAATCGGCGGTCGTGTAGAGCTTGACGGTTGAAGACTGCGGCGGCGCGGCCGGCGCGCCGGGCGTTTCCGTTGCGGCAGGCGCCGGCTTGGGCGCGACCTTGGGCTGCGGCTTGACCAGCGCGGTCTTGGGATAGCCCGCCGTGTCCAGCGCTGCGTCCCAGTCGCCCTCGAGATAGCCCTTGAGCCGGGTGCTGCCCACGAACAGAACCGGCACCTCGGCACTGCCCGTCAGCTTCTTGAAATTTTCGAAATCGTTGCGCGGGTCCTTCTCCTCGTAGGGGACGCCGCGGCGCGCGAGATGGGCGCGCGCCTTGGTGCAGGCATCGCCGCAATCCGTCGTCCACAGCGTGACCGGGAAGTTCTTCGCCGCCTGTTGCACGCTGTAGGGCAGCGCGGGAGCGGGCACTGTGCCGCCGCCGGCGCGGCGTTCCTCGACCTTCTTGGCAGTTACCGGCGGCGGCGTGTCACGCCACTCGACGTTGCCTTTCTCGTCCACCCACCGGTAAATCTTCTGGGCTGCAAGGACGGGCCCGGAGAGAACTACCGCGGTACTGAGCAGTATCGCAGCTCGTATCATGGCGCAACCTTTTATTGGTAACCGCCTGAATTTACTGTAGCACTTCGCCGCCCGCGCTGCAAAGGCGTGGGCGGCGGGTGATTTGAAAGGCGGGACAGGTGATCACTTATCACGCCTCTGTCATGCCGTTGTGTCTCAGGAGCGCATCGATCTTGGGTTCACGTCCGCGGAAAGCGACAAAGGACTCGAGCGCGGGACGGCTCCCGCCCACGCCCAGCACCTCGTTCCAGAAGCGCTGCCCGGTCGCCGGGTCGAGCACGCCGTTCTCCTCGAACAGGCTGTAGGCGTCCGCCGAGAGCACCTCGGCCCACTTGTAGCTGTAGTAGCCCGCGGCGTAGCCGCCGGCGAAGATGTGCGAGAAATTGTGCGGGAAGCGGTTGTAGTCCGGCGGGAACACGACCGCGACGCGCGAGCGCACTTCATTCAGCAGGTCGAGCACGGACTTCGCGCCGGAAGGTTCGTAATCGTGGTGCAGGTGCAGGTCGAACAGCGCGAACTCGAGCTGGCGCACGGTATGCATGCCGCTCTGGAAATTCTTCGCCGCGTGCATCTTGTCGAACAGCGCGCGCGGCAGCGGCGCGCCGGTGTCCACGTGGGCGGTCATCGGGGCGAGCACCTCCCATTCCCAGCAGAAGTTCTCCATGAACTGGGAGGGGAGTTCCACCGCGTCCCACTCCACGCCGTTGATGCCGGAGACACCGAGGTCGTCCACGCGCGTGAGCAGGTGGTGCAGCCCGTGGCCGAATTCGTGGAACAGGGTGTTGACTTCCTCGTGCGTGAAGAGCGCGGGCTTGCCGCCCACTGGCGCGGAGAAGCTGCAATTCAGGTAGGCCACCGGCGCCTGCACCCGCCCGTCCCGGGCCCGGCGCGTGATTGCGTCGTCCATCCACGCCCCCCCGCGCTTGGACGGGCGGGCGTAGAGGTCCACGTAAAACTGCCCGACGCCGCCGCCCGCCCGATCACGTATCGCGTAGAAGCGCACATCGGGATGCCACGCCGGCGCCTGCGCCGGCTCGATCTTCAGGCCGTAGAGGGTCTCCACCAGCTTGAACATGCCCGGCAGCACACGCGTCTCGGGAAAGTACTGCTTCACCTCCTGGTCCGAGAACGCGTAGCGCTTGAGCCGCAGCTTCTCGGAAGCGTAGGCGAGATCCCAGGCCTCGAGCTGGCCGAGGGCGAGCTCCTCACGGGCGAATTCGGTGACCTCCCGCAGATCGCGCTCGGCGTAGGGTTTCGCCCGGGACGCAAGCTGCCCGAGAAAATCGAGCACCTGCCGCGGCGACTCCGCCATCTTGGGCTCGAGCGAGTATTCCGCGAAGCTGGCGAACCCGAGCAGCCGCGCCTGCTCCTGGCGCAGCTTGAGCGCCTCCGAAATCAGTGCCGTATTGTCCCATTCCGGCTTGCCGAACTCCGAGGCGCGCGTCACGTAGGCGCGGTACATCCGCTCGCGCAGCCCGCGGTTCTCCGCGTACTGCATCACCGGGAGATAGGACGGCGCGTGCAGGGTGAACTTCCAGCCGGGCTTGCCGTCCGCCTGCGCCGCCTCGCGCGCGGCGGCGAGAACGTCCCCGGGAATGCCCGCGACGTCAGCCGGTTCGGTGAGGAAATGCGCGAACGCGTTGGTGGCGTCCAGCAGGTTGTCCGAGAAGCGCGACGAGATCTGCGAGAGCCGTTCGCTGATCGCCTTGAAGCGCGCCTTCTTCTCCGGCGGCAGCGCCACGCCCCCGAGCCGGAAATCGCGCAGTTCGTTCTCGACGATCTTTTTCTGCGCGCGCGTGAGGCCGGCGAACCCCGGGTTCGCCCGCAGCGCCTTGAACTTCGCGAACAGACTTTCGTGCTGGCCGAGTTCGGTGTAGTACTGCGTGACCTTGGGCAGGTTCGAGTTGTAAACCTCGCGCAATTCGGGGCTGTTCATCACCGCGTTCAGGTGGCTCACCACACCCCACGCGCGGTGAAGGCGCTCGTTGGCGTCCTCCAGGGGCTGCACGAAATCGCGCCAGGCGGGCGGCACGTCCGCCGCCGCCGCGCGCTCGATCAGCGCGCGATTTTCCGCGAGCAGCTGCTCCACCGCCGGCGTGACCAACCCGGTCTTGAAATCGGCGAAGCGGGGCAGCCCGGAGAAATCGAGGAGGGGGTTCATAAGAGCTATCAGCTACCAGCTACCAGCTTCCAGCAGTATGCCGAGCAAGAAAATCGCGTGTCTAGCAGGGTGCCGCGATGATTCCGGATGGACCCGCGGAGCGGGGGTTGATTTCAAGCTGATAGCTGGGAGCTGGCAACTGGCAGCTACTTGGCTTCGTAGACGACCTGGCCGTCGACCAGCGTATAGCGCACCCGTCCCTTGAGCTCGAGGCCGATGTAGGGCGTGTTCTTGCCCTGGCTCTTGAGCGCCTCGGGCTCGACCTTCCAGTAACGCCCGGCGTCGAACACGCAGATGTCCGCGGCGTGGCCCGGCGTCAGATGACCGGCGTCGATGTTCAGCACGCGCGCCGCCTCCGAAGTGATTCTGGCGAGCGCGGCCAGGAGCGGCGCCTTCGACTCTTCCGCCCACTTGAGCGTGAGCGGCAGCAGGAGCTCGAGTCCGGTCGCGCCAGCCTCGGCCTCGGCGAAAGGCAGCTGCTTCACGTCTTCGTCCACCGGCGTATGGTCCGAGCACAGGGCGTCCACCGTGCCATCGGCGAGCCCCGCGCGCAGCGCATCGCGGTCGCGCTGGCTGCGCAGCGGCGGATCGAGACGGCTGTTGGAGTCGAAATAGCCGATGTCCATCTCGGTCAGGTGCGCGTGGTGGATGGCGACGTCGCAGGTGATGGCGAGTCCCTGGCGCTTGGCCTGGCGCACCATTTCCACGCCCTCGGCGCTGGAGAGCCGGGCGAGGTGCACGCGCGCGCCGGTCGCGCGCGCGAGGATCAGGATCGCAGAGAGCGCCACGGTTTCCGCGCACACCGGGATGCCCGGCAGCCCGAAGCGCGTGGCGACCTGTCCGTCGTGCGCGACGCCGTGCCGCGCGAGCGCGGGGTCCTGCGGTCGCAGCCACACCGGGAAGCCGAACGTCGCGGCGTACTGCAGGGCATGGTAGAACACCTCGCTGTCGGCGAAAGGCGCGTCGGCCTGCGAGAACGCGACGCAACCCGCATCCACCAGCTCCGCCATCTCGGTCAGGTGCTCGCCTTTAAGTCCCTGGGTGAGCGCCCCCACCGGATAGACCCGCGCCTGGTTCAGGTTCTTTGCCCGGAACTTGAGCATCTCGACCAGGCCCGGTTCGTCGAGCGGCGGATCGGTGTCGGGCGGGCAGGCGAGGCTCGTCACGCCGCCGGCAATCGCCGCCTCCATCTCGGACTCCAGCGTCGCCATGTACTCGAACCCCGGCTCGCGCAGCCGCGCGGCGAGGTCCACCAGTCCGGGGCAGACGACGAGGCCCGCGGCGTCGATCACCCGGTTGGCGGTATAGCCGCTGGGCGGCTCGCCGATCGCGACGATCCTGCCGGCGGCAATGTACACATCCCGCTTCGCGTCCACGCCGCTCTTCGGGTCGATCAGCCGGCCGCCCTTGATATGGATTTTCATATCAGTGCTGAGTGCTGAGTGCTGAGTGTAGACTGCGGGCCAACACGACGCATGCCGCCGTGCGGGCCTGGGTTGTTGCTGCTGTTGGCTCGGAACTCAGCACTCAGAACTCACTACTATTTGTTGCCGGCCATGATGCTCATCACCGCCATGCGGATGGCGATGCCGAAAGTGACCTGGGGCAGGATCACCGACTGCTTGCCGTCCGCCACGCTGGAATCGATTTCCACGCCGCGGTTCATCGGTCCCGGGTGCAGGACGATGGCGTCGGACTTGGCCACCGCGAGCTTGTCGTCGGTCAGCCCGTAATACTTGTAGAACTCCTGCGCGGAGGGCAGCAGCGAGCCCTGCATGCGCTCGTTCTGCAACCGCAGCATGGTCACCACGTCCACGTCCTTCAGTCCCTGGCGCATATCGTGATAGACCTGCACGCCAAGCTGCTCGACGTGGGCGGGAAGCAGGGTCTTCGGGCCGATGACGCGGATCTCGGGGCAACCGAGCGTCGTGAGCGCGTGGATCTGCGAGCGCGCCACGCGCGAGTGCAGGACATCGCCGACGATCGCCACCCGCAGGTTCGAGAAGTCCTTCTTGTAATGGCGGATGGTGTACATGTCGAGCAGGCCCTGCGTCGGGTGCGAATGGCGCCCGTCGCCGGCGTTGATGACGTGGATGTCGGGCGCGACGTGGCGCGCGATGAAGTGCGGCGCGCCGCTCTCGCCGTGCCGCACCACGAACATGTCGGCGTGCATCGCCGACAGGTTGTCCACCGTGTCGAGCAGGCTCTCGCCCTTGGACTGGGAGGACACGGCCACGTTGAGATTGATGACGTCCGCCGAAAGCCGCTTCGCCGCGATCTCGAATGTGGTGCGCGTGCGCGTGGAAGGCTCGAAGAACACGTTGAACACCGATCGGCCGCGCAGTAACGGCACCTTCTTGACCTTGACCCCGACGAACGATTTCGCCGTGTCGAGGATCTGCCACAGGATCTCGGCGGGCAGGCCTTCCAGCGTGAGCAGGTGGTGAAGCTGCCCTTTCCTGTCGAGCTGCGGGTTGGAGGGGTTGAGCCACATGCTACGACGCCCTCCGGTTCAGCACGAACGCGAGCCGCCCGTCGACGCCGCGCGTCAGATCGATGCTGATGCTCGGTTCCACGTCGACGCGGGCGCCGACGAACTGCGCCGCGATCGGCAGCTGGCGCCCGCCGCGGTCCACCAGCGTGGCCAGCCGGACGCTCGCCGGGCGGCCGTAGTCGAACAGCTCGTTCAACGCCGCGCGTATGGTGCGGCCGGTGTAGAGCACGTCGTCGACGAGGATCAGGTCGCGGCCCTCGACCTCGAACGGGATCTCGGAGCGCTTGACGTCGCGGCGCAGCCCGCGCGCCTCGTAGTCGTCGCGGTAGTAGGAGACGTCGAGGGCGGCGAAGGGGATCGCGGGCTTGAGCGCCTGGTGCAGCCGTTCGGCGACCCAGACGCCGCCGGTGTGGATGCCTATCAAACCCGTTTCCGGCGCCACTGCGGGCCGCATCTGCTCGATCAGCGCCTTCAGCAGCTGCTCGGCGTCAGGTGACGGGTTGCCGGGCATGATTGCCTATCAAAATTGGCGCGCTAGGGTATCACAAAAGCGAACGATGCGGGAGGCGCATGAGGACGTGAGCGCGTGAGGGCGGGAGGGCGAAAGGGGCTCTCTCACGATTTCCCGCTCTCCCGCTCTCCCGCTCTCCCGCTCTCCCGGGCGACGCTTTCAAAATAGGCATTCAGTATGCGCTGGGCGGCGACGGGATCGAGCCCGGCCTTCAGCCGCGCGCCGCGCGCGCCCGAGGCGCGCAGCAGTCCCTCGGCCTCGTGCGAGGTGAGGCGCTCGTCCACCAGCTCGGTGCGGATGCCGAAGCGGCCCTGCAGCCGCTGCGCGAAGCGGCGGGCGAGCTTGCCGACCGGGTGCTCGGTGCCGTCGGCGCGTGCCGGGAGCCCGACTACCAGCCGCACCGGCCGCCACTCCGCGATCAACCGCTCGATGGCCGCGAATCGAGCGCGATTTTCCGCGGACGCGACCGTGGCCAGGGGATGGGCGAGCCGGGTCTCAAAGTCACCGACGGCGACGCCGATGCGCTTCGTGCCGAAATCGAACGCGAGCACCGTTCCGGTGCTCGGGTGATGGGTGAACGGTGATGGGTGATGGGTGGTCTTCGAGCCTTTGGCCTTCAGCTCATCACTCATCACTCATCACTCATCACGGGGTTCAGGCGTGGCCCGCCTGCTCGGAAAGGCTCGCGAAGTCGATGCCGAGCAGCCTCATGGCGGCCGGCAGCCGTTCCTCCGCGCGCAGATCGAAGATCACCTCGGGATTCGCCTGGACAGTGAGCCAGGCGTTCTGCGCGAGCTCGTGCTCGAGCTGCCCGGGGGCCCAGCCTGCGTAACCGAGCGTGACGAACAGCTTGCCCGGGCCCTCGCCGCGCGCCACCGCCTGGAGAATGTCCTTGGAGGTGGTCAGGCCGATCTCGGAGTTCACCGCGAGGGTGGACTGCCACTGGCCGAGCGGCGTGTGCAGGACGAACCCGCGGTCCACCTGCACCGGGCCGCCGAAGTGAATCGGGATCGACTTGAAGGCTTCGCCCGCGAGCGGGATGCTTACCTGCTCGAGCAGCGTCTGCAGGGTCATCTCGATCGGCCGGTTCACGACGATCCCGAGCGCGCCCTGGTCGTTGTGCTCGCAGATGTAGGTGAGCGTCCTGGAAAAATGCGGGTCCGCCATCGCGGGCATGGCGATGAGGAAGTGCTGTGTCAGGTTCATCTTCTGTATGGCTTCCGCCATGTCCTACCCCGAGCCGCCGGGCGTTGAGCGGCGCCGCAAGACCGAATCGTCATCCCAGGTTCGCGGCGCGTTGAGCTGCGGCCTGCCTGTCCGCTCGAACGCCCGCGGCCTCTGAATCGCACGATGCAAGTGCCGGACCGCATCGCGTCGGCCGCATGCGCGCCTTCGCGGTCGCATCCCCGGTAACCGGGGCCCCTGCTCCACGCTCCGGCCCGCTAGCCAAACCGGCGTTTCACGTCCGGTTTGGCAGTCATTGTAAATGCCGCCGCCGCTCTTCACAATCGCGCGCCCCGGCCGAACCGCGCCCTTGTTTGACAGGAGAATCCCGGATTTGCTCCCTGGCCGCCGCACGACGCGCTGGGGCCGGGCGAGCCGGAGGTTGCTATTTCCGCCAGAACACGGGCGTGAGGATCACGAGGACGGTGAACAGTTCCAGCCGGCCGATCAGCATGGCGGCACTGAGCAGCCAGATCTGGAAGTCGTTGAGAACTTCAAAAGTGGTGGCGGGCCCGACCTGATTCAAGCCAGGACCGAGGTTGTTGAGGCACGCGATGACCGCCGAGAACGCCGTAACGACGTCGAGTCCGCTGGCGGTAAGGACAAGGGTCAACGATACGATGCACACAATGTAAATGAAGAGGAAGGCGAGCACCGCGAAAACGACCCTGTTTTCCACCGGTTGGCCGGAAATCTTCGTGGGGATGGACGCCGTCGGGTGCAGCAGCCGGATGAACTCCCGGTAGACCTGCTTGTAGAGGATCACCGCCCGAATCATTTTGATGCCCCCGCCGGTCGAGCCGGAACAGGACAAAAAGCTCACCAGAAACATCATCCAGAGCGGCGTGAAGATCGGCCACAAGCTGAAATCCTGGGTCGCAAAGCCGGTGGAGGTGGCGACGGAAACCAGGTTGAAGCTGGCGTGCCGCAAAGCGGTAAGAAATTCAGGGTACGCGCCCGTCAGCCACAAGTAAGACGCAACGCCGATGCAACTGCCCACCGCGACCAACAGAAACCAGCCGACTTCGGGATCGTGCCGGTAAGGCGCCAGCGACCGGGCGCGCAGCGCAAGAAAATGGCTGCCGTAATTGATGGCTGAAATCAGCATGAAAGCAATGGCAATCGACTCGAGCAACGGAGAATCGAAATGACCGAAACTGGCATCGTGGTTGGAAAATCCGCCGGTCGGCATGGTCGAGAGGGTATGCATAAACGCGTCGAGCCAGGGCATGCCGGCCAACGCATACGCCGCGAAACACGCCAGCGACAATCCGACGTAGATGAGCCAGAGTCCTTTCGCGGTTTCGGCGAGACGGGGAGTGAGCTTGGTGTCTTTCATGGGCCCCGGCGTTTCAGCCTTGTAGATCTGCCGGCCGCCTATCCCAAGCACCGGCAGGACTGCGATGGCCAGCACAATGATTCCCATGCCCCCGAGCCACTGCAGGAAGCCACGCCAGATATTGATCGAAGGCGGAAGGCGGTCGAGATTGGACAGTATCGTGGAGCCCGTGGTGGTGAGGCCCGACATGGTTTCGAAATAGGCGTCGGTAAACGACAAATCCGGCAAGGTCAGCAGCAGGGGGACCGTGGCAAACAGCGCGCCGCCCGACCAGGTGAGCACCACGAGGAGAATGGCATCCTGCGCCATGATCTCTTGCCGGAAACGACGCGTTGCCAGCCATGCAATGTATCCGCACACGAAGTTAAAGCACGCCGAGAGGACGAATGCTGATAACGCGCCATCGGCATAGACGAGCGAAATCGCGATGGGCAGCAGCTGCGACGAGCTCATCAACATCGCGATCAGCCCCAGGATCGGGGCCGTGGTCAGAAGGCTGGCCATTTAGACGAAGCCGACGCCCACCTGGAACAGCTTCTCGATGGTCGGCACCATGCGCTTGTTCACCACGAACACGATAACGTGGTCGTCGGGCTCGATAGCCGTGTCGTGATGGGCGATGATGACGTCGTAATCGCCCTCGTCGTCCTTCGCCGGCGCGCCGGATTTGTCGCGGCGGCGCACGATGGCGCCGATGGTCGCGCCCTTGGGCAGATCGAGCTGCTCGATGCGCCGCCCGACGACCTTCGAGGACTTCGCGTCGCCGTGCGCGATCAGTTCGAGCGCCTCGGCCGCGCCGCGGCGCAGGGCATGCACGACCGCGCAGTCCCCGCGCCGCACGTGCGCAAGCAGCGTGCCGATGGTCGCTTGGGCCGGCGAGATCGCGATGTCGATCTGGCCGGACTGCACCAGGTTGACGTAGGAATTGCGGTTGATGAGGGCGACGACCTTGCGCGCGCCGCGGCGCCTCGCCAGGAGCGAGCTCATGATGTTGGTCTCGTCGTCATTGGTGACGGCGCAGTAGACGTCCATGTCCGCGACGTTTTCGGCGTCGAGCAGCTCCTCGTCGGTCACGTCGCCCGCAAGCACCAGCGTCCGGTCGAGCTCGGCCGCAAGCCGATCGGCGCCGGCCTTGTTGAACTCGATAATCTTGACCTCGTAGCGATCTTCGATTGCGTGCGCCAGCCGCCGGCCGATGTTGCCGCCGCCGCCGATCATCACGCGCTTTACCGGCTTGTCCATGCGGCGCAACTCGCGCAGCATCTGCCGGACGTTTCCGGTGGCGGCGAGGAAGAACACCTCGTCGCCGGCTTCCACCACCGTCCTGCCCTCGGGGACGATCGGGCTGTCCCGGCGGAAGATCGCGGCGACCCGCGTGTCGACTTTCGGCATATCCTGGCGCAGGAACTGGATTTCGCGCCCGACCAGCGGCCCGCCGTGGAACGCGCGCACCGCGACCAGGCTCACCTTGCCGTCGGCGAACTCGAGCACCTGCAGCGCCTCGGGAAACTCCAGCAGCTTCACGATGTAGTCGCACAGGATCTGCTCGGGGCAGATCGAGTGATCCACCGCGAAGTTCTCGGGCGAGAAGATCTCGGGATGCGACAGGTAATCGGCGGAGCGGATGCGCGCGATCTTGGTCGGGATGTTGAACATCGTGGCGGCGAGCTTGCACGCCACCATGTTGGTCTCGTCGCTCTGCGTCACCGCCAGCAGCAGGTCGGCGTCGCGCGCGCCCGCCTGCTCCAGCACCGCTGGGTGGGCGGCGTTGCCGGTGACGGTCCGCAGGTCGAGCCGGTCCTGCAGGCGCTTCAGCCGCGCCGGCTCGACGTCCACCACGGTGATGTCGTTCGCCTCCGAGACCAGGCTCTCGGCGACCGTGGAGCCGACCTGGCCGGCCCCCAGGATCACGATTCTCACGCGGATCCTTTCGAAAAAGCGCGATTCTAGCAGCCTGTCGGACTGGGTCCCAGGAATGATCGGTGTGAGCGCATGAACAGTCAATCCGGGTTACCACGGAGCCGACAGGCTGAATGACAGCAACCCCGTGCAATAAGTCGTTCAATTTAGCGGCTTGTCGGGGCGAAAGCCTGACAAGCTGCTACCGATTGCCTCCCGGCAAAAGGGCGGCCGGCGCGCCCACCGGCCGGGCCGGGCGGGTACGGTGGCATAATTTTCGCATGATATCCGGGGACAACCGGCCGTCCCGCGTGTACTTCCCCGGCGAGCTCTCGCCGGACCGAAGCTGCGTGTTGCCGCCGCGGCAGGCGCACCATGCGACACGGGTGCTGCGGCTGAAGAGCGGCGATTCCGTGGTGCTTTTCAACGGCGATGGCGCCGAATACGCGGCGGTGATCGAGCGCGTCGCGAAGGGCGGCGCGACGGTGAAAGTGATCGAGCGCCGTCTCGTCGAGCGCGAATCCCGGATCGAGGTCGTGCTCGGCCAGGCGCTCTCCAGTGGCGAGCGCATGGAGTACACGGTGCAGAAGGCGGTCGAGCTCGGCGTCGCCGCCATCCATCCACTTGCGGCGAGCCGCAGCATCGTGCGCCTGGAACGGGAGCGTGCGGCGAGGCGCGTGTCGCACTGGCAGGCGGTGGCGATCGGGGCGTGCGAGCAATGCGGCCGCAACCGCGTTCCGCCGGTCGCGCCGGTCGCCCCGCTCGAGGAATTCCTCGAGCGCCGCGGCGCGAATCACGATGCCGTGCTGCCCGTGCTGCTGTCGCCGCTGGCGGAAACCCGTCTGCGCGAACTTCCCCGGCCGGACGGAGCCGTCGTGCTGCTGGCAGGGCCGGAGGGCGGCTTCACCCCAGAGGAGGAATCCCTGGCGCGGCGCGGCGGATTCGTCCCGGTGCGCCTGGGGCCGCGCGTGCTGCGCACTGAAACCGCCGCCATTGCGGCGCTCGCCGCAATGCAGGCGCTGTGGGGCGATTTCTGAGGCCGTGAGAGCGGGAGTGCGGGAGGGCGTGAGAGCGATGCACTACGCGAGGGCGCCAGCATCCATCCAGATGAGGCCTTTTCTCGATCTCCCGGTTTCCCGACTTCACGATCTCCCGGCTTTTCTTCGGGCCGGTACTCGCATATTATGTGCTTGAAATCCCGACGAAATACGCCAGGGCCGGCCACCGGGCCGGGCGCGCTGGTGAGCCGGGAAGGGAGGCCGACATTACTCGCAAGCCATCGACCGGCAACGAAGCCGCCACCTCCGCCGCCGAATCCACGCCGCCGGGCCTGCGGCGGCACCGGCTGTCCGCGCAGGACCGGTTCATCGACTGGTTCCAGTCGGTCGCGCCCTACATCCACGCTTTCCGCGGCAAGACTTTCGTCATCGCCTTCGGCGGCGATGTCGTGGCCGACGGGCGGTTCCTCGATCTCACCCACGACCTGAACCTGCTCGCCGCGCTCGGGGTGCGGCTCGTGCTGGTGCACGGGGCGCGCCCCCAGATCGAGGTCAAGCTGAAGGCGCAGCGGCGCCGCGGCCGCTTCCATAAGGGCCTGCGCATCACCGACGATGCGGCGCTTGCGTGCGCCAAGGAGGCGAGCGGCCGGTTGCGAGTGGAGATCGAGGCGGCGCTCTCGATGGGGCTGCCCGGCTCGCCGATGGCGGGCGCCGACATCCGAGTGGCGAGCGGCAACTTCATCACGGCCAAGCCCATCGGCGTGCTCGACGGCGTTGACCACATGCATACCGGGGAAGTGCGCAAGATCGACGCCGCCGCAATTCAGAAGCGGCTCGAGGACAACGAGCTGGTGCTGCTCTCGCCGCTGGGCTATTCGCCGACCGGGGAAGTCTTCAACCTGGCGCTGGAGGATGTCGCCGCCTCCACCGCGGTCGCGCTCAAGGCGGAAAAGCTGATCTTTCTCATGGACACGGCCGGCGTGACGGGGCGGCGCGGCGAGCTGCTGCGCAACCTGACGGTGCGCCAGGCGCAGGGGCTGCTCGCCCGGTCGGATGCTTCCGACAGCGACGTGCATCTCTACCTGCCGCACGCGGTGCGCGCCTGCGAGCACGGCGTGAGACGCGCGCACCTCATCTCGGGGCACATCGACGACGGCCTGCTGCTGGAGCTGTTCACGCACAAGGGCGTGGGCACCATGATCACCCCGGACCCCATCGAAACGCTGCGGCAGGCGAGGATCGAGGACATCGGCGGCGTTCTGAGGCTGATCGAGCCGCTCGAGGCCGAGGGCATCCTCGTCAAGCGCGGGCGCGACCGGCTGGAGCGGGAGATCGGGCGCTTCCTGGTGCTCGAGCACGACAAGCTGCTGGTCGGGTGCGCCGCGCTCTATCCCTTCCCCGACGAGCGGGCGGGGGAGCTCGCCTGCCTCGTCGTGCATCCCGATTTCCGCAACGCGGGCGCCGGCGAGCGGCTGATGACGGAAATCGAGGGGCGGGCGCGCCGGCAGAAGCTGAAGCGCCTGTTCGTGCTCACCACGCGCGCCGAGCACTGGTTCGTCGAGCGCGGCTTCGCCGAAGTGGGCGTGGATCTGCTGCCGGGCCAGAAACGGTCGCTGTACAACTACCAGCGCCGTTCCGTGGTGCTGGTGAAGCGCCTGTAGCGGCCGCCTCATGACAAAAGTGCCGCTCACGCTGTCGTTGCGCACGCGCCTGCTGCTGGGCGGCGTGGCGGTGAACGTGATGATGCTGGCGCTGCTCATCGTCAACGGCATCAGCATTCTGGAGGACAAGCTCAACGAGCGCACCAGCGTCCACCTCGAGGAGCAGAAGCAACTGCTCAACGCCGCGCTCTCGGTCCCGCTCGCCGCGGGGCAGCACCAGGTCCTCGGCGAAATCCTCGCGCGCGTGCGCCGCGACAACGGCATCATCTACCTGGTGCTGCTCGACCCCGATGACAAGCTGGTGGCGAGCGCCGGGTGGTCGCAGGCGAGCCCCCTGCCTCCGGTCGAAGCGCCGGCAAAAGTCGCGTTCATCGGGCAGCGGGAGCACGTTTACAGCGCGATGGACATCGAGGCCGCCGGACGCCGGATCGGGCGCCTCCATTTCGGCCTGTCCACGGCGTTCGTGCGCAGCGCGCGCGCCGAGCTGGTCCGCGAGAACCTCGTCATTGGCGGAATCGCGCTGATCCTGTCCATCGTGTCGACGTTCGCGCTCTCGTACTGGCTCACCCGCAACCTCGCCCAGCTCACCCGGGCGAGCGAGCGCCTGGCGGCGGGCGATCTCGGCGTGCGGCTGCCGGTGGAGGGGGGCGACGAGGTCGGCAGGCTCACGCACGCGTTCAACGCCATGGCCGCGGCGCTCCAGGGCCGCATCCGGGCGCTTGGCGAGAGCGAGGCCAGGTTCAGCGCGATCGCGGACTACAGCTACGACTGCGAGCTGTGGATCAATCCGGAAGGCCGGCTCATCTGGATCAACCCGCGCGTGCTCGACATGTTCGGCTACACCCCGGAGGAGTGCCTCGCCACGGAAAACTTTCCCGCGCCGTTCGTTGCCGAGGCCGACGCCGCGCGCACGGTTCGGCAGGTCCGCCGCGCGCTGCGCGGCAACACCGGCCAGGATTATGAGTTCCGCGGCAAGCGCAAGGATGGCTCCGAATTCTGGGCGGCGGCCGACTGGCGCCCGATCTACGACAGCCGCGGCGGCTACCTCGGCATCCGCATCAGCATCCGCGACATCACCCAGCGCAAGGAGGCGGAGCAACGCCTCGAGGCGACGGTGGTCGAGCTGCGCGACGCGCAGTCGGTCCAGCAGGAATACCTCACGCGCGCGCAGGATGAGCACGCTCGGCTCTCGGCGCTGCTTGCGGCGATGGACACCGGAATCCTGTTCGTGTCCCACGATGACCGGGTGGTGTACACGAATCCGGCGTTCACCCGCATCTGGATGATCGCGCCGGGCACCCGCCTGATCGGCCGCAGCCCGCAGGAAGCGCTCGCGACCTCGGCGAGCGCGCTGGCGCGCCCGGAGGAGCAGGGCAGGCACGTGCTGCGCCTGCCGCGCGAAGGCGAGATCCTGGACGCGCTCGAGATCCAGATGGCGGACGGCCGGCTCGTCACCCAGCAGGTGCACTCGGTGGAGGACGTCTACGGCCGGCCGGTCGGCCATCTCTGGCTGTTCCAGGATGTCACCCGCGAGCGCCAGACCGCGGACCAGCTGATCTACCTCGCCGAGCGCGACGCGCTGACCGGCCTCTTCAACCGCCACCGCTTCAACGAGGAGCTCGCGCGCATGATCGCGGACGCCCAGCGCCACGATTCGCGGGTTGCGCTGCTGTTCTTCGACCTCGACGATTTCAAGTACATCAACGACACCTTTGGCCACCGCGCGGGCGACGCGATGCTGATTCGCGTCGCGGGCGAGGTGGGGGGGCAGGTGCGGCGCAACGAGATCTTCTCGCGCCTGGGGGGCGACGAGTTCGCGATCCTGGTGCCGGAAATCTCCGACGAGATGCTGCGTATTCTCGCCGACCGCATCACGCGCGCGATCGCGCTGGTGCGCTTCCAGTTCGAGGGCCAGAGCCTGCGGCTGACGAGCTCGCTCGGCATCGCCGTCTATCCCGACCACGCCGACAACGCGGAGGACCTGATCGCGCGCGCCGACACCGCGATGTACCAGGCCAAGGAGGCGGGCAAGAACGCCTGGCGCATCTACCGCAGCGACCTCGACAGCAGCCTCCAGATGGTGAAGCGCCTGTCCTGGAACGACCGCATCCTGCACGCGCTGGAAAACGACCTGATGGACCTGCAGTTCCAGGGGGTGTACTCCGCCACCGACCGCTCGCTGTCGCACTTCGAGGTGCTGGTGCGCATGCGTGACCAGAACGACCCTTCGCTGCTGCTGATGCCGGGCCAGTTCATACCGGTGGCGGAGAAATCGGGCAAGATCCTCGAAATCGACCGCTGGGTGCTGCGCGAGTCCATCCAGATGCTTGCCGAACTGAAGTCCATCCCGGCGCTCGCAGTCAACATCTCCGGGCGCTCGTTCGACGAGCCGACGCTGCCGCAGTACATCGCGGAGCAGCTGAAGCATCATGGCGTCGCCCCGCGGCGGCTGATGGTGGAGCTCACCGAAACGTCCGCGGTTTCCGACCTGCACGACGCCCAGCGCTTCATCGAGGCGCTGCATCAGACCGGCTGCGGCGTCAGTCTGGACGATTTCGGAACGGGCTTTTCCTCCTTCGCCTACCTCAAGCACCTGCAGGTGGATTCGGTGAAGATCGACGGCCTGTTCATCCGCAACCTGCCGCAGGAGAACGACAACCAGCTGTTCGTGAGGGCGATCGTGACCGTCGCCCGGGGGCTGCACAAGACCACCATCGCCGAATGCGTGGAGGACGAGGAAACGCTCGACATGCTGAAAGGCTTCGGCGTGGACTGCGTGCAGGGCTACTACCTGGAGAAGCCGCGCGCGGACCACCCCCTGCTCGCCTCCGCCAGCCGCAGGCAAAATGCCAATCTGGAACTGCGGTTTACTTGAGCGCCGGACCCCCGTAAGATTTTTGCAATATTCGTGAAATATTCGGGCACTAGCTTGAGACCGTGAACCATGCCTAGAATGGTCCATTGCGTGAAGCTCGGGCGTGAGGCGGAAGGCCTTGATTTTCCGCCTTATCCGGGCGAGCTCGGCAAGCGGCTCTTTGACCAGGTGTCGAAGGAAGCCTGGCGCCAGTGGCTCGAACACCAGAAAATGCTGGTCAATGAAAACCGCCTCAATCTTGCCGACCGGAAGGCGCGCGAATACCTCGCGCAGCAGATGGAGAAGTACTTCTTTGGCGGGGGCGCCGACGTCGCTTCCGGCTACGTTCCACCCCCCAGGAAATAGGCGCCAGCCCGCATGTTTCATGAATGCCAAGACGCCGGGGCGCATTCGATTGGGAAGCGCGTGGAGGCGCCTGCGACATGCGGGCTTTGTCTGCAATTTTCCCGGCGCCAACCCCGATAAACGTCCGGGCGCTGCCCGTTTTGTCTTTATCTGCAAACGGATCTCACTAAGGAATTTGTCGACCGAGAATCCGACAAATTCCTGAGGCAATGAACAAGCCACGCGATATCCCGGAGCTGTATCTCAACCGCGAGCTCGGCCAGCTCGCGTTCAACCGGCGCGTGCTGGCGCAGGCGGAAAATCGGGCGACACCGCTGCTCGAGCGGCTGCGGTTCCTGTGCATCCTGTCCAGCAATCTCGACGAGTTTTTCGAGATCCGCGTCTCGGGGCTGCAGGCGGAGATCGAGGCCGGAACGCCCGTGATCGGCCCCGACCGGATGGATGCCCAGCTCGTGTTCAAGCAGGTGGCGAAGGAGGCGCACGAGCTGGTGGCCACGCAGTACCAGTTGCTCAACCAGGAGATCCTGCCGGGGCTCGAAGCCGAAGGCGTCCGCTTCGTGCGGCATTCGGATTTCACGCCGGCGCAGGCGGAATGGGTCAAAGCCTATTTTTCCCGCGAGGTCATGCCGGTGCTGACGCCGATCGGGCTCGACCCGGCGCATCCCTTCCCGCGGGTACTCAACAAGAGCCTGAACTTTGCCATAGAGCTTGAAGGCAAGGATGCATTCGGCCGGAACTCGGGGATTGCCATCGTGCAGGCGCCGCGCGTCCTGCCGAGGGTGATCCGGCTGCCGCGAGAGGTCTCCAAGGCGGAATACGATTTCGTATTCCTGTCCTCCGTTCTGCACGTGCGCGTGGCCGATCTCTTCGCCGGAATGAAGATGGTGAACTGCTACCAGTTCCGGGTGACAAGGAACAGCGAGCTGTTCGTGGACGAGGAAGAAGTGACGAATCTGCGCACGGCGCTGCGCGGCGAGTTGCCGCACCGGCAATTTGGCGACGAGGTGCGGCTGGAGGTCGCCGACAGCTGCTCGCCGCAGATTTCGGAATACCTGCTCTCGCAGTTCAGCCTGGGTCAGGACGACCTTTACCGCGTGGACGGGCCGGTGAACCTGGCACGCCTCATCAATGTGCCGGACTTGGTGGATCGGTCGACTCTCAAATTCCCGGTTTTCCGCCCCGGATTGCCGGCGCAGTTCGAGCGACCAGGCGACATGTTCAGTGCGATCCGGGAGGGTGATATCCTGCTTCATCACCCGTTCCAGTCATTCCAGCCCGTGATCGCCTTCCTTGAGCAGGCCGCGCGCGACTCGGCGGTGGTCGCGATCAAGATGACGGTGTATCGCACCGGCGCCGAATCGGAACTGATGGATATCCTGATCGCCGCGGCGAAGTCCGGCAAGGAGGTCACGGTGGTGTTGGAGCTGCTCGCGCGCTTCGACGAGGAGGCTAACATCAACTGGGCGCAACGGCTGGAAGAGGTCGGCGCGCACGTGGTCTACGGCGTGGTCGGGATCAAGACGCACTCCAAGATGCTGATGGTGGTGCGGCGGGAGGAGGAGCGGCTGCGCCGCTACGTGCACCTTTCGACCGGCAACTATCATCCCCGTACCACCAAGCTCTACACCGATTTCGGCCTGTTTACCGCGAACGAGGAGATCGGGGTCGACGTCAACGACATTTTCATCCAGTTGACGGGGCTTGGTCGCGCGACCAAGTTGAAGCATTTGTGGGAATCGCCGTTCACGCTGCACAAGCAGATCGCGCGGGCGATCCAGAACGAGGCGCAGAACGCCCAGGCCGGAAAGAAAGGCCGCATCATTGCCAAGATGAATGCCTTGCTCGAGCCAGAGACCATCGCCGCGCTCTACGAGGCATCGAAGGCCGGCGTCGAGATCGACCTCATCGTGCGCGGCGTCTGCGCGCTGAAGCCCGGCATTCCAGGGGTCTCGGACAACATCCGTGTGCGTTCCATTGTCGGCCGCTTCCTGGAACACACGCGGGTGTTCTATTTTCACAACGACGGCGCGGAGGATGTCTATCTGTCTAGCGCGGACTGGATGGACCGCAACTTCTTCCGGCGCGTGGAAACCTGTTTCCCGGTGCTCGACGCGAAGCTCAAGAAACGCGTCATCAGCGAAGGGCTGAAACCCTACTTCGAAGACAACTGCGAGGCGTGGGAGATGGGGCCGGATGGCTGCTACCAGGTGCGCACTCCCCGCCGCGGCGCGAATCGTCACTCGGCGCAGGAGATGTTGCTCGAGATGCTGGCCCGCGTCCCGCAACAGGCGCAGGTTTAGGCGTGGAAACGCAGGCTGCCCGGAGACCGGTCCATCCAGCCGGAAACGGCACTGGAAATCCGGAGCTTCCCGCCGCGAAAGCGGCTAGCGGAGCCGTGATGAAACCCGCGGTCCCTCCGGTCGAGATCGAGCTGAAGCTACTGGTTCCTCCCGGGGCGATGCGCCGCCTCTCGGCGCACCCCCTGCTCAAAGGCGCCCCGCGTGTTTCGAGGCATCGGTTGCAGAGTGTTTACTTCGATACGCCGCGGCTCGACCTGTGGCGGCAGGGCATCGCGCTTCGGCTGCGGCGCGAAGCGGGGCGCTGGATTCAGGCCGTGAAAGGCGGCGGAACCGCCCTCGCCGGGTTGCACCGGCGCCTCGAGGACGAGGCGGAGGTGGCGGGGCCCACGCCGGATTTTTCCCGGATCGGGCATCACGAGCTTGCCGAGGCGTTTTCCTCGGAACGCCTGCGCGCCCGGCTGAAGCCCGTATTCGTCACCGACTTTGTCCGCAGCACCCGGCTCCTTGAAATTGATTCGGCGACGCGCGTGGAGGCGAGCATGGACCGGGGCATGATCCGGAGCGGCAAGCGCAGCACGCCGGTCTTCGAGCTGGAACTCGAGTTGAAGAACGGCGTCCCGCAGCAGCTCTACGAGATCGCGCTGAAGCTCGTGAAGGACCTGCCGCTCTCGATCGAGAACCGCTCCAAGGCGGAGCGCGGCTATGCGCTCTATCGCCGCAAGGATCCGAAACCGGCCAGGGCGCACCCCGCCGCGCTCACGCCGGCTCTGTCGGTGGGCGAGTCGTTCAAGGCGGTAATGCGGGCCAATATCGCGCACCTCCAGGCGAACGAGCGCGGCATGCTGGCGGACGGCGATCCCGAGTACCTGCACCAGATGCGGGTTGCTCTGCGCCGCCTGCGCTCGGCGTTTGACGTATTCGGGCCAGCCATGTCCGAGGCGGCGATCGCGCGCCTGGTGGCGGAGCTGACCTGGCTCGCCGCGAGTCTCGGGCCGGCACGCGACTGGGACGTGTTCGTCACGGAGACGCTGCCTCCCATCGAGCGGGAATTCGGCACGCACGGTGAGCTCAAGGCCTTCAGCGGGCACTGCCGGGAGCTGCGGAGCCGCGCCGGCGCGAAGGCGCGCCGCGTGGTGCGCTCCAAGCGCCACCGACGGCTGATGCTCTCGCTCGGGGCGTGGCTTGCGTCCGAGGACTGGCCTTCCCAACTCGACCTTGACCGGCGCGTTGTGTTTGACGCGCCGGTAAGCGATTTTGCCGCGAAGGTGCTGGAGAAGCGGTACCAACGGGTGCGCAAACGCGGCCACGAAATCGGCAAACTCTCGACGAAGGAGCTGCACCGCCTGCGCATCGCGGTCAAGAAGTTCCGCTACGCCGCGGACTTTTTCGCGGGGCTCTATGAGGCAAAACCGGTGCGTGAAGCCCTGAAGCGGCTGTCCCGCCTTCAGGACATGCTGGGTGCGATCAACGACGCCGGAATCGTGGCGAATCTCATTGCCCAGGGTTTCGACGGCGAGGGGGACAAACACGTGCCCGAGGCGAAGGGAATTCTGCTCGGGTGGAGCCGCAGCCGCGCGGCGACGTTGCGGGGCGAACTCAAGGGTCCCTGGAAGCTGTTCCGGGCCGCGGGTCGTTTTTGGCGATAAACGAGCGGTTTGTTTGATATAGGTCAGACCGGGTTTTCGCCGAAGTGGCGCAAAATGCCCCTACGGAGTTTGAGGATAAGACCGGTAGTTCTATAACCTATTGTTTCAGAAGGTGGCATCGAGCCCCTTCGGTTGACACCTCAAATCGATCAGAGGAATCCCATGGACCTCATATTATGGCGTCATGCCGACGCCGAGAGCGGTGTTCCGGACGAGGAGCGCAAGCTCACCACCAAGGGCGAAAAGCAGGCGGAGCGCATGGCGACGTGGCTCAAGGAGAACCTGCCCAAGGACGCCGTGGTGCTGGCGAGCCCGGCGCGCCGCGCGCAAGATACCGCCGAGGCGCTGACCAAGAAATTCGAGACCGTCCGCGAGGTCGGGACTTCCGCGAACGCGCAGGCGGTGCTCAAGGCGGCGGGCTGGCCGCGCGGCGAGCGCACGGTCGTCGTGGTCGGCCATCAGCCCACCCTTGGCCAGGCGGTGGCCCTGGCGCTAACCGGCAAACCCGGTGACTGGAGCATCAAGAAAGGCGCGATTTGGTGGCTCGTGGCCCGCAGCCCGAACCAAGTCGTGGTGCGGGCCGTGATCGCCCCGGACCTGCTGTAGGGTGAACGAAGCTGCCAGTCGAAGGGAGAACAAGATGTTTGAATCGGCGGAACTCGAGCACAAGATCGACAAGGCGACGTACCGGAGGGAGGCGCCGAAGCTGCGCGAAGCACTGCTCAACGCGCAGTACGACCTCAAGGAGAACGGCCGTTTCCCGGTGCTGATCCTGATCGCCGGCGTCGAGGGCGCGGGCAAGGGCGAGACGGTGAACCTGCTCAACGAATGGATGGACCCGCGCCACGTCTATACCCATGCCTTTCCCGAGCAGTCGGACGAGGAGCGCGAGCGCCCGCCGCTGTGGCGCTTCTGGCGCGCGCTGCCGCCCAAGGGCAAGATCGGCATCTTTTTCGGCGCCTGGCACACCTATCCCATCGTCGCGCGCGTTAGCGGCGAGATCGGCGAGCCCGAGTTCGCGCAGCACATCGCCGAGATCCTGCGTTTCGAGAAGATGCTGAGCGATGAAGGCGTGCTGTTGCTCAAGTACTGGTTCCATCTTTCGAAAGGCCAGCAGAAAGCGCGCCTGAAGGCCCTGGAGAAGGACCCCAAGACGCGCTGGCGCGTGACCGATATCGAGTGGAAGTATTTCAAGCTCTACAAGAAGTTCGTGAGAATCTGCGAGCCGTTCCTGCGCAAGACCTCCACCGGCGAGACGCCGTGGATCGTGGTGCCGGGCGCCGATGCGCGCTACCGCTCATTGAGCTTCGGCCGGCACCTGCTCGCCGCGATGCGCGAGCGCCTCGACGAGAAGCCGGTCGATCGGTTGCCCGACAAGACCCCGCCGATGCTGCCGGCGGTCGACCGTCGCGACGTGATCAATTCGCTCGAGCTCGATCAGCCGCTGACCAAGGACCGGTACCAGAAGGAGCTCGAGAAATGGCAGGGCCGGCTCAACCTTGCCGCGCGCCACCCCCGCTTCAAGCGCATCTCGGTGGTCGCGGTGTTCGAGGGCAACGATGCGGCGGGCAAGGGCGGAGCGATCCGGCGCGTCACCCAGGCGCTCGATGCGCGCAGCTATTTCAACGTTTCGGTCGCCGCGCCCACCGAGGAAGAGCGCGCGCAACCCTACCTGTGGCGGTTCTGGCGCCACATTCCGCGGCTGGGCCGCTTCACGATATTCGACCGCTCGTGGTACGGCCGGGTGCTGGTGGAGCGCGTGGAAGGCTTCTGCAAGGAGGCGGACTGGATGCGCGCCTACAAGGAGATCAACGATTTCGAGCAGGCGCTGGTGCGCCAGAACATCGTGGTGGTGAAGTTCTGGCTCACGATCAGCAAGGAAGAGCAGCTCAAGCGCTTCAAGCTGCGCGAGAAGGTCTCGTTCAAGCGCTTCAAGATCACCGAGGAGGACTGGCGCAACCGCAAGAAATGGGAGGTGTACGAGCGGGCGGTGTGCGACATGGTGGACCGTACCTCGACCTCGATCGCGCCGTGGACGCTGGTCGAGGCCAACAACAAGTATCACGCGCGGATCAAGGTGCTGAGCACGCTGTGCCGGGCGGTCGAGGCGGCGCTGAAGCGCGCGAAGAAGCAGGGTTGAGCGGTGAGCCGCACGACGGATTCCGGCGGCGAGGTCCCGGCGGCGGCCGGCCCGCGCGACGGTACCGTCCCGGCGCGCGCGCGCGGGAAAGCGCCGCGCTTGCGGGAGCCCGCGCAAGGCGCGGTCGCGGATCGACGCTGGCAAGGCAGCATCACGGACGTGCGCGGGTTGCTGGCGCGCATGCACGCGCTGCGTGACGCGGTGCGCGCGGCGGGCAGCGCGCTCGCCAAGAGCTGGCGGCCGCACCTGCTCAAGCGCGAGTACTACCCAAGCGCGGCCAATCTCGCGGCGTATATCGGCCTGCGTCGCCACGACCTGCGCGCGATCCAGCGCGATCTCACCACGCTCGGGCTGTCGTCGCTGGGGCGCTGCGAGGGCCATGTCATGGCATCACTCGACTCGGTGATCCACGCGCTCAAGCAGATGACGGGCAAGCGCATCCTGCGGCGGCGCATCGCCGGCGTCGCGAGCGCGATGACGCGCGACGAAGTGCTGCTGCGCCACCACACCAACCGCCTGTTCGGGCCGCCGCCGGCGAATCGCCGGACGCGCTTCATGGTGACGCTGCCGACCGAGGCGGCGACCGACTACGGTTTCGTGCGCGAGGCGGTGAAGGGCGGCATGGATTGCGCGCGCATCAATTGCGCGCATGACGACGCCGCCGCCTGGCGCGCGATGGTACGCAACGTCCGGCGCGCGGCGCGCGAGGCCGGCAGGCCGTGCCGCATCCTCATGGACCTGGGCGGGCCGAAGCTGCGCACCGGCGCGATCGAAACCGGGCCGCCGCTGCTGCGCATCCGGATCAAGCGCGACCTGCGGGGCCGGCCGCTGCGGCCGGCGCGCGTGATACTCGATGCATCGGAGCGCCCTGGCCCGCCCGCTCCGGTCGGCAGGAGCGGCGATGCTCCGGCTCGGCTGACCGTGGCGCGCGCCTGGCTCGACCAGCTGCGCCGCGGCGACACCCTCCATTTCGTCGACGTGCGGGGGCGCGAGCGGCGGCTGTTGGCCGAAAGGCGGTTGTCCGGCGCGACATTCCTCACGAGCACGACCCGCGGCGCGTGGCTCGGCGCGGATACGGTGTTCAAGCGCGTGCCGCTGCGCGGCGCGCGAGCCGCCGCCGCGACCACCGCAATCGGCGAAATCGCCGCGGCGCCGCTCGAGATCCGGCTCGGGGAGAATGATGTCCTGCTGCTGACCCGCGCGCAGACCCCGGGGGAGCCGAAACGCGTGAACCGGCGCGGCCAGACGGTCGCGCCCGCGCACATCTCGTGCAGCGAGCCGCGGGTGTTCTCGGCGCTCAAGGTCGGCCATCACGTGTGGATCGACGACGGCAAGATCGGGACGGTGGTCGAAGTGCTCGACGAACACGGCGCGTGGTTGCGCGTCACGCACGCGCGCCCCGGCGGCGAGCGCGTCGCGCCCGGCAAGGGGCTCAATTTTCCCGACTGCGAGCTGCCGCTGCCCGCGCTCGGTGAAGCCGATCTCGCCGATCTCGACGTTGCCGCGCGTCGCGCGGACATCATTGGTTTTTCGTTCGTGCGCTCGGCCGCCGACATGGACGCGCTGGTGCAGGCACTCGCGCAACGCGGGCGCTCCGACCTCGGCATCATCGCCAAGATCGAGACGCGCACCGCCGTGGGAAACCTGCCCGATATCATCGTGCACGGCGCCGGCAGCCATGCGTTCGGCGTGATGATCGCCCGCGGCGATCTCGCCGTCGAAATCGGCTACGAGCGCATGGCGGAGATCCAGGAAGAGATCCTGTGGTTGTGCGAGGCGGCGCACGTGCCGGTGATCTGGGCGACCCAGGTACTCGAAGGGCTGGTCAAGCGCGGGCGCCCGTCGCGCGCCGAGATCTCGGACGCCGCGATGTCCGAGCGTGCCGAGTGCGTGATGCTCAACAAGGGCCCGTACCTGATCCAGGCGCTGGCCGTGCTCGACAACGTGATCGCCCGGATGCAGCATCACCAGCGCAAGAAAACCGCCCAGTTTCGCGCGCTGCACTGGTAGCGTCGGCGGGCGCCCTGGGCACCGCGCGACGCCCGGGGGTGTTTGGAACGTACCTCAACAATCCCGCAAGCCAAGACCGGAATAGACACGATTAATCCTGTCCATTTCCTGCTTTTGAGACGAGCTCTAGCTGGCGAGGGCGATCTCGGGCCCGGTTTCGACTTCGTCCAGCTCCGGGATCTTCAGTTCGAAGCCGACCTCGTCCCACTCCTGGATCTCGTCGTGCAGCGCCGTGACGGTGAGGGGGTTGCGCGCGAGCCAGGCGGGATCCAGGGCGATGCGGAATTTCTTTCCCTGCCGCTTCACCTGCAGCGGCGGCAGCGCCGTGTCGGAGCGGCTGCGATGGAACAGCGCCGCGAGCCGCAGGGCGATTACCATGTTCCAGTTCGCCTCGTGCTCGTCGATCCGCTTGGCCACCTTGGCGAGCGAGCGCCGGTGCGCCTGAACGAGCACGGCGAGCCGTGCCTGCTCGTCGCGCGAGAAGCCCGGCATGTCGGCGTTTTCGAGGATGTAGGCCGAGTGCTTGTGATAGCCGCTGAAGGCGACCGAGATACCGATCTCGTGGAGCTTCGACGCCCACGCGATGCCGCGCAGGACGTCCTCGTCCGGCTCCCCCGCTTCCGCAGTCAGCTTGCGATAGAGGGCGAAGGCGAGCGCGCCGACGCGCCGCGCCTGCAGCGCGTCCACGTGATAGCGCTGCATGAACTGCGCGACGGTGACGTCGCGCATGTCCTTGTGATGGACGCGGCCCAGGAGGTCGTAGAGCACGCCCTGGCGCATCGCGCCGCCCGATACCGTCAGCGAGTCGACGTCGAGCTCCGAGAACACCGCGTTCAGGATTGCCAGCCCGCCGGGAAACACCGGAACGCGGTCCGGCTTCAGCCCGGCAAGCTCGACCTTGTCCATGTCGCCGGCCCTGATCAGGTGGGCGCGCAGGCGGTCGAGCCCGGCGGGGGTGATGCCGCCTTCGCCGAAGCCGTTCTGCTCGATGGCGTCCGCGAGCGCGCGCACGGTGCCGGAGGATCCCACCGCCTGCTGCCAGTTGCCGCGCGCGAATTTCGCGACGATCGGCTGCAGTTCGTTGCGGGCCGCGAGCTCGGCCTGCTTCATCGCGCCCTTGGTGACCTTGCCGTCCCCGAAAAACCGCATGCTGTAGGAGACGCAGCCCATGAACAGGCTTTCCAGCCGCAGCGGCTTGTAGCCGGAGCCGATCACGACTTCCGTCGAGCCGCCGCCGATGTCCACCACCAGGCGCTTCTCGCGCGAGGCGGGCAGCTCGTGCGAGACCCCGAGGTAGATCAGCCGCGCCTCCTCGCGTCCCGCGACCACCTCGATCGGGAAGCCAAGCGCCGCCTCGGCCTTCCTGAGGAAGGGCTGGGCGTTCTTGGCCACGCGCAGCGTGTTGGTGCCGACCGCGCGCACCGCGTGCTTGTCGAAGCCGCGCAGCCGCTCGCCGAAGCGCTTCAGGCAGGCGAGCGCCCGCTCCTGCGTCGCCTCGTCGAGGCGCTTGTCCTTGTTGAGCCCGGCCCCGAGGCGCACGGGCTCGCGCAATGCGTCGAGCGGGTAGACCTGGTCTCCGACGACGCGACCGACCTGGCAGTGAAAAGAGTTCGAGCCGAGATCGACCGCGGCCAGAGTGGAGAATTCAGGCATTCAGAACCCTGGCGCCGCGGCCGCGGTCGATCTGGGTTATGCCGGAGCCAAAAACCCCCAAGCCCAGATCAACGGCGGCCAGCGTCGAAAACTCGGGCATGGGCCTTACCAGGGAACGAGGCGGCGGTCGCGGGCGTGCCGCGCCGCGGGGAACCAGGAAAAAACCGCCGCCGCGGCGGATTGCCGGATGCGGCGGCGCTTCGGAAGGCTGGATGCGATCGGTTGCGTGGCGTTTCCTCTCGGTCGTCAGCGCCAGTATAAGGAATCTTGAGGCGCGGCGCTACGGCTCCGAGGGCGTTTGGAGGCGCCTAGCAGCCCGTCGGACTTGGTAATCTGACAGGCTGCTAATGCTGCGTGAGCGCTTCGCGCTCGACGGCTTCGGGCCCGGTGTGGCGCACGTCCTTGCCCTTCACCATGTAGACCACGTACTCGGACATGTTCTTGGCGTGGTCGCCGATGCGCTCGATCGCCTTGGCGATGAACAGGATCTCGAGCGTATGCGAGATGGTGCGCGGATCTTCCATCATGAACGTGATGAGCTGGCGCAGGATGCCGCGAAAGGCGTCATCGACGCTTTCGTCCTGGCGCACCACCTTGGCGGCAACGGTGAGATCCAGCCGGGCGAAGGAATCGAGTGCATTGCGCAGCATGGCAAGCGCGACGTCGGCCATGTGTCGCACGTCGCTCGTGCGCGGCACGAACGGCCGGTCGGCCTCGTAGATCAACTGCGTCATGCGCGCGATCTTGGCCGCCTCGTCGCCGATGCGCTCGAGGTCGGTGATGGTCTTCACCACCATCATCAGCATCCGCAGGTCCACCGCCGCCGGCTGGCGGCGGGCGATGATGGTGCTGCACTCCTCGTCGATCGCCACCTCCAGCGCGTTCACGCGATGGTCATCCTCCACGACCCGTACCGCGAGCTGGGTGTTGCCGCTCGAGAGCGATTCCATGGCGCGCGCGATCTGCTCCTCGACCAGCCCGCCCATCTGCAGCACGCGCGCGCGCACCGCCTCGAGCTCGGCGTCGAACTGCTTGAGGGTATGCTCGGGCATGTGAAAGCCTCCTGCCGCAATCAAACGGCCGACGGTATCAGGCAATTATGACAGTTTTGCGTCCCCCGAGGAATTTGCCGGCCGCTGGCCCGGCAAATTCCTTACATGAGCCCGACGAGGGGGAGGGGGCGCGGACCGCGTGGATGCGTCGTGGACGGCAAACTCCGTCCCGCACCGCTTGTCGAATGCGATCCGCTCGCGCTCGCAAGTTCGCGCTTCTCTCCGGACGAAAGATGGGTCTTGGATAAGGAGTTTTCCGGCCCTCGGGCCGGAAAATTCCTAACGCTTGAGGGTTTCCACGCCGCGCTCGGTGCCGAGCAGCAGCACGTCCGCGCCGCGCCGCGCGAACAGCCCGTTCGCCACCACGCCCGCGATCTGGTTAAGCGCGCTCTCCAGCTCGGCGGGGTTCAGGATCGAGAGCCCGTGCACGTCGAGGATCACGTTGCCGTTGTCGGTGACGAGGTTCTGGCGCCATTGCGGGTGGCCGCCGAGCTTGCGCAGCTCGCGCGCGACGTGGGAGCGCGCGAGCGGGATCACCTCCACCGGCAGGGGGAACCTGCCCAGGACATCCACCCGCTTCGATTGATCGGCGATGCACACGAACTTCCGCGCGACCGCCGCCACGATCTTCTCGCGCGTCAGGGCCCCGCCGCCGCCCTTGATCATGGCAAGGTGGCGCGTCACCTCGTCCGCGCCGTCCACGTACACCGGCAGCTCGTCCACGCCGTTCAGATCCACCACCCGGATGCCGAGGTCCTTCAACCGCTTTGCCGTTGCCTCGGAGCTCGCCACCGCCGCCTCGATGCGGCGCTTGATTGCACCCAGCTCGGCGATGAAGAAGTTGGCCGTGGAGCCGGTGCCGACACCCACCACGCAATCGTCGGGAACGTGGGCGATCGCGGCCTTCGCCGCGGCCTGTTTCATTTCGTCCTGGGTCATCGTTGAGGAGCGTGATTCGTGAATCGCGATTCGTGATTCGATCCCGCTGCGCGGACTATACCATTTCCCGTTCGCGCCGGAGCGGCGGCAAATGGCTGAAACGCCGCATTTTTGTTACCCTTAGCAGCCTTCACCGACACCATGAAGAAAAACGACTACCTCGAACGCATCCTCGCCGCGCGCGTCTACGACGTCGCGGTCGAGACGCCGCTCGAGATCGCGCCGGCGCTCTCCGCGCGCACCGGCAGCCGCGTTCTGCTCAAGCGCGAGGACATGCAGCCGGTGTTCTCCTTCAAGCTGCGCGGGGCCTACAACAAGATGGTGCATCTCCCGGCCGCCGTTTTGAAGCGCGGCGTGATCGCCGCCTCCGCCGGCAACCACGCACAGGGCGTCGCGCTCGCGGCGCAGCGTCTCGGCTGCCGCGCCACCATCGTGATGCCGGTCACGACGCCGCAGATCAAAATCGCGGCGGTCAAAGCGCGCGGCGCCACCGTGCTGCTGCACGGCGATTCCTACGACGAGGCCTACACGCATGCGCGCGCGCTTGGCCGGCGCCGCCGGCTTGCTTTCGTGCATCCCTACGACGATCCCGACGTGATCGCGGGCCAGGGCACGATCGCGATGGAGATGCTGCGCCAGCATCCCGAGCCCATTCACGCCATCTTTGTCGCCATCGGCGGCGGCGGGCTGATCTCGGGCATCGCCGCCTACGTGAAGCGCCTGCGCCCGGAGATCAAGGTGATCGGCGTCGAGCCGGAGGACGCCGACGCCATGTACCGCTCGCTCCAGGCCGGGCGGCGCGTGAAGCTAGCGCAGGTGGGGTTGTTCGCCGACGGCGTGGCGGTGAAGCTGGTCGGCCGCGAGACGTTCCGCTTGTGCCGCGAGCTGGTGGACGACGTCATGCTGGTCAACACCGACGCCATCTGCGCCGCGATCAAGGACGTGTTCGAGGACACGCGCGTGGTCTTGGAACCGGCCGGTGCGCTGGCCATTGCCGGGCTCAAGGCCTGGGCCGCCCGCTCCGGCGCTCGCGGCAGGACGCTGGTGGCGGTCGCCAGCGGCGCGAACATGAACTTCGACCGCCTGCGCTTCGTCGCGGAGGAAGCCGAGCTCGGCGAGAAGCGCGAGGCGATCCTTGCCGTCACCATCCCCGAGCGTCCCGGCAGCTTCCGCGCGTTCTGCTCGCTCATCGGCGCCCGCAACATCACCGAGTTCAACTATCGCTTCGCCGATCCGCAGCGCGCCCACGTCTTCGTCGGCGTGCAGGTCCATGACCGCAAGGAAACCGACCGGCTGATCCGGAAGCTCCGGCGGCGCGGGCTCAAGACGCTCGATTTCAGCGACAACGAGCTGGCGAAGCTGCACATCCGGCACACGGTGGGCGGGCACGCACCCACCGTGGACGACGAGATCCTCTACCGCTTCGAATTCCCGGAGCGGCCGGGCGCGCTGATGCGATTTCTCACCGCCATGAGGAGCGGCTGGAACATCAGCCTGTTCCACTACCGCAACCACGGCGCCGACTACGGGCGCGTGCTGGTCGGCATGCAGGTGCCGGCGGCGGACAAGCGCAAGTTCCGCGCCTTTCTGGCCAAGGTCGGCTACCCCTTCCGCGAAGAAACGCGCAACCCCGCTTACAAGCTGTTTCTCGGTTAGCGTATCGGTTCCGCGGGACTCGCGCCCCTGGACACAAACGGCGTGAATCGTGATTCGTAGGTCGTGATTCGACAAATTCCGTGAAATCGGGAGGTCGGGAGATCGTGAGATCGAAAAGCCGGGAGGTTGGAAGATCGGGAGATCGCGAGGGGACGTTTTTCTCTCTCCCGCTCTCACGGAAGCTGCCGCCCTGACGCACTCACCTCAAGCGTTCCTCATCCCCGCCTTCCACCCTTCACCCTCGGCCCGTCGCGTCAACTGAACGGCCTGCCCGGGCGTTCTATCTCCTGAAAAACCGGCTAGAATTAACGTCATAAACAGGGGATTTCGCGTCGCACATGAGCAGGCTGTGGGCGGCTTTGGCGATAATGGTTGCGGTGGGCGCGCAAGGCGCCGCGCTGGACGATGAGTTCCTCGCCGCGCGCGAGGCGTTCCGCGCCGGCAATGCCGCCCGGCTCGACAAGCACGCTGCCCGGCTGAAAGGCCACCTCCTCGAGCCGTACGTCGCCTACTGGCAGCTGAACCTGATGCTCGAGCAGGCGGCACCCGAGGACGTGCGCGCCTTTCTCGTCGCGAACCGGGACAGCCCGCTCTCGGAGCGGCTGCGCGGTCAATGGCTCAAGGTGCTCGGCAAGCGCGGGGACTGGGAGATGTTCAACGCCGAGCTGCCGCTGCTCGCCGGCGACGACATCGAGGTCACCTGCTATGCGCTGCAGGCGCGGCTGCGCATCAACGCGAGCGAGACGCTGCCCGAGATCCGGCCGCTGTGGTTCATCGGGCGCGACCTGCCCGAGAGCTGCTCGCCGCTGTTCGAGGCGCTCGCCGCGGCCGGCATGCTGTCGGTCGACGACCTGTGGACCCGAACCCGGCTTGCGCTGGAGACCGGCAAGGTGAGCCTTGCGCGCGCGGTCGCGCAATGGCTGCCGGCGGGCGAGGAACCCCGGGCGCGCGTGCTCGAAGCCATAGCGTCCAATCCGAGGGGATACCTCGAAAAGCCGCAGGCGTTCAACCTGAAGAGTCGCGCCGGGCGCGAGACCGTCCTGTTTGCCGTCCATCGGCTTGCGCGCACTGCGCCCCAGCAGGCAGCCCTTCACTGGAGCAAGCTCGCGGAGCGCTTTTCCCCGGCAGACAGGGCTTACGCGTGGGGAATGATCGGCTATTTCGGCGCGATGCGACACGAACGCGACGCGCTCGCGTGGTACGCGCATGCCGGCGATCTTTCCGACCAGCAGCTTGCCTGGAAGGCCCGCGCGGCGTTGCGCGAGCGCAACTGGCCGGAAGTGCTGGGGGCGATCGAGGCCATGACGGGAAGGGAATCCTCGCAACCCGCCTGGCGCTACTGGGGGGCGCGGGCGTTGCGGGCGCTGGGGCGTCGCGAGGAGGCGATCGAGCTGCTGAGGCCGCTCGCGACCGAGTTCAATTTCTACGGCCAGCTCGCGCTGGAGGAGCTGGGCGGCAAGATCGCGGCGCCCGCCGCCCGCTACAAGCCGGGCGCCGAGCACATGTACGCCATGAGCAGGCACCGCGGCCTGCGGCGGGCGCTCGCGCTCTACCGCCTTAACCTGCGCGCGGAGGCGAACCGGGAATGGCTGTGGGCGATACGTGATTTCGACGACCGGCAGCTGCTCGTCGCCTCCGAAATCGCGCGCCGCCACGAGCTCTACGACCGCGCCATCAATACCGCGGACCGCACCGTGGCATTGCACGATTTCAATCTGCGCTACCTCGCGCCCTATCGCGAGGTGCTGAACGTCCATATCGCGCAGCTCGAGCTGGACGAGGCGTGGGTCTATGGGTTGATCCGGCAGGAGAGCCGCTTCATCGCGAGCGCCAGGTCGCGCGCCGGCGCGAGCGGGCTGATGCAACTCATGCCCGGCACCGCGCGCTGGGTGGCGAAGAAGCTGGGGCTGAAGGATTGGCGCTGGTCGCACGTGACCGAGGTGGACACCAACATCAGCCTCGGCACCTACTATCTCAGGCACGTGCTCGACGCGCTCGACGGCCATCCGCTGCTCGCATCCGCCGCCTACAATGCGGGGCCGGGCCGCGCGCGCGCCTGGCTCCCCGAGGCCGCGCTGGAGGGCGCGGTCTATGCCGAGACGATTCCGCTCAACGAGACCCGCGACTACGTGAAGCGGGTCATGGCGAACGCCAGCTACTACGCCCACAATTTCGGGCAGCCGATGCAGGCGCTCAGGCAGCGACTGGGCGTCATTACCCCCAGGCAGCGCGACAAGGAAGCTTCGCTGGGGGACACGCCTTAAGCGGAGCCGCCTGCCGGAACGGAACAAAGACCGAAGGCTGAAGGGTCGGGGGTAAAATCTGCCCATGGAGATCAATGAGGTCTGCGTTCTTGGCGGGAGCGGTTTTGTAGGCCGCCATGTCTGCCACGCGCTGGCGGCGGAGGGCTACCGGGTGCGGGTGGCGACGCGCGATCGCGAGCGCGCCAAGGAGCAGCTGATCCTGCTGCCGACGGTGGACGTCGCCGCCGTCGACGTGCACGACGCCGCGCAGCTCGCGGCGTTCGTGCGCGGCGCGGATGCGGTCATCAACCTGGTGGGCGTGCTGCATGACGGTCGCGGGGAGCGGAGCTTCCAGGAGGCGCACGTGGGGCTCGCGCGCAAGGTCGTCGCGGCATGCCGTGCGGGTGGCGCGGGACGGCTGCTGCACATGAGCGCGCTCAACGCCGCCGCGGCCGGACCCAGCCGCTACCTGCGGACCAAGGGCGAAGCCGAGTCCGTCGTGCGAGAGTCCGGACTGTCGTGGACGATTTTCCGCCCGTCGGTCATCTTCGGGCGCGACGACAGCTTCCTCAATCCGTTCGCGCAGGCGCTTCAATTCCTGCCCGTGATGGCCCTGCCCTGTCCGGGCGCGCGTTTCCAGCCGGTGTTCGTGGAGGACGTCGCGGCGGCGTTCGTCAGAAGCCTCGCGGACCCGGGAAGCGTAGGCAGGAGCTACGACTTGTGCGGTCCCCGCGTGTACACCCTGCGCCAGTTGGTCGAATACGTGGGCGAGGTGACGGGCCGGCGGCGGCCGATCGTCGGACTCAACGATTCCTTGTCGCGGTTGCAGGCGTGCGCGATGGAGCTGTTTCCGGTCAGGCAGATCATGCTCGCGCTCGACATGCTCATGACGCGCGACAACTACGACTCGATGCAGGTCGACAGCGTGTGCGGCTGCGATCTTCCATTCGGCATCACGCCGACCGCGCTGGAAGCGGTGGCCCCCGCCTGGCTCGGGAACCGCACCCCCCGCGCGCGCTACGGGCAATTCCGCGGGCAAGCGCACCGCGATTAATGAAGATCTACTGCGTTGGCGGAGCGGTGCGCGACGAACTGCTCGGACGGCCCGTCAAGGACCGCGACTATGTCGTCGTCGGCGCGACGCCCGAGGAAATGGTGAAGCAGGGGTACAAGCCGGTCGGCAGGGATTTCCCGGTGTTCCTTCACCCCGGCACGCACGAGGAGTACGCGCTCGCGCGCACCGAGCGCAAGACCGCGCGCGGCTACCACGGCTTCGAGTTCCGCGCCGCGCCGGACGTGACGCTGGAGCAGGATCTTGCGCGGCGCGACCTCACGATCAACGCGATGGCGAAGGACGCGGAGGGCCGCCTCATCGACCCGCACCACGGCGCCGACGACCTCAGGGCCGGCGTGCTGCGCCACGTCAGCGCCGCGTTCGGGGAGGACCCCGTCAGGATATTGCGTGTCGCGCGCTTCGCCGCGCGCTACGGCTTCCGCATCGCGCCGGAAACGATGGCGTTGATGCGCGAGATGGCGCGGAACGGCGAGGCCGACGCGCTGGTGCCCGAGCGCGTGTGGCAGGAGGTCGCGCGCGGCCTGATGGAGGCGCGCCCCTCGCGCATGTTCGAGGCGCTGCGCGCGTGCGGCGCGCTCGCGCGCGTGATGCCGGAATTGGACGCGCTGTGGGAAGAGGCCGATTCGGTCCGTGCGGCGATGGAAGCGGTGGACGCCGCCGCCGGCGCGGGCGCGACGCTGCCGGCGCGCTTCGCCGCGCTCGCGCGCGCGCTCGACCCGCTCGCGGCTGAGTCACTCGCCGGCCGGCTCAAGGTTCCCGCGGACTGCCGGGACCTCGCGCTGCTCGCGGCGCGCCACGGCAACACCGTGCTCGACGCCGCGGAACTGGACGCGCAATCCATCCTGGATCTCTTCAACACCGTGGACGCCTGGCGCAGGCCGGAGCGTTTCGCCGAGTTGCTGTCCGCGGTCTTCGCGGGCGAGGCCGACGCCGCAACGGCCAGGCTGCGGCTCGAGCGCGCGCTCGCCGCCGCCGCCGCGGTCAAGGCGGGGGAAATCGCAAGGGTGTCCAAAAACACCACCGCCATCCGCAGCAGCGTCGATGCGGCGCGGCTCGAGGCGATTCGTCGCGCGTTGGCGCGCGACGAGTGATGAAGTGACGCAGTGACGAAGTGACGAGGACGCGTCCATTCACCATTCACTATTCACCATTCACGCCTTATTAAATGAGCGACGAAGGAGCGAAATGATAGATCTGTATACGTGGACCACGCCCAACGGCCGCAAGGTCTCGATCATGCTGGAGGAACTGGCGCTGCCGTACCGCGTGCACGCGGTGAACATCGGGCAGGGCGCACAGTTCAAGCCGGAGTACCTCAGGATCAATCCCAGCGGCAAGATCCCGTCGATCGTGGACCCCGACGGTCCCGACGGCGAGCCGATCGCGCTGATGGAGTCCGGCGCGATCCTCATCTACCTCGCGGGCAAGACCGGCAAGCTTCTGCCGGCGTCGGTGCGCGGGCGCTACGAGGCCCTGCAATGGCTCATGTTCCAGATGGGCGGCGTCGGTCCGATGTTCGGCCAGGTGCATCATTTCCTCCGCGCCGCGAAGGAGCTGGTGCCGTACGCGATCGAGCGCTACGTCAAGGAGAAGGACCGCCTCTATGCCGTGCTGAACGAGCGGCTCAAGGACCACGCCTATCTCGCGGACGAGTACTCGGCGGCGGACGTCGCGACCTACCCCTGGGTCGCGCGCTACGAATGGCACAAGACCGAGCTCAACGACTTCCCGCACGTGAAGCGCTGGTTCGACGCGATCTCGGCACGGCCGGCGGTGCAGCGGGGGATGAACGTGCCCCCAGCGGCAAAGTGACGAGTAACGGGCGACGAGAATCTGAACCGCCAAGACGCCAAGGCCTCCAAGAGAAGCAAAAAAATAGACAGGATTAACAGGATTAACCAGATTTACAGGATTAGCACCGAGCGCTGAACCCGAGCTGAGTCGAAACATGCGGTAGATCGGACAGATCAGATTTATGGCGCTGCTGTTGAGAGAGGAGGAAGTTCGCGATCTTCTAACCATGGCCGGGGCGATAGAGGCCTTGGAGGACGCGTTTCGTGCTCTGGCGCGTGGCGAAGCAAGCAATTTCCCCAGGCAACGCTGTACGAGACCGGGCGTTGCCCTGAATGTGCTGTCCGCAATTTCGCAGGCGCTGGATGCGGCGGGGATCAAGTGCTATCCAATAGTGCGCCAGGACGTCACTGTCGGCTCGAGCTTTACCATGCTCGTGTACCGGATTTCCTCGGGTGCGCTGATTGGGGTCCTCGAGGCCAACAGGCTGGGTCAGGTCCGCACTGGCGCGGCGAGTGCCGTGGCGATGAAGCGCCTGGCACGGGTGAATAGCGGCATCATGACGTTGTTCGGCACCGGCTGGCAGGCCGAAAGCCAGCTGGAGGCGGCAGCGCACGTCCTCCCCGAATTGAGCGTCGTCAATGTCCTCGGTCGATCCCTGGAAAAGACGCGACAGTTCTGCGCCGTAATGGGAGAACGGTTGAATCTTCGACTCATTGCCGCCCGCGATCACGAAGCGGCGGTGCGCGAGGCCGACGTTGTGACCACGGTGACGGGTTCGTCCGAGCCCGTTTTTGACGGCCGTTGGCTGCGTCGCGGTGTCCATGTCAACGCCGTTGGATCGAACTATCCCGAAAAGCGCGAGCTGGACTCCGCTGCGGTGACGCTAGCGGACGTAATCGTAGTGGACGACAAGACCGTCGCAGGAATGGAGTGCGGGGACCTCCTTGCACAGGGCGTTCGGGAAACCCTGGACTGGAATGCGGTGCGCAGCCTAGCGCACGTCGTTGGGGGGATTGCTCCCGGTCGGACGTCACAGGATGAGATTACGATATTCGAGTCGCACGGTATCGGAATCGAGGATCTTGCGGTGGCCAGCCACGTTCTGGAAGAGGCGGAAAGACGGGGCGTAGGCGTGCCCATCCCGCTGGGATAAAATCGTTATCCGGCTTCAATCGCGATTCCTAGTCGATGATATTTCCGAGGAATCCATGCTTGACCTGATCGTGCGGGGGGGCTTGGTCGTCACGCAGAACGGGACGCATCCATTCGACATCGCGGCAAAGGACGGAAGGATCGTCGCCGTGGGCGCGCCTGAGGCATTGAATGGATTGCAGGCGGGTCGGACGCTTGATGCGCGGGGGCGAATCGTTATACCGGGCGGTATCGACCCGCATATCCATTGCAACTGGCCGGTCCAGCCGGGGACAGACGGTGGGCCCCCGGCGTTAAGCGCCGGTCCTGCCCAGGTGAGCAGGGCAGCGCTGTTTGGCGGCACGACGACGCTCATCGATTTCGCTGTCTGGAATCCGGGAGAAAGGCTGGAGCAGACGATCTCCAGGCGTGAAAGAGACTGGATGGGGCAATGCCATTGCGACTACTCGTATCATGTAATGCTCCAAGGAAAAATCCCCGCGCCGATCCTGGGCGAGCTAGCGGACGTTATCGCTGCCGGCTTCCCCACGGTCAAGATATTCACGACCAACATCCGCCCGAGCGTAAAGGAACGCAAGATCGGCTACGGTGACATCTGGGAGATCCTGAAGGTTGCAGCCAGGCACGGCGGGCTAGCCGCGATTCACGCCGAGGAAGACGATCTCGTCATGCACATGTACGAGAAGCTGATCAGTGAAGGCCGCGTCGGATTCGAACACATGGCCGAGGTTCACAATACGCTCTCGGAGGACCTTTCGTTTCGCCACATTATCCGCCTCGCCGAGAACGTGGAGGGCGCCGCCCTCTACATGATGCACGTCAGCGCCGGTACCGGCATTGCGGCTATCAGGGAGTCCCGCGCACGCGGATATCCGATATACGGCGAGACACTGCATCAATACATGCTCTATACCGATGCGGACTATCGCCGTGCCGACGGCCAGATGTACCACACCTATCCATCGCTTAAATCGGAGGGGGATCGGTTGTCGCTTTGGGATGGAACGATTACGGGCGAGATCAGCACCGTTGCAACGGACGGTATCTGCACTCCGCTGTGCGTCAAAGTGCAAGGGCGTCGCATCGACGACGTTACGGGTGGCAACGCCGGCGTTGAGCCCCGCCTGAGCGTCATGTACTCGGAAATGGTGACGAAACGCGGTTATTCGCTCGAGCGATTCGTGGATTTTGTGTCAACCAACGCCGCACGGATCATGGGGCTCTATCCCCGAAAAGGTGTGATCGCCGTCGGGAGCGATGCCGATCTCGTGATATTCGATCCGAGCGTCAGGCGCAAGGTTCGGGTCGAAGACCTGCATGAGACTGACTACAGTCCATGGGCAGGCCACGAGATTTCGGGGTGGCCGGAAACGACAATTCTCCGGGGCAAGGTCGTGGTCGATCGGGGAAGGCTTTTCGGCGAAGCGGGCGGGGAGAGAATTCCCAGAAAGATCACGGATCTCATCCGCGCCGGACCCGCCTGTTAGAAGCAGGGGATTGCACGCCAGGCGTTGCGGTTACGACGGCCCGTCGTGACGGGTGGGGTGCGATCGGATCGGGGAGCTGGAAGCGGCGCAGATAGGAGGGAAAATGGTGCGAAGTGGCACACAGATCTTGAGCCCGGTAGGGATTCAGCAGGCCGGTCGACAGCACGCCCCGACGGGTCGAGCGGGTCGCGGCGAAAAGGGACTTGCGATCGGTTTGCTCAACAACAGCAAGCCGAACGTCGATTTCTTTCTCGACGCGTTGAGAAAGGAGATCCTTGCCCAAGGCAACGGGTATGAGGTCATCAGCGTGACCAAGCCGAGGTCGGCGGCGCCGTGTCCGGATATCGACGCCCTCGCGAAGCGGTGCAGCTTCGTAATCAACGCCGTGGCCGACTGAGGCTCGTGCACGTCGTGGAGTGTCCACGACTCCATCGAGCTGGAACGAAGGGGCGTCCCGACGGTCACCGTCGTTACGGACGCCTTTCTGGATCTTTGCCTGGAGGTGGCAAGTGCGCTTGGCTTGCCGAATATCCGGGTGAGCGTCATTCCGCATCCGCTGGGGGAACTGCGGCCCGAGGAGGTCGGGCAACGAAGCAGGGCGGCGGCGCGCGACATAATGCAAAACCGTCTCGCGTCGTGCGGGGCGGAAGCGAGGGCGACCGAAGACCAAACGTACGACCCGCTGGAGATCCAGAACTCCTGGGATGCGGTCAACGATCATTTCTATGTACGCGGATGGACGGACGGCCTTCCTGTCGTGCCGCCGGAACGTGACAGGGTCGAGCGTGTTGTCGCCGCCAGTGGCCTTGCACCGGAGACGGTGTTGGGCGTGATTCCGCCGAGGATGGGAATGGCTACCGTCGAGAATGTCGCGGTCAATGCCGTGATGGCTGGATGCGCGCCGGAATTTTTCCGTGTGGTGATCGCCGCGGCTCGAGCGGTTTGTCAACCGGAGTTCAACTTGCTGCCCATGCAGACCACGACAAATCCGGTGACGCCCATGATCATCGTCAACGGACCGATCGCGAAGAAGCTTGAGATCAATTCTGCCGAAAATGTATTCGGGCAAGGCTGGAGGGCAAATGCGACGATCGGGCGCGCGTTGCGATTGGTTCTGACCAACATCGGGGGAGGGACACCGGGAAAGGCGGACAAGGCCTGTCACGGCCAACCCGGAAAATTCTCGTTTTGCATTGCGGAGAACGAGGAGCGGAGCCCGTGGGAACCCTTTCACGTGGAGCGGGGTTTTTCACCCGGCGACAGCACGGTTTCGGCAATCGGCGTAACGGGCACGCAGGACGTTATTCACTACGCCCGCACGAGCGCCGCCAAAATCCTGAATACGCTTATCCACGCGATACCACGGGAGGGCCACAAGAATCTCTATTCCGGAGGCGAGCCGTTGATCGTCTTCGGGCCGGAGCAGGCCGCGGTTCTCGGCGCGGAAGGGATGTCGAAGAAGGACGTAAAGAAGGTCATTTTTGATCACGCACGAGTCCCGGCGATCCAGCTCAATCCTGAGACCCTGGCGCTTATCCGGGGAAGGCGGCCAGGGCTGTTTTCAGGGGGGGACGGAGTGCGGGATATTCCTATTGCGGACCGGGCGGACGACATTCAGATAATTGTCGCCGGCGGGGTGGGGAATCACACGGTTTTCGTGCCCACCTGGGGCGATACCCGGTGCGTAACCATTCCGGTCGACTAGCAGCCTGTCGGACTTAGGTGTCGGACAGGCTGCTAACAGCAAAACCGCCTGCGGATTTCGAATGAAACCCGGGATAGCGACCTTTATTGCCCTGCAAAAGGCGGACGAGTAGGCTCGAAATGAAGTTTTCATTGCTTTTTGCCCCCCTTTTCGTGCAGGCGGTTTTGCATAAGGAGTTTGTCGGAGCCAAGTCCGACAAACTCCTAGGAGAACCAACAGCGAGGCGTTACCGTTCCAGAACTATTCGGACGCAGCAGGGTCCAGGAGGAAAAATTGTGGGCGTCAATACGATACGCGGAGTAGTCACTGTTCTGGCCGCATTGTTGGTCGCGCCGATTGGGTCGAGCATGGCCCAGACGGCGCCTTTTCCAACGAGACCGGTTCGCTTCATCATCCCATTTCCGCCGGGCGGCGGCACTGATATCGTCGGGCGGCTGCTGGGAGAAAAGCTATCAGAGTCACTGGGCCAGACATTTGTGATCGATAACCGTCCGGGGGCCGCGAGCACGATCGGCTCCGCCATCGCAGCGCAGGCCGCACCGGACGGATACACGATCGTGATGATCACGGCTTCGTACACGATCGCTGCGAATTTCTATGGTCAATTGCCGTACGACCCGGTAAAGAGCTTCGACGCCGTGTCGCTCGTTGCATCCCAGCCGTTGGTTCTGGTCACAAATCCATCGCTCAAATCGCGGTCGGTGAGCGAATTGATAGCACAGGCGAAGTCGAATCCAGGCAAGCTCAATTACGCCTCCGGCGGGGAAGGCGGAATCAATCACCTGGCCGCGGAGATGTTCAAGAACATGACCGGCACGCTCATGGTGCACGTTCCTTATAAGGGCGCCGGCCCGGCATTGCGGGGACTGATGACGGGAGAAACCCAGTTGATGTTCGCGACATTGGGATCCGCGCTCAGCCATATCCGATCCAATAGGCTGAAAGCACTCGGCATCGGCGGCAAGCGCCGCTCCGGGCTTCTGGCGAACGTTCCGACGGTCGTCGAGTCGGGGGTGCGCGCGTTCGAGGCGCAAAACTGGTACGGTGTCCTCGCGCCGCGAGGGACGCCCCGTAGCATCGTCGCGGAACTGAATCAGCGGATCGTCAGCGCGCTGAAGGCGGGCGAGGTGGCCGGCAGGCTGGCGAAACTTGCCTTTGATCCGGAACCGTCCACGCCGGGGCAGTTTGCTGATTACCTGCGGAAGGAAATTGCCAAGTGGGGCCGGGCGATGAAGGATGCCCGCGTGAGCCGAAAGTAGGGTGTGATGCCGACTCACGAGCATTCGGGTGCGGACGACGACTCGGTGGCATGAAAAGCACCGACGTTAGTGCGGCCTTTTGGGGACGCCAGAGAGCGCAGCATGGCGAACACGGATTCCGCGGATCCAGCCCGGCAGATTCTTGAGCGCGCGCAATTATTTTCGGCAAGACTGCGTTGCACGAATTTGCCATTGGCGGGCCATCGTTTGACCTTCCTTTTCCGCCCGCGCGGAACCCATGGAACGTGAACCACCACCCCACGTCGGGCCCATGGCGCGAACTGTGCGCGATGCTGCATTGTTGCCGGAGGTCCTTTCGGGGCACGATCCGGAAGACCCGGGCAGCACGGTGCCGGAACGGCGAAAGTATGCGGTTGATCTCGACCGAGGCATACGCGGACTTCGGGTCGGGTTTGTTCGCCACTTCCATGAGTCTGATTCGTCCAGGCGATTACTGCCAGATCGCTCGTCGGCGCTTGCTTGCCGGGGCCTTTATTTTTCAGCCTTACGGGTCGGCCCGCGCTTATTACCGATCGGGAAAATACCGCCTTAACCGGGGCCATTCGGAGCTTTTTATTCCCGATCGGGAATATTTCTGTTGACCTGCGGCTGGCCGAAGCGTATATTCCCGATCGGGAATACGCGATCCGGGCCAACCATGCCAAAGACCGTCACCACGACCAACCTCCTTTCCGTCAAGGACCTCGGGAAGGCGGTCCGCGAGGCGCGCGCCGCGATGAAGTTGCGGCAGGCGGAAGCCGCCCTCCTGTGCGGGGTCGGGGTCCGGTTCCTTTCGGACCTGGAGCGCGGGAAGGAAACCGTGCGCATGGGGCCGGCGCTGAAGGTCATCCAGGGGCTTGGTCTGGCCCTGACGCTCGGTCCGAAGAGGCCGTTCTGGAGCAAGAGCCCCTAACATCATGAAACGCGCGCTGCGCTGTCACGATTTTGGCTCAGGGCGCGAAGCGAGCCGCAGCCCATATAGAAATATTGGTAAGGCGAGCGACAATGCCACGGGCCAAAACTCGTGCCGGCCCCTGAATTGCCGTCGGATATTCAGATGCCTGTCCCGGGGTTGCGGCCAAAATCGCCGCTGTCTTTGTCGGCCAGCTTGGCTATATCGACATATAGCCTGCGCCGTCCTTCGCGCCATCAACAATTTTGGCTCGCAACGCACGCGTATTTCATGATGTTGGGGGCTCTAGATGGCGGACGCGCTTGACGCCTACCTGAACGAGAACTTTGTCGGACGGTTGCGCGAGGAGAAGGGGCGGCTTTTCTTCGCTTACGACAAGGCCTGGCTCGAGTCGAGGCGGTTCATTCCCCTGTCAGTGACAATGCCGCGGCAGGCGGAGGAATTCGCAGACGCGACCACGCGGGCGTTTTTCGACAACCTGCTTCCCGAAGGAGATATTCGCGCGGCAATCGCGAAGCTCAAGCGCGTGTCCGAACGAAACACCTTTGGTTTGCTGGAGGAGATCGGCGGCGATTGCGCCGGGGCGATTTCGCTCTGGCCGGAAGGCGAGAAGCCGGGAACACACGAAGGCTATGCCCCGATCAGCGACAGGCGGTTGAATAAGGTGTTCGCCGATATGCGAAAGCGGCCCCTGCTCGCCATCGACGACGGGCTTCGCCTGTCGCTCGCCGGCGCACAGGACAAGCTGCCCGTTTACTATGATGGAACCCGGCTCGCTTTGCCCTGGGGGAGCGCACCCAGCTCGCACATCCTCAAACCCGGTTCGGCAGGTTTCGCGCATATGCCGGTCAACGAGCACTTCTGCATGCGGCTGGCCGCCGCGTCAGGACTGCCGGTTCCTCAGTCCGTGGTATTGCGCAAGGCGAATGCGCTGTATCTGGTGCAGCGCTACGACCGGATCAAGGCGGCAGATGGCACGCTCAGCCGAATCCACCAGGTCGATTTCTGCCAGGCGCTCAATCTTCCTTCAAGCAGGAAATACGAGAAGGAAGGCGGACCGGGTCTTTCAGCCTGTTTCGACGTCATCGCCAAGTACTGCGCTCAACCGGCGAAAGATCGCCTCGAGATCATTTCCTGGGTGATCTTCAATTACCTCCTCGGGAATGCCGACGCTCATGCCAAAAATCTGTCTCTGCTGATTACGTCGGAGGGAGTCTCACTGGCACCATCTTACGATCTCATCTCGACCGTGGTATATCGGGACCTGACCTTGAACCTGGCCTTGAAAATCGGTGGCGAGGATCGTCCCGAATGGATACAGGAGCGTCACTGGAGGGCGTTTGCCGATGGGTCTGGAGCGAATCCCCGCATCGTCTGGAGAAGAATGGCCGAGTTGTCGGCCGTGATCCCCGGCAAGGCCCGCGAGGTGCTTGCGGCCCTTGATCCAAGCAATGAAGAACGCGAAATGCTGGAAAGGATCTGTTCCGTTGCGGAGCGACGTGCAGCACGTCTCGCGGGGCTCAAGGCCGTACGGCCGCATTCATGAGCGTCGCAAAAATGCCTGCGATGCTCATCCCTCACCCCCGCCCCTCTCCCGAGCGGAGAGGGGCGGCTCGAGATTTCCCTTCTCCATTCGGGAGAAGGGGAAGGGATGAGGGGATCGAGAGGGGAGATTCGAGGTGCAAATGCCATGTCAGGCATTTGCACGAGGATCAAGTGCGACGATTCCGTCGAGATAGCCGGTTCCCTTGAAGATCGACAGGTTCTGGCGCCGCGGTTTCCTGCGCGCCGGCGCGAGCCCGATGTGCACCCACGCGCCGTACTCGTGGATCAGCTGGTCATAGCGGAGGCTGGACGCGGCGATTCTCCTCGCCACCTGCAGCACGGTGCCGTAACCGGGCGCGGTAAAGTCGGCGGCGAGGCCGGCCATGTGGGCGCTTGCCTTCGCGCCAGCGACCGCCGCGTTCAACGCGCGGCACCGGTAGCCGCTGCTGACCAGGATCGGCTTCCCGCCCAGCAGCGTGCGGACTTTCTCGAGGAGGGCGGCGAGCCGGCGCAGGTTGCGCACGACCGCGGGCGAAGGGGTATTGTCAATTCCCCGGCGCGCCGCGGTCTGGCTGGCGACGAGCTCGTCGAGGGTGAAGTGCCGGCTCAATCGCTTAGTCAAGAAACACCCCCCGTCCTGCCGCAATTGTCCGCGAACTCGCCGCTGATCCGGCGCGCGCGCTGTCCCCGAAAGTTTCCGGGGGAAGCGGCTTCCGGTCGTCGATTTTACCCGAGGATCACGCGCACCTTGTGGGCCAGACCATCATCCACAAGCGGAACGCGCGTCATGCCGCCCGGCAGCGGTTTGCCGTCCAGCTCGGCGTAAATCACTCCTCGATTCACGCCGCGAGGGTTCTCGACCGCGATCTCGTAGCGCGCGGAACGGTATTTGTAGATGATCTCGAATCGGGGCCACTCCCGGGGTATGCAGGGGACAAGGCTCAGGAGCGCTCCCTGCACGCGAAAACCGAGGGTCGCTTCAATGCCGGCGCGGTACAGGCACCCGGCCGAGCCGGTGTACCAGGTCCATCCGCCGCGTCCGACGTGCGGAGCGATCGAGTAGACATCCGCGGCGACGGCGTAGGGCTCGACCTTGTAGCGCTGCACGTCGGCTCGCGTGCTGGTGCGTCTGATCGGATTCAGGAGCGAGAACACCTCGGCCGCTTTGTCTCCCTGGCCGAGGGCGGCGAAGGCGATCACCGCCCACGCGGCGGCATGGTTGTACTGGCCGCCGTTCTCCCGGATGCCGGGCGGATAGCCCTTGATGTATCCGGGATCGAGCGGCGTGCGATCGAAGGGCGGCGTGAACAACAAAGCCAGACTCTCGTCGCCGCGAATGAGCTGCTCGTCCACGGTGGCCATGGCACGCTGGGCACGAGCCGCATCCGCCGCCCCGGAGATCACGCCCCAGGACTGCGCAATCGAGTCGATCCGGCATTCATCGCTCGTGGACGAGCCCAATGGCGTCCCGTCGTCGAAATAGCCGCGCCGGTACCAGTCGCCGTCCCAGCCCTCTCGTTCGAGCGAGGTTCGCAGTGCAGTGGCGTGCGACAGCCATTTCGCGGCGCGCGCCTCCTCACCTCGCGCTTTCGCGACCGGCGCGAACGCCGCGAGCGTCGCGTGCAGGAACCAGCCGAGCCAGACGCTCTCCCCTTTGCCCCGCTCGCCGACCCGGTTCATGCCGTCGTTCCAGTCGCCTGTGCCGATCAACGGCAAGCCGTGCTCGCCCACGGCGAGGCTCCGATCGAGCCCGCGCGCGCAATGCTCGAAGAGTGACGCACTCTCCTCCGCGAGCATCGGCTGGAAGTAGGCGTCGTGTTCGCCGGGCCGCAGTACCTGGCCTTCGAGAAATGGAACGGGCTCGTCCAGCACCGCGAGGTCGCCGGTCATCTCGACATAGTGTGCGGCGGCGCAGGCGAGCCATATCCGGTCATCTGAAATGCGGGTGCGCACGCCCTGGCCGGAGGGCGGCAGCCACCAATGCTGGACATCGCCTTCGACGAATTGCCGGGCAGCGGCGCGCAGGAGATGCTCGCGCGTCAGCGCCGGTCGCGACAGGGCGAGCGCCATGCCGTCCTGGAGCTGGTCGCGGAATCCGTAAGCGCCGCTCGCCTGATAGAACGCCGATCGCGCCCACATGCGGCAGGCGAGCGTCTGATAGAGCAGCCAGCGATTCAGCATGATGTCCATGGACCGGTCCGGCGTTTTCACCTGAACCGTGCCGAGCACATCGTCCCAATACCCGACGACCTCGCGCAGGACCGCATCGAGATCCGCCGCTCGGTAGCGAGCGATCAAGGATCGCGCATCGGCCGCTGTCGCTGCCTCGCCGAGGAAAAAGACGATTTCCACCGTGCCGCCCGGCTCGAGCTCGACCGGGGTTTGCAAAGCGCCGCAGGGATCGAGGCCGGCACCGACCCGGTCTGAGAGGAGTACCTCCCCCGTAAGCGCGGCCGGGTTGTCGAACGTGCCATTGCGCCCCAGGAATTCCCGCCGGTCGCCGGTCCACGCGGTCTGTCGTCCGCCCAGATCCGCAAAGGCGACATGGGAGCCGAACGTCATGTTCCAGGGGTTGTGCGCAAGCATCGCGCCTGTCTCCCGATCGATCTCCGTCACCACCGAGAGTGCGGATGCGCTACGGGACGGGCCGAGCACCCACTCGACATAGGCCGTCACCGAAAGCCGCCGCGGCCGGCCCGAATCGTTGCGGATCGTCAGCCGCGAGATCTTGATCGGATCATCGAGCGGCACGTATTGGAGGAGCTCGAGCGCGATACCGTGTGCGGTGTGCTGGAATCGACTGTAGCCCTGACCATGCCTGGCGACATAGGGCGCGGCCTCGTCACGGATCGGCAGGGCCGTCGGTCCCCACAGATCGCCGGACTCCTCGTCGCGCAGATAGATGACCTCGCCCGGCCGATCGGTGACCGGGTCGTTCGACCACGGCGTTAACTGATTCTCGCGACTGCTGAGCGACCAGGTGTAGCCGCTGCCCTCGACCGCCACCTGAAAACCGAACGAGGGATTGGCGATGACATTGATCCACGGGGCCGGCAGCCAGCGCCCGGCGCCGAGGAGGGTCACGTACTCCCGTCCGTCGGCGGCAAATCCGCCGAACCCATTGAAGAATTCGAGGTTCGGCGGCACCGGTTCGGTCTGCGGCACGGCTGCGGGCGGCACGCGTCTCGGCGGCGGCGCAGCGGTGGTGCCCTCTCCCTGGAGACGCTCGAGCTGTTCCGAAAGCGTTCCGTTTCTACCGATCAGCACGGCCCTGGCCATGGCGAGCAGCAGGTCGCGTGTCTCCACTGAGATCAGGTCCGAACGCAGCACGAACACGGCGCCACGCGCGCTGTCCGCTCCGGTCTGCCGTCGGGACTGGCTCGTCCGAACCAGCGTCTCCAGGGCGACCTGAAGGTCCTGGATATAGGAGGATGCCCGTTCGTTCAGGATCACGAGATCCACGGCGAGCTGCTTCATACGCCAGTATTCATGGGCTCGCAGCAACTGGCGGACGACGGCGACGTCCTCGATATCGTCGATCCGCGCAAGGACGATCGGGAGGTCGCCGGAAATGCCCTGGGCCCAGAGCACCGCCGGCCCGCCGCCGCCGCGGCGTATCGCGTCGGACGACGGACGGAGCGTGGGATCGGCGTAGAGCACGTGGCCGGCGAGACGCTGAAACAGGCCCGCCTGCTCCGCTTCGATGCCGAGATAGCTCAACTGCACTTGCGCCTGGGTCCACGCCAAGGTGGCGGCGCGGTCGAAGGCGGTCGTGTCCTCGTGCTTGTCGATGAGGTCCAGCACCTCGGCGCGGGAGGACGCGACGACCGTCCAGAACGCGATGCGCACCGTCCTGCCCGGCGCTATCCTCACGCGGCGGCGCAGCGCGAAAACGGGATCGAGGACGGTACCGACCGTATTGGAAAGCGGCAGGCCATCCATCACGGCCATCGGTGTCCGGACTTCGCGCCCACGGCCGAGGAAACGGGCCCGGTCGGTTTCGATCTCCGGCTCGCCCACCGTCTCGCCTTCCACGACGGCAAGATGCGCCGCCCAGATTTCGGGCTCGCCGGGCGAGCGACGCCGCCGCGTCGCCAGGATGGCCCCGACCTTGGCGAGATACTCGGTTTGCACGAAGAGCTTGGAAAAGGCCGGGTGCGCCGCGTCGGCGGCGGGCGGCGCCAGCACGAGCTCGGCGTATGAGGTGACCTCGATGTCCCGGTCCCCGTTGCCCGCATTCGCGACGGATACGCGGCGCACCTCGGCGTTGTCCTCCGGCGAGACGACGACGTCGAGGGTCGTGGTGATCGGTCCGTCGCGCCGGACGAACTCGGCGCGATCCTCGGTGAACGTGACGTCGTAACTGTCGGGTTCGACGCCGCTCGGCTGGTAGCCCGCGGACCACACGTCGCCGCTCTGAACGTCGCGCAGGAACACGTAGGCGCCCCAGTCGTCGCGGGTGACGTCCTCGCGCCAGCGCGTGATCGCCGAGTCGCCCCAGCGGCTGTACCCCGAGCCGGCCGCCGTCAGCATCACCGCATAGCGGCCGTTCGAAAGCAGGTGCGCCTCCGGCGTGGCGTCGTGCACGGAGCGCAGCCGCCGCACCGCCGGCAGCTCCAGGTCGCGGACCGTTGCTGCCGTCTCGACTTCCTCCGCCCTGGGATGAGCGACCGCGACATCGCGCGGCGTGCGTTCCTGCAGGAGCAGTTCCGTCGCCTGTACGACCGGCTCGGCATGAAACCGTGCGCGCATCTTCCCGTCGAGGAGAGCGTTGGCGATGCCGACCACCGTCATGCCCTGATGGTGCGCGAGGAAGGCGCGGACGATCGCGACGTCTTTCCCCTCGGGCAGACGCGTGGGTGTGTAATCCAGCGCCTCGTAGAAGCCGTAGCGGCCCCCCGCGCCCAGGGCGGCGAGTCGGGCGAAGTTACGCGCCGCCGCTCCCGGATCGACCATCGCCGCGAGCGCCGTCGCGTAGGGCGCGACGACGGCGTTCTGGCTCAAACCGCGCTTCAAACCCAGGCCCGGGATCCCAAAGTTCGAATACTGATAGGTGAGCTCCAGGTCGCGGACGTTGTAGGCGGACTCCGAGATGCCCCAGGGCACATCGAGCGTGGCGCCATAGTTCACCTGCCGGCGTACGACGAGCCGGCTCGTCTCCTCGAGCAGGCTGCCGGCCGGCGCGCGCATGACGAGCGACGGCATCAGATATTCGAACATTGATCCCGACCAGGAGATCAGCGCTGCGCCGCGTCCGATCGGCGTGACGGCGCGCCCGAGGCGGAACCAGTGCCGCGGCGGGACGTCGCCCTTGGCGATCGCCACGAAGCTCGCAAGGCGCGCCTCGGAGGCGAGCAGGTCGTAGCAGCTCGGGTCGAGACCGCCCTCCGCGACCCGATAACCGATCGAGAGAAGCTTGCGCTCCGGGTCGAGGAGAAAGCCGAACTCCATCGCGCCGGCCATGGTCCGCGCCGTCGCTTCGAGCGTCGCGAGGCGCTGCTCCTGGGAGCGGGCGGCATCGGCGCTCTGTGTAAGGTCACGACGGTGACTCTCGATCGCCTCCAGGGTCGCCTCGGCCCAGAACAGCATTTCGGCGCTGGCATCGTCGCCGCGTTCGCTCGCCAGCGTCCGGGCGATGTCCACCATGGTCATGGCCTGAGGCGTGACTTCTGCCAGCCGTGCAGCGATATCCACCGGTGGCAACCGTTCGTCGTGGAGCGCGCCGGCCAGCGCATCGAGCGCCTCGCCGAGCTGGTGCGGCGTGATCGTCTGCGTGCGCCGGTCGTCGGGAAGCCCTTGCAAGGATTCGCGCGTGAGTTCGAGGCCGTCCTCGATGCCGGCAAATAATTCAGGTCCCGCCGCCGGGTGGCCAATCCACTCCCGACAGGTATTTGCAAGAGCGATCAGGTGTCCGGCCAGATTGCCGCTATCCACCGAGGAAACGTATTGCGGGTCCAGCGGACGCAGGTCCCGCGTGTCGTACCAGTTATAGAAGTGGCCGCGGAACCGCTGGAGGCCGCTCATGGTCGCGAGTGTCGCTTCCAGCCGATCGACGGTGTCGGCCGTCCCCGCCCACCCGAAGTCGCGGGCGCTGACCGTGCAGAGAAGGTAGAGGCCGAGATTGGTGGGAGAGGTCCGGTGTGCGACCGTCGGCTTCGGGTCTTCCTGGAAATTGTCCGGCGGGAGCATGTGGTCCGTCGCCGTCACGAAGGTCTCGAAGAAGCGCCAGGTCCGGCGTGCGACCAGCCTCAAAGCGCGGGCGTCCGCGTCCGAAACCGACAGGCGCCCGGCCACGAGCGGCGACAGGCTTGCCCATAGAGCGACGGCCGGCGACGCGATCCAGGCGATCACGAACGGCGCCGCCAACGGCCAGGCGTCGGAGCCGACCCACCATACGACGACCGCAGCGACGATGCCGATGACGACGCCACCGCTCATCCGCTCATAGAACCCGGGGAGATCGAGCCGGGGGCTCACCTGCGCCTGACCGGCCGTGACCCAGTCGAGCAGATGCCGGTGGCTCACGAACAGACGAAACAGCGTTCTTCCGACCGCATCCGTCATCAACCAGGCTTGATGCGCGAGGAACACGACCAGCAATGCGGTCAGGGACATGGCGAGCCGGACATCCGCCGCGAGCGCGCGCAGGTGGCTGCGTGCTGTGACCCGGGCACGTCGCGGCACGATCACGGCGAGAACGGGGAGCAGCGTCGACAACGCGATCGTCGACACGACGAAGCCGGTCCAGACGGCGGCCGCGTGGAGCGGCAGTGCCCATCCCGCCAGCAGGGCGATGACGCTCGCCGGCGCCGACAGCGACCGCCGCAGGTTATCCAGCATCTTCCAGCGGCCGATCAGCGGGACCGCGCTCGTGCTCCGATCCTCGACCGCGGCGTCACCGCGCCCGAGTATCCACGGCAGCAACTGCCAGTCGCCGCGCGCCCAGCGGTGCTGGCGTGCGGCGGCGACGTCGTAGCGTGACGGAAACTCCTCGACGACCTCGATATCGGAAGCGAGGCCGGCGCGGGCGAAGGTCCCCTCGAAAAGATCGTGGCTGAGAAGCGTGCTTTCGTGCACGCGGCCATCGAGCGCCGCTTCGAAGGCATCCACATCGTAGATGCCCTTGCCGGTATAGGAACCCTCGCCGAAGAGATCCTGATACACGTCGGACACGGCAGAGGCGTACGGATCGATGCCGCTCGTGCTGGAGAAGATGCGCTGGAAGAGCGACCCCTCGCGGCCGATCGGCAGCGAAGGCGTCACGCGCGGCTGCAACACGCCATATCCTTCGACGACGCGCCGGGTGCCGGCATCGAACCGCGGATGGTTGAGCGGATGCGCCATCTTACCCACCAGTCGGCGGGCCGTTTCCCGCGGCATCCGGGTATCGGCGTCGAGCGTGATGACGTAACGGACGCCGGCAGGCGGGGCGGGAGCTGGGGTGAAAGGCGGCCCGCCGACACCTACGAAGGTCGTATCGGCCGCGCCGCGGAGCAGCCGGTTCAACTCGTGGAGCTTGCCGCGCTTGCGTTCCCACCCGATCCACCGCTTCTGCCCTTCGTTCCATACCCGCCGGCGATGGAGCAGGAGGAAGCGGTCCCCCCCGGGCGCCGGTCCATAGCGGCGATTCAGACGGGCGATGCCCGCGGCGGCCGCGTCGAGGAGCGCGTCATCTCCTTCAACAGTCTCGGTCGCGGCGTCCGTCCAGTCCGAGAGCAGCGCGAGATGAAGCTCGCGTTCGGGACTTGCAAGGTGGTGGATCTGCAGGCGCTCGATTTGCTCTTCGAGCGCGGCCTGCGTCGTGAGAAGGATCGGGACGGCGACTACCGTGCGCAGGTTTGAAGGTATGCCGTCGCGCAGCTCCAGGCCCGGCAGGATCGTCGCGCCGAACTCTCTCGTGATGCCGCGGTTCACGAGCGCCATCGCCGCATCGATGGCAGGGATCAGCCCGAGCAGCGCGAGAAAAACGAGCCATCCGCCGCCGATTCCCGCTCCCGCCAGCGCAAACAACGAGAAGGAGAGAATGATCGCAGCGGCCACGCCGATGGTGCCGATATAGCCACCGATGCCGATGGTTGCGGTGAAACGGCCGGGCCAGCTCCGCAGGGGAGCGCGAAATCCGACCCTCGCCTCGAACGCGCGACGCCCCCCGGCGATCAGGTGATAACCGGGATCGCGCTCGCGGCTACCGGCACCGTCGCCCTCTTGTTGTGCCCGACGCTCCGGATCGTTTGTGGCCAGAAGAGCCGCCCGCGCAATCTCCAGTTCCGTCAATTTCGAGCCCCACGCGAGCTCCTCGATCGCGCTGCGGTAGAGGTTGCGCGTCGGAAAATCCATGCCCGCGAAATCGCTGCCGGACCGCAGCGTCTCGTCGACTAGACTGACGTTCTCGAACAGCTCCGCCCAGTCGACGTCGGAGATCAGGCGCATGCTCGTGATGATGTTGCGGACCGTCACATTCGACGCACCTTGCCTTTGGTGCTCGTCGTGCACGATCTGGTCGGCGGTCGTTCCCTGTGCCGCCAGGCGCTCCTCGAGCCACATCAGCGCCCGCGTGATCTTCGGATCCTGGTCCCGCAGCCGTTGAACGAGCTGGACGGCGAAGGCGTCCGGCAACGATGCCTGTTCGTAATACTGAAGGACCGAGCGCATCGGCTTGCCCGGGCGCCCGTTCACGCCCAGGAGCCGGTCGGCCAGGGCATCCGCTTCCTGGCGCGCGGCGCGGCTCGCCACGATGCGCCTGGCCCCGCGTCGAAGATTCTCCACGAGCACGATCCGCAGCGTGATCGCGACCGCCCACAACTCCCCGATCGACAGCGGCTGAACGCGCTGGTAGGCGCGCACGAACCGGCGCAGCATCTCCGGGTCGAAGCGGCTGTCGGTATGAGCGACAAAAGCCCAGGCCACGCCGAAGACCCGCGGATAGCCGGCAAAAGGTCCGGCAGCCAGCTTCGGCAATTGCCGATAGTAGCCCGGTGGCAGATCGTCACGAATTTCGCGGATCTGCTCTTCGACGAGATGGTAGTTGTCGAGCAGCCACTCGGCGGCCGGCGTAATGGCACGACCCGCGCCGACCGCGTCGCCGATGGCGCGATACGCTTCGAGCAGAACCGACTCGTTTTCCCTCAGTCGAACGGCGAGCGATCGCCCCGTCACCCGCCTTGCGGTGATGGGCTGGGCTGCCGCGAGGCTCTCGGCATGCTGCTCGAGACGCTCGATGCTGAAGAGCTCCTCGCGGATGGACTTTTCGTTATCCCATGGTGGAGCCCGCGAGGCGCGCCCGAAGGCGCGAAGAATTGCCGATTTCAAGTTGGACCGTTCAGACCACGATTTGCGATTAGAAACGCGGGGCAACCGGGTCTGCCGCCGAGATTTCACGGGAATCCGCTGCTATTAAGATTAGCGCGGAGGCCGTGCGCCGTATGTGCGCTAGCGTACAGAACGAACGACTCATGAGTGCGACCATAACCGTGATGATGGAGACTTCAGGGGTCGGAGCGCCTATCGGGGAGCGTGCGGGAGCGTGAACGGGATGGCGCGCTGTTCGTGCAGTTCTCATCGCGACGAACCGCCTTTACTGAGTGAGTGCGCAACGGCAGGATGCTGTGCGGACTTTCCGACCCTGTGCGTATTCACCCGACGCGCGATGAAACCAACCCCGTCCTTGCGAGGGCAGGGGTGAAAGGCGGTGCGGCATGATTCGCGAAAAGGTTGGAGACCTTCACGATCAACCGGAATGCCGTGATCGGTCTCCTGCTCGATGCGATATCAGATTGGGGTCTTGTAGGGCAGCAGACGGTCCATTTCTTTTTTCACCACCGCGTAGCACTCGCATACCCGTTTCTCCAGCTTCGGGCGATCGAGGACAGTGATGTGGCCGCGGCTGTAGCGGATCAGCCCCGCTTGTTGCAGCTTGCCGGCGGCTTCGGTGACGCCTTCGCGGCGCACCCCCAGCATGTTGGCGATCAGCTCCTGGGTCATGGCGAGCTTATTCGAGGGCAGCCGATCCAGGCTCAGCAAGAGCCAGCGGCATAGCTGCTGGTCCACCGAATGGTGCCGGTTGCAGACCGCGGTCTGCGTCATCTGCGCGATGAGCGCCTGGGTATAGCGCAGCAGCAGGTGCTGCAGCGAGCCGCCGAGCTCGAATTCCGTTTTCAGCACGGCGGCCTTGAGCCGGTAGCCGTGGCCTGCGCTTTGCACCACCGCCCGGCTTGGCGTGCTTTCACCGCCCATGAACAACGCAATCCCGACCGCGCCTTCGTTGCCGATGACCGCGATCTCCGTCGAGGCCCCGTTTTCCATGGCGTAGAGCAAAGACACGATACCGCTGGCGGGGAAATACAGGTGCCGCAATTTGCTGCCGGATTCGAAGACGACCAGGCCCAGCGGCAATGTCACGGGTTCCAGATGGGGCCGCAGGCGCTCGTAGTCCGCCGCAGGTAGGGCGGCAAGCAGCTGGTTTTGCTCGGGTTTGTGTGATGCGGGCATTGCGGGCCAGTTCTATCCACGTTCAGGATGCCGTTGCCGATGCGGCCGAATTGCGCCCATCAAGAACGCGAATCGGTTCGATTGGGCAGCATACTCCCTACGTACGCTAGCGCACAGAACGTTCCGGACCGGGAGGGAATAATGATCGAGGGTATCCCGTCTTCGTACAAGCTGCAAACGGCCAACTTCAGCGTGTCGATCGGCGGCCAGTCAGCCACTCAGTAACCGTCGGCAAGTGCGACGAGGGCGCCGGTTCGCTGCGGCCGGTTCCGGGAGAACGCGGTAGACGACGATCAGGAGCGAGAGCTGCAGGGCGATCCCGAACGAGGGCACTATTCCGAAGAATGCCCGGTTTCGCTCCGCCGCAAGATCAAACAGGAGTATTGGATATGACCAGCACCGAAGAGCAGCAGATGCTTTCCAGCCTTACCGAAATTTCGCAGAACATCAAGGCGCTTTTGGCACTGATCAAGGATTTGACCCGGCAGCAGGGAGAAGCCGACGAAAAAGCCTATGGCCAGCTCGTGAACATAGCGCACAAGCGTTAATGTTCAAGGTGATTTATTGCCCTTTCTATGAACGTAATCTCATCTTCAGCGAATATCACGCCAACGCGCTTATTGCCAAGATCCACGGAATAAGCGTTCTTGCCATGCGGGCCTCGTGGAAATACGTACTTGATGATGCCTTCGCCGCGAAGCGTTCTTACCTTGTCTTGAATACCATACGCTGCGCGTTTGGGCTTGCGTCTTGCTGTCATCATGCGAGCGGCTTACGATGATGTGACGGGTTTATCTTACCAGTTGGCGATCTCACCGATGAACTTCATCAGCTCTTTTTCCACGATTTCGTTGCTGACCTGCGCCGGCTTGTAGTCGCCGCGCGAGCCGGAAGTGCTTTCGGAGTTGGGCCTCATGTTGCGGCCGTGCAACCCGACGGTTTTCCGGTTGAATCCGGTCGTCACCGTCTCAAGCCACGGCAGCGATCGGTGAATACTTACGATTTGAATGCTCGCCTTGTGTACGGTCGTGCACGTTCTTGACGATCTGGTAACACCGGCATGAAGCCGCTTCGAGACCCTCCCGATCGAGAATTCTGATGCCGCCGCGGCTGTAACTGATCAGGTTGTGGTGCTGCAGGGTGCCGGCCGCCTTGGTGACGCCGACCCGTCGTACCCCCAGCATTTGCGCAAGAAATTCGTGCGTGAGACGGAAATCGTCTGACCGCATGCGGTCGCGCGTCATCAGCAGCAAACGGGCGAGGCGTGCTTCCAGCAGGTGAAAGCGGCTGCACACGGCGGTTTGCGTGGCCTGGGCCATCAATGAATGCGTGTAGCGGAACAGTTCCCGTCGCAGCGACGGGTTGCGGCTGAATTCGCGGCCAAAGCGCGCGGATTTCATGCGCATCGCCGTCCCGCTTTCCTGCACCAGGGCGCGAAGGGGCGAAACGCCGATCCCCAGCGCCAGGGAGATGCCGGCCATACCTTCGCTGCCGACCAATCCGACCTCCAATACGGTGCGGCCCTCCACTACCGCCAGCAGGGAAATCAGGCAGTCGTTGGGGAAGTAGGCATGCCGGATCGGTTCTCCGGGCTGATAGAGCACTTCCCCGAAAGCGAGCTTGACCGGCTCCAAGCCGGAAATCAGGCGCTGATACTCGGTGCGGGGCAGGGCGGCCAGCAGGCTGTTTGCAGCAGGGATGGGGATCGCAGCCGGCATGACGCGAAGGCTACAGCAGCGATGCTCAACCGTATGTGCGCTGGCGCACAGAGCGTCCCGGCCGCGAAGGGGACAATTGCCGCATCGATAGATGGTTCTCGGCCCTGAAGAGGAGCGCTTACCCCGGGCAGCGAAAGGCGTCGTGGCGGAACGCGCAGCGGAGTCCCGCCAGGAACAAGGGGCGCAGGACGATGGGCCGGGCTGGAGGTCGATGATGAGTGCTGAGTGCTGAGTGCTGAGTGATGAGTGAATTGAACTTGCTTTTTTCCTGGGTATTCGACCTTCCGTGGTGGGGCTACGCGATCGTGGCCCTGGTGCTGACGCACATCACCATCGTTGCGGTCACGGTGTTCCTCCACCGCCATCAGGCGCACCGCGCGCTCGATCTGCATCCGGCCGTGAGTCATTTCTTCCGGCTGTGGCTGTGGCTGACGACCGGCATGGTGACGAAGGAGTGGGCCGCGATACACCGCAAGCACCACGCCAAGGTCGAGACCCCGGAGGATCCGCACAGCCCGCAGGTGCTGGGCATCAACCGCGTGCTGTGGGGCGGGGTAATCCTGTACGTCAAAGAAACCCGCAATCGTGACACTATCGAGCGCTACGGCCACGGGACCCCCGTCGACTGGCTCGAGCGCCATGTTTACTCCCGGTACCTGAAACTCGGCCTGACGCTGATGGGCTTGGCTGACGTCATCCTGTTCGGCATCGTGCCCGGGGCGCTGATTTACCTGACGCAGATCGCCTGGATCCCGTTCTGGGCGGCCGGCGTGATCAACGGCATCGGCCACTACTGGGGCTACCGCAACTGGCCCACCGAGGACGCCAGCACCAACATCGTGCCGTGGGGCATCCTCATCGGCGGCGAGGAGTTGCACAACAATCACCACGCCTTCACGACATCGGCCAAGCTGTCGAGCAAGTGGTACGAGTTCGACATCGGCTGGATGTACATCCGCATACTCGAAGCGCTGGGACTCGCGAAGGTCAAGCGCGTCGCGCCGGTCCCGCGTTTCGCCGCGCCCAGGCTGATCCCGAACCTGCAGACGCTGCAAGCGGTGATTACCCATCGCTACGATGTCCTGGCGAAGTACGCCAAGTCGCTGAAGCGCATCGGTGCCGAGGACCAGGACGCACAGGCACGGCAGACCATGTATTCCATGCGCCGGGAACTCATGGCGCTGTGGGAGCGTTCCCCCTTATCCAAGGAGCAACTGGTGCGCCGGCTGCAGGACTGGTGCCAGCGCGCCGAGGCGAGCGGCGTTCGCCCTCTGGTGGAGTTTTCGCAGCGCTTGCGTTGTTACGCCTAGGCATGATCAATCGAGGAGCATCGCGTATGAAAATCCGTCCCCTGCACGATCGCGTCATCGTCAAGCGCTTGGAAGAGGAACGCAAGACCGCCTCCGGCATCGTGATCCCCGATACGGCCGCCGAGAAGCCCGATCAGGGCGAGATCATGGCGGTCGGCAAAGGCAAGATTCTGGAAAACGGCAAAGTCCGTCCGCTGGACGTGAAGGTGGGCGACAAGATTCTGTTCGGGAAGTACTCCGGTCAGACTGTCAGGGTTAAAGGTGATGAGCTGCTCGTGATGCGCGAGGAAGACATCATGGGCGTGGTCGAAGGCAGGTAAGCAGTCTCATATTGTTACTGATTCTCGGGAGAAGCACATGTCAGCTAAAGACGTAAGATTCCACGATAGCGCACGCAACAAGATGGTTGTGGGCGTCAACATCCTCGCCGATGCGGTCAAGCTCACGCTCGGTCCCAAGGGCCGCAACGTGGTGCTGGAGCGCTCGTTCGGCGCACCTACCGTCACCAAGGACGGGGTCTCGGTCGCGAAGGAGATCGAGCTGAAGGACAAGTTCGAGAACATGGGGGCGCAGATGCTGAAGGAAGTGGCCTCCAAGACCTCGGACGTGGCGGGCGACGGCACCACCACGGCCACCGTGCTGGCGCAGGCGATCGTGCAGGAAGGCATGAAGTATGTGGCCGCGGGCATGAATCCGATGGATCTGAAGCGCGGCATCGACCAGGCCGTCGTCGCGACGGTCGATGAGTTGCGCAAGCTTTCCAGGCCGTGCACCACCAACAAGGAAATCGCCCAGGTCGGCGCGATCTCCGCCAACGCCGATGAAGCGATCGGCAAGCTCATTGCCGATGCGATGGACAAGGTCGGCAAGGAAGGGGTGATCACGGTCGAGGACGGCAAGGGCCTGGACAACGAGCTCGAGTTCGTCGAAGGCATGCAGTTCGACCGCGGTTATCTCTCGCCGTACTTCATCAACAAACCCGAGAAGCTGAGCGCGGTGTTCGACGATCCGCTCATTCTGTTGTGCGAGAAGAAGATCTCCGCCATCCGCGAGCTGTTGCCGGTGCTCGAGCAAGTCGCCAAGGCCGGCAAGCCAATGCTGATCATCGCCGAGGACGTCGAAAGCGAAGCGCTGGCGACGCTGGTGGTGAACGGAATCCGCGGCATCCTCAAGACGTGCGCGGTGAAGGCGCCGGGCTTCGGCGACCGCCGCAAGGCGATGCTCGAAGACATGGCGATCCTCACCGGCGGCACCGTCATATCCGAGGAACTCGGCTTGAAGCTTGAGAGTGTCACGTTGAAGGACCTCGGCCGCTGCAAGCGCGTTGAAGTCGAGAAGGAGAACACCACGCTCATCGGGGGCGCAGGCGACAAGAAGGCCATCGAGGGCCGCATCAAGAGCATCCGTGCCCAGATCGAAGATACCACCAGCGACTACGATCGCGAGAAGCTGCAGGAGCGTCTCGCCAAGCTCGCCGGCGGGGTGGCCCTGATCCGTGTCGGGGCCGCGACGGAACTCGAGATGAAGGAGAAGAAGGCGCGCGTGGAAGATGCGCTGCACGCGACTCGCGCGGCGGTCGAGGAAGGTATCGTGGCCGGCGGCGGCGTCGCGTTGCTGCGTTGCCGTGAAACCGTCGCCAGGATCAAGGGCGACAACCACGACCAGGACAGCGGCATCAAGATCGTGCTGCGCGCCCTCGAGGAGCCATTGCGCCAGATCGTCGCCAATACCGGTGATGAGCCCTCGGTCGTCCTCAACAAGGTCGCCGAAGGCAAAGGCAACTTCGGCTATAACGCGGTGACCGGCGAGTACGGAGATCTGGTGAAGATGGGCGTGCTCGACCCGGCCAAGGTCACGCGCTACGCGTTGCAGAATGCCGCTTCCGTGGCAGGTCTTATCCTCACCACCGACGCCATGGTCGCCGACCTGCCGAAGGATGATTCGAACGGTGGCCACGGCATGGGTGGAATGGGCGGTATGGGCGGCATGGACATGTAGTCGATACCAGGAAGAAGAAACAGGCGGCAGCAGCCAAGGCCTGACGCAGCGTTTGGTGTCGTTAACGAGGCGCATTTCCGGGAACGGCATCGAAAACGTCAGTCTCGGGAAGTCGCCGTATCCCCGGCCGTGGAAACCGCCCGCAATGTGCGCTGGCGTACGGACCAAGCGGATTGCCTGGCGTACGCTGCAAGCTGTCACGCTACTTTCTCTGTGAGGAAAAAATGAACATCGCGATGTGGGTCCTGGCGGGCGGCATACTCGGCTGGATGGGTTATACGGTCCTGAAGTTCAATGAAGAGCGGGGCCTGATCGTTTCGATCATCATCGGCGTGGTGGGCGGATTCTTCGGCGGGAACGTGCTTGCGCCGATGCTCGGCACGGTCACGGACGCCCCGAACAACTTCAATGTGTTTGCAATGGCGGTCGCACTGGCGAGCGCGGCGGGGTGCCTGGCCATCGGCAATCTGGTTTCCAACCGCTACGGCGTGTGATCTGACGTGAGCGAGCAGCCCAGCGAACCGAGATCCGCGGCCGGAGCGACCGAGCTGCTGTCGGCGGTCCGGTTCCAGGAAGAGCTGCGGCGCGTCGCGTGCTTTGGTTCACGTGTTCTGGTCGGGGATCCCCTGGCTGCCGCGGTGAGGAAAATCACGCAGAACCCCGCGTTCACGCAATCCCGCCTGCTGGCCCGCATCCTGTCCGCGCTGACGTACCAAGAGGGCGATTTCCGGCGCGCGGAAGTCTCAGCGCTCGATTCCGATACGCTTTCCCTGGTCATCACCCTGATGGATGCTTACGCCGCCGGGACGTCCGCGCGCGAGAAGTGGATCGGCGCCGTTGACGAGGTGCAAGCCACTCTGCTTGGCGCGCAATGACGGATGAGTTGGCAGCCGTCAGTTGGCAGTAACTGCAAACTGCAAACTACCTCCTTCCTTAGTTGAGCGGCCGCTTGCCGGTGTATTCCAGCACGTAGAGCCCGCCGCACGCGCGGTCGGCCGCGTAGATGATCGAGCGGTCGTCCACGAACACGTCGCTGATGCGGCAGCCGCGCTGGCCCTGCGGCGTCTGCGGCAGGAACGCAGCGATCTCCTCCGGCCGGTACGGGTCGGCGATGTCGTAGACGCGCAGCCCCGCGCTGAACCAGGTCGAGACCACCGTGTTCTCCAGCCTGGCGGCCCCCGGCTCGGTCTCGTTCTCGTGGATGTTGTGCGCGCCGATGCGCCCCCCGACCGAGTGCAGCGTGTCGAAGTCGCGCGGCGTCGGCAGGCTGCCGATGATCACGGGGTTGGTCTCCAGGCGCAGGTCCACCATCCAGCAGCGCTTGGGCCAGTCGAGACCCTGGTCGCCGGTCGCCTCGTCGGTGACGACCAGCAGGTCGCGGTCGAACAGCGGCAGCACGGTGTGCGTGAAGCCGGGGAAGGGCGGGTGGTAGTCGAGGCGGCTCACCAGCTTCGGATGCGCCTTGTCCGAGATGTCGAGAATCACGATGCCGGCATCGATCCAGCCGATGTAGGCGCGGTCCGGGCGCTCGGGGTAGGAGAGCGTGTGGTGCGGCCGCATGCCGAAGTGGAGCGCGGGCGCGACGTGGTGCTCCAGCGGCGGCGCCTCGTCGCCCTTCCGCTGGCCCGGCAGCCACCAGCGCCCGACTTCGACGGGCTTCGACGGGTTGCCGAGGTCGATGATCTGGTAGAACTGCATGTCGTCCTTGTGGTTCGGGACGAAATCCGGGTGTGTCGCGCAGATGTGCGCGTAGCGCCCATCCATGAACGACACGTAGTGCACGCCGACCGAGTGATTGTCGTTGCCCCACAGGTCGTAAAACGTGATCTCGCGCGGCTCCGCCGGCTTCGAGATGTCGTAGACCTGGAAGCCCGCTGGCCTGCCCCCCGGGTCGTAGGCCTGGTAGGCCATCAGCAGGATGTCGCCGCGCATCGCGAGCGAATTGCCGCGCACCCTGCTGTGGGGCAGCGGCCTCTGGAACAGCATCTTCGGATCCGACGGCTCGGTCACGTCGAAAATCGAGAAGCACGCCGGGGCATGCTCGTGGGCGATGTACATGTAGCGCCGGCCGTCCTTGATCTTCATCGCCATGCCCTCGCCGAGATTGGGCGCGCCGCCGGCGTTGTGCTGCGCGAGCAGTTTCAGATTGTGGGCAATGCGTATCCCGGTCATGGGCATTCCTTCGCGAATTCGCAGGTCGCCGGGATGCTAGCACAGGCTGAACACCGGCTGACGAGCGAAGGGTGGCGAGTGAGTGGTGACAAAGGGAGGAAGCGACGTGGCGACGGGGTTCTTCTCATCCCTCATCCCTCAGGTGAGGGTCGCGCAATGAAATCCAGCGTGACGCGAGCCGTGGCATCGGGATCCGTGCCCGCGGCGTGGTAGCCGTCCATCGGCAGGATTACCAGTTCGGATTTCGGAATCGTCTTCTGCCAGCTTTGGAACACGGACTTGCCCCGGCGCGCCGTGTCGGTGCCGATGACCAGGGTGGGGCAGCGGATGCGCTTGATGTCCTCGCGAATGTCGATGTCGCCGACCCAGCGCAGGTAGGCGTGCACGGTCGAAAGCGCCGTCCGGCCCATCATGTCCGACCACCACTCGATGCCCGCCTCCGGCATCCGGCTTCCCATCCGCTCGCGCTGCGTTCTTCTTGCCCAGCTCCGCACCCCATCGCGCTCCATCTCCTCGATCCAGCCCTCGGCCCTGGGCGGCGTGACCGGCGAGCAGGACACCGTGATCGTCTTCGTGAGCTCGGGGCGCGTCGCGGCGAGCATCATGACGCTGATGCCGCCGCTCTTGCCGCCGACCACGTGGACCGGTCCGTCCGCGACGTGCCGGATGATGCGCGCAAGATCGTCCACGAACAGCGCCGTCGTGAGCGGATAGCTCTTTGTCACCGCCCCCGATTGCCCGAACCCGCGCTGGTCGATGCGGATGACGCGGTATCGGCGCGAGAAGTGCGGCACCCACGCGCGCCACGCCTCGGTGCACTCGGTGAAGCCGTGCACGAACAGCACCGTGTCCGGGCGCGTCCAGGGATCGGTGTGGTCGTCCAGCTCGTAGAACAATCTGCAATCGGGAACGTCGAGGAAAGGCATAGCGTAGTGATGAATGAGGCGCCTTAGAGCCGTGAGGGCGGGAGGGCGGGAGGGCGTGAGAGCGTGAGAGCGTGAGAGCGGGAGATGGTGGTTTTTCGCTCTCCCGATTTCCCGACTTCACGATCTCCCGGGTTTTCGATCTCCGGATCTCCCGATTTCACGCGCTTTCTTGAGCTGCGAGCTACTGTGCCTTGATGCCCGCGTCCTTGATGATCTTCGCCCACTTTTTCACATCCGCGCGGATCACGGCGTCGAATTCCGCGGGGGAATTGCCAACCGGCGTCGCGCCTTCGCCCGTCAGGACCTGAATGAACTCCGGCGAGCGGACGATTTTCACGATCTCCCGATTCAACCGCTCGACGATCGGCCGGGGCGTGCCGGCCGGCGCCAGTATGCCATTCCAGCCGCGGGCCTCGTAGCCGGGCAGGGTGTCCGCGATCGGCGGCACATCCGGCAGCACGGCGATGCGCTGTTTCGCGCCGACGCCAAGCGCCCTCACGCGGCCCGCCTTGACATGCGACGCCGCGGTGCCTGCCGAGCCGATGAGGTAGAACTGGATTTCGCCGGAGAGCAGGGCGGTCAGCGCCTGCGGGGAGCCCTTGTAGGTCACGAACGCAAACTTGATGCCGGCCATCGAGCGGAACAGCTCCGCCCCGAGGTGCCCCATGCTGCCGCTGCCGACCGATCCGTGGTTGAGCTGCCCCGGTTTCTCCTTCGCAATGGCGACCAGCTCCGGCACGGAGCGCGCGGGAAACTGGCTGTTCACGATGAGCACCGGCGAGACCGCGCTCACCAGCGTGACGGGCGCGAATGCCTTGACGGTGTCGTAGGGAATATCGCGGTAGAGGCTCTGGTTTACCACGTGCGACGGGAAGGCCATCAGCAGCGTGTGCCCGTCCGGGGCCGCTTTCGCGACGATCTGCGAGCCGACGACGCCGCTCGCGCCGGGTCGGTTGTCCACGACGACCTGCTGGCCGAGGCTCTCGGTGAGCCTGGGCGCGATGACGCGGCCCAGGATATCGGTGATCCCGCCCGCCCCGCTGGGAATGATCATCCGGATGGGGCGCGACGGGTATTTCTCGGCGGCACCGGTTTCCTGCGCCGGCGCTGCCAACACCACTACAAACAGCAAGGCCACGATCCTGTGCATAGGGGGAGAAGGATGGAATTCGGGACAATGATGGATTCTAATCCCGGATGGACGTCCCGGAGGATATGTCTGCAAGCAGAAGGCACGACGCGCTTGTCACGGGACAAGCACCGCGGCACCGCTAATGCGCCCTTCGCGCAGCCGCGCGAGCGCTTCGTTGGCCCGACCGAGCGGGAGGACTTCCACGCTCGTTTTCACCGGCACCCGGGGCGCAAGGGCGAGGAATTCCTCGCCGTCGCGGCGAGTGAGGTTCGCGACCGAGCGTATCGCCCGCTCGCCCCACAGGATCTCGTAGGGGAACGCCGGGACCTCGCTCATGTGGATGCCGGCGCAAACCACGCTGCCGCCCCTGGCCACCGCCCGCAGCGCGGCGGGGACGAGCGCGCCGACCGGCGCGAAAATGATGGCGGCGTCCAGCTCCTCGGGCGGGTGCGCCGTCGAGTCGCCGGCCCATTCCGCGCCCAGCGTTCGGGCGAACCGCTGGCCCTCGGCGTCGCCCGGCCGGGTGAAAGCGAAGATCCTGCGCCCCTGGTGGCGCGCGACCTGTGCCACGATGTGCGCGGCGGCGCCGAAACCGTAGATGCCGAGGCGTTTCGCGTCCCCGGCCATCACCAGCGACCGGTAACCGATCAGCCCGGCGCACAGCAAAGGCGCCGCCGCGGCGTCGTCGTATTCGTCCGGTAACGCGAAGCAGTAGCGTTGATCGGCGACCGTGTATTCCGCATAGCCGCCGTCGAGGTGATAGCCGGTGAAGCGCGCCCGGTCGCACAGGTTCTCGCGACCGCCGCGACAGTAACCGCAGGCGCCGCAGGTGTATCCGAGCCAGGGCACGCCCACGCGCTCGCCGATCGCAAACCGCCCCACGCCCGCGCCTTTTTCCGCCACCGTGCCGACGATCTCGTGGCCGGGGATGATCGGGAGCTTTCCGCGCGTCAGGTCGCCGTCCACGACGTGCAGATCGGTGCGGCACACGCCGCAGGCGCGCACCTTGATCAGGACCTGGCCGGGACCCGGCTTCGGGGCCGGCAGGTCGACCCGCTTGAGCGCCGCGCGCGGCGCGGCGAGCTGCATCGCTTTCATTCTCGTAGGTCGGAACCGCAAAGGCGCAAGGACGCCGAGATTTCGCAAAGAAAGAATCCGAAAGAGTACATATTCGGGTGCTTTGCGTTCTCTTTGCGCCTTCGCGTCTTTGCGGTGGAAGTTGTGTTTACTTCGGCATTGGCTCCGCGCGGGCGTGGCGCTGCAGGAAGCGCACGATCGCGGCCGTCTCCAGCACCGGCGTGGTCCTGAGCGTGTCCACGCCGACCACCGTATTGGCCCACGCCATGTGCCGCTTCATGCGCTCCACCACGCCCGGCCATTCGCTCGCCGTGTGGCGGGCGGGATCCGGCAGCGCGTGGCACTGCGTGCAGGCAATGCTGAACATCCTGCCCGGCTCGGACCTGAGGGCCGGATGGCGCGGATCCATTTCCCGCTGCCCGTGCCGCTGGAGGTAGCGCGTGAGCGCGCCGACTTCCTGCTCGTCCGGGGCCTCCACCTTGTCCATCATCTCCTTCATGAGCTCGCCGAGGTTGCCCTTGCCCTGCATGCGCCAGACCATGCGCACGACGATGGTCATCCACTTGTCCGCGGTGTGCATCTGGGGGTTGGGCAGGTAATGGCATTGCACGCAGTAGCGTGCGGCGAGCCGCGCGCCCTCGGAACGCGGCTCGGGCAGTTCGCCGGGCTCGATCGAAGGCGGAAGGATGCGCTCGAGCATCTTGCCGTGCGGGCTTTGCGACCAGAGGTACTTCGCGCGCTCGACGCCTTCTTCCAACCCGCCCTTGTCGAGCGCGGCAACCGGAGTAGTGGCGGCGGCGGCGGCCGGCACGGCACACGCCACGATCGTCAGTGCCGAGAAGGCACGATGCACAACGCGCGGTACGTTCATCCGAATTTCCGCCTCGAATCCAGTATCGTGCCTGTTCCCGGCCTTGGGGACGGACACATCTTAGCCCAGCAGCCTGTCGGACTTAACGGTCCGCACAGGCTGCTAGCGGCAAAACCGGCTGACCATTCAGCAATAAACCCGGCCGACGGGGTCGAATGCGTAGAAAACAGAGGTGATTTTGCATATTCTTCATCCTCTCTGGCAATTTTCCTAGTGCCGGTTTTGCATCAGGAGTTTGTCGGGGCCAAGTCCGACAAACTCCTGGAAATTCGGATCAGCGCACGAACCAAACCAGCCCCTGCGCCGTCAGCATCAGGCCCAGCACGAACAGGATGTATCTCAACAGGCGCCTGAAGGTCGCGGCGGAAAAGAGCCGCTGGATCCGCGCGCCCGCGACGTATCCGCCGATCGCCACCAGCGCGAGCGGGATGTTGGCGAGCGCGGCGCCCATGCTGATCTCGCCGGCTGCGCCGAGCGTGAGGGCCTGCACGCTGCGCCCGAAGAAGAAGCAGAAATTCATCGTCTGCGTCATCACGGTGACGGAAACATTGAGCAGCACGAAGTAGATGAGCAGCACCGGCAGGGAATTGTTGACGCTGCCGGAGAAGAAACCGGCCGTCGTTCCGAACACGGCGGTCGAGGTGCGCGGGTGGTGCGAGAGCCAGCCCCAGTCGAGCCGCGCCAGCCGCTCCTGGCCGAGATAAGCGAAGATGATCGCGGCGAGCAGGAGCCGCAATGGCTCCGGAGGCGCGTAGATGACCACTTGCGCGCCGATGAAAGACCCGATCGCCGCGAAGGCCGCGACGCGCCAGTACATCCCCAGGCTCTGGCTCCAGTTGCCGCCGCGCACGATGCTGACCAGGTTGAGCGTGAGCGTCGGCAGCATGTTGAGCACGATCGCGGTCTTGACGTCGGTCACGAGCACCGTCACCGGCGTGGCGAGGATGGGAAAGCCGAACCCGAACATGCCCTGCATCGTGCCGGCGGCGAGCATGGCCGCGTAGATCACAGCCCATACCCACAACGAGAAAGCCAGATCCTCCACGGTTGCTACTCGCGCGCCATCTCCGCCGCGCGAGAATGGAAAGCCCGTGAATGATGAACGCGGAATGCGCAATGATGACCTGGCCCGCTACGGCTGTTGGCTTCGTTCAACATTCATCAGTCCGCATTGCTTGCAGCGTGTGGCTGCGGTCGCCGCTCGAGAAGCCGATCAGCGGCGCCTTCACGCCCTTGCCAAGCGCGATGACCTTGAAAAGCTCGCCCATCTCCGCGGGCGAGAGCAGCTTCTGCGCCTGGGCCGCCTGGGGCGCGTAGCGCGCCGCGTCCTCGGCCGGCGTTTCAGCGAGCACATCGGTGATGCCGCAGTTCACCAGGAACTGCGCCTGGTTGGTGTAACCGAGCAGATCCAATTGCGACTCGCGCCCCGCCTGCGCGACGGCGGAGAAATCGACGTGGGTCGTGATGTCCTGCAGGCCGGGCAGGAAAAACGGGTCGTCGTGCGCGCGGTGCCGGTAGTGGCACATCAGCGTGCCGCCCGACCGCTGGGGGTGGTAGTACTCGTGGCGCGGAAACCCGTAATCGAAGAACAGCGCCACGCCGCGCGACAGGACGTGTCCAAGGCTCCGCACGAAGGCGCGCGCCACGAACTGGACTTCGCTGCGATATCCGTCCGTGGGAAAGCACGCCGGATCGGGAACGTCGGGCGGGGAAAGTTGCGAACGTTCGGCCCACTCGAATTTTCCACTCTTGAACGTGACTCCCAGTTCCAGGACGGCCCCGCCGTCGCGCCGAAACACGCGCGCCGGCATGGCGTCGAGCACTTCGTTGCCGATCACGATGCCGGTGTACGCCGACGGCAGCTGATTCAGCCACGCCACGCGCTCGAGCAGGTGCGGCGCCCGCTCGGCGAGGGTGTCGCGGCTGCGGTCGCGGAGGTCGGGGGAGAGATCCAGGATCCAGTAACGGGCCGGCGCGTGGCCCAGCCGCTCCAGCTCGAGCAGCAGGTCTACCGCGAGCGTGCCGCTGCCCGCGCCGATCTCCAGGATGTCGGCGAGGCCGAGCCCGGCGAGCTGCTTCAGCTGCCGCGCCAGCGTGCGGCCGAACAGCCGCGAAATCTCGGGCGCCGTCACGAAATCACCGTCGCGGCCGAGCTTGCGCGCGCCGGCCATGTAGTAGCCCAGACCGGGGGCGTAAAGCGCGAGCTCCATGTAGCGCGCGAAGCTCAGCCAGCCGCCGCCGCGCTCGATCTCCGCCGCGATGAGCCGGGTGAGCTGTGCGCTCAAAGCGAGCGCCGCGGCGGGTGGCGCCGGAAGATGCACGGGATGCGGGGAAGTGGCCAAGCGGGGAATGGCGGCGAATGGACTACAATTCTACACGCTCATCGTGACAGCAATGCTCCCCGGTAAATGGATGACGAGCCATTTACCGCTGCCCATTTCCCCTCTCCACTCGGGAGAGGGGGAAGGGGTGAGGGGCGAGCGGCGTCGGTGACGTTCACGACGCTCAGGAGGACGCGGAATGGAAAGCGCGTTGCAGGACAAGGTGGTGCTGGTCACCGGCGGCGCGAAGCGCGTCGGCGCCGCCATTTGCAGGCGCCTGCACGCCGCGGGCGCGTGCCTGCTCGTGCACTACCGCGCCTCCGCCCTCGAGGCGCGCGCGCTGCAGGTGGAGCTCAATGCGCACCGCGCCGACTCGGTTGCGCTCGCGCAGGGCGATCTGCTCAAGATCGCGAGCTGCGCTCAGATCGTCAAGGCGGCGCTGAAGCAGTTCGGACGTCTCGACGCGCTCGTCAACAACGCCTCGAGCTTCTTTCCCACGGTGCTCGGCGAGATCACCGAGCAGGCGTGGGACGACCTCGTCGGCACCAACCTCAAGGCGCCGCTGTTTCTCGCGCAGGCGGCGGCGCCGGAGCTGAGGAAGCGCCATGGCTGCATCGTCAACCTGACCGACATCCACGCGGAGCTGCCGATGCGGAATCACGCCGTCTACACCGCGGCCAAGGGCGGGCTCGCGGCGCTCACCCGCGCGCTTGCGCGCGATCTCGGGCCCGAAGTGCGGGTGAACGCGGTCGCGCCGGGCACCATCCTGTGGCCGGACGAGGAGGCCTGGCGCGACGAGGTCGCGCGCCAGCGCATCATCAACCAGAGCGCGCTCAAGCGCGTCGGCGATCCCGACGACATCGCCAAGGCAGTAAAATTCCTGCTCGCCGATGCTCCCTACGTCACCGGGCAGGTCCTCACGGTGGACGGGGGGCGCAGCGTCAGTCTCTGACGCCGTGAGTCGCGGATCGCGGATGGGTTTTCGGCTAATATGCATTCCCCTCGCGGGAGCGAGGGACGAACACCACCCGCGAGTCGCGATCCGCGAGCCGCGCACCGCGCACCATAGGATGGACGATATGGTTACCACTGTAGTACGCGTAGTGCCCCGCAGCACCCGCGAGCGGAAGGAGTCGTACGAGGCGAACAAGCTCGTGAAGCGCCTGCGGCGGCTCGCGGGCGAGGCGATCGCCGACTTCGGCATGATCGCCGACGGCGACAAGGTGATGGTGTGCCTCTCCGGCGGCAAGGACAGCTACGCGCTGCTAGACGTCCTGATGTACCTGCGGCAGCATGCGCCGATCCGTTTCGATCTGGTGGCGGTCAACCTCGACCAGAAGCAGCCCGGCTTCCCGGCGCACGTGCTGCCCGATTACCTGACCCGTCTGGGCGTGCCCTTCCGCATCGAATCGCAGGACACCTACGGCACGGTGAAGCGCATCATCCCCGAGGGCAAGACGATGTGCTCGCTCTGTTCCCGGCTGCGGCGCGGCGTGCTCTACCGGGTGGCGGGCGAGCTGGGCGCGACCAAGATCGCGCTGGGACACCACCGCGACGACGTACTCGAGACCTTCCTCCTCAATCTCTTCTACAGCGGGCAGTTGAAGGCGATGCCGCCCAAGCTTCGCTCCGACGACGGCCGCCACGTCGTGATCCGCCCGCTGGTGTACTGCGAGGAGAGCGATCTCGCCGAGTACGCGGCGTTGCGGCAGTTCCCGATCATTCCCTGCAACCTGTGCGGCTCGCAGGAACACCTGAAGCGCAACGAGATGAAGGCGCTGCTGCGCGAGTGGGAGAAGCGCCACCCCGGCCGGGTCGAGACCCTGCTGAACAGCCTGAAGCATGTGCGGACCTCCCACCTGCTCGACCGCGAGCAGTTCGACTTCGACCGGCTTCCCCCCAGCCGCATGGGATTGCGAGCGCAATCCCATGAAATAAAACAATAATTATTTATTATTCTCCTGGAAACAGTACTGTTACCGTTTCCATTTTGTCAAAATGAGCTTGTCATGGTAATCTCCCTAGCAGCCTGTCGGACTTGCTCGTCCGACAGGCTGCCGACAGCAAAACCGCCTGAGAACTTAGATGAGACCCGCCGAGAGACCCGCTCTGGCCCGTTACGCGGGACAGGTACGGAGCCAAGTTTGCGGATCCGTAATCTTGTCCATCGTTTTCTTCCAGGCGGTTTTGCCTGAAGAATTTGCCGGCATAACGCCCGACAAATTCTTGCCATGAACTGCGCGGAACGCCTCGTCCGTCTCTTCGGCAGCCAAGCGGAAGTCGCGCGGCGGCTGCGGCTCGACCGCGCGGTGGTCAGCAACTGGGTCAAATCGGGCTACGTGCCGGCGCGCTGGGCGATGGAAGTGGAGGCGCTCACCTCGGGCCAGGTCAGCGCGTTCGACGTCCTCACCGAAGCCAATGCCCGAAAACCCATTCGTTTGAAATCGCGACCGGACGGCGAAAGCCCGTACGGCTCGCCCCTGACAGGAAAAGACGCCATGAGTGACTTCGCCCCCGCCAAACGCATCACTTCCTTCCATCCGCCACAGCGCACGCTCATGGGGCCGGGGCCGACCGAGATCCATCCGCGCGTGCTCACCACCATGAGCCAGCCGGCGATCGGCTACCTCGATCCGGTCTTCGTCGAGATGATGGAGGAACTGAAGGCGCTGCTGCGCTACGTCTACCAGACGAAAAACCCGCTCACCTTCCCGGTCTCGGGTCCCGGCTCGGTCGGCATGGAATACTGCTTCGTCAACCTGGTGGCGCCGGGGGACAAGGTAATCGTGTGCCGCAACGGGGTGTTCGGCGGGCGCATGATCGAGAACGTCGAGCGCTGCGGCGGAACGCCGGTCGTGGTCGAGGACAAGTGGGGCGAGCCGGTGGACCCGCAGAAGCTCGAGGACGCCCTGAAGAAGAACCGCGACGCGCGCGTGGTCGCGTTCGTGCACGCCGAGACCTCGACCGGGGTCCGCTCGGACGCAAAGACGCTGGTCGAGGTCGCGCACCGCCACGACGCGCTCACCATCGTGGACGCGGTGACTTCGCTCGGCGGTATTCCCGTGCTGGTGGACGATTGGGGCGTGGACGCGATCTACTCGGCGAGCCAGAAATGCCTGTCCTGCACGCCGGGGCTGTCACCGGTGTCGTTCTCCGAGCGCGTCGTCGATTACGTGAAAGCGCGCAAGGACAAGATCCACTCCTGGTTCATGGACATGAACCTGCTGCTCGGTTACTGGGGCGCGACCACCCGCACCTATCACCACACCGCGCCGACCAATTCCCTGTTCGCGCTGCACGAGGCGTTGCTGCTCATCAACGACGAAGGATTGGAGAACTGCTGGGCGCGCCACCAGCGCCATCACGTGGCGCTCAAGGCCGGGCTGGAAGCGATGGGGCTCAAGTTCCTGGTGAAGCCGGAGCACCAGCTGCCGCAGATGAATGCGGTGGTCTGCGCGGAAGGCGTGGACGAAGCCCAGGTGCGGCGCACGCTGTTGACCGAATTCAACCTCGAGATCGGCGCCGGTCTGGGCCCGCTGGCGGGCAAGATCTGGCGCTTCGGCCTGATGGGCTATTCGTGCCGGCCCGACAACGTGATGCTGTGCCTGTCCGCGCTCGGTTCCGTGCTCGAGGACATGGGCTATTCCGTGCATGTCGGCGATGCGGAAGCCGCAGCGCATGCGGCCTATGCCGCGATGCACGCCAAGGCCGCGCAGGCCAAGGCCAGGAGCAGCCGGGCGAAAGCCGCCGCCTGAGCGCCACCCTCCCCCCTTTTTCATAGGGGAAAGGCGTTGTGAGTTAGTGGTCACTTCGCGCGGTTGCCGCGCGCGAGCTTCGTCGAGGTTCCCCGCCGCGGCCGTGCCCTGGAAACGGGGTATCCGCGGGCGGCCGGGCGCGCGGTGTCAACGCACGAGCAGGGCGGCGAGCCCGAGCAGCATGCCCATGCTCACCACGTCGGTCGCGGTGGTGAGGAATATGCTGGAGGCGGTGGCGGGATCGAGATTGAGGCGCTTCAACGTGATCGGAATCATGGCGCCGCAGATGCCGCTGACGACGCAGGCGCCGACCAGTGCCATCCAGACCACGACCGAGAGCGCTATGGCGTTCGGATTGCCCTGGTAGATCGCCATGACCAGCATGCCTGTCCCCGCAACGAGGCCGGTCAGCGAGCCGTTGTAGAAGCCGAGCCAGGCTTCCTTCATCACCAGCGCCCTTTCCTTCCCGCCCTTCAGCTCGCCCAGCGTCATGCCGCGCAGCGTCACGGCGAGCGCCTGGCAGCCGGTATTGCCGGATTGTCCGGCAAGAATGGGCAGGAACACCGCGAGGATCACCAGCCGGTCCACCGTGTCCTGGAAAATGGCGACCACCGCGCCGGCGACGAACGCGGTGACGAGATTCAACTGCAGCCAGGGATGGCGGAATTTGAAGCTCTGCTTGAGCGGCGTGGCGAGCCGCTCTTCTTTCTCGACGCCGAACGTGCTGCCGACCTGCGCGGTGATCTCGAACGCCTGCTCCGCGAACATAGCCTGGCCCCGCACCAGACCCAGCAGGATGCCCTCGGCGTTGCACACCGGATAGACGGGGTAATGGCGATCGAGCACGAGCTTCATCGCCTCGTTGAGCGGCGTCTCCGGCCTTAGGGTGAACACCTCGTGCTGCATCAGCGACTCGAGGCGCGCGTCGTCCTGGGCGAACAGCAGGTCACGCATGGTGACGATGCCGCTCAGCCGGCTGGCCTCGTCGATCACGTAGCCGTAGGTGATGAAGGCGACCTTGAGCAGCGCGCGCAACCGCTCCACGGTCTGGGCGACCGTCATCGCCGGGTGGAACACGGCGTAGGCGGGCTCCATCAGGCGCCCGATGGTGGCCGGCGGGTAGGTCTGGTTGCGCTGCCACTGCAGCGAGACCTCGGGAGACACCACCTGCAGCACGCCGTCCGCGAGCCCCTTGGGCAGCTCCGCGAGAATGTCCTGCGCGAGAGCCGGATTGAGCTCGAGCAGCACGGCGCCGATGACGGACGCCGGGTGCTCCGCCAGCATCGTGGCCGCATCCTGCGCCGAGCGCGCTCTGACCTCAGGTATCAGCGCCTTGTATTGCGGGTCCCGAGGGCTCGCTTGCGCGTTTGTTGTTTCGAACTGCACCGGTACCCCCATTTCCGCCGCCAGTTGCAGGATGCGCCGGTTGAACGGCACGCGGATGTCCGTTCGAACCGGCGCGGTTGAAGCGGCGGCAGCACCGTCCGCTTCAACGGCTCATTGTGCCGCATAAAGCGCCGCGGGGGGAACGTCATGATGAGGGGAGGAGGCCATCCCGTCCCCGCTGCGCTTGACGATGACCGTTCCCGGTCACCGGTTAAGACTGCGGCCTCCGCAAGGCAATCGCAAAGATCGACCGCATCATGCCGGCACGCTTGCGCGCTTTCGGGGTCGCACCCAGCAGAGCCGGGCACCTGCTCCGCCCTCCAGCGCGCCCTAAAGGCCAAGTCTTTGCCAGAGGGCGGTGGTGAGGCCGGCCTGGTTGAGGGTGTAGAAATGGAGCCCCGGCGCGCCGGCGGCGAGCAGGTCGTTGCACAGGCGCGTCACGACGTCGAGCCCGCAGGAGCGGATTACAGCGGCGGGTTGAGGGGAGGGGATTGAGTAATTTAATCTACCATATTAAAATTCTCATCAATGCGCCACGTTCGCCGGGAATTGGAATCGCAGATCAGGAAGGCCGTCCGCGGCTTTCCGGCGGTCATCGTGACCGGTCCGCGCCGCGCCGGCAAGACCTGGCTGCTCAAGCACTGCCTGCCCGGGGCGAGCTACCACCTGTTCGAGGACCCCGACGTCGTGGCCCGCTTCCGGAACGATCCGCAAGGGTTCCTCGACGGCGTGAGGCTGCCGGCCATCCTGGACGAGATCCAGAACGTGCCGGAGGTGTTCAACTACGTGCGCAGCCGCATCGACCGCGCGCCGCGGCGCACCGGGCAGTGGCTGCTGACCGGCTCGCAGGAGACCGGGTTGATGCGCAACGTGACTGAATCCATGGCGGGGCGGGCGGCGGTGCTCCAGCTCCTGCCGATGTCGGCTCGGGAATCCGCGAGGGTCGGCCTGCTGCGCGGCGGTTTTCCCGAAGTGCTGGCGCGGCCCGGCGCGGCGCGCGTGTGGTTCAGCTCGTACCTCCAGACCTATCTGGAACGGGACGTGCGGGCGATCAGCGCGGTGCAGGATCTGGTCGCGTTTCGCCGCTTCCTTTCGCTCCTTGCGACGCGGCATGGGCGGATGCTCAACAAGTCCGACCTCGCCGCGCCACTCGGCATGAGCGTTCCCGGCATCGGTAACTGGCTGGACATCCTGGAGGCGACGGGCCAGATACTGGTCGTGCCGCCGTGGTTCGAGAACCTCGGCAAGCGCCTGATCAAGTCGCCGAAGATCTACATCGTCGATTCCGGCCTGGCCTGCCACCTGCTTGGAATCGAGACCGACGCCGAGCTGGAAAAGTCGCCGTTTCTCGGAGCGTTGTTCGAGGGGTTCATCGCATCGGAAATCGTGAAGTCCCAGGTCAACGCCGGGCGGCGGCGCGAGCTCTACTATTTCAGGGACCAGCAAGGACTGGAGGTTGACTTCGTGATCCCGGGGAAAAGCGGCGCGGTGCGGTTGATCGAAGCCAAGGCCTCGCGCACGGTCACGCCAGACATGGCCGCGCCGCTGACAAGGCTTGCCGCGGCGTTCGCAAAGCATCCGGGCGTGCGCCGCGACGTGGAGATGCGGCTGGTCTATCGTCCGCCGCGGTGGCGCGAGGCCTCGCGCGCACTGGCCCCCGGCGCGCAGGCCGTGCCGTGGCAGGAGTTCCTCGCCTGAAAGAGAAAGGGGTCAGGACGTGCCGGCCACTTTTTTGGGGGCACGGGACCCTGGAGCCCGAGGCGCTGCCAGAGGGAGTTGATGAGCCCGGCCGGGTCGAGGATGCGGAAAGCTAGACGAGCGTGCGCAGCAGCTCGATCGCAGGCGCGACGCGCAGGCCGTCCGGGCTGCGATAGTCCTTGCTGCCGGTGGCCGAAAGCTGCCATGCATCAGCATCGGGAAAGCGCCCCTTGAGGTAGCGCAGATTGCGGTCGGGCTCCGTGTCCGACCACTTGCATTCGACCAGCAGACGCGGCTGGCGCGCCTCGGTGACGACGAAGTCCACCTCGCGGCCCTCGATGTCCCGGAAGTAGCGCAGCTCGAGGTCGCGGCCCTGCGTATCCTCTCCGAAGTGGACCCATTTGAGCAGGTGGCAGGCGACCAGATTCTCGAAGCGTGCCGCGTCCTGCGTCACGACAGACCAGTCGAGGTGGTAGTGCTTGCGCGCCTTTTTCACGGCGTGAATCCGCGGTGCGCCGAGCGGCGCGATGCGAAAGACCGCGTAGAGCCGCTCGAGCGCGCCGATCCAGCTTTCGACCGCCTTGTGGCTCACCTGCAGGTCCTCCCGCAGCGCGTTTACCGAGAGCGGCGAGCCGACCAGCTCCGGCAGCCGCAGCATCAGGAGCTCGAGGTGACCCAGGTCCTGGATGCGCTCGAGCGCGGTGATTTCCTCGCGCACGAGCAGTGTCCGGTACTCGCGCGACCAGCGCCGCGCCTCGGTCTCGCTGCCCGAGAAGTACGGCGCGGGGAATCCGCCCAGCCGGAGCAACTGGAGAAAATCGCGTGGCCCGTCGATGCCGAGCTCGGCGACGGATAGCGGGTGCAGCCGCAGCAGGTAGTAGCGGCCCTGCAGCGAGTCGCCGCCGAAGCGGTATAAGTCGAGCCGTCCGCTGCCGGTGACGAGGACCTTCTGGCCGCGGGGCCTCCCGTCGTAGATGCCCTTGATGGAGATAGCGGACAAAGCGCCGGGCCATCCGGGCAGCCTACCACCCGATGTTTTTACCACGGTCAATAAATACGGATCGTTATTTCTCCTTGGGTCAAAAAACCGGGAGAAGCGGATCGTGTGGCCGGGCTTTGGGCTGCCGTACGTCATTGCAAGACCTGACCCCGGGGTCAGACCCCGGGGTCAGGTCTTGCACCAGCGTACGGCGTGGCGTGACCCCAACCCGGCGTCAAGTCCCCCCGCGCTCCTCGCACCCCCTTTTATTAAAGGGGAGTAGGGGGATTTCGCGGTCTGCTACAGCCCGAGGCGCTGCCAGATGGTGGTGGTGAGGCCGGCCTGGTTGAGGGTGTAGAAGTGCAGCCCCGGCGCGCCGGCGGCGAGCAAGTCGTCGCACAGGCGCGTCACGACGTCCAGTCCATATGAGCGGATTGCCGCGGCGTCGTCGCGGAAGCTCTCCAGCCGGAAGCGCAGCCAGCGCGGGATCTCGGCGCCGCAGGCGTCGGAAAAACGCGCGAGCTGGGTGAAGTTGCCGATCGGCATGACGCCGGGGACGATCGGCACCGCGATGCCGGCCGCCTCGCAGTCGTCCACGAAGCGGAAGTAGGCGTCCGCGTTGTAGAAGTACTGGGTGATCGCGGAATTGGCGCCCGCCTCGATCTTGCGCTTGAAGTTGCGGATATCGTCGGCCGCGGAGCGCGTCTGCGGGTGGAATTCCGGGTAGCAGGCGACCTCGATGTGGAACCAGTTGCCGGTCGTCTCGCGGATGAACGCGACCAGCTCGTTGGCGTAGCGCAGCTCCCCGCTCGAGGCGAGCCCGGAGGGGAGATCGCCGCGCAGCGCGACGATGTGCCGGATGCCGTGGCTGCGGTACTTTTCGAGCTGGGTGCCCAGGTCCGCGCGCGAGGAGGCGACGCAGGAGATGTGCGGCGCCGCCTCGAAGCCGGCGGCGCGGATCTCGAGCACCGTCTCGAGCGTGCCTTCGCGCGTCGAGCCGCCGGCGCCGAACGTGCAGGAAAAGAACTTCGGCTTGAGCTGCCCGAGCTGCTTCCACGTCGCGCGCAGCTTCTCCTTCCCCTCCGCCGTTTTCGGGGGAAAAAATTCGAAACTGAAAGTGCGAGCGTGTCGCTTTTGCGATTGCATCTAGGGTCAGTTCTGAGTGCTGAGTTCCGAGTGCCGAGAAGTGCGCGAAAGGTGAATGAAACAGTCCCTCGTTCTGCACTCAGTACTTAGCACTCGGCACTCTGCACTAGTATCTGTAGTAGTCCGGCTTGTACGGCCCGTCGATGTCCACCCCGATGTAGCGGCACTGCTCCTCGGAGAGGACCGTGAGGTCGGCGCTGAGCTTCTTCAGGTGCAGCCGCGCCACGCGCTCGTCGAGCTGCTTGGGCAGCACGTAAACCTTCATCCCATACTTCCCGGTGTTGCTGAAGAGCTCGGCCTGCGCCAGCACCTGGTTGGTGAAGGAGTTCGACATCACGAAGCTCGGGTGCCCGGTGGCGCAGCCGAGATTCACCAGCCGGCCTTCGGCGAGCACGATGAGGCGCTTGCCGTCGGGGAAGATCACGTGGTCCACCTGCGGCTTGATGTTTTCCCACTCGAACTGCTTCAGGCCGGCGATGTCGATCTCGGAATCGAAGTGCCCGATGTTGCAGACGATCGCGTTGTGCCTCATGCGCTTCATGTGCTCGAGCGTGATGACGCGCAGGTTGCCGGTGGCGGTGACGAAGATATCCGCCTTGTCGGCCGCATAGTCCATCGTGACCACCCGGTAGCCCTCCATCGCCGCCTGCAGCGCGCAGATCGGGTCGATCTCGGTCACCCAGACGGCGGCGCCGAGTCCGCGCAGCGACTGCGCGCAGCCCTTGCCGACGTCGCCGTAGCCGGCGATGACCGCCACCTTGCCCGCGATCATGACGTCGGTCGCGCGCTTGATGCCGTCCACCAGCGATTCGCGGCAGCCGTAGAGGTTGTCGAACTTCGACTTGGTGACCGAGTCGTTGACGTTGATCGCCGGGAACGGCAGCCGCCCTTCCTTCTCCATCTGGTAGAGCCGGTGCACGCCGGTGGTGGTCTCCTCGGTCACGCCCTTGATGTTTTCCTGGATGCGCGAGTAGTAGCCGGGCTTGTCCTTCAGGCGCTTCCTGATCGCGCTGAAGAGAACGGTCTCCTCCTCGTTCGTCGGCTTCGATACCAGAGACCGGTCCTTCTCCGTCCGGGCGCCGAGCGTCACCAGCAGCGTCGCGTCGCCGCCGTCGTCGAGGATCATGTTGGGCGTGCCGCCGTCCGCCCACTCGAGGATGCGGTGCGTGAATTCCCAGTACTCGGTGAGGCTCTCTCCCTTGTAGGCGTACACCGGGATGCCCGCGGCGGCGATCGCGGCCGCGGCGTGATCCTGGGTCGAGAAGATATTGCACGAGGCCCAGCGCACCTCCGCGCCGAGCCTGACCAGCGTCTCGATCAGCACCGCAGTCTGGATCGTCATGTGCAGGGAACCGGCGATGCGCGCGCCCTTCAGCGGCTGCTTGCCCCGGTATTCCTCGCGCAGCGCCATGAGACCGGGCATCTCGGTCTCGGCGATCGCGATCTCCTTGCGGCCGAACCCGGCCTGCTGGATGTCGGCCACGCGATAGTCGATTGATTTCGAATTCATCATGGCTCCAAAAAAAGCAAAGCGCCCGCACCGTTTCCGATGCGAGCGCCGTTAAATTTTGCTGAGCCTGGCCGGGTTCCCCGGTCGCAGCGCTCCTCAGCGGGGTGGGATTATATCGCAGCCCCCGGCTTTCCGGCCAGTCCGAGTCTTGTCCAATATGGTATGAGTCTGAACGGGGGGACGTATTTCCAACGAGGTATGAGTCTGAAGCGAAGTGATTGGGTCGATCATTCAGGGCATGGTGATCGACATGAACGAGACGCGACTTTGTTCGCTGGAGCAG
>JACPTK010000001.1 GCA_016192825.1 Betaproteobacteria bacterium | reverse complement strand
GGCGAAGCTCAGCTTGGCTGCCTCGTTCTCGTAGAAACGCCACTTGGCCCCCACGGCTGGATTGCCCCAGCCGCGCTGCACCGCCTCCGGCGCGGGCGGCACGATTCTCTGGTAGCCGAGCCCGGCATATAGATCGAGCGCGTCGGTGACTCCACGCGTGAACACCAGCGGCGCCTCATGCGTGACGACCCGCGCATCGGGCGCTTTATCGACCGTTCGGTTGTACGCTGCCTCGAGCTGGTTGCCGCCGGCGCCTTGCGTGCCGGTGTCGTCGGTCACCAGCGGCTGGAAAGCCGACGCGATGGCCGGCAGCAGGGCAATGCAGCCAAACAGGCTGACTGGCAACTTCATTGAACTCCCTCCTTTATGGAACGGCGATTTCACGGATTCCGCCGTCCAGCCGGATCATGCGGAATCCGTCGTGTCGCGATGTTCAGTATTTCACCTTGATCTTGTCCATGTCTTCCTTGGTGATGGCCGGCACTTTGCCCCGCGCTTCCCAGCGGTTGAGCTTCCAGGCGCCCTTCCCGACCCACTCCTTGAACAGTTTCAGGTTTTTCTGGCGCTCTTCCTCCGTGGTGCCGAGGTTCTGATACATGTTGCCCGGCTTGCCGTTGCTCGCGCTTTTCCCGTCGTCGAGCCTTCTCATGATGGCGCCGCTGTCGGGCCAGCCGACGAAGGAAACCAGGTCGGCGTAGGTATCCATTCTCGGTCCCTTGAATGCAGCCTCGTATTTTTTCTTGTTCTCTTCGAAGTCACCAAGATAAGGCGCCTCCGCCCCATGACAACCGGCGCATTTCTGCAACCACAACGGCCGGATATCTTTCCGGTAGGTCACTTCGGCGGCGAAGCCGGCAATTGAAAAACCGAACACAGCGCAAAACGCAATCACAGTCCGCAACATGATTCATCTCCTCGGTCGTTAAGACAAGCCCCGCGGGCAATTACACCTTCGCCTGGTTGCATCAATCCGTGCCCTGTTTGTTGGGGGCGCGGCTATTTGACTTGGATCAAACCGATCCAGTCTGGATGTGCGTATCTTCCGCATGAAGAACATCACCACGAGCTGTCTTGAATAATAGACCGTTGCCGGACGACAGGAATGCGACTCTTTGACGCGCGACAAGTTGTCGCAGGGAGTACGCGGGCTTTCCTGCTCCCGGAACCCGCGCCCAGGGACGGGACATCGGGGTCCGCGAGAACGACGCCGCCGGAGGACTACGCGTCGTCAGCGCCCGCCCGGGACAATCTGCGGCAGCTCGTGCTGCTCAGGTCGATCGCGATCGCGGGGCAGATCGTCACCGTCTTGATCGTGGGCAGCGTGCTCGATCTCGCATTGCCGCTGTCGTCTCTCGCAGCTACGATCGGCTCTTTGGCGTTGTTCAACCTGGCGACCTGGTTTCGCCTCCGGCTCCGCCGGTGGGTTTCCGACGGCGAGCTTTTCGGCCAGATCCTGGCCGACATCCTGGCCCTCACCGTGCTCCTGTACTTCACCGGCGGCGCCGCCAATCCCTTCGCGGGCATGTACCTTCTCCCGCTCGCCATCGGCGCCGCGGTGCTGCCGCCGTTCTATGCATGGACCGCGGCCGCGACCACGGTAGCAAGTTACTTGTTGCTCGTGTTTTTCAACGTCCCACTGGTGCATGAAGGCGGAGGACTGCTGCATGAGCATCACGAGCTCATCTCGATCGCCCTGGGGATCAATTTCGGCGTTACCGCCGGGCTGATCGCCTATTTCGTGGTCCGGATCACGGCCATGTTGCGCGAGCACGAGCGCCTGCTGGCGCGGGCCAAGGAAAACGAGCTGAACAACGAGCGCATCGTCCAACTGGGGGCATTGGCGGCGGGCGCCGCCCACGAGCTGAGCACGCCGCTCGCGACGATGGCGGTGGTCGTCAAGGAATTGGGAACTCGCTGCGCTTGCGGCCGGAAGTCGGAATTCCTGGGCGATCTGCGCATCGTTTCCGATCAGATCGAGTTGTGCAAGGGCGCGCTGTCGAACCTGCTCGCATCCGCCGGCCGCACCCGCATCGACGGCGGCGGCAAGGTTGCGCTCGACCAGTTCCTGAACGCCTTGGTGGAACAATGCCGATTGATGCAGCCAAGGGCTGTGGTGAGGTGCCGCTGGGACGGAGCGCTGCCGGCGCCGGAAATTGTCGCAGACCAGAGTTTGCGGCAGGCCATCATGAACCTGCTCAACAACGCCACCGACGCCTCGCCCGAGGGGGTCGAGGTGGACGGGCGATGGAACGACCAGGAGTTGTTGATCCGGATTTGCGACAAGGGACGTGGAATATCTTCGGAGGTTGCGCAGAAAATCGGCAAGGTCTTTTTCACGACCAAACCGCCGGGACAGGGGAGCGGCATGGGCTTGGTGCTGAGCAATGCCATCATTGGCCGATTCGGGGGCACGGTTAAATTGTTCAATCTGCCGGAGTGCGGGGCATGCACCGAAGTGCGGCTGCCGTTGGCTCCATTTCTGATATCGGCGTGCTTGTGAACGACCCGTGCGACACGAACGGTGCCGATCGTCCGCAGCTGTTGTTGGTGGACGACGACGAAACCTTCTGCTCGGTGATGTCGAGGGCCCTGGAAAAGCGCGGGTTTCAGGTCAAGGTTGCGCACACCACCGCCGAGGCGCTGGACGGCATTCAGAACGACCCGCCGGAATATGCCGTGATCGATCTGAAGATGCCCGACCAATCGGGGCTCATGCTGGTGTCTACGCTGAAGGCATTGGACGAGCATACGAGGATCGTGGTGCTCACCGGATACGCGAGCATCGCGACCGCAGTGGAAGCCATCAAGCTGGGTGCAGTGTATTACCTGAGCAAGCCGGCCGATACCGACGACATCGTTGCGGCGTTCCATCATGAATCCGGTGACGAATCCGCGTCGGTTAACGAGAAGCCGCTATCGGTGAACCGGCTGGAATGGGAGCATATCCATCGCGTGCTGATGGAGCATCGCGGAAACATTTCCGCTACCGCGAGGGCGCTCGGCATGCATCGCCGTACCCTGCAGCGCAAGCTGAGCAAGCGTCCAGTGCGAACCTGATTCAGCGAGCGCTCTTCGGCAACGCGCAAGTCACGAGCAGCGGTCAGATGCAAGGCTGCGCCACGACGTCCGGTATGTGGGCGTGCCGTGCGACCTTCGTCCCATCCCGGGGAGACGCCCGGGCCGTATTTCGGCGCATAAATACGCCCCGTTGGTCCGTGGGTGCGGCGGGGCCCGCCTGTTAAGATGAATCGCGTTATGAACTCCTTTGCACGGTTCAGCCTTCTGCGACTGCTGCTTGCCGGCGGAGCAGTGATCCTGCTGGCCGGTATGCTGGTCGTCGGTACCTGGGTGGAACGCGAGATCGAAAGCGGGGTCACCAGCCGCGCGGCCTTGGTGACCAGCCTCTACGTGGACAGTCTCGTTTCCGCCAATCTGCAGTCGCTCGCCGGCAACGGCGAGCTGAGCGAGGCGGACCGTGCGGCGCTGGAGCGTCTGCTCTCCGGCACGCCGCTCGGACAGCACGTCGTGGCATTCAAGGTATGGGCCCCCGATGGGCGCATCCTCTACAGCACCAATCCGGCCCTCACCGGACGGCGGTTTCCGGTAGGGAAGGCGCTTGCCTCCGCGCTTGCCGGCCACGTGTACTCCCGGATCGCCAATCTCACCGAGCCGGAAAACGAGTTCGAGCGGCAACAGTGGTCGCGCCTGATCGAGACCTACGCGCCGGTGCGCGCGGCGAACACGGGCACGATCATCGCGGTCTCGGAGTTCTACCAAACGACCGATGAACTGGCGCAGGAAGTGCGCGCCGCGCGGCTGCGGAGCTGGCTCATGGTAGGCACGTCGACGCTGGTGATGTTTCTGCTGCTCGCCTGGCTCGTGAGGCGTGCAAGCAACACCATCACCGCGCAGCAGAGCGAGCTGAGCGAGAAGGTGACGCAACTCACCACTTTGCTCGCCCAGAACGAGCAGCTTCACGAGCGGGTGCGGCGCGCCGCCGCGCGCACCACGGCGCTCAACGAGCGTTTCCTGCACCGCATTGCCGCGGATCTCCATGACGGCCCGGGCCAAAGCCTGGCGCTTGCACTGATGCGTATGGAAACGCTGGCCGACGCCTGCAGCGCCTGCCCCGCAACCATCGCCAGGGAGCGCACGGTTGGCGAGGAATTCCGAACGCTTCATGCAGCGCTGCAGTCCGCGCTCGAGGATCTGCGCGCCATCTCCGGAGGGCTGCATCTACCCGAGATCGAGCGGCTCTCGGTCGCCGACACCGCGCGGCGCGCGGTGCATGACTACGAGCGCAAGGCAGGCCTGGCGGTCGCATTGAGCGTGGACGACGTGCCGCCAGAGGCGCCGCTGCCGGTCAAGATCACCTTGTTTCGCCTGCTGCAGGAGTCACTCGCCAACGGCTTCCGCCATGGCGGAGGAGCAGATCAGCGAGTCACGGTGAACGTGCGTGACGGACACCTGCTGGTCGAGGTCGCCGATGGCGGAGCGGGTTTCGATCCGCGGACCGCGGTCGCGGACGGCCACCTGGGGCTTGCCGGCATGCGCGAGCGGGTGGAAATTCTCGGTGGGACGTTCAGCCTGCAAAGCGCCCCTGGCAGGGGAACCCTGATCCGGGCGTCCTTGCCCATCGCGCCGCTGGAGACGGGGCGTGAGTGATCCGGTCCGGATTCTGGTCGCGGACGATCACCCGCTGTTCCGGGACGGCGTCGTGCACTCGCTCGCTTCAGAACCGGATTTCGCCATCGTCGGCCAGGCCGCGAGCGGCGAGGAGGCGCTGCGCCTGGCGCGCGACCTTCTGCCCGACGTGGTGCTGCTCGACATCGGCATGCCCGGCTGGGGCGGGCTCGTCACCGCCGAAAAAATCACCACCGCCTGCCCCGCAACGAAAGTCGTGATGCTGACCGTCGTTGAGGACGAGGACAAACTGCTGGCGGCGTTCAAGGCCGGCGCGCGCGGCTACGTGCTCAAGGGGGTGTCCGCGCGCGAGTTGGCCAGCGTGGTTCGCGCCACCGCGCATGGGGAAGTCTACGTGTCGCCGTCGCTCGCGGCAGGGATACTGGTTGCGCTCACGCGCGGCCGTCCGGCAGACCCGCTTGAAGAATTGACTGAAAGAGAGCTTGAAATCCTGAAGCTCGTGGGACAAGGGCTCACCAACCGCGAAATCGGTGAGCGCATCCATCTGGCCGAAAAAACCATCAAGCACTACATCACCAACATCCTGCAGAAGCTGCAAGTGCGGAGCCGCGTGGAAGCGGCCTTGCTCGCGGCGCGGCGCGGCTGATACGCGATGCGGGATGCGGGATGCGGGATACGCGATGCGGGATGCGGGATTCGGGATGTATCGTCAGTATTTTACGACCAGACCTTTCTGGCTCGAGAAATACGCCGCGAGGTCCTCGACGTCGCGCTGCGTGAGGTTCGCGACGATGGGCGCCATGATCGGGTTCTTGCGGGCGCCCGACTTGTAGTCCTTCAGCGCCTTCACCAGGTAGTCGTAGTGCTGGCCCGCGATCTTCGGGAAGTCCGGCGCCGGGCTGTTGCCGTCGCGGCCATGGCACGCCACGCAGGCCTGTGACTTTTTCTGCCCGGCTACCGGATCGCCGGCGAATGCGGGCAGGCTCGCCGCCAGCATCAGGCAGCACGCGCCCAGGGTAATTTTGTTCATGTCGTTCCCCTCACTTCGCCGCTGATTTCGTCGCGTCGGACGCGTAATACGCCGCCAGGTCGGCCATGTCCTTGTCGGAGAGGCCCGCCGCGATGGCGCGCATCGACGGGTGGCTGCGGTTGCCGCTCTTGTATTCCTGCAGCGCCTTGACGATATAGGCCGCGTGCTGCCCGCCGAGCTTGGGCACGTGATAGACGTCCGGGAACACGGTCCTGTATCCCGGGATGCCGTGGCAGCCGACGCACATTGCGTTCTTGCCCTTGCCGGCCGCCGCATCGCCGGCTTCGGCCGCAAGCGTGGATGACGCGGCCGCGAGCAAGACACAGGTGAGGGCTGCGGGAACCAGGTGGGGGTTTTTCATTGACGGGCTTTCTTCTCCTCCAAAAGCTGCGCGCGATTATACCCAAAAAAAGCGCGCTTGTGCCGCGCATTGCCAGCGCCGCGCGCGCTGGCCGATAATGCGGCTATGCAGCGCAGTCTCCACGCGACGTGACGCCTCCCTCATCTTTCGCGGACGCCGGCCGGTTCCGCAGGCTGTTTCCCTTCCTGCGCTGGTGGCCCCGCCTGAACCGCGAGACGCTGCGCGCCGATGCCATCGCCGGCCTCCTCGGCGCGATCATCGTGCTTCCGCAGGGTATCGCGTTCGCTACTCTGGCGGGCCTGCCGCCGCAGTACGGGCTGTACGCCGCCATGGTGCCGGCGATCGTAGCGGCGCTGTTCGGATCCTCGTGGCACCTCGTCTCCGGGCCGACGAACGTGATCTCGATTTTCCTCTTCGCGAGCCTCGCCCCCCTCGCGGAGCCGGGCAGCCGCGAGTACATCAGCCTCGTGCTCACCCTTACTTTCCTGGTCGGAGCCTTGCAGCTTGCCATGGGACTGGCGCGCATGGGCGCCCTGGTCAACTTCATCTCGCACACCGTGGTGATCAGCTTCACCGCCGGCGCGGCCTGCCTGATCTTCGCCGCGCAGATCAAGTATTTCTTCGGCGTCGACATCCCGTCCGGCGCTACCTTTGCCCAGACCTGGCACGACTTCGCCCTCGGGCTCGGCAGCGTTAACCCCTACGCAACCGCAGTGGGGGCGGTCACCCTGCTGACGGGCATCCTCTTCCGCAGGACCGCGCCACGCTTTCCTTACATGATCGTCGCGATGATCGTGGGCGGCATCTTCGCGGCGCTGCTGAACGCCGTCTTCGGCGAAGCCGGAACTGCCATTGCGATGGTCGGAGCGCTGCCCGGCTCGCTTCCCGGGCTTTCCGCGCCGGACCTCTCCCCCGAAACCATCCGCAAGACCCTGCCGGTCGCGCTCGCGGTGACGATACTCGCGCTTACGGAAGCGGTGTCGATCGCACGCGCCATCGCGGTAAAGTCCGGGCAGCGCATCGACGGCAACCAGGAATTCATCGGACAGGGACTGTCCAACATCCTTGGCAGTTTTTTTTCCGCCTATGCCTCGAGCGGCTCGTTCAACCGCAGCGGGGTGAACTTCGAAGCAGGCGCCCGCACGCCGCTGGCGGCCGCGTTCTCAGCGCTCATGCTCGCGCCGATACTATTCGCCGTGGCGTCGCTCGTCGCGCATCTGCCGCTCGCGGTCATGGCGGCGATCCTGTTCCTCGTGGCCTACGGCCTAATCGATTTCCGCTACATCGCGACGGTGCTCCGAACCAGCCGCCAGGAAACGGCCGTGATGCTGCTCACGTTCCTCGCGGCGCTCTTCGCCAACCTCGAATTCGCGATCTACGCCGGCGTGCTGCTGTCGCTGACGCTGTACCTCACGCGCACCTCGCGTCCGCTGGTGCTCGACGTCAAGCCCGATTCCGCGCCGGACAGCTACCATTTCACCGCCGACAGCGGCCTGCCGGATTGCCCGCAGCTCAAGATGCTGCGCGTGAACGGCTCGCTCTTTTTCGGCGCCGTCGATCATGTGCAGCGCAACCTGGAGCAGATTGACGAGTTCGAGCCGCGCCAGAAGCACGTGCTGATCGTGGCGAGCGGCATCAACTTCGTGGACCTGGCGGGCGCGGAAATTCTGGCGCGGGAATCGCGCCGGCGCCGGAGCATCGGGGGAGGGTTGTACTTTTATCGCGTGAAGGACGCGGTCCGGGAGATGCTCGCGCGCGGCGGCCACCTGCGGGAGATCGGCGAAGAGAACCTGTTCCCGGTGAAAAGCCGTCCGGTCGCGGCGATCTACCGCAAGCTCGACCCCGAGGTCTGCCGCGTCTGCAAGGTGCGCATCTTCCGCGAGTGCCACGTCACCCTGCCCAACGGCGAGCCGGTGAAGGCGGCGTAAGCGGCGCCCCGCCGCCGGCCTACTCGCTGGCGGCTTTCTCGAGGTGGTCCGTCCGTACGCGATGCCCGCGCAGCATGGCGGCTATGATGATGATGCCGCCCGTGCACAGCGCGAGCGCCAGGAACGCGAAACTCACCGCATGCAGCCAGGTCATGGTTTGCGGCGACAGGTCCATCCCGCCGAGCTGCGTGAGGTAAACCGGCACCACTAGGCCACGGCTCACCGCGACGATCAGCATGATGGCGGCCATCACGACCTTGATCATGAAGGGTTTCACGAAAGTGGTGCCGATCGCGCCGAGCTGGATGCCGAACAGCGAGCCTGCGAGCAGGATCAGGGCGAGCCTTATGTCCACCAGCCCATGCAGCGCGAATTTGACGGTGCCGCCAAGTCCCATCACGAACGCGATCACCAGCTCGGTCGCGCTCGCGACGAGGCCCGGCGCGCCCAGCACGTACATCATGCCCGGCACGCCGATGAAGCCGCCGACCGCGATGATCGAAGCAAGCAATCCCGTCGCGAATCCAAGCGGCAGGGTAAAGAGCGCCGACACCCGCACGCCCGCCGTCCTGAAGTGGATCATGGTGCCGGGTATCTCGATGGACTGGGCCCAGCGCGCGAGCCGCGACGGCTTGTCCTCCAAGTGCATGCCGCCCGACCGGTAGATCTGGATCGCGTCGCGCAGCACGAAACCACCGACGATGGTGAGGACGATCACGAATGCGAGGCTCACGTAGAGGTTCGAGCCCGGCTCGCCGAAATTTTCCTTGATCTGGTGCTGGATGTCCGCGCCCAACCACACGCCGACAGCCGCCGAAGCCGCCATCACCAGCCCGAGCTTGATGTCCACGTGCCCGAACTTGTGGCGCTTGTGGGCGCCGACCAGGGCCTTGGGGAACTTGTGGCACATGTTGCTTGCCACCGCCACGACGCCCGGGACGCCCATGCTCATCATCGCAGGGGTCAGGACGAACGCGCCGCCGGAGCCGATGAAGCCGCTCACCAGCCCGCCGATGAAGCCGATCGCGAGCAGCGCAAGCACGTTGCCGTACTGGAGGTCTATGAACTGGATCGCGGCCTGGTCCACCGGAATCTCCGCCCGCGCCTGCCCGTGACGCCAAGCACGTCCCAGAAATAGGCCGTGAATGCGCCGTGTGCGAAGGAAAACACGAGCGCCGCGATGACCGGCAGCGCAGGATACCAGCCGTCGGTGCGCGTGAACGCCGCCAGGATTTCCCGCTCGTACAGGTAGAGCAGCAGATAGAGCGAGCCGGAGACGATTCCCGACGCGATCAATTGCGGATAGGGTTTCGGCTTTTGCACGCCATTCACTCTCACTGCGCATCATAGCAAATGCGCGGCGGTTGCACCTTTATGCCGCTATAATTCTGGCTTATCGCTCATGGCCAATCGCCTCTCGAAAATCTACACGCGCACGGGCGACGCCGGCACGACCGGGCTCGCCGACGGCTCGCGCGTGGCGAAGAACGCGCCGCGCATCGAGGCGATCGGCGCGGTGGACGAGCTGAACAGCACGCTCGGCGCGCTGCTGGCGGAGGCGCTGCCGCAGGCCGTGCGCGACTGCCTCGACGACGTGCAGAACGACCTGTTCGACCTCGGCGGCGAGCTGAGCGTGCCCGGCCATCCGATCGTGAGCGACGCGCACGTGCGCCGCCTCGAGCGCGCTCTGGACCGCTTCAACGCCGACCTTCCCCCGCTCAAGGATTTCATCCTGCCCGCCGGATCGCGGGCAGCGGCGCTCGCCCACGTCGCGCGCGCCGTGTGCCGGCGCGCCGAACGCAGGCTCGTCTCCCTGTCGCGCAAGCAGAAGGTCTCCCCCGCGATGCAGGCCTACCTCAACCGGCTCTCGGACCTGCTGTTCGTGGTCGCCCGGGCGCTGAACCGGGCGGCGGGCAAGCCGGAGGTGCTGTGGCGGCAGGGGAAAAACCGATGATCCAAGAATCCGCGAGATCGGGAGAGCGGGAGAGCGGGAGAGCGGGTTCCGAGTCGACCTCACGCCCTCACGACCTCCCGCCCTCACGTGCGGCCGCCGACGCGCTGGCCGAGCGGCTGGCCGAGCTGCTGTCCCGGTGCGCGCTGAAAAATCAGCGTGCTTTCGCGGACTTATATCAGCTCACGGCGGCGAAACTGTACGGGGTCGCGCTGCGTATATTGAGAAGGCAGGACTGGGCCGAAGAGGTGCTGCAGGAGTGCTACGTCAACATCTGGAACCACGCGGCGGACTACGCGGCGGCGAAAAGCGCGCCGCTCACCTGGATGACGAGCATCGTGCGCAACCGCTGCCTCGACTGGTTGCGCAGGCCGCAGACGGAGGCGACGGGCGACGAGTACGATATCGCGGTGGAAGCCTGGCGGGACGACTCGCCGGGCCCGTTGGAGAGCCTGGTCGCTTCCAGCGAGGCGGCTGCGCTCGCCCGCTGCCTGCAGCAGCTGGAAACGAAGCAGCGGCAGAGCATCATGCTCGCGTTCTTCAACGGATTGAGCCATTCCGAGCTCGCGAGCCACATGCAGCAGCCGCTCGGCACGGTGAAGACCTGGGTCCGGCGCGGGCTCGAGCGCCTCAAAGGTTGCCTTTCCGGCGCCTGAAAGAAAATTGGACAGGATTAACAGGATTTACAGGATTAAATCAAGAACGCGTTAGCGGATCTTCAAATTGGTGTTCGTTCTGATCATGTTAATCCTGTGAATCCTGTCTATTTCGGTTCTTAGGCAATGGCTTCTTACAAGGATCCGGAACTGCGCGACAGGCTGGCGGCGGAGTACGTGCTGGGCACGCTGCGCGGGCGCGCCCGCGCGCGCTTCGAATCCCTGCAGCACTACGATCCCTCGTTGCGGCGTATCGTCGCCGAATGGGAGGAACGGATCACGCCCCTTGCTGGCGCCGCGAGCGAGATCCCGCCGCCGGCGCGCGTGTGGAAAGCCGTATCCCGCCGCGTTGCCGGCGCGGCGCGCGGCGAGGACCGGCGGATCAGCCTGGCTTTCTGGCGCGGGCTCGCTGTCACCGGCGCCGCCTTTACGCTGGTGCTGGCGCTTTTCATCGGCCTGTCGCCGCGGCCCGAGCCGCCGATGGCGATGGTCGCCGTCATGAACGACGACAAGGGCCAGCCGGCGATGGTGGTATCGTGGCCGCCGATGAAGGCGATGCGCGATCCGCACATCCGGATCAGGGTCGTCCAGGAGCACCCGACCATGGCCCAGGGCACCTCGTGGGAGCTCTGGATGCTGCCGCCCGGCAAGGCGGCGCCGGTTTCGCTCGGTCTGATCAGCACCGACGCGGACCAGACGATGAAGCTCAAGGCGGCGGTCGCGACGCGCATGGAAGGCGCATGGGGCATGGCAATGAGCGTGGAGCCCGAAGGCGGCTCGCCCACCGGCGCGCCGACGGGACCGGTGATCTTCAAGGGCCAATGCGTCAAGATTTTGTGAGGCCAAGATTTTGTGGCCTCACAAAATCTTTAACGGTACAAAAAACTTGCAAAAATTGAATTTTTAAATCCTGCCGCAGAGGGATCATGAGGAAATCCATCGTCATTTTTATCGTCGGCGCCTTGTTAGGGTCTGCGGCAGGATTCGCGCTGGGAATATTTGTCTACCCCTATATTTTTCTCGCGGATATCGTCGCCGCCGATCAGTTGGACGACAAGGCCGCGGGCAAGGTCGTGGCGGATGGGATGTTCATTCACGCCAATCCCAAGGATCCTATTCACCACGGCAGGGGCAAGGTGACGGTGTATCAGAACCTGTTGCGCCTCGGAAGCGACTTCGAAGTGGGCCCCGGCCCCAAGTATCACGTCTATCTCGTTCCGGAAAGGAACGTGATTCCGTCAACCAACGTCGAAAAGACCATGTTCGTGGACCTCGGGCGCCTGAAAGCCTTCAAGGGCAGCCAGAATTATCCGGTTCCGGCCGGCGTGGACCTCGCCCGGTACGAGAGCGTGGTGATCTGGTGCGAGCAATTCGGGGTGCTGATCTCGCCGGCGGCCCTGAAGTTCCAGAATTAACCGCCAATTCACGCCGCTAAAAACCCCTAATAGACAGGATTAACAGGATTGACTAGGAGCATGTCGGACTTGGGTCCGACATGCTCCTTAGGCAAAATCGCCCCGGATAAAAATGCGAAAGTGCCATCAAAAACCTCCCGAAACACCATCCGTACGCGTTTCCCGAGGTGAAACGGCCGTGGAATTAAGCGTTATTCAAAAAAAGTGGGGCGATTTTGCTTTTAGCAGCCTGTCGGACCATCAAAGTCCGACAGGCTGCTAGATTTACAGGATCGGGATTTAAACCTGCCAGCGATTTCAGGCCGTACTTCTGCCTTCTGCCTTAGCTCCTCATCCCTCATCCCTGATTTTCGCGTGCAGCCCACTCTCGGCCAGCGGCTCCGCCGTCTCGTGCTTGATACCGGCAGCCGGCGGATAGATTTCAGCCGGCCGGGGGCGCGCGTTCTGCTGGGACTGCTCGCACTGGTCTCGGTGGCTGCTCTCGCAGCTGCGGTCTGGTTCGCCTACCTCGATTACCGCACCGTCGCGGTCACCTACACGGATATCCGGCAGGCTTATGTCGGGCGGGTGCGGGAAAGGATCCAGGTTGCCACCGATGCTGCTGCCGAAGAGCGATTGCGTCTCGGCCGGGCTGGCGCGCCGAGATTACGCATCGTGGTAAACCCGGATGGCGGGCTGCGCTCCGCTTCCGTCGTGGAGTCCTCTGGAAATGGCACAGTCGACGATCTCCTGCTGCGCGTTGTCAGGGAATCGGCGCCCTTCGAACCGTTCCCGGAGCGCATGCGGCGGTACACGACGAGCGTCGAGATCAATAGCACGTTCCAGTTCAGATCCGCAAACCGCGCCTGCATGTGCCCGGCGGCCTCTACCACGTCATCCTACGCGGCAACGCCCGGCAGGATGTCTTCTTTGCTCCGGAAGACCGGCGCCGCTTCTATGAGCTGTTGGCCGAAGGCATAACCCGCTTCGGCTAATCACGCATCGTCACCTTATGAGATCGGTCGTCAACACCTGTGTTGTGCTGTGCGCGTTCCTCGCGTCGACGGCGAGCGCGATGGAGGTGCTTGGAAAGAAGCCAGGCCACGTATGGGGCGGGCCAAGTTCCGTCGCAAACGATCAAGCAATAACCAGAATGATCTGGGCGCCCGGAATCGACGACAGCTATGTCCCGCAGGGCGTTACCTGGGCCGACGGTGTGGTCTATCTATCTGGTTATCGAAGCACCAACCCAAAAATCGATAGGGGACCGTGCCGGATTTTCAAGGTCGACCCGGAAAACGGAAACACGCTCGGCCAGTTCGACCTGCCCGAGGATTGTGGACACGTGGGTGGCCTCGCGTACGTCGGGAAAGGTATTTTGATCGCCTCGGATACGCGACGACTCTACAGAATTGATGCGGCTGCGGCATTCGCGCCAGGAAACCCGTCAAACGCAGTGACGGCTACCGTGGTGTTGCGGGGCGAGGTGAAGGGTTCATTTATCGATTTTGACGGCAGTGCCGTATTTGTCGGTTCCTTCGAGAGAGACGCAGCGAAGGCGAAAGGACACTTCCTCCCCTTATCGATCTTCGAGACGCACAACGGCAAGACAGTGGACGAAGCCATGGCCGTCCGGTCGATTCCGCTTCCGCAAGAGGCCCAAGGGGCCGCATTCGACAAGGCTGGCAATCTTTGGATCACTGCGAGCAGCAGCCGGTTCGGCCTACTGTACAGGCTCCATAGCGAGACAGGTCAAATCGCGTCGAGTTAGGTCAAGGGAACGGGGTCAACGCTTTACCTTATAGGACAAGCGTATTAGCATCTGGGCATGTCCCGTCCGCTGCGTCTGGAATTTGCTGGAGCGCTGTATCACGTCACCGCGCGGGGAAATGCGCGCGAGGACATCTTTCGCGATGACGAGGACCGCGCAACGTTCCTCGATTTGCTCGGCCGCGAGATCGCCCAGCAGCGCTGGCGACTCTACGCGTATTGCCTGATGGATAATCACTACCACCTGCTCATCGAAACCCGCGAGCCCAACTTGACGCGCGGCATGCGCCGGCTCAATCATGTTTACGCAGCGCTTCAATCGTCGCCACCGACGGGTGGGCCACGTGCTCCAGGGTCGCTACAAGGCGATTGTGGTGGACAAGGACGGCTACCTCAAGGAGCTGATCCGCTACGTAGTGCTCAACCCGGTGCGGGCGAAGCGGGTGAGACTACCCGAGCGCTGGGCGTGGTCGAGCTACCGGGCGACTGCGGGGTTAAGTGCGGCGCCGCCGTGGCTTGCGGTAGACGAAGTACGCGGGCAGTTTGGCGGAAGCGGTGCAGTCTACCGTCGATTTGTTGCGCAGGGCGTCGGCTTGCCCTCGGTGTGGGCGAGCTTGCAGGGGCAGATGTGGCTGGGCGATGAGGAATTCCGGGATAAGATGCAGCGCCATCTCGGAGGCAAGCGCAGTGCCGATGTTTCCCGTGCGCAGCGCGAGCCCGCGCGGCCGACCCCGGACGAACTGCTTGCAAGAGTTGCGAAGGCATTGGGTCTTCCGCACAGTGCGGTGCTCGACCGCGGCCACGCGCAGGCGTATCGTTGTGCGGTGTATCTGTTGCGGCGGGTGGCGAACGAACCGATTGGGAAGGTGGCACGGCGAGCCGGGATATCCGCTCCTCGGGTGTCGCAGATTCAGGCCGAGATGGAAAGGGCCAATCTGCAAGGGCCGATACGGATGCTGTTGGAGCGCTATAAGATAAAGCGTTGACCCACACTCGCCCAGCGCTTCGGGCGCGACATCTCTACCCTCAGCCATGCTCGCTCCCGTATCGAGGAACGCTCGCGAAAGTCCTCCACTTTCGCCAAAGCCCTCGATCGGCACCTTTATGCAATTAGCCAAGCCTGACCCCATTTTTCCGCCATTTTTCCGCCGACCCCATTTTTCCGCCGTTTTTCTTGCTTATGCAATTAGCCAAGCCTGACCCCATTTTTCCCAATTAGCCAAGCCTGACCCCGTTTTTCTCCATTACGCGGTTGTCAGCGTCAACGCGTTCGAAGGCGTTGAGCCATCGCTCCTTCGCCGCTCGCCCGCAAGCTTCGATGGCGAAGGGACGGATTCCCGCCTCGCGCGAAGGCAGCGCAACTGGATCGCCAAACTCAAGTTCATCGAGGGCGGGGCCTAATCCCGTTTCTGTGAATCCTGTAAATCCTGTTAAGTCTAATTGCCCTTCCCGGCGTCCCGGCGACTCGTTCGGACCTTCTCCAGCGCGGCGCAGACCGCGCGAGCGCCTTCCACGATCCGCGGCGTCGCCTGCTGGATCCGGTCCGGGTTGATGTAGTACACCGGCAAATCGCGCAGCGGCTGCACCGCCGAGGCGCGCCACCCGGCGGTGAACGCCTTCTCGCCGCCCGCCGATCCGCCGCCCAGCACCGCCTCGGGCCTGGCCGCGATCACCGCCTCCAGCGAAACCGTCGGCGTCAACTGGGAGACATCCGCAAATACATTCTCCCCGCCGCACAGCGCGATCACGTCGCTGATCAGGTGCGCGCCGTTCACCGTCATGAGCGGCTTGCGCCAGATTTCGTAGAACACGCGCACCCTGCGCGCGCCGGAGAAGCGACCGCGCAACGCCCCGATCTCCCGCTCGAAGGCAGCGGCCGCCTTTTCCGCCTCCGCGGCCGTTCCGGCGAGCACGCCGATCGCGCGCAGCTGGCGCGGAATGTCGCCGAGCCGCCGCGGCTCGCTGACGTAGGCGGCATAGCCGAGCCCCTCCAGGCGTTCGACGTCCGCGGCAGAATTGCCGCTCCGCCAGGCGAGGATCAGGTCGGGCCTGAGCGCGACGATGCGCTCGAAATCCACCCGCACGGCGTCGCCGATCCGCGGGATGCCGCGCGCCGCCGGCGGCGAATCGCTGAAACGCGCGACACCGACCAGCCGCGCGCCCGCGCCCGCCGCGAAAGCGGCCTCCGCCAGGCTGGGCGCGAGCGAAACGATGCGCTGCGCCGGCCGCGCGAGCGTTACCACCCTGCCGCGATCATCGACAACGGTAACCGGCGGCGCCGCGCTTGCAGACGCAAGAACTATGCAACCGCAGACAAGCGCCGGTAAGCGCAACCGACCAGCGATCAGGGAATGCAAAGCGAGATAGGGGACGCGGCAGAAGCCGCCCACACCAGTCACGAGTCACGAGCCACGAGTCACCAGCCGTGCGCTTCGCGCACGGCGCTAGACCACGCCGCGCTCCATGTACTGCAGCAGCTTGGCGCTGGTCTGGCGCAGCCGCGCGGAGAGCATGGAGACCAGCTTGACCAGGATCTTCGAGCCCAGGCTGGGATGATCGAGGATGATCTTCGCCATGTCGTCGCGGTGAAGCACGGCGAACACGGTGGGCTCGGTCGCAACGCAGGTCGCGAAGCGCGGCTCGCCGTCGATCATGGACATTTCGCCCAGAGTCATGCCCGGGTCGACGCTGGTCATGTGATGCTGCTCCCCGCGCATGTTGCGCTTGAAGATGTCCACGGCGCCCTCGATGATGAGGAGCATGAAATCGCCGCCGTCGTTTTCGCGGATGATCGTCTCGCCGGGCTGCGCGCGGAAGACATCCATGTATCCGGCCAGGACCGAGATGTCCTCCCGCGAAAACTCCGCAAAGAACGGCGACTTGCCGACCAGGCCGAAGATCTCGTCGGTGATCGCCGTGCCCTTGCCGACCCGCTCGAAGTGCTGCAGGTAGCCTTGAACGCCTTCCGCTTCATTTCCCGCCTGCGCCATGCCGCCGTCCCGTCCCGCTCAGATACGGCCTCGAATCGGCACACTATATAACACCCTCACCGCCGCCGCTAATTTCCCCAAATGCGTGGGTCGTGATTGGTGAGTGGTGAGTGGACAAAAGCGGCAGCCTGGCAAATCGTTTGCGTCGTCCGGTTCAGTCCAATCACTATTCACCATTCACCATTCACGGCCTTTATTCGGCCTGCTGGGCCTTGAGGCGCCGCTGCCGCACGGCGTCCGCAAGCCCGCCGAGGAGCTTCCTGCTGTCCTCCCAGCCGATGCACCCGTCGGTGATGCTCATCCCGTACACGAGATCCTTGCCCGGCAGCAGGTCCTGCCGGCCGGCCTTGAGGTGGCTCTCGACCATCGCGCCGAAGATGCGCGCGTCGCCCCCGGCGACCTGCGCCGCCACGTCCCGCGCGACGTCCATCTGCTTCTCCGGCTTCTTGCTCGAATTGCCATGGCTGAAGTCGATCATGAGCCGCGCGGGAATCCCGGCTTCGGCCAGGTTCCTTGCAGCCGCGTCCACGCTGGCCGCATCGTAGTTCGGCCGGTTCCCGCCGCGCAGGATGACGTGGCAGTCCTCGTTGCCGGCCGTGTGGACGATCGCGCTGTGCCCGGCCTTGGTCACCGACAGGAAATGGTGCGGCGCCTGCGCGGCGCGGATCGCGTCGACAGCGATCTTCACGTTGCCGTCGGTGCCGTTCTTGAACCCCACGGGGCAAGAGAGGCCCGAGGCGAGCTCGCGGTGAATCTGCGATTCGGTCGTGCGCGCGCCGATCGCGCCCCATGCCACCAGATCGGCGATGTACTGCGGCGTGATCATGTCGAGAAACTCGCACCCGACCGGCACGCCCATCTCGTCGAGGTCCAGCAGCAGCCGGCGCGCAACGCGCAGCCCGTCGTTGATGCGGAAGCTGCCGTCGAGGTTCGGGTCGTTGATGAGGCCCTTCCAACCTACCGTCGTGCGCGGCTTCTCGAAGTACACCCGCATCACCACCAGCAGGTCTTCGGCGAGCCGCTCCCGTTCGCGCTTGAGCCGCCCCGCGTAATCCTTGGCCGCCTTCACGTCGTGGATCGAGCACGGCCCGACGATCACCAGCAGCCGGTCGTCCGCGCCGTGCAGGATGCGGTGGATGGCCTGCCGGGTCTCGTAGGTCGTCCTGGCGGCCTTCTCGGAATTGGGAAACTCGCGCAGCACGTGCGAGGGCGGCACGAGCTCCTTGATCTCCTTGATCCGGATGTCGTCGGTACGGTAGGGCATCTTGCCAATCGCTCAATAAATCAAAGCATTATAGCAGGATGCGAAGGCGCGAAGCCAAGCACGCCCAAAAGTGTGATGGGTGAATTGTGATTGAAAAAAAACGAGTGGCGCCGGATTGGCGCTTCTTCTAACCAGTCGTTCCATTCAGCAGTGTGTCGCCCGCCGGCACCGCAGATCAGGATGGCGGCGGCCTGCGAAAACCCGTGGGCAACCCGAAGTCCGACACACTGCTAGGCGGTGCCGCCAACCGTGAGCCCGTCGATGCGCATGGTGGGCTGGCCCACCCCAACCGGCACGCTCTGGCCTTCCTTGCCGCAGGTGCCCACGCCCGGGTCGAGCGCCATGTCGTTGCCGATCAGCGCCACGCGCGTGAGCGCGTCCGGCCCGTTGCCGATGAGCGTCGCACCTCTGACGGGATAGGCGAGCTTGCCGTCCTCGATCACGTAAGCCTCGGAAGCGGAGAACACGAACTTGCCGCTGGTGATGTCCACCTGGCCGCCGCCGAAGTTGACGGCATAGATGCCGTTCTTCACGGAAGCGATGATCTCCTCGCGCGGCCTGTCGCCGTTCAGCATGTAGGTGTTGGTCATGCGCGGCATCGGGATGTGCGCGTACGACTCGCGCCGGCCGTTGCCGGTGGGCGGGACTTTCATCAGGCGCGCATTGAGGCTGTCCTGCATGTAGCCCTTCAGCACGCCGTTCTCGATCAGCACGTTGCATTGCGTGGGGTGGCCCTCGTCGTCCACGTTGAGCGAACCGCGCCGGCGCGCGATCGTGCCGTCGTCCACCACGGTGACCCCGGGCGCCGCCACCCGCTCGCCGATGCGCCCGCTGAATGCGGACGTGCCCTTGCGGTTGAAATCGCCTTCCAGCCCGTGGCCGATCGCCTCGTGCAGCAACACCCCCGGCCAGCCCGCGCCGAGCACCACCGTCATGGCGCCCGCCGGCGCCGGTCGCGCCTCGAGGTTGACCAGCGCCTGGTCGACCGCCTTCTTGGCGTAATCCCTGAGCACGTCGTCGGAGAAGTAAGCGTAGTCGAAGCGCCCGCCCCCGCCCGAGCTGCCCTGCTCGCGCCGGCCACTGGCTTCGACGATCACCTGGAGCGACAGCCGGGTGAGCGGCCGCACGTCGGCCGCGAGCACGCCGTCCGAACGGGCCACCAGCACCACTTCATACTCGCCCGCAAGCCAGGCCATCACCTGCGTCACGCGCGGATCGAGAGCGCGCGCGTGGCGCTCGACGCGCTCGAGCAGCGCCACTTTCACCGGGTCCTGCAGGCTCGCGATCGGATCGTGCGGCGTGTAGAGATTGTGCCCCGCCGCGCGCCTGGCCACCTGGGTCCGCCCGCTCCGGCCCTGGCGCGCGATCGCCCGAGTGGCGCGGGCCGCGGCTTCCAGCGCGGTCAGGCTGATGTCGTCGGAATAAGCGAAAGCGGTCTTCTCACCGCTCACCGCGCGCACCCCCACGCCCTGCTCGATGTTGAAGCTGCCGGACTTGACGATGCCCTCCTCCAGGCTCCAGGACTCGCTGCGCGTGTACTGGAAATACAGGTCGGCGTAGTCCACCCGGTGCGCCAGGATCTCGCCGAACACGGTGTCGAGCCGGTTCGCGTCCAGCGCGTACGGCGCGAGCAATACCTCGTTCGCCGTGGCGAACGACGTCTCACGCTCGAGGACACGGGTTTCCTGCAGGTTTTCGGGTTTCATGGACGTTCAGTATAACTGGAGACTGTGGGAATGGTTTGCAAGCTCACATCAGCCAGAACGGCAGATACGAGATGCGCGATTCGAGATACGAGATAAAACTCAAGACTCTCATCCCGTATCCCGCATCCCGTATCCCGCATCGCCGCAGGCCTTTCAGCAGCGATGCAGGGTTCTGTGCGTGAGCGCCGGCAGGCTTTGCCGCAGGTTGTGCAAGTGCTGCAGGTTGACCCCGGCGACGACCACGCCCGAGCCTCGCGGCAGGCGGTCGAGCACCACCCCCCAGGGATCCACGATCATGCTGTCGCCGTGGGTCTCGCGCCCGTTCAGGTGATAACCGCCCTGCGCCGGGGCGAGCACGTAGGCGAGGTTCTCGATGGCGCGCGCCCGGATCAGCGTCTCCCAGTGCGCCTTGCCGGTGGTCTCGGTGAATGCCGAGGGCACGAGGATGATGTCCACCGGCTTCATCGCCCGGTAGAGCTCGGGAAAGCGCAGGTCGTAGCAGATCGAAAGCCCCAGCCGGCCGACGGGCGAATCCACGGTCACCACCTGGTCGCCGGGCTCGATGGTGCGCATTTCCTCGTAATGCTCCTGGCCCATCTCGAAGCCGAAGAGATGGATCTTGTCGTAGCGGGCCGCGAGCTTTCCCTTTTCGTCGTAGACCAGGCAGCTGTTGCGCACCTTGTCCGGGCTCGAGGACTCCAGCGGCACGGATCCGCCGACCAGCCAGATGCCGTGCCGCTTCGCGGCCAGCGACAGGAATTCCTGGATCGGGCCTTCGCCCGGCTTCTCGCGCGCCTTGACCTTGTCCTGGTCGCGCATGCCCATGATCGCGAAGTACTCGGGCAGCGCCACCAGCTTCGCGCCCTGCGCGGCCGCCATCTCGATCAGCCGCCCGGCCTCCTGGAGGTTGCCCTTGACGTTGGGACCGGAGGCGAGCTGCACCGCCGCGATGCGCGTCACCGCGCCCTGCACGTCGGACTTCGCGATGTGCGGCTTGGCCTTGCCGAACGAAGAACGTGCCGCGTTCATGAAAACACGGGGGAGCGGGAGTGCGTGAGAGCGTAAGAGCGACAGATTCCGTGAGAGCGTGAGAGCGTCAGAGCGGAAGAGGGAAAATACTCTTCGATCTCACGATTTCCCGACCTCACGATCTCCCGTCTTTTCGGTTTTGCGATCTCCCGCTCTCCCGATCTCCCGCACTCCCGACCCACTAACTCAATTAGTTCCACGTCCGTCACCCTTCTCCACTTCAATTCGCAATGGCTCGGAGGATTGCAAATCGCCGCGCAGCGCAATGCGCCCGGGCTCGACCGCGAGCGCCGCAAGCCAGAAACGCAATTCCTCGGCGGCGAGCAGCGATTCCTGCCCCGCGCCGTGTCGGACGACCAGGCGCGCGCCCGGCAGCTCGAGCCAGGCATTCACTGCCTGCCGGATCGCCGGCTGCTCGAGCACGGCGCGGCCGCTGCGCGGCCGGTCCCAGAGCTCCGGGGGTACGACGAATGTCTGCGCCGCGGCGTCAAACGCCGCCCAAGCGATTGCCGCAGCCGGCAGGAATCTTATCATTGCCCCGTCGCCTCCTGCGCGCCGCCCGGCCCGGCCTTTTGCTCGACGCGGGTCACGCTCGGCTCGGACCAGGTCCCGGTCACGTTGTACTCGTAGGAGGCCGCCTCGTCGAGCGGGTCCTTCAGCATCTTCTGGGCGAGAAAGGCGGCCACTCCGGCTACCGGGCCGCCCACGATCGCGCCCGCTATGGACAGGGTGTCGCTCACGTGCGGCGTGATCCGCACCCTGAGATTCTGCGACTCCCGGGCGAGGTCCACCTCGCCGCTCATCGTGATCCGCGCGGGCGGTCCCTGCATGCGAAAGTTTTCGGTACTCGCGATGCCGCGGTTGATCTTGACCGCGCCGACGATCTCGTCGAAGGAAAAGCCCTCGCTGAAGACGTCCCGGAAATCGAGCGTGATGCGGCGCGGCAGCGCCTGCAGGCTGAGGATGCCGAGCAGCTTGCCGATGCCCGGATCGAGCTTGACGAACTGGCCCTTGGCGGCTTCCAGCACGAAGTTGCCGGACAGCGAAGGATAATCGATATCGTGCGGCGCGCCGTTCCAGGACAGCGCGCCTTCCAGCTTCGAGGTGCCGCGCCGCACGCCCTTGGGGTAACCCAGGCGGGTGAGCAGCTTGCCGACGTCGGACGCCTCGAGCCGGAGACTGACCTGCGTGCGCGGCTGCGAGAGGCTGACGTGCCACAGGCCGTCGAGAGTGAACGTCGACTCCGGGTTCACGATGCGCAGCTTCTCGATGCGCCAATTGCGCCCCTCGGGCACCGCACTGATCTCGAGCCGCCCCAGCGCCTTGTTCTTGTTGACGAACTGCTCGGAGACGATATCAAGCGCCGGCAGCTCGAGAAGCTTCCGGTCCGTGCCCGGCTCGCCCGGAACCTGCGCCACCGCCGGGGCGGCGGCGGGGACAGTCAGCGTCTTCAACCGCGCGACGATCCGGCCCCGCCCCTGCGGCTGCCAGGTGACCGTGCCGTCGATTTCCCTGCCGGACAGGCTGGCGCGCCACCGCCCGCCTTGCGCGACGGCGTTCACCGCCAGATCGTCGAAGCGCCGGCGGAACAGGTCCAGCGCTCCCAGCTTGAGATCCACGCCGCCCCAATCGACGCGGGTTTCGCCTCCGCCCTGCCCGAAAAAGCCGAGCCAGCGGTCCGCATCGAGCGACTTGACCGTGCCGCTCACCCAGATTCCGGGCCGTTCCGGCTCCGCGGCCGGACCGCCGAAGCGCACCGCGCCGTGCGTGATCGCGGCCCGCCCGCCCGCGGCGCCGCGCACCAGGTTCATGCTCACGATCTCCCCGACGGACACGCTCAGCCGGTCCTGGTTCGCGGCGATCAGGCGGCGTTCGAACCGCAGCGGCATCAATTCGGACGCGGTCTTCACGATCGGCGCCGGCAGATCGACCGCGAGGCCCTGCAGGCTCGACTCGATCACGACGTCCGCGTCGCGCTTGCGCGCGTTGACCGCGGCGCGCCAGTCAGTGGAGCCGCGCAGGTGCTGAACCCAGAACGGGCCACCGGCGCGGCGCACGCCGTCGGCGTTAACGCGACCCTGCAGGGTGATGCGGACCGTCGCGTCGCGCGAGGTCGTCGCGGCGATGGTCACCGGCCCCCCCAGCACGACGCCGCTCACGTTCTGCGCGCGCACGGAGGAGTCCGTGAACTCCACCTGCCCGCCCGCCTGCTCCACGGCGGGCAGCCCGGGAGCGATGACCACGGTGTTGCCGGTGAACTGATAGGCGCCTGCCAACCGGGTGTTCCCGATCGCGGCCGCGCTGAGCGGGATGGAGAGCTTCAAGGCCAGCTTCCCCGATCCCTGCGCCTGCCAGCCCTCGGTGAAATGGTCGATCATGCCCGCTACCGGGCTGTTCTCGATGAACGCGAAGAAATCGCTGGTCGCCCCCTCCGCCTCCCCCGTGACGTTGAGCACCTCCTCGCCTCGCACCAGGTCCGGGATCTCGGCGTGCACCTTCCCGAGGCGCACGCCGGAAAGGGTGCCCTGTCGCGCGCGCACGTCCATGCGCTTGCCGCGGAAGACGAGATCGCCGGCGATGTTCTCGATGTTCGGCCAGCCGGTGGCGTAGTGCAGCACGCCCCCCGTGACCCTGGCCGCGACCTGGAACACGCCGCCCTTGCTCTCGGGGAACGGGAACTCGTCGAGATTGCCTTTCACGCGCAGCGTCACGTCGCTCGACTGGCCCGCGAGGAACGCTTTGTCCATCCAGTCGCGCGCGCCCTTGCCCACGACCAGCGGGATATAGCGGCTGCCGAAGCGGGCGTCCGCCCGCGTGAGGTTGCCGGTGAGATCGATGCTCCCGCGCGCGGAACCCGCCGTGCGGTAATTCCCGAACACCGTGCCGGCGAGGTGCGGGTTGGAAAATGAAATATTGTTCAGCTTGAGCTCGGTCTCGCCGCCGCTGCGCGTCCAGGCCACCTGCGCGGTGAGCGACTCGAATTCGAGCGCGTCGCGGAAAACAAGCGGCATCTGCACGGTCGTCCGGTACGAGGTGAGGGAGAGCGTGCCGCCCCGCTCGCCCGCCTCCAGCGTGCCGCTGACGCCGTTGAACCCCGGGATCTTCCCCGCGCGGTTCAACGCCAGGTTCTGAAACCGGCCGCGGATGGTGTAGCCCTGCGGGTCGCGCCAATCCCCGGTCCATTGCACCGCCAGATCGTAGACGGCGCCCTTGGGCGAGAATTCCGCGAGTCGTTTTCGCGCCTCGTTTCCCAGCGGCAGATGGTCGGCAAGCGCGACCAGCGGCGTGAGTTCCAGCGCGTTTGCCTGCATCTCGCCGCGCGCGGGCCGCCGCGCGTCCCCGGACGTCAGTCGCAGCACGAAATCGGCAGGCGGCAGCGCGAGGCCCCCGCTCGTGACGAGCGCGAGCTTCGAGGTGGAAACCTCGACTCCGGCGCCGGACTGCTTCCAGCCGATCCGTCCCGCGAGTTCGGTGAGGTCCAGCTCGGGCAGGTCCTGGGCGAGCCGCGTGCGCACGTCGGCGAGCTTCACGTCCGCGACGGCGTCGACCAGTTGATTCCGGTTGAACGAAAGCCACGCGCGCAGCGCCCCGGCGCCGCGCGGAAACTCGATCGGGAACGCGATCCAGGTGCGCCACGCGGCGATGTCGGCGTAGTCGAGTTGCAGGAACAACCGGCCGTGCCAGTCCGCAAGCGACTTTACCGTCCCGGCCCTCAGATCGCCGCGGAAATCGATCGGCGCCGCCAGCTCGCGCGGGGGCACTGCGCGCAACCCGAAGCGGTACCGGCTGCCCCTGGTGAACACGTGCAGGAAGACGTTCTTCAGCTCGAGCTGCGGCGCCCCGCGCTGCTCGTCGTTCCAGACAAGCGTGGCGTCATGCACCTCGATGTCGCGCTGGCGCAGCAGCCAGTCGGCGAAGCCTCCTTCGCCCGCTTCTCCGGTCAGCTCGATGCCGGCGACCGATATCACGCCGCGCGCATCGCGCCGGACGTTGAGCGTGGGCCGGTAGATGTCGAGCGCGTGGAACCGCAGCTCGAGGGATGGCAGCGTCAGCCAGGACAGCGTATTGTCAACGCGCGAGAGGTCGAGCGCCGGCCGGCCGGCGGCGTCGTAGACCGTGACCTGCTCGAGCACGAGGTGGGGGCGCAGCCCTTCCCAGTTGGCGTGGATCCTGCCGATCGTGATCTTCTGGCGCGAGCGCTCGCTGACGACGCGGGCGATGTCCTCGCGATAGTTCTCGATATTGGGCAGGATCCAGTAGCGCAGCGCGAGCACGACGGAAGCAAAGGCAAGCCCCGCTGCCAGCACGCTCCAGGTGAGAATGCGGTAAGCCCAGAGCGTGGTGATTCCCAGCCACCTGAGCCTGTTTCGGAGCGCCACGTTTTGCCTGAGTCTCGAAAAAATGCGATATTGAGTCAAGGGCTTACGCATTTTACCCGCAATCGCCGATGGAATCCCATAACCCTGACGCGCGCGACGCGCTTTCCGCCGACGCGCTGCTCGCGCGCGCGACGCGCCTGAGCCGCTACGCGCGGCATCTGGTCGAGGGGGCGCCCGGCTTCCTACCGTTGGATGCGCGCGTCGCGCATCCGTTCAGCGCCGATGAAATGCGCGCGTTGCTGGCGGCGGACCCGGGTCATGACGAGGACGCGCTCAAGCGCGCGCTGCGCCTGCTGCGCAAACGGGTCATGCTGCGCCTGATCGCGCGCGACCTGGGGGGGCTCGCGCCGCTCGGCGAGGTGCTGGCGACCACGACCACCCTTGCCGAAGTCACGGTGAGCCACGCGCTGGCCCGCCTCGACGAATGGCTCGCCGCGCGGCACGGCAGCCCGGTCGGGGCCGCAAGCGGGGCGGGGCAACAGCTGCACGTCCTCGGCATGGGCAAGCTCGGGGGTGCGGAGCTCAACGTCTCCTCCGACGTCGATCTCGTCTTCGCGTATTCCGAGGAAGGCGAAACGCGCGGACCGCGCCCGATCAGCAACCACGAGTACTTCACTCTCCTCGGGCGGCGCCTGATCGGCGCGCTCTCCGAAATCACGGCGGACGGCTACGTGTTCCGCGTGGACATGCGGCTGCGGCCGTACGGCGACGGCGGCCCTCTCGTCGCGAGCTTCGATGCGCTGGAAATCTACTTCATCACCCAGGGGCGCGAGTGGGAGCGCTACGCCTGGATCAAGGCGCGGGCCATCACCGGTAACCGCGAAGCCGAGCTCATGGAGCTCGTGCGCCCGTTCGTCTATCGCCGCCATCTGGACTACGCCGCCATCGCGGCGCTGCGCGACCTGCACGGCCAGATCCGCCACGAGGTGGAGCGGCGCGACCTCTTCGACAACATCAAGCTCGGCCCGGGCGGCATCCGCGAGATCGAGTTCATCGCGCAGGTGTTCCAGCTGATCCGCGGCGGGCACGATCCCGAGCTGAGGAAGCGGCCGACGCTGGACGTGCTGCCGCTGCTGGCGCAGCGCAACCTCCTGCCGGCGGCCGCGGCGCGGGAGCTCATGGAGACGTACCGGTTCCTGCGCAACCTCGAGCACCGCCTGCAGTACCTCGACGACCGGCAGACGCACGCGTTGCCGCAACCGGAGGCGGACCGCGCGCTCATCGCGGAGGCAATGGGATTCGGCGGTTACGACAGGCTGGCGGCGGCTCTCGAGGCGCATCGCGCCGGGGTGACGCGTCACTTCGAGGAAATCTTCGCCCCCTCGCCCGCCGGCGAGCACGCGCTCGCCCCGCTGTGGCAGGAGAACCCGGACAGCGAAAAGTCGGTCGCCGCGCTCGCCGCCCTGGGCTACCGGCGGCCCGGCGAGATCGAGGGCCGCCTGAGGTCCATGCGCTCGGGCGTCCGCTATCGCGAGATGCCCGCGGCGAGCCAGGCGCGGCTCGACCAGCTGGTGCCGCTCGCGATCGAGGCCGCGGCGGCGGGCCGGGATCCGGACGCGACGCTCGTGCGCATGCTCGCCCTGCTGGACAGCGTGAGCCGCCGGGGCTCCTATCTCGCGCTGCTCCTGGAGTATCCGCAGGCCCTGTCCCGGCTCGCCGCGATGATGGGCGCGAGCCCCTGGGTTGCCCAATACCTCACGAGCCGCCCGATCCTGCTCGACGAGCTGCTCGACGCGCGCACGCTCTACGCCGCGCCGCAGTGGCCCGCCGCCGCGCGACAGCTGCGCGCCCAGGTGGACGAGGCCGCCGGCGACACCGAGAAGCGCATGGACGTCCTGCGCCACTTCAAGCACGCGCAGACCATGCGGCTGATCGCGCAGGATCTCTCGGGCGCGCTGCCGCTCGAGACGCTGAGCGACCACCTGAGCGACCTCGCCTGCGTCGTGCTGGAGGAAGTCCTGCGCGTCGCCTGGCCGGCGCGGCAGGCGCGCCGCGAGACGCCGCGCTTCGCCGTGATCGCCTACGGCAAGCTCGGCGGCAAGGAACTCGGCTACGCCTCGGATCTCGATCTCGTCTTTCTCTACGACGAACCGGCGCCGGAGGCCGCGGAAAACTACGCACGCTTCGCGCAGCGCATCAACAACTGGCTCACCAGCGTCACGTCGGCGGGGGTGCTCTACCAGACCGACCTGCGGCTGCGGCCCGACGGCGCGGGCGGACTGCTGGTGAGCCCGCTCGAGAGCTTCCGCGAATACCAGTCAAAGCACGCCTGGCCGTGGGAGCACCAGGCGTTGACGCGCGCGCGCTTCGTCGCAGGCGACAGGGACATCGGCGCCGCCTTCGAGCGGCTCCGGGTCGAGATCCTGCGCCGGAAACGCGACCTCGCCACGCTCCGCAGGGACATCGTGGCGATGCGCCAGAAGCTGCGCGACGGGCATCCGAACCGCACCCCCCTGTTCGACCTCAAGCACGACCGCGGCGGCCTGATCGACGTCGAGTTCGTCGTGCAGTACCTCGTGCTGGGGCACGCGCATGCGCACGAGGCGCTCACCGGCAACATCGGCAACCTCGCGCTGCTGAAGCTCGCCGCCCGCTTGGGGCTCACCAGCGAGGACCGGGCGCAGGCGGCGCACGACGCCTACCGGCGCTTCCGCCGGCTGCAACACGGCCTGCGTCTGCAGGGCGAGCCATACGCGCGCGTTGATCCGGCTGCGGTCACCGACTCGCGGCGGGCAGTGGTCGAGCTCTGGGATACCGTGATGAGTGATGCGTGATGGGTGATGGGTGATGGGTGATGGGTGATGGGTGACGAGCAAGCAGCCTAGCAGCCTGTCGGACCTAGGAGTTTGTCGGACTTAGGAACGACAAACTCCTAGCGGACCGTCCCGCTCATCCCTTTTCACTCATCCCTTGTCAGCCCCGGGCGCGGCATCCTGCGCCCTGCGCCCGATCAGGGGGTAAGCCATCATCTCCCCCTTGCCCTTGACGTTCAGCACCCGCGGCGGCTCGAACTCGAAATCGTTGCGCACGCGCCGGTAGGTCGGGGCGTCCACCAGTATGGTGCCCGGACCGGCCTCCGACGTGACCCGGCTCGCGATGTTCACGGTGTCGCCCCACAGGTCATAGATGAACTTCTTCATCCCGATGACCCCCGCCACCACCGGCCCGGTACCGATGCCGACGTGGATCTGCAAGCGCGCTCTCCTCGTCCCGGAGAGGGTGGCCATGTAGTCGCGCATGTCGAGCGCCAGATCGCAGATCGCCCGGCTGTAGTCGCGCGCCGCCTCGCGATGCGCCTCGCGATGATGGTGCACGTCGAGGCCGCCGGCCACCATGTAGGCATCGCCGATGGTCTTGATCTTCTCCAGCCCGTGCTTCTCGGCGAGCAGGTCGAATTGCGAGAACACCTCGTTCAGCAGCGTCACCATGAACGTCGGCGGCATCTCCTCCGACAGGCGCGTGAAATCGATGATGTCGGCGAACATCACGGTGACGTCGGCGAAACCGTCGGCGATCGTCGCCTGATGCAGCTTGAGGCGCTCGGCGATGGGCCCCGGCAGGATGTTCAGGAGCAAGCGCTCCGACTTCTCCTGCTCCTCCTTGAGCAGCTTGTTCTGCGCGTCGAGGTTTTCCTGCAGCCTGTCGCGCTGGCGCACGAAGTAGCTGATCAGCAGGTAGACGATGGTGGACATCGCGGCGAAATTGAGCGCGAAGAACACGGCGATCGTCTGCATGTTCACGCCCTGCTGCGTGCCTTCGCTGAGGTAGTAGTCGAAGAAGCCGGATAACCCGGTCATCACGATGTAGGCGAAGAACCACGGCATGGACTCGCGCGGGCCCTGAAAGATCATTACGCCCACCGGCGCGAGCAGCGCCCACAGCATCACGCCCGAGGAGCTCACGTAGCTGCCGATGCTCCACTGCATGATGAACGGCACGAACAGGAACAGGCTCACCTGGACGAAGCGGAACAGCTCGAAGTTGCGCTTCCACAGGTAAAGCGCCAGCGAGCCCGCCGAGACCGCGAGATAGGTGAGCGGCACCGTGGCGGAGAACTTGATGCCCATCGCCCAGTAGATGGCGAGCCACAGCATCGCCGCGAAGCCCATCAGGCCGCAGGCGAAGATCGCAAGCGTCTTGTTGAGCTTGTCCTGCTCGCTGTCTTCGCTGGTGATGACGCGCTGGCCCAGTTCCCGCAGCCAGGCACCCAGATCACGCGCCATGAATTCTCCCTGGAATAACGCAGCCCTGGCCGGCTGCGTTATTTGATGATGATCGTCGATGTATTCTACTGGTGTACCGGATTTGCCACCAGCAAGGAATATGCCGGGCGCCGCCCGCCATATTCCTGAAACGGACCTCCCGCAGCCGCCAAAATGAAGCACCCTTACGTTCTGGCTGCGGGCCGCGCCATGTCCCGGAGTGAGTCTCCGTCTAGGCGCCGCTCGCAATACCGGGCGGATTGTTAAGTCGGTTTTCCTGTACCAGTCTGTCGGGCTGCGGGGCTCGACAGACTGATAGAATGGCGCTTTTCGACGGAGTCACCGCATGGCGTCAATGGCTGATCGCGACGGGCATATCTGGTACGACGGCAGGCTCGTGCCTTGGCGCAATGCCACCACCCACGTCCTCACCCACACCCTGCACTACGGCATGGGGGTGTTCGAGGGCGTGCGCGCCTACCAGACGGTCAACGGCACCGCGGTCTTCCGCCTGCGCGAGCACACCGACCGCCTGTTCCGCTCGGCGCACATCAACGGCATCAAGATCCCTTACGACAAACAGACCCTGATCGAGGCGCAGAAGGAAGTGGTGCGCGCCAACCGGCTCGAGGCGTGCTACATCCGGCCGATCGTGTTCTACGGCTCGGAAGCCATGGGCATTTCGGCCAAGGGCGTTACCGTGCACGTGGCGATCGCGGCGTGGCCGTGGGGCGCCTACCTCGGCACGGAGGCGCTCGAGCGGGGCATCCGCGTGAAGACCTCCTCCTACATGCGGCACCACGTCAACGTCACCATGTGCCGCGCGAAGTCGGTCGGCACCTACATGAACTCCATCCTCGCGCACCAGGAGGCGGCGCAGGACGGCTACGACGAGGCATTGCTGCTCGACGTGGACGGCTTCGTCGCCGAGGGATCGGGCGAGAACATCTTCATCGTGCGCAACGGCGCGCTTTGCGAGCCGGAGCTCACCTCGTCGCTCGAAGGCATCACGCGCGACGCGGTGATCCGGATCGCGCGCGATTTCGGCCTGCCGGTCGCCGCCCGGCGCATCACCCGCGACGAGGTCTACTGCGCGGACGAGGCCTTCTTCACCGGCACTGCGGCCGAAGTGACGCCGATCCGCGAGCTCGACAACCGCACGATCGGCAGCGGCAAGCGCGGGCCCGTCACCGAGAAGCTGCAGAAGGCGTTCTTCGATTGCGTGACCGGCAAATCGGACCAGTACCGCGACTGGCTGACGCCGGTCGCCGCGTGAACCCCGGGGGCGCCCGCATGGCCGGGAAGACCGTGAACCGCCAGCGTCACATCGAGGTCACCGCGGCCGACCTGCCGCTGCACTGCCCCACGCCGGCCATGATGCTGTGGGACGCCCACCCGCGCGTGTTCCTGCCAATCGAGAAGACCGGGGAGGCGCTCTGCCCTTATTGCGGTACCCGCTACACGCTCAAAGGCGGCGCCAAGGCGGCGGGACACTAACGCGCCCCGCCGCCGAGGGGTGAGGGCGGAGGATCAAAGCAGGTGAAGTCAAAACGCCCATCAGGTCGTTTCCTCATCCCTCATCAATCATCCCTCATCCCTTTAAGGACCCACAACGCATGCAGCGCATCCTGGTTGTGGGTCCTTCCTGGATCGGCGACACGGTGCTCGCGCAGCCGCTGCTGAAGCTGCTGCACGCGCGTCATGCCGGTCTTGCTCTGGACGTGCTGGCGCCGCGATGGACGCTGCCCCTGCTCGAGCGCATGCCCGAAGTGCGGCGGGCGATTGCCAGCCCCTTCGCCCACGGCGATCTCAAGTTCGGCGAGCGCCGCCGCCTGGGGCGCGAGCTCGCGCAGGTGGGCTACGACCAGGCGATCGTGCTGCCCAATACCTTCAAGTCCGCGCTGGTTCCGTTCTTCGCCCGCATCCGCGTGCGCACCGGATACATCGGAGAGCTGCGCCACTGGCTGCTCAACGACGCCCGCCGGCTGGACGCGGAGCGCCTGCCGCAGATCGCCCAGCGCTACGCGGCGCTCGCCCTGCCGCGCGGGGAGGCGCTGCAGGCGCCGCTTCCCGCGCTCGGCCTGCGGGTCGACGAGACGGCGCGGCGCGCGCTGTTCGACAGGCTCGGGCTCGACCGCAGCCGGCCGGCCGCGGCGCTGTGCCCGGGAGCGGAGTACGGGCCGGCCAAGCGCTGGCCGGCGCGATATTTTTCGGAACTGGCGCAGGGATTCGCGGCGCGCGGCTGCGCGGTCTGGCTGGTCGGCTCCGCGAGCGACAAGCCCACGGGCGACGAGATCGCGCGGGCCGCCGGCGGCGCCTGCCGCAATCTGTGCGGCGCCACCACGCTTGCCGAGGCGATTGATCTGCTCGCCTCGAGCGCCGTGGTGGTGAGCAACGACTCGGGGCTGATGCACGTCGCCGCCGCGCTCGGCAGGCCGCTGCTCGCGCTCTACGGCTCCAGCAGCCCGGCGTTCACCCCGCCGCTGTCGCCGGGCGCCCGGATACTCAAGCTCGATCTTCCCTGCAGCCCGTGCTTTCGGCGCGTATGCCCCCTCGGGCATTTCAACTGCATGATTCAGCTCACGCCGGAACGGGTCTTGGCGGCCGTTGATTTTGATAGAATTCACTAGGAATCTGCCGGACTTGGCTCCGGCACATTCCTGATGGAAGATTTCCCTTTGAATCTGAAAAAGGCTCTGTTCGCCAGCCCGCAGGACGCCGAGTCCGCGTTCTACGAGGCGCTTACCAAGGCCGACCTGGAAGCGATGATGGCGGTGTGGGCCGACGACGACGACATCTATTGCGTGCACCCCAACGGCGCCCGCGTCTCCGGCGTGGAGCCGGTGCGCGAATCGTGGCGGCAGATCTTCGCGAGCGGGCAGACCCTGCGCTTCCAGCTGCGCGAGCAGCATGCCGTCCAGGGCATGATGCTGTCGGTGCACAGCGTCTACGAGCACATCACGGTGGCCGGCGAGCAGCGCCCGCGCGGCCCGGTGATCGCCACCAACGTGTACCAGCGGACCGAGCGCGGCTGGCGCATGGTCGCGCATCACGCCTCGCCGGCGCCGGCCGCGGCGACGGCCGGACCGGAGCCGCAGCGCGCCGCGGCGAAAACGCTGCATTGAAACTGAAAGGAAGCTGATGAGCACTACCGATTTTGGAAAACCTGACGTGATCGTGGTCGGCGCCGGCAATGCCGCGTGCTGCGCGGCGCTCGCCGCCCGCGAGGGCGGCGCCAGCGTCATCATTCTCGAGGCCGCCCCGATCGAGGATTGCGGCGGCAACAGCCGCTACACCGCCGGGCTCATGCGCGTGGTCTACAACGGCGTCGACGACCTGGCGCAGCTGATCCCCGACCTCACCGAGGAGGAGAAGAAGACCCACGACTACGGGTCCTACACCGCGGAGCACTACTACGACGACATGGGCCGCATCACCCAGTACCGCACCGATCCCGACCTGTGCGAGATCCTGATCTCGCGCAGCTTCGAGACCCTGGTATGGCTGCGCAAGAAGGGCGTGCGGTTCCAGGCGAGCTACGGGCGGCAGTCGTACAAGGTCGACGGCAACCGCTACAAGTTCTGGGGCGGCCTCGCGGCGGAAACCTGGGGCGGCGGGCCGGGATTGATCGAGAACGAGCACAAGGCGTGCGAGCGCGAGGGCATCCGGATTTTCTACGAGACCCCGGCGTTGAGCCTCGTCATCAACGACGACGGCGTGGTGCTCGGGGTGCGCGCGAAGCACAAGGGCAGGACCGTCGAGATCCGCTCGAGGGCGGTCGTGCTGGCGTGCGGCGGCTTCGAGTCCAACGCGGAAATGCGCGCGCGCTACCTGGGCCCGGGCTGGGACCTCGCCAAGGTGCGCGGCACCCGCTACAACACCGGCCTCGGCATCCGCATGGCGCTCGAAGCGGGCGCCCTGCCCTACGGCCACTGGTCCGGCTGTCACGCGGTCGGCTGGGACGTCAACGCGCCGCCTTTCGGCGACCTCGCGGTCGGCGACCAGTTCCAGAAACACAGCTACCCGTGGGGCATCATGGTGAACGCGCGCGGCGAGCGCTTCGTGGACGAGGGCGCGGACTTCCGCAACTACACCTACGCCAAGTACGGGCGGGCGGTTCTCGAGCAGCCGGGCATGTTCGCGTGGCAGGTCTTCGATGCCAAGATCATCCCCATGCTGCGTGACGAATACCGCATCAAGCAGGTGACCAAGGTCAGGGCCGACACCCTGGAAGATCTGGTGAAGAAGCTCGACGGCGTCGATGCGGCCAACTGCCTGCGCGAGATCCGCGAGTACAACAAGGCGGTGCGCACCGACGTGCCGTTCAACATGGCGGTGAAGGACGGGCGCTGCACGGTGGGTCTGAGGATCAACAAGTCGAACTGGGCGAATACCATAGACCAGCCGCCGTTCGAGGCTTACGGCGTCACCTGCGGGGTCACCTTCAGCTTCGGCGGCGTGAAAATCGGCAAGGACGGGGAAGTCGAGGACACCGCCGGCAAGCCGATTCCCGGGCTCTACGCGGCCGGGGAGATGGTGGGCGGCATCTTCTACCACAACTATCCGGGCGGCACCGGGCTCACCTCCGGGGCGGTATTCGGCAGGCTCTCGGGAACCGGGGCCGCGGCCTACGTCAAGAAGAAGTAGGAAAAACCGCGAGAGCGGGAGATCGGGAGAGCGGTAGATCGGAACCTCATTGACCTCGCCTCTTCACGTGTGCCGTAAAGATCGCGCGAAAGCGGGGGATCGTGAAATCGAAACGCTCTCGACCTCCCGATCTCACGACCTCCCGCCCTCCCGTGTTCCTTACCGCGCGCCGTGGTGGCTTCGGCGCGGGCACGCGCAGACCCTCTACGCCGCGCTTGCGGCGCCGCGCCCCCGCGTGCCTTACCGGCGCGAGCGCTGGGACACGCCGGACCATGATTTCATAGACATCGACTGGGTAGTCAAACCGGCGGAAGATGCCCGCCGGTTTGACTTAACTGGCAGGAAAAAATTCGCGGAGCAACCCATGTCGGGCGAATATTCGTTTCCCGATATTATGGAACGGGCAACGGTTCCATTGGTGGTGCTGTTTCACGGTCTCGAGGGCAGCTCGCGCAGCCATTACGCGCAGGCGCTGATGACCGCGGTCGCGCAGGCGGGATGGCGCGGATGCGTGATCCACTTTCGCGGCTGCGGCGGCGGGCCGAACCGCCTGCCGCGGGCCTATCACTCGGGGGACAGCGCCGAGGTGGACTGGATCCTGCGCCGGCTGCGGTCCTCCGCCGCGCGGCTGCACGCGGTCGGCGTCTCGCTCGGCGGCAACGCCCTGCTGAAGTGGCTCGGCGAAACCGGGGCCGACGCACGCACTGTCGTAGAGAAAGCCGCAGCAGTGTCGGCCCCGGTTGACTTGATGGCGGCAGGCAATGCCCTGGATCGGGGCTTCAATCTCGTTTACGTGCACCACTTTCTGGCCAGCATGAAAAGAAAAGCGCTCGCAAAGCTCATGCATTATCCCGGTTTATATGATGCCGCGCGTTTACGCGCGGCATACACGCTGCGCGAGTTCGACGACGCCGTCACCGCGCCCCTGCACGGCTTCGCGGGCGTGGATGATTACTGGACGCGCGCGAGCGCCAAGCCGTGGCTCGCCCGGATCGGGGTGCGGACGCTGATGATCAACGCGCGCGACGATCCGTTCCTGCCGGCGAGCGCGCTTCCCGCGCCGCATGAAGTCGCGCCTCCGGTCCTGCTCGAGCAACCGGAAAACGGGGGCCACGTCGGCTTCGTCAGCGGGTCGTTTCCCGGCCACCTCGGCTGGCTGCCGCAGCGCATACTGGGTTTTCTAGCCGAAAACCCGTGAAGGATCATTCAGCCACGGAATCACACGGAAACACACGGAAGAAAAGCAGGGGCTGGCAATCCGGGCACGTTACCGCATCTCACCTGGACGACACGTACTTGACACTGCCTTTGACGATGACCGATGGAATATTGGGGCTTTCAGGATTCACCGCCACGGCACCGCTGTCCGTCGGCAGTGGTCACTTCCCGTTGTTCCAGCGTTTCAAGATTGAGCTGGATCGCGACGTGCTCCGGAACGCACAAAGTGATCGCACTGGTGTCCACTAATGCCTCCACCTCCAGCGGCACCAGCGCGCGCGTGGATTAGACAGCTGGATCAGCGCCCGACCGTCCATTCCGCATTGCCCTCGCCCACAATCACAAACGGCGCCCAGAACGTCGGGTGCGCGAAGTACGGTTTATCCTTGCGCGCCATCAGCGCGAGCATCGAGCGGCGCAACGCCTCTTCTTTGGGCGCGCCTTTCGAGGATTCATCGAACATGCGCGTCGTCAGCGCTACCGCCGCGTCCGAACTCACTGCCCAGTGCGAGACGAGTAGCGATCTCGCGCCCGCGTAGAAGAACGCCCGCGCAAGCCCGGAGAGTCCCACCGCCCCCGGCGTGCCGTCCGGCGCCGCGGTGTTGCAGGCGGAGAGCACCACCCAGTTTGCGTCCAGTTTCAGTTGCGAGATCTCGCTTGCGGTCAGCAGCCCGTCATCGAGTTCGCTGCCCTTCTCCGGCGGGGTAAGTACCAGCGCCGGTTCGGCGAGCCCCTTGAATTCACCCGCCATCAGCCCGTGCGTGGCGAAGGCGAGGTTGCGGTAGCGCGTGAGATCAGCTTCTTTTACCGCTCGCTCCGTGGCGGCGGGACCGAGGCGGATCGCTGCAACGGGAGCTTTCAGCGCCGCAGCGATGGCGCGAAGCTCATCGGCGGACTCGGGCAATCGCGCGAGCTTTCTAACTTCGTCCGCATCGGCTACCGCGCCGCGTGAGTAGAGCGCAGCGACATTGCCGCGGCGGGCGGCCTCGCCCGTGCCCTCCAGCACCGGATCGCCAAAGCCGCCGAACGGCTCGCGCGAGGCGGGCGCTTTCGCGAACTGCCTCAGCGCGCGAAGCGAGCCTGCGGCTGGGAGCACCGTGATGGTGTACTTCTTCGCGAGCCAAGCCACCTGCGCGTGATCGGCAAGTGAGGCGATGGGCTTCGCGGGCGGCTCGGTCACCAGCACGCCCGGCGGCAAGCTCTGCATCGCGCCGTCGGGAACGAGGATCAAGTGCCTCGCGCCGGCGAGCAGCGCCTCCGCGGGCGCGAGAATCTTCCGGTACAGCCCGTGCGCCGTGGCGACATCGAACGGCCGCGCGAGGATACGCTCGGGTTCTGCTGCGCCGAGGTCAAGCTGCGCGCGCAGCTTCTTCACGATCTCGGTGAGTTCATTCCGCTTGAGGGGGAGCTTGAAGAACCCCGCATCGCCTCTCCGCAACACCCAGAGGAAACTTTCGTCCGCTGAGACGAGGAGCAGCACGAGCGCTTCGTCCTCGGCAAGCAGCTTCTGCGCAGCGGCAAGCTCCAGCGGCTTCGGGTTGGTCAATTCCCCGTACTGCGGATACTCGCGTTCGAGGCGGGCATCGAGTTCGGCAATCGCTATTATTGTCTCGGCCTGCTCGGTGCGCAGTCTCGCTGCGAGCGTTTCGGCACCGCGCTGCCCCGCCGCCTGCACTATGCGGGAGTCCAGCTGCTCGAACCTTGCCATTGCGTCCTGTCGCGCGCGGGCAAGTTGCGCAAGCGCGTCGCTCCCGGCGGCATACCGCGCCGCCATCTTCGCCACCTGGTCTGCCGTATCGCTCGCGCGGGCGAGTTGCGCGATGCCAAACCCTTCTCGCGTGACCTCAGCGCGCACCTGCGGCCCGCGCTCTGCGGCTGCGGCGAGCAGCGAAACGTGAAACTCGAATGCGCCGGAGCGCGTTCTCTGCTCGCTGAGCGCCCCTCGGCGGGACGCACCGCTGTCTGCCGTGAAGCGTCGCGCGAGCGACGCATTCGCGCGGCGCGCGAACGCCAGCGCGTCGTCTATCTTCCCCTGCGCTCGATACAGCCTCGCAAGGTTGTTCAACGCCGTCCCGACGCTCGGGTGATCCGCGCCGAAAGATTTTTCATGGATTCCCAGAGAGCGCCGGTACAGCGGCTCCGCCTCCGCGTAGCGCCCTTGCGCGTAGTAAAGCGCCGCAAGGTTGTTTAACGCCCCCCCGACATCCGGGTGATCCGGCCCTAGTGCTTTTTCTGAGATTGCAAGGTCGCGCCGGTACAGCGGCTCGGCCTCCGCAAAGCGCCCTTGCGCTTCATACAGCAACGCAAGGTTGTTCAACCTCGTCCCCACATGCGGGTGATCCGGCCCTAGTGCCTTTTCTGCGATCCCCAAGGCTCGCCGGTATAGTGGCTCAGCCTCCGCAAAGCGCTTTTGCGCTTCGTACAGCAACGCAAGATTGTTCAACGTCGTCCCGACGCTGGGGTGATCCGCGCCGAGAGCTTTTTCATGGATTCCCAGAGAGCGCCGGTACAGCGGCTCGGCCTCCGCAAAGCGCCCTTGCGCTACGTACAGCACCGCAAGGTTGTTCAACGAAAGCCCGACACTCGGGTGATCCGGCCCTAGTGCTTTTTCCCGAATCCCCAGCGAGAGGCGGTAAAGCGGCTCGGCCTCCGCAAAGCGCCCTTGCTCTCGATACAGCTCCGCAAGGTTATTCAACGACACCCCGACATCCGGGTGATCCTGCCCCAGCGCTTTTTCCAGGATCCGCAGCGAGCGCCGGTACAGCGGCTCGGCCTCGGCAAAGCGCCCTTGCGCTCGATACAGCCCCGCGAGGTTGTTCAGCGACCCCCCGACATCCGGGTGATCCGGTCCCAGTGCTTTTTCCCGAATGCCCAGCGAGCGCCGGTACAGCGGCTCGGCCTCCGCGTACCGCCCTTGCCCTCGATACAGCTCCGCAAGGTTGTTCAACGACTGCCCGACATCCCGGTGATCCGGCCCTAGTGCTTTTTCTGCGATCCCTAGCGAGCGGCGATATAGCGGCTCGGCCTCTGCGTAGCGTCCTTGCGTTTGATACAGCGCCGCAAGGTTGTTCAGCGTTGTCGCGAAGCGGGGATCGCTCGCGCCGAACGATTCCGCTTCCCGCAGCGCTGCTTCAAAGCGCGCGGCGGCGGCGCGGTAGTCGCCCGTGCGGTACGCCGCCGTTCCCGCATCTATGTGCGCCGCCCACTCAGCTTCGTCGGCGAGTCCCGGGCCGGACACGAGCAGCGCAAGCGCGAGCATCACAGCCCCGAGGAACCTGTTCGATGGTGTTCGGATGAAAACCTTCGACCACATGGTTAAAGCGCCCGCAGCAGACCTTGTACGGCATTCACGCATCCCCGTACCACCATCGCTCGGAATTGATCGAAGGTAATGTAGGAGATTACATCGGGGTTTGTATTTAGCATCGGTGTTTGGCCGTCATGGAATGTGAAGTCTGAGTAGTTACCCTCATGGACCACGTCGCACCGTACGTCATAAAGCATGTCAATTGCCGCCCGAAGACCAAGCCTTGGCATGAGATGTTGGGAGTGATCGGCGAATGCGATACCCAAAGCATCTCGGTCGGCCTCATCGAGGAAAGTTTCAAAGAATCGCCGAACATATGCCCGTGACTGGCCGTCGCCCTGAAACTGGTCATGTAGCTTTGCGATGTTCTCTGCGCACATCATCAAGAATAGGAGCCTAAGGGACTCGTCGTGTGGTCGGATTCGCGGAATGTCGTCCGATATGGAAATGAGTCTTTGGCTCTGGTGCATCATTATCTTTGGCGCGCTGTTGGGTGGCGCTAGCATCTCGCATGCTTGCACGAAACTTCGAGCGTCGGCTTCGGTTGGGAAGAACGGGAGGTAGAAGTCAATCCACTGTTGCATGACACGCCCTGAATTCGTACGCCCTAACTCTCCCGATCATCTGCGGCGGCGGAGCGCTGCTTTCTCTGCTCGTCAATCGCGCCCTGTTGCAAAGCCTGCGGGTATCCGGTCGTAATGAAGTCTCGCGCCTCGGGATGCGCTTCAAGGATCCTATCTCGGACCCTCTCGACAGCCGGCGTCAAGTCGTCGCGGACCCGCCTCAGGAACTGCTCTTCGTTGCCGATTCCAGTCCTCTCCAGTGCTCGACCTAATGCCGACGCATCGACAAGGCGGCCGGGGCTTCGGGCGGTCGATTTCTTCGCCTGTGCATGCGCTGCCCACTGAGACCGAACCCTCTCGAAGGCCCCCAAGTCTCGGACGAAGTGCTTGACGTCCCGTAGCCCGAGATGTTGGAGCTCCTCCTCGGAGAATAACCAGGGAGTCAGGAAGTGCTTGCGGGTCTCGCCAACTCGATAGACGCCGATGACCGTCGCAGCCATGGCAATCCGCCGCACGGCGGCCGCATATGTCTCCGAGACCCGATGCGCCTCCTCCAATCGCTTGGAGCACGTCACCAGATGCTGCGGGATCGTGAGTTCGCGGATCGCTTCGGTGAGCAAAACGGCCGCGTCGCATGCCGCTCGGCTGATGGTCGCTTGGTCCAAGGCGGTCTCTTCCATAGCCTGTCTAGCTTTAAATTAGGAGGCGTTCCGAGAATGCAGGAACGATATATTGGCATATGCAAATCTGCAGATATAGATAACCAGATGTGCCAGCGCATATCCGGGTGCACATATAAGCCGGCATACGGGCGCGGCGGGCACAATGTGGGGAGTTGCGCATTCGGTTTTCTTTTTTCTTCTCTGTGTTCTTGTATGTTCCTTTTGTACGATAGTGTTTGTAGTGTTTCCGAGTCTGGCCGGACTTGGGGACGGGGAAGCGGTAGATCGATTGTGTCCTGGTTCAAGCCGACACAGAGCAAGGTCGCTGTTTCCTGTTTTGCTTTAATCC
>JACPTK010000043.1 GCA_016192825.1 Betaproteobacteria bacterium | reverse complement strand
CTGCTCCAGCGAACAAAGTCGCGTCTCGTTCATGTCGATCACCATGCCCTGAATGATCGACCCAATCACTTCGCTTCAGACTCATACCTCGTTGGAAATACGTCCCCCCGTTCAGACTCATACCATATTGGACAAGACTCCCCCTTCCAACGCCGTGCAAAAGGTTTTATCCTGCGGAGACGCAGCCTTACCCGGCCCGGCCGCGGGCCGCGGGGTAAAACCCAATAAAGGAGGAAAGCCGCATGTACCGCATTGCCAGTGCTTCGCTGTTCGCATCGCTGCTCGTCGCGGCGGCGCCCGCCGCCGCGCAGGGCGACTACCCCAATAAGCCGGTCCGCATGGTCGTGCCGTTCGCCCCGGGCGGCGGCAGCGACATCTCCGGGCGCATCCTGGCGCTGGGCCTCGGCGAGTCGCTCAAGCAAACGATCGTGGTCGACAACCGCCCCGGCGCGGGCAGCATCCTGGGCTGCGACATCGTCGCGAAATCGAACCCGGACGGCTATACGACGCTGCTTGGCAACATCAGCATGGCGTTCAATACCGCGATCTACAAGAAATTGCCGTATGACGTCTTGCGCGATTTCGTCCCGATCACGCTGGTGACCGATCAGCCCAACATCCTGGTCGCCAACCCGGCGCTGCCGGCGAAGTCGTTCAAGGAATTCCTCGCGCTCGCCGAATCGCAGCCGGGCAAGCTCACCTTCGGCTCAGCGGGCCCCGGGTCCGGCACGCACCTCGCGATGGAAATGCTGCTGATGTCGCGCAAGCTCGATCTGACGCACGTGCCCTACAAGGGAACCGGGCCCGCGCTGACGGCGCTGCTCGGCAACCAGATCTCGGTGTTCTTCTCGACTTACGCCTCGGCGCTGCCGCACGTCAAGTCGAACCGGCTGCGCGGCTACGCGGTGACCAGCGTGAAACGCACGACGTCGCTGCCGCAGGTGCCCACGGTCGCCGAGTCCGGCTTCCCCGGCTATGAGTACAGCACTTGGTACGGCCTGCTGGCGCCGGCGGGCACGCCACGCGCGATCATCGACAAGCTCAACCGCGAAGCGGTCGCCGTGCTGAAGTCCGAGAACACGCGGCAGCGCTATCTGTCCCAGGGCGTCGACCCGATTCCCTCGACCTCGGCGCAGTACGTGGCCCATCTCAAGTCCGAAGTCGTGAAGTGGACCAAGGTGGTCAGGGCGGCGAAGATTCCCCAGCAGTAATTGCGCGACCTGCCGCGCGCGGCACAGAAGGCCGCGAGTCGTGGGTCATGCTTCCGTCTTTCGCCTTTCGCCTTCGGTTTTCGTAGGCCCCCTTCCTTCCGCGCCCGGATAGCATTATCCTGAGGCCTGGCGTTCACACTGTGGACGCCTTCGTCCCCTGGACCCGGCGACGGGCCGCGGGGCTATACCAATAATCGCGAGGAGGGGTCCATGTTCCGCAAAACCGGCGCTTTCCTGTGCACCACGCTGCTCGCATCGCTTGCGCCGCCCGCCGCCGCCGCGGACGGCTATCCCGAACGACCGGTCCGCCTGGTCGTGCCGTTCGCGCCGGGCGGCGGCACCGACATCAACGCGCGCATCCTGGCCGAGCCGCTCGGCCGGGCGCTCGGGCAGACGGTGGTGGTGGACAACCGCCCCGGCGCCGCGAGCATCATCGGCACCGAGATCGTCACGAAAGCGTCGCCCGACGGCTACACGCTGCTGATCAATGCCATCAGCCTGACCATCAACACCGCGGTCTACCGGAAACTTCCTTTCGACACCCGACGCGACTTCTCCCCGATCTCGCTGGTGTCGGACCAACCCAATATCCTGGTCGCGCATCCGCAGCTCGGCGCGAAGACGTTCAGGGAATTCGTCGCGCTCGCGCACTCCCAGCCAGGCAAGTTCACCTACGGCATCCCCGGCCCCGGAACAGGCGTGCACCTCGCGTCGGAACTGCTGTTGATGAAAGTCAAGGTGGAGATGATAAGCGTGCCGTACAAGGGTACCGGACCGGCCCTCACCGCGCTGCTCGGCAAGGAGATCTCGGTCTACCTGTCGACCTTCGCATCCGCCCTGCCGCACGTGAAGGCGGGCCGCCTGCTGGGCTACGCCGTCACGACCGCCAAGCGCGCCGGCCCGCTGCCCGACGTACCCACGGTCGCAGAATCGGGCGTGCCGGACTACGAGTACGCCACGTGGTACGGCTTGCTCGCTCCGGCCGGCACGCCGCGCCCCATCGTCGACAAGCTCAACACGGCGACGGTCGCCGCCCTCAATTCCCCGGAATTGAGGCGGATCTTCGTGGCCCAGGGCTTGAATGCCAGGCCGACGACCGTCGTGCAGTTCACGAAATATATCGATTCGGAGATAAAGAAATGGTCGGCGGTCGTGCGCGCGGCGAACATTCCGATGCGCTAGGAGTGTGTCGGACTTAGGGCCGACAAACTCCTAAATGCAAAACCGCCTGCGCAAAAACGAAAGAAAAAGGCAGTGAAAACCGCATCGAGGTGAAAAGTGATGGGTGATGCGTCCCCGGGCCCGCGGCTCGCGGCTCGGCCTGCCTGAAGCCGTCCCGGCGTGGCAGAATAGCTCACCCCCACGCACCCAAAAGGAATCGCGATGCGCTACCGTCTCGTTTTCGCCGCGCTGGCTGCGGCGTGCGCCCTCACGCCGCAGCTTGCCGCCGCGCAGGCCTACCCGGCGAAAACCATCCGGTTCATCGTCCCGTTCGCGCCCGGCGGCGGCAACGACATCCTCGGGCGCGTCGTCGCGCAGAAGCTGAACGAAGCCTTCGGCGTGCCGGTCGTGGTCGACAACCGGCCCGGCGCGGGCGGCACGCTCGGTACCGATCTCACCGCCAAGGCGCCGCCGGACGGCTACACGATGCTCATCAACAACTTGAGCGTCGCCGTCAACGTGACGCTCTACTCGAAGCTGCCCTTCGATCCTCTCAAGGACCTGCAGACGATCTCGCTGGTCGGGCGCCAGCCGAACATCCTCGTCGTCCATCCAACGCTGCCGGTGACGTCCTGGAAGGCGCTGCACGCGCTGGCGAAAAAGCACCCGGGCCAGCTGACGTTCTCCTCGGGAGGCGTGGGCTCCAGCTCGCACCTCGCGGGCGAGCTGCTGAAGGTCGTCGCCGGAGTCGACATGGTGCACGTGCCCTACAAGGGCATGGGGCCCGCGCTGGTGGACCTCATCAGCGGCCAGGTGCAGCTGTCCATGTCCACGATGGCCTCAGCGCTCCCACATGTCCGCAGCAAGCGCATGCGGCCGCTCGCGGTCTCGACTGCGAAGCGGGTGGCGGTCGTGCCCGACGTGCCGACCCTGCAGGAAGCGGGCCTGCGCGGCTACGAGCACAGCACCTGGTACGGCCTCTACGTGCCGGCGGGCACGCCGCGGCCGGCGGTCGACCGGCTGAACGAAACGGTGAGAAAGGTCGTCGCGTCCGCCGACGTCAAGAAGCGGTTCAGCCCGCAGGGGGTCGAGCCCGCGTCGAACTCCCCGGACGAGTTCAGGGCCTTTCTCATCGCCGAAATCGGGAAATGGGCCAAGGTCGTGAAGGCGGCAGGGCTGCGAGCCAATTAATCGGCTCGCCGTGACTCGCGGCTTGCGGGTCGCGGCTCGTTACACCGTGGGTCGTGGATCGAGGGTCGACTCGAACACCCGTCTCCGGTCACGGTAGAAGGCCCATCCGCGAGCCGCGATCCGCCAGCCGCTGTTCGTTGGGTCATCCTTCATCCCTCGGGCTGTTTTTCGCATGGTGGGAAACAGCCCGGTCTTGTGAAAAGCCACCGATCAGGCTAACTTAACCGTCCCGCGCCGGCATCCACCGGCGGCCCGATAACGATCAAATTCACTAAACAAGGAGGAGTCCCATGAACGCTCGCAATTTCGTCCGGTTGCTGCCGCTCGCAGCGCTGCTCGCGGCCGGGCCGGCACTCGCCCAGCTTGAACTCAAGTTCGGCCACGTCGGCAACCCCGGATCGCTGTTCGCCAAGTCCGCCGAGGAGTTCGCCAAGCGCGCCAACGACAAGCTCGGCGGCAAGGCCACGGTGGTCGTGTTCGGCGCGAGCCAGCTGGGCGGCGACAAGGAGCTGCTGCAGAAAGTCAAACTCGGCACGGTGGACTTGGCGCTGCCCTCGACCGTGATGTCGTCCGAGTCCGACCTGTTCGGCGTGTTCGAGATGCCGTACCTGGTCAAGGACCGCGACCACATGAAGCGCATCGAGAAGGCGGTCGTGTGGCCATCGCCCGCGCCCGCCGTCGAGAAGAAGGGCTTGAAGATCATCGCGATATGGGAGAACGGCTACCGCCACATCACCAACAACCGGCGCCCGATCAACCTGCCCGGCGACCTCAAAGACCTCAAGCTGCGCACGCCCGAGGGCAAGTGGCGCGTGAAAATGTTCCAGGCCTACGGCGCGAACCCGAGCCCGATGAAGTTCTCGGAGGTGTTCACCGCGCTGAAGACCGGCGTGTACGACGGGCAGGAGAATCCGTTCTCGCAGATCTACAGCGCCAAGTTCCACGAGGTGCAGAAGTACATCTCGCTCACCGGCCATGTCTATACGCCGGCGTACGTGACGGTCGGCTCCAAGCGCTGGGCGAAGCTGCCCGCCGGCGTGCGCAAGACCCTCGAGGCCGTCGCCAAGGAAACCCAGGCCTTCGTCTACGCCACCGCCGCCAAGGACGAGAACGAGCTGCTGGACAAGATCAAGGCCGCCGGCGTGCAAGTGAACCAGCCGGACAAGGCGGCGTTCGTCCAGGCCAGCAAGGCGGTCTACGAGGAGTTCGGCGATTCGGTAAAGGGCTCGAAGGCGCTCATCGACAAGGCGCTCGCCCTGGTCAAGTGAGGAGTGAGGCGAGAGGGGTGAGGGGTACCATCGAAACCCCGCCCCCTCGCTCCGCGACGTAGTTTTCCTCACGCCTCACCCTCCTCCTCACAGGGTGTCGATGCTCGCGCGCGTACGGTCAGCCTATGAGAAGCTGCTCGAGGGCATCGCATTCGCGCTGATGGTCGCGCTCGCGGCCATCGTCCCGATCGGTGTGGTTTTTCGCTGGGCGGGCAATTCGCTGGTCTGGTACGACGAGGTCGCCGCGATCCTGCTCGCCTGGATCGCCTTCTACGGCGCGGCGCTCGCCGCGCTGCGCGGCGCGCACATCGGCGTGCCGGGCCTGGTCGATTCCCTGCCGCGTCCGCTGCGGATTGCAGCGACCCTGTTCGCCGAAGCCTGCGTGATCGGCTTTTTCGCCCTCATGGCATGGGTCGGGATCTCGGTGCTCGACGTGCTCTCCACCGACTACCTAGTGAGCATCCCCGAGGTATCGGTGGTGTACACCCAGTCGGTGATCCCGATCAGCGCCGTGCTGTTCGTGATCGCCGAGCTGCTGCGGCTGCCCGAGCTGTTTCGGGCCGCGGCGGGCGGCGTCAAAGATGCGCGCGCCCAGGCCAATCCGTAATGTCGACACTGCTGCTCGTTCTCGGCGTTCTCGTCCTGGTGCTGATCAACGTGCCGATCGCGGTCGCGCTCGGCATTGCGGCCGTGGTCGCGATGGTCGTCTCGCACGGCGCCGGCACGCTGCCGAACCTGGCGATCGACATGTACAATGGCGCGAACAACTTCCCGCTGATCGCGATCCCGCTGTTCATTCTCGCGGGCGCGATCATGAACACCTCCGGGATCTCGCGGCGCCTGATCGCGTTCGCGTCCGCGCTCCTCGGCTTCGTGCGCGGGGGGCTTGCGATGGTGAACATCGGCACCTCGATGTTCTTTGCCGAGATTTCCGGCTCGGCGGTCGCCGACGTCGCCGCGCTGGGCTCGGTGCTGATGCCCGCGATGAAGAGGAAAGGCTACCCGGGCCCCTTCACGGCGGCGGTGACCTCGTCGTCGGCCTCGCTCGCGATCATCATCCCGCCGTCGATCCCGATGATTCTCTATGCGGTCATGGCCGAGAGCTCGGTCGTGCAGCTCTTCGTCGCCGGGATCGTTCCCGGAATTCTCGGCGGGCTCATGATGATGGGGCTCTGCTACTGGTACGCCGTGCGCTACAACTGGCCGATCGAGGAAGCCTTCGACCTGCGCAATCTGTGGCGGGCATTCAAGGACGCGGCGCTCGCCTTCCTGCTGCCCGTCATCATCCTGGGCGGGATCTTCGGCGGCATCGTGACGGCCACCGAGGGCGCCGGGCTTGCCGTCGTCGCCGCGCTCGGGGTCGGGTTCTATTATCGCGAGATCAACTGGGGGCAGCTCAAGACGGCGATCGTGGACGGCGTCGTGCAGACCGCGGTGGTGATGCTTCTGGTGGCTTCCAGCGCGCTACTCGGCGTCTACCTCACCGAGGCCCAGGTGCCGCAGCAGCTCGCTGCCGCCATCGCGAGCGTCACCAACAACTCGTTTGCCGTGCTCGCCCTGCTGAACCTGTTTTTCCTCGTCGTCGGGATGTTCCTGCATTCGGCCGCGGCGATCATCCTCGTGGTTCCGATCGTCATGCCGCTGGTGAATTCTGTCGGCATCGACCCCGTGCATTTCGGGCTTGTGGTGACGCTCAATCTGGCGATCGGGCAGCAGACGCCGCCGGTCGCGAGCGTGCTCATGACCGCCTGCTCGATAGCCAAGGAGAATATCTGGGACGTCACCCGGGCGAACATTCCCTTCATCGGCGTGCTGCTCGCCGTTCTGCTGCTGGTGACCTACGTTCCCGCGGTGCCGATGCTCCTGGTCAACCTCTTTTACCGATGAGGCGTGATAAGTGACGAGTGATAAGTAATAAGGGATTTCCGCGCGCAGCGCGGGTCTCGACCCCTATCACCTATCACCTATCACCTATCACTTATCACCATAGTTCAGCAATGACCGATCCCATCCTCGTAACGCGTGATGGCGTCATCGCCACGGTCGCGCTGAATAACCCCGAGCGGCTGAACGCGCTCGACAAGGCGATGTGGGCGCGGCTGGGCGAGGTGATGCGCGAGTTGTCGGCTGACGACGCGTTGCGCTGTGTCGTGGTGCGCGGCGCGGGGGAGAAGGCCTTCGCGACCGGCGCGGACATCGCGAAATTCGCCGCCGAGCGCGCCGAATCGAGGCAGGCAAAGCCGTACGGGAACCTCATCCACGAAACGATGCAGGCGGTGGCGCACTGTCGCCATCCGACGGTGGCGATGATCAGGGGCGCGTGCGTCGGCGGCGGGCTGGAGGTCGCCGCGATGTGCGACATGCGGGTGTGCGGCCAGTCGAGCCGGTTCGGCATCCCCGTCAACAAGCTCGGGCTCACCATGGCCTACGGTGAGCTGATGGGCCTGCTTGCGCTCGTCGGGCGCGCGGTGGCGCTGGAGATCCTGCTCGAGGGGCGCGTGTTCGACGCGGAGGAGGCCTGCCGCAAGGGGCTCGTCAACCGCGTCGTGCCCGACGCGAAAGTCGAGGAGGAAGCCTACGCGACCGCGCACCGCATCGCGGAAGGCGCGCCCCTCGTCAACCGCTGGCACAAGCAGTTCATCGAGCGTCTCGCGGTGCGGGCCGCGCTCACGCCCGCGGAGTGGGACGAGGGCTTTGCGTGCTTCGACACCGAGGATTACCGCGAGGGCGTGGCGGCGTTTCTGGCTAAACGAAAGCCTGATTTCAAAGGCCGATGATGCGTGATAAGTGATAGGTGATAGGGGTGATAGGACTCACGGCCCGCGCTCCGCGCGGAAACCTCTTATCGCTTATCACCTATCACCCATCACGGGTTCTCAGATCTCGACCTGCGTCCCCAATTCGATGACGCGGTTGGTGGGGATATTGAAGTACTCCACCACGCTGCCGGCGTTCCTCGCCATCGCGGCGAACACGCGCTCGCGCCACAGTGCCATGCCGCTTTCCGCGCCCACCACCGGAATCACGGTTTCGCGGCTCAGAAAGAACGAGGTCTGCATCAGGTCGAATGCAAGTCCGTGAGCCGGGCACAGTTCGCTCAACGACTGCCAGACGTCCGGCCGGTTCATGAAGCCGAAGTGCAGCGTGACGCGGTAGCAGTGGTGCCCGAGCGGCTCCACCGTCACGCGCTCGCCGAACGGCACCCACGGCACCTCCTTCACCGCCACCGTGAGGAACACCACGCGCTCGTGCAGTACTTTGTTGTGATAGAGATTGTGCAGCAGCGCGTGCGGCACCACTTCCGGGGTCGCGGTCAGGAACACGGCTGTGCCCGGCACGCGCTGGGGCGGGTCGCGGAACAACGACTCCAGAAAGGATTCCAGCGGGACGGTAGAGGCCCGCAGGCGCGCGAACAGGATTTCGCGTCCGCGCCGCCAGGTTGTCATCAAGATGAACACCGCGGCGCCGATCGCCAGCGGGAACCAGCCGCCGTCGGTGACCTTGAGCAGGGTGGCTGAAAAAAACAGCACGTCCACCAGGATGAAAAACGCGGTCGCGCCGATGCAGAGCAGCAACGGGTAGCCCCAGCCGTAGCGGATCACGAAGAACGTGAGGACGGTGTCCACCAGCATCGTTGCCGTGACCGCCACCCCGTACGCCGACGCGAGCCTGGAGGAGGAGCCGAAGCCGATCACCGCAGCCAATACCGCGGCCAGCAGGATCCAGTTGATCGCAGGAAGGTAGATCTGGCCGATGGTCTTCGCCGAGGTGTGCACGATGTTCATGCGCGGCAGGAAGCCCAGCTGGATCGCCTGCTTGGTGATGGAGTAGGCGCCGGAGATCGTCGCTTGCGAGGCGATCACCGTGGCGGCGGTGGCGAGCGCGACCATGGGGTAGAGCGCCCATCCCGGTACCAGCAGGTAGAACGGGTTCTGCACCGCGGCGGGGCTGGCGATCAACAGCGCACCCTGCCCGAAGTAGTTGAGCACCAGGGCGGGCATCACCACGCCGAACCAGCCGATGCGCACCGCGCCCTTTCCGAAATGGCCCATGTCGGCGTAGAGCGCCTCGGCGCCAGTGACCGCGAGCACGACCGATCCCAGCACGATGAACGAGGCGAGGCCGTGGCTGGTCAGGAATGAAATCGCGTGGATCGGGTTGAGCGCCCACAGCACTTCCGGGTTCCGAACGATGCCGTAGACGCCGGCGGCGGCCAGCGCCAGGAACCACGCCAGGGTGACCGGCCCGAACAGCGCACCCACCGCTGCCGTGCCGTGGCGCTGGAACAGGAACAACGCGACGATCACCCCTGCCGACACCGGCAGCACGTAGGGCTTGAGGGCGGATGTGCCGACCTCCAGCCCTTCCACCGCCGAGAGCACCGAAATCGCCGGCGTCAACACCGCGTCGCCATAGAACAGCGAGGCGCCGACCACGCCGGCCGCCAGCAGCGGGGCCCGCCATTCGGGGTGGGCCTTGATCGAGGTCGAGGCGAGCGCGAGCAGCGCCATGATGCCGCCCTCGCCGCGGTTGTCCGCCCGCATGATGAGGGTCACGTACTTGAGCGAGACGACGGTCATCAGCGCCCAGAAGATCGTCGAGAGACCCCCGAGGATGTTCGCCGTCGTCAGCGCAATGCCGTGTCCGGGAGCAAAGGTTTCCTTGACGGCGTAGAGGGGGCTCGTGCCGATGTCGCCGAAGACGATGCCGAGCGCAAGCAGCGTCAGCGCCGCGCGGGACTGCTGAAGATGCGTTCCGTTAGCCATCCAGGGCTTCCCGGGGAGGGAAGGGCGCGAACGTTACTCTTGCATTGCGGTGAAATCAAACAGGCCTGTGGCAATTTGGCAACACGTTTATAAAACAAAGAGTTAGGTTATGCGAAATGAATGCGGCTGAAGCGCAATTTGGTGCTGTGCAACAATCCGGAACAGTCGCGCAGTTTGAAGCAAACCCGCAATATTCAGGCTGTCCCGTTCCATCGAATCGAGGTCAAAGATGAATTTCGCAACGCGCATCCTGCACGCTTTCAGAAATTGCCGCTTCCGCCTTTCCCTTGTGACGGCGCTGTGCGCGATGGGTCTCCTCGCGCCGGCGCCGTGCTCGGCGCAAGCCGACTACGCGCGCGAGAAACGCTGGGCCGACGAGATCGCGCCTGCCATACTCGTGGGCGACCCGGTCTATCTCGCGCGGAAGAACGGGCGCCGGTTCCTCGCGATCTGGGCGCCGAATCCGAAGGCGGCGGCCGGCGTGATCGTCGTGCACGGGCTGGGCGTGCATCCCGACTGGGGGCTGATCAACCCGCTGCGCAGCCAGCTCGCCGAGCAGGGCTACGCCACGCTCTCGGTGCAGATGCCCGTGCTCGAGGCGGAAGCGCGCGGCGACAAGTATCCGCCGCTCTACCCGGAGGCGGCGGAGCGGCTCGCCGCCGCGGTCGCCTTCCTGCGGGGCAAGGGGCTGAAGAAAGTCGCGATCATCTCGCACAGCATGGGCTCGCGCATGACCAACTACTTTCTCAATCACGCCGGCTCGGCGCGCATCGACGCGTGGATCGCGATCGGCATCCCGGGCGAATTCACCGAGCCCTCGACCATCAAGGCGCCGGTGCTCGATCTCCACGGGGAAAAGGATCTGCCCGCCGTGCTCGACAACGCGGGCACGCGCGCGGCCGCGATCCGGGCCATCCGCGGCTCGGGCCAGGTGCAGGTCGCGGGCGCCGACCATTTCTTCGCAGGGATGGAGAACGAGCTGGTGCGCCAGGTGCGCCTGTTTCTCGAACGGCGCCTCAAATAAGCGCGCATCTGGGAAGCTCGACGTCAATTCCGTCGCCGAGCTGATGCGGCACCCGGTCGGCTGGAGCAGGCCCGGCGCCGGTCCGTAAGAACTGGCGGAAGGCCGCCGGTAGGAAAAAGGGGGCTGCCAGCCCTCTTTCCCGCAGGTTTTTCCGCGCGCCGCTTGCTACCCGCCGCCGCCTTCGTAGGCCTCGATTTTCTTCTTGCGGACGGCGGGCATGATCATGGTGATGAGGATCAACACGCTCGCAATCATGAACCCCAGGCTGATCGGGCGGGTAAAGAACACCGTCGGGTCGCCGCGCGAGATCAGCAGCGCGCGGCGCAGGTTCTCCTCCATCAGCGGACCCAGCACGAAGCCCAGGATCAGCGGCGCAGGCGGGCACTCGAGCTTCACCAGCACGTAACCGAGGATGCCCATGACGCCGACGAGGTAGAGGTCCATCGCGCTGTTGTTGACGCTGTAGTTGCCCACCGAGCAGAACATGATGATCGACGGAAACAGCCAGCGGTAGGGAATCTTAAGCAACTGCACCCACAAGCCGACCAGCGGCAGGTTGAGGATCACGAGCAGCGCGTTGCCGATCCACATGCTGGCGATGAGGCCCCAGAACAGGTCCGGCTTGGAGGTCATGACCTGCGGTCCCGGCGCGATGCCCTGGATGGTGAGCGCGCCCAGCATCAGCGCCATGGTGCCGCTGCCGGGTATGCCCAGGGTGAGCGTGGGAATGAAAGCCGTCTGCGCCGCCGCGTTGTTGGCCGCCTCCGGTCCCGCGACGCCCTCGATCGCGCCCTTGCCGAAGCGCGAAGGATCCGCAGCCATCTTCTTCTCCACCATGTAGGTGGAAAAAGCGGCGATCGACGGGCCGGTGCCGGGCAGCGTGCCGAAGAAGGCGCCGACCGCCGTGCCGCGCATGATGGGCCCAAGGGAGAGCTTGAGGTCGTGTAAGGTCGGCATGATGTTCTTGATCTTGCTGGTGAACACCTCCCCCAACTCCTTCGTTTCGAGGTTCTTCACGATTTCGGATACGGCGAACAGGCCCACCGCCACGATCGTGAAACCCATGCCGTCGGTCAGCTCCGGCAGTCCGAAGGAGAAGCGCGCCATCCCGGAGTTCACGTCGGTGCCGATGATGCCGAGCAACAGCCCCAGGACCACCATGGCGAGTGCCTTCACCATGTCTCCGCTCGAGAGACAGGCGGCGGCGATCAGGGCCATCAGCATCAGCGCGAAGTACTCCGGCGCCCCGAACTTGAGCGCCATTTCCGCAATCGGCGGGCCGAACAGCGCGATCAGCAGCGTGCCCACGCAACCGGCGAAAAACGAGGCGACCGCCGCGATCGCGAGCGCCGGTCCGGCGCGCCCCTGCCGCGCCATCTGGTAGCCGTCGATGCAGGTCACCACGGAGGCGGTCTCCCCGGGGAGGTTCATCAATATGGACGTGGTGGAGCCGCCGTACTGCGAGCCGTAATAGATGCCGGACAGCATGATGAGCGCCGGTATCGGCGCCAGATTGAAAGTGATCGGCAGCAGCATGGCGATCGTGACCAGCGGACCGACGCCGGGCAGCACGCCGATCGCCGTGCCGACGAACACGCCGAGAAAGCAGTAGGTCAGGTTTTGCAGCGACAGCGCGACGCTGAAACCGAAAATGAGGTTGCTGAACATTTCCATGGTGTTAGTCCCACCAGAAGAGTCGGTACGGCATGCCGAGGCCGTAGATGAACACGCCGTACGCGAACAGGGTCATGACCGTAGTCAGGATGATCACTTCCTTCCACCTGAACTCGTGGCCCGCGGCCGCGGAAATGAAGAACATCGCCACCAGCGACGGTATCAACCCCACCCGGTCCATCAGCCAGCCGAACACCCAGAACGCCACCGTAATGAGCGCCAGCGCTTTCCAGCCCCAGACGCCCTCCACTTTCTCGCAAGTGCGCAGGCCGCGCAGGCCGACATAGAGGCCGAACGCAATGATGATGCCGGCGAGCACCCGCGGAAAATACCCGGGCCCCATGCGCAACGCGCTGCCGAACGGATAATCCAGAGCCATGTAGAACGCGATGCCGCCGATCGCGACCATCAGCAGGCCGGCCAGGAAATCCTTGTTATCCGATAACTTGACCTTCATCCATCCTCCTTGTCAGGGGATACCCCCGGACCGGGTACCCACATACAGCCCGCCCCTTAGCATGAGGGGAATATATCCATCGTAGATAATCGCCGTTCACCGTCAGGGGATCGTTCCTTTTTCAGCACTTTTCTTATCCTCTGACGCCCTGCCTCCAGCAGATTCCGCCGGGTTCCGGTGATGTCAGAGCCGCGGGGGGTCCACTATGTGCGATGCGGATTCTAACGGATTTCAGCCTCCATTTCGAGGGTTGCTGCTAATTAGTTATTCCTTATATTTTCATCGGTTTTCGGTCCGCCCGGCCGGCAAAGGAGCCGGCAGGCGGACCAACGAGCTGGCCGGGACGGGCCGCTCAGCTCGCGCAATCGGACGCCCTACTCGCCCGATTTCCGTTTCCGCTCATTCCACCAGAGATACACGAAGAAGCCGACGATCATGCCCACGAATATGACACCGAAGACGACTACCCAAACGACGGAGACTGTCTCGGCGGGCGGAATGTTGCTCGCCCCCTCGTCCTGGGCATAAGCCGAGCAAACCACGAGGAAGGGGAGCAGGGCCGACAGGTATCTGGACATGGTGGGACTCCTGGAACTGGATTGCAGGGCTGCAATCGTAGCCGGCGCGGGAGGGGGTGCCTATTAGGGGTAACCCTAATGACGCTGTCAGGCTGGGATAAGGGCTGGGAGTCGGGGCGGGTGGCCGGAACCCTGGTCCGGCGCGTGTTCCCGGCCGCTAGCGGCCTGTCGGACTTAGGTGTCTGACAGGCTGCTAACAGCAAAACCGCCCGGGGATTTCGGGATAACGACCCTTGGGAGCCTCCGATGGGCACGCGGGCAGGTTGGAAATGAGGATTTCACCGACTCTTGCCCCGTTTCGTGCGGGCGGTTTTGCATAAGGAGTTTGTCGGGCCTAAGTCCGACAAACTCCTAGCGCGATGCCTTGCCGCTCAACATGGCGCGGACCACCTCCGCGATGCTGGCCGCGCCCATCTTTTCCATCGCATGCGCGCGGTGCGCCTCGACGGTCTTGATGCTGATGCCGAGTTCCTCGGCGATCTGCTTGTTCCTTCTGCCGACGCAGACCCGATCGAGCACTTCGCGCTCCCGCTCCGTCAGCGTATTCAGGCGCGCGGTCGCCGACAGCTGCTCCGCCCGCTCGCGCCGGGCCGGCGCGTCCAGCGCCGCGGCCTTCTCGATCAGCGCCAGCAGTCGCGTGTTCGCGAACGGCTTCTCGACGAAGTCGTAAGCACCCTTCTTCACTGCCTCCACCGCCATCGGCACGTCCCCATGACCGGTCAGGAAGATGACGGGTATCCCGTCCCCGCGGCGGTTCAGCTCCGCCTGCAACTCGATCCCGCTCAATCCCGGCATGCGCACGTCCAGCAGCAGGCACGCCCCGCGGCCTGCCTGATGGGAAGCCAGGAAACGCTCGGCGCTGGAGAACACGGCCACCCGGTAACCCGCGGACTCCAGCAGCCAGCGCAGGGAGTCGCGAAACGCGTCGTCGTCGTCGACGACGTAGATCCGTCGCGATTCGTCCCCCCGGTTCATGCGTAGACGGACCGCAGCGAAAAATGAAAGCTGGCGCCGCGCTCGCCGTTGCGCGTGACCCACAGGTGCCCGCCGTGCGCTTCGACGATCGAGCGCGAGATGTGCAGGCCGAGGCCCATGCCGTCCGGCTTGGTCGACAGGAAAGGCGAGAACAGCCTGACCTCGATCTCGGGGTCGATGCCCGGCCCACGGTCCGCCACTTCCACCTCCACCGTGTCCCCGGCCCCGTCGCGGGAAAGGATGCGCAGCTCGCGCTCCCCGGCCGGCGCGTCCGCCATGGCTTCGATCGCGTTGCGCGCGAGGTTCAGGATCACCTGCTCCATCAGCGTCTGGTCGGCGCGTACGTACGGCACGCGCTCCGAGAGCGCCAGCGCCAGCCTGACCGAGTGCTTGCCCGCTTCGGTCTCGATCGTGGAGCGGACGCCCCGCACCACTTCGTTGATGTCGCACGCGGCCAGCCTGGGCGCGCGGCGCGCGACGAACTCGCGCAGGCGCTGGATCACGCCGCTGGCGCGCTCGGCCTGGAGGGCGCCTTTTTCCATGGCTTCCACCAGCTCGGCCGGCTCCCAGGTGCCGGAACGCAGCCGCTGCACGCAACCCATGTTGTAGTTCGCGATCGCGGCGAGCGGCTGGTTGAGCTCGTGGGCCAGCGTGGTCGCCATCTCGCCCACGGCCACCAGGCGTGCGGTCAGCGCCAGCTTCTCCTGCTGCTGGAGATGGAGTTCCTCGGCCCGCCGCCGCTCGGTGATGTCGGTGGCGATGGACAGGCGGGCGATCCGCCCGTCGATCCAGCGCAGCGGCCGGACCTGCATGAGGAACCAGCGCCCGCGACCGGCCTCGTGAATCTCTCCCTCGTTGCGGCCAGGCGGCAGCGCGGGCAGTCCCTGCCCGTCGGGAAAGGTTTTCCGGAAAATCTCGTTGGCGTAGAGCAGCTCCCCGGACGCGGCGTCCGCGACGTACACCATCACGTCGAGCCCTTCCAGCACCGTCGCAAAGCGCTCGTCGGCATGACTCAGCGCCGCCTTCAGCTTCGCGATGACGAGGGCGAAGATGGCGAACGTGGCGAACTGGATGGCGGCGTCCCAGGGCCGGTAGGGCATGTGCGAGCCGACGAGGTCGGAGAGCGCGTCGAACACGAACCAGATCACCGCCGCGATGACGGACACCATGACCCCGGCGCGGCCGCCGAAGAACCACGCGGTGATGAGCACAGGGGCAAGGCTGAGAATGGAGACGCTCACCTCGGTCGTGTGGTCCAACACCGCGATCGCGACGAGCAGCGCCATGCACAGCGGGAACCAATACGAGCCGGGCTCGCTGCGAAGAAAGGAAATGGGGAATCGGGTCACGATACGTCCGCCCGCGCGCGGATGCCGGACAGGGAGTCTACTTCAGCCGCCGATCGGGGAACAGGCGTGCGCCAGGCTCCCGCATCATATCTCGTCGGGCGCGGGCGAGCCCGCCGCGGCGCGCGCGAGGCGATCGTTGATCGCCGCCCACTCCGGCGACTGCGGCGGCCGCTCGACGATGATGACGTCGCAGCCCGCTTCGTCGAGCCGGCGCAGGCTGGCGTAGAGCGCATGCGCGTAGCCGTCAGCATCCGGCGGCGCGGCGACCCAGACCAGTCCCTCCAGCGGCGGCTGCCGCGTCGAGAGCGCAAGCACCGCGGCGCGCTTGCCCTGCCGCTTGAGGCTCACCGCAAGCTCGAGCGCAAGATCGCCTTCCGCGAGCACGAGCGGGGTTTGCGGCGCGTAGTGCGCGGCGAGCGTGCCGGGCGCGCGCGGGGCGTCCGTATCCCGCGCGGCGAGCGGCGTGCCCAGCGCCGCCTCGATCTGACCGCCGGTGATCCAGCCCGGGCGCAGCAGCACCGCCTGCCCGCCGGACAGATCGACGATGGTGGATTCGATGCCGATCCGCGCCTCGCCGCCGTCGAGCACGCAATCCACCGCCGCCCCGAACTCGCGCCGCACGTGCTCCGCGGTCGTCGCCGAGACGCGCCCGTGACGGTTGGCGGAGGGGGCCGCGATGCCGCCGCCGAAACGCGCAAGCAACTGCTGCGCGACCGGGTGCGACGGCGCGCGCAGCGCCACGGTGTCCTGGCCGCCGGTCACGAGGTCGCCCGCCGCGGCGGCGCGCTTGAGTATGATCGTGAGCGGTCCCGGCCAGAACCGCTGCGCGAGCCGGCGCGCCGCTTCCGGTATCTCGCGCGCCCAGGTGGCGGCCTGCACCGCGTCCGCGACGTGCACGATCACCGGGTGGGTCGCCGGGCGGCCCTTGACCTCGAAGATCTTCCTGACCGCCTCCGGGTTCGACGCGTCGGCGCCGAGCCCGTACACGGTCTCGGTGGGGAACGCGACCAGCCCGCCGGCGCGAAGCACTGAGACCGCCTGCTCGATGTCTCGATCAGAAACCAAGGTGCGTGATAGGTGATAAGTGATAGGTGACAGGAGCTAAGTATCCGCGCCTCGCGCGGGAGTCTTATCACTTATCACTCGTCACGCCCTATTGCGTGAGCAGCTGCAGCACTTCCTGGTACTTCTCCGAGGTCTTTTTCAGCACGTCCGGCGGCAGCTTCGGCGCCGGACGCTGCTTGTTCCAGGGCTGGGTTTCCAGCCAGTCGCGCACGATCTGCTTGTCGTATGAAGGCGGGCTGATCCCCGTGCGGTACCCGGCGGCCGGCCAGAATCGCGAGGAATCCGGGGTCAGCACTTCGTCTATGAGCACCAGCCCGCCTTCAGTATCGGTGCCGAATTCGAACTTGGTATCGGCGATGATGATGCCCCGGGTCCTGGCGTACGCCGCGGCCTCGCTGTAGAGCCGTATCGCAACCGCGCGCACCTTCGCCGCGAGCGCGGCGCCGACGATTTTCTCCGCTTCCGCGAAGGAGATGTTCTCGTCGTGCTGCCCGGCCGGCGCCTTGGTCGCCGGCGTGAAGATCACCTCCGGCAGCTTCTCCGCCTCCTTGAGCCCCGCGGGCAGCTTGATGCCGCACACCGTTCCCGTTTTCTGGTAGTCCTTCCAGCCCGAGCCGATGAGGTAGCCGCGCACCACGGCTTCGATCAGCAGCGGCTTGAACCTGCGCACGACCATCGCGCGGCCGGCCACCTGCTCGCGCTCATCCGGCGCCACCACCGATTCGGGCGCAACGCCGGTCAGGTGGTTCGCGATGATATGCCCGAGCTTCCTGAACCAGAAGAACGACATCTCGGTCAGCACGCGGCCCTTTTCCGGTACCGGGTCGGGCATGATCACGTCGAACGCCGACAGCCGGTCGGTCTGGATCACGAGCAGCCGGTCCTCGCCCACCGCGTAGAGGTCGCGCACCTTGCCGCGGTGCAGGAACTTGAGGCTTTTCAGGTTCGATTCGTACAGGGTGGAGTGATTGGGAGTCATCTCTCTAACGGAAAAATGCGTGATGGGTGATTGGTGAATAGTGAATCGACCCAACCTCTCTCAGGTCCAATCACTACTCACCATTCACTATTCACGCATTACTTGAGTTCGGGCAGCTTGGCTGCCCGAACGGCATCGGCCTGCTTCTGGCGGAACGCGTCGAGCTTTCTCGCCAGCGCCTTGTCCTCGAGCGCGAGCACGGCCACCGCGAACAGGCCGGCGTTGGCCGAGCCGGCATCGCCGATGGCAAAGGTGGCAACGGGAATCCCTTTCGGCATCTGCACCATCGAGAGCAGCGAATCGAGGCCCTGCAGGTGCTTCGAGGGGAGCGGCACGGCGAGCACCGGCAGCGTCGTCCTGGCCGCCACCACGCCGGCGAGGTGCGCGGCGCCGCCGGCGCCCGCGATGAAGCATTTCACGCCCTGCCTGACCAGCCCTTCGACCCACTCGACGAGCAGGTCGGGCGTGCGGTGCGCGGAGAGCGCGCGCGCCTCGTACGGCACGCCGAAATCGGCCAGGCTGCGCGCGGCGTGCTGCATGACGTCCCAGTCACCGGCGCTGCCCATCACGATGCCGACCAATGGCTTGCTCACTTCGCGCCCCCGGTTTTTTTTGAGCCCGTATTCTATCCCAGCATGGCCGTTTCCGGTTGAGCCGGGCGCGGCCCGCTGCTAAGATTTCGCGGCAAGAAACCGATGCTTCCTGCCAGGCGGCCCGCGGCGGACGCAGGCCCTTCCTGAATCACCCCCTCCGGCCCGCCGCCCGGAAAACCCGGCTGCGCCGACCCTGACAACGCCAAGGAGATGAACACGTGAACGGAAAGAAGAAAGCGCCGGCCGAAGTCTCGCCGCTGATGCGGGAAGTCTCTTCCTACATCGCGGGCGCGCTGAAACGGCCGCTGCCGGAGGCGGTGATCGAGAAGACCCGGCACCACGTTCTCGACACGATCGCCGCGATGGTGTCAGGCTCGCGGCTCCTGCCCGGGAAGAAGGCCATCGCCTACGTGAGGACGCTGGGCGGCGGCAAGGATGCCTGCGTGATCGGCTCCCGGCTCGTGACCACCGCGCAGCACGCGGCGCTCGCCAACGGCATGCTCGGGCACGCCGACGAGACCGACGACTCGCACGCGCCGTCGCTGTGCCATCCCGGCTGCGCGATCGTGCCGGCGGCGCTGGCGATGGCAGAGCGCGAAGCCCGCGACGGCACGGCGTTCCTGCGGGCGGTGGCGCTGGGTTACGACATCGGCACGCGCGTCAACATGGCGCTTGGCGCGTACGACTTTCGCGACGTCGGGCATTCGACGCACAGTTTCGGGCCGACTTTCGGCGCGGCGGCGGCGGCGGGCGCGCTGGCGGGCGTCAACGCGCACCAGGCGCGCTGGCTGCTCTCCTACACCGCGCAGCAGTGCTCGGGCATCTCGTGCTGGATGCGCGACGAGGAGCACATCGAGAAGGCCTTCGATTTCGGCGGCATGCCGGCGCGCAACGGCGTCGCCGCGGCCGCGATGATCGCCTCGGGCTTCACCGCGGTGGAGGACGTGTTCTCCGGCGAGCGCAACTTCTTCGTCGCCTACGACGAAACGCGCCGCATCGGCAGGCCGCCCGAGCCGCAGCGGCTCGCCGAGGGGCTCGGCTCCACCTACGAGATCATGAACACCAACATCAAGCGCTGGTCGGTGGGCTCGCCGATCCAGGCGCCGCTCGATTCCCTGCTCGACCTCATCCGCGCGCACGGCATCCGGGCCGACGACGTCGAGCACCTCACGGTGCGCGTGGCCCGGCAGGGCGCCAACACCACGGACAACCGGGCCATGCCCGATATCTGCATGCAGTACCTGTGCGCGGTCATGCTGATCGACGGCATCGTCACCTTCGTGTCCTCGCACGACGAGAAGCGCATGAAGCACCCGAAAGTGATGGCGCTGCGCGCCCGCATCGAGCTGATCGGCGACGAGGCGCTGACGCGCGCGCTGCCCTCGCGCCAGGGCATCGTCGAGCTCAGGCTGAAGGACGGGCGCAGCCTGCGGCACCACACCCAGGCCGTGCGCGGCACCGCGCAGAACCCGATGGCGCGCGCGGAGGTGGACGAGAAGGCTTACCACCTGATGGCGCCGATCCTCGGCAAGGCGCGCGCGCGCAAGCTGTGCGACGCCGTGTGGGCTACCGAACGCCTGTCCAGTATGCGAGATCTGCGCCCGCTGTTGAGAACATAGCCCGCGCGCCGATAGAATGACGGTCCGCGTTCCACGATCTTCCATTATATGAACTTTGAGTTAACCCCGGAGCAGCAGACCTTCTGCGACGCCGTGCGCGGCTTCGCCGAGAAGCACCTGCTCGAGGGCGCGCTCGCGCGCGCGCACGACCCCGCGTACTCGTGGGACGTCGCGCGGCTGATGGCCGCGCAGGGCCTGCTGGGCATTACGATGCCGGAGGCCGACGGCGGCCAGGGCGGCACGCTGATGGACGCGATCCTCGCCATCGAGGCGGTGGCGATGGTGTGCCCCAAGAGCGCCGACGTCGTGCAGGCGGGCAACTTCGGACCCGTGCGCGTGCTCGCGGAGTACGGCACGCCCGACCAGAAGGAGCGCTATCTCCGCAAGATCCTGCGCGGCGAGTCGCTGATCTGCGTCGGCATGACCGAGCCCGAGGCGGGCTCCGCGGTGACCGACCTCAAGACCACGGCGACGCCCGACGGTGACGGCTACCGCGTGAACGGCGTCAAGGTGTTCCAGACACACGCGTCGTACGCCGAGGTCATGCTTACCTACGTGCGCTTCGGACCGGGCGTCGGCGGCATCGGCTCGGTGCTGATCCCGCGCGAGGCGCCGGGTTTCCGGCAGGGCGCGCCGTCCCGTTTCGTCAACGGCGACGAGTGGGTGCAGACCTATCTCGACAACGTCTACGTGGGGCCCGAGAACGTGCTGCTCAAGGAGGGCGGCTTCAAGAAGCAGATCGCCGGCTTCAACGTCGAGCGCATCGGCAACACGGCGCGTTCGCTGGCCCTCGGGCGCTACTGCTACGAGCAGGCGCGCCAGTGGGCGCTCACGCGCAAGCAGTTCGGGCGGCTGCTCGCCGAGTTCCAGGGCATCCAGTGGAAGTTCGCCGAGATGAAGGTCAAGCTCGACGCCGGCCAGCTGCTGCTCTACCGCGCCGTGGTGAACGCCGACAAGGGCCTGCCCTCGGCGGAGGAGACCGCCGTCGCGAAGGCGTACTGCAACCAGGCCGGCTTCGAATGCTGCGACGAGGCCATGCAGATCATGGGCGGCATGGGCTACACCGAGGAGACGCTGGTCGAATGGTGCTGGCGCAAGTGCCGCGGCTGGATGATCGCCGGCGGCTCGATCGAGATCCTCAAGAACCGCATCGCCGAATCCGTTTTCGAGCGGTCGTTCAGCCAGCGACCGCCGAAAACGGATAAATGAAAGACTTCAAACAGATTCGGGATTGCCACGCTTCTCATCAGGCCAGAAGTACCAGTTAACGCGGCGCCTCCCGCATCGGCAGAAATAATTACCATGCCAGACCAGAGACTTGCCCAAGCACTGTTTGCGCCGCGTTCGGTGGCGTTGATCGGCGCCTCCGGCGACGCGGGCAAGAACACCTCGCGCCCGCAGCGGTTCCTCCGCAAACACAAATTTACCGGCGCGGTTTACCCGATCAACCCCGGGCGCGATGAGATTTTTGGGGAAAAGGCCTATCCCGACCTTCGGGCTGTGACCGCGCCGGTGGACCACGCGTTCATCATGGTGCCGGCGCCCGCCGTGCCCGAAGCGATCGCGCAGTGCTGCGAGAAGCGGGTGCCGGTGGTCACCATCTTCAGCGACGGCTTCGCCGAGACCGGCGCGGCCGGGCGCGAGCAGCAGGAGCGGCTCGTCAAGCTGGCACGGGCGAGCGGCGTTCGGCTGCTTGGACCGAACTGCATCGGATTGCTCGACCTGCACTCTCACCTCGTGCTCTCGGTCAACGCGGTGCTCGAGCACGCGGAAATCAAGCCCGGCGCCACCGCCATCGTCTCGCAGAGCGGCAGCATGATGGGCGCGCTGATGTCGCGCGGGCTGGGGCGTGGTGCCGGCTTCTCCAAGCTGGTATCGGTCGGCAATGAGTCCGATCTTGCGGTGGGCGAAATCACCGACCTGCTGGCGGACGACGCCGACACGCGCGTCATCCTGCTGTTCATGGAAACGATCCGCGACGCGGAGCGCCTCTCGCGCGCCGCGCGCCGCGCCTACGACGCCGGCAAGCCGGTGGTCGTCTACAAGCTCGGCCGCTCCGAAGTGGGCGTGGAGCTCGCCTCCTCGCACACCGGCGCGATGACCGGCTCCGACGACATGGCGGACGCCTTTTTCCGCGCCAACGGCATGCTACGCGTGGACCTGCTCGAAACCCTGTTCGAGCTGCCGTCCCTGATCATCGGCCGCAAGCCGGCCGCCCGCCATCGCGTCGCTGCGATGACCACCACGGGCGGCGGCGCGGCCACCGTCGTGGACCGCCTGGGCACGCTCGGCGTCGAAGTAGTGCCGCCCACCGACGCGGTGGTCGCCAGCCTGGGGCGGAAGAAGATCGGCATCACGCGCGCGCGGCTGACCGACCTCACGCTCGCCGGCGCGAAGAAGGAGATCTACAGCGGCGTGCTGAACGAGCTCATCGCCTCCGACCATTGCGACCTCGTGCTGGCGGTGGTGGGAAGCTCGGCGCAGTATCAACCGCACATCGCGATCGACCCGATACTGGAGGCGGCCCGGGGCACCAAGCCCCTGGCGGTGTTCTGCGCGCCCCAGGCCGACGCCTCGCTCGCGCTGCTGGCCGAAGCCGGCATCGCCGGCTTCCGCACTCCGGAGGCGTGCGCGGACGCGATCCGCGCCTGGCGCGACTGGCAGGCGCCGATGGCGTTTCCGGAACCGGACGCCGCGCGCCTCGCCCCGGCGCGCAAGCTGCTGGGCGGCAAGCGGCGATTGAACGAGCAGGAGGCTTGCTGCGTGTTCGACGCGCTCGGCGTGCCGTGCGCTCCGTCCGCGGTCATCACGTCGCCGGAGCAGGCGGTCAAGGTTGATTTTCCGGTGGTGGCGAAAATCCTCTCGCCGGACATCGCGCACAAGACCGAAGCGCGCGCGGTACGGCTGAACGTGCTTTCCAACGAGGAACTGGCGGCTGCGTGCAGGGAAATTGTCGTGAACGCGCGCGCTTATAACCAGGATGCACGCATCGAGGGCATCCTGGTTCAGCGCATGGAGAAGGGCCTGGCGGAGGTGATCCTGGGTTACAGGCGGGATCCGCAGGTGGGCCCGGTGGTGGTTCTCGGCGTGGGCGGCGTGCTCGCCGAAATCTACCGGGATTTCGCGGTGCGGCTCGCCCCGGTGGCGGCGGAAGACGCGGCACGCATGGTCGAGGAAGTCCGGGGGCTCGCCGTCGTCCGCGGCTACCGCGGCATGCCGCGCGGAGACACGGCGGCGCTCGCGCAGGCTGTCGCGGCCTTTTCCCAGCTCGCGCACCTCGAGCGGCCCGTCGCCGAAGCGGAGATCAACCCTCTCATCGTGAAGCCCGAGGACCAGGGCGTGGTCGCCGTGGACGGTTTGCTCGTCCTCGCGGACAATTCGGAAAGGCGTGATTCGTGATTGGTGATTGGTGATTGGTGATTAGCGTGTAGATAAAGCGGCGGTTCAGTCCAATCACTATTCACTACTCACTAATCACGCATTTTAGGGAGTAGCAAGCATGTTGCTCGAACAAATCGCGGACTACGCGGTCAGGGAACAGACCTCGAAGCTGCCGAAGGAAGTATTCCACCACGCCAAGCGCGCGGTGATCGACTGGTACGCGTCGCTGCTGCCGGGCAGCCGCGTCGCGCCGGTGACGCTGCTCGAGCAGGCGCTGGCCGACGAGCTCGATCACGGGCGCGCCCGCCTCGCCTCCGGCCGCCGCGCCACGGTGCGGGCAGCGGCCCTCATCAACGGCGCCGCTGCGCACGGCGTGGAGTTTGACGATATCTGGCGCAACGCCGTCTATCATCCGGGCGCGCCGGTCATCGCGGCCGCGCTCGCCGTCGCGCAGTCGCAGAATGCGGGCGGCGAGCAGTTCCTGCGCGCCGTGGTCGTCGGCTACGAGATCTCGACCCGCATCGGCGAAGCGGTGATGCCGTCGCACTACAAGTACTGGCACACCACCGGGACGGTGGGCTGCGTCGGCGCGGCCGCGGCGGCGGCCACGCTGGCCGGCTGCAACCGGGAGCAGTTCATGAATGCGCTCGGCACCGTCGCCACGTTCGCCGCCGGCCTGCAGCAGGCGTTCCGGTCGGAAGCCATGAGCAAGCCGCTGCACGCGGGGCGCGCGGCGGAAGGCGGGGTGCTGGCGGCGCTCGCTGCGGCGAAAGGCGTCACGGGCGTCCACGACATGCTCGAGGGCGAAGTGGGGTTCGGCGCGGCAATGAGCGTCAACCCCGACTGGAGCAAGGCGACGAAGGGACTCGGCGCCGATTACAACATCACCCACGTCACCTTCAAGAACCACGGCTGCTGCGGCCACACCTTTCCCTCGCTCGACGCGGTGATCGAGCTGCGGAACAAGCACAAGCTCGCCGCGAAGGACATCGCCCGGGTGCGCATCGCGACCTACCAGGGCGGCCTCGACGTGGTGGACAACTACAAGCCCGAGGGCGACTACCAGGCGAAGTTCAGCCTGCCGTACGTGGTGGCCCACGCGCTGATCCACGGCAGCGTGCGGCTCAACGCCTTCGGTCCCGACCGGCTGAACGACCCGCAGCTGCGCGCGCTGATGGGCCGGATCGAGCTCTCCGCCGATCCCGAGCTCTCGCGCAACTTCCCGCGCCAGCGCGCGGCGCGCGTCGAGATCGAAACCACGGACGGGCGCCGGCTTGCGCACTTCCAGGAGACGCGCAAGGGCGACCCCGAGATGCCGCTCACGGATGGGGAGCTGAACGACAAGTACGTGGAGCTGGTGGCGCCGGTGCTGGGCGAGCCCGCGGCGCGCGCGCTGCTCGCGGAGCTGTGGGTGCTCGAGACGCTGAAGAACGTCGATTTCGAGCACGCCGCGCGCCCGGCGGTCCGCGCCGCCGGATAGTGACCTGGTACCGGCACTGGAGGGAACATCAATATGGCAACAAAGCAACGCAAGGGCCCCTTGGCCCGCTTCACCGTCCTTGATCTCACGCGCGCGCGCTCGGGGCCGACGGCGGTACGCCAGCTCGCCGACTGGGGCGCCAATGTCATCAAGATCGAGGAGCCGGGAAACAAGGAAGGGGCGATGGACGACCGCCGCCACGGCCCGGACTTCCAGAACATGCACCGCAACAAACGCAGCCTGACGCTGAACCTCAAGTCGCCGGAAGGGGTGGCGATTTTCAAGCGCATGGCGGAAACGGCCGATGTGATCGTGGAAAACTACCGCCCGGGCGTCAAGCACCGGCTCGGCATCGATTACGAGACGATGCGCTCAGTCAACCCGCGCATCGTCTACGCGAGCATCAGCGGCTTCGGGCAGGACGGGCCTTATTCCGAGCGCCCCGGGCTTGACCAGGTGGCCCAGGGGATGAGCGGCCTCATGTCCATTACCGGTCGGCCGGGCGAGGGCCCCATGCGCGCCGGCATCGCGATCGGCGATTCCAGCGCCGGCGTCTACCTTGCCTTCGGCATCGTGACCGCGCTGCTGGAGCGCGAGGAGACCGGCGAGGGTCAGTGGGTCAGCACCTCGCTCCTGCAGGCGCTGATCGCCATGCTCGATTTCCAGGCGGCGCGCTGGGTGGTGGCGCACGATGTGCCGCAGCAGGTCGGCAACGATCATCCGCTGTACATGCCCACCAGCGCGTTCAGGACGGCGGATGGTCACATCAACATTGCCGGCTCGGGCAATCTGTATCCGCGCCTGTGCAAGGTGATCGGCATGCCGGAGCTGGAGAAGCACCCGGACTACAGCGACTTCAAGCTGCGGCACAAGAACCGCGCCGCCCTGGTCAAGGTGATCGAGGAAAAAACCAGCCAGCGCACCTCGGCCGAGTGGGTCGAGGCCTTCAACAAGGCGGGCGTGCCCTGCGGGCCCATCTACAAGATGAACGAGGTGTTCGCCGATCCCCAGGTGAAGCACTTGGGCATGGCCGCTCCAACCCATCACCCCGCGCTGGGCGACATCGAGGTCGTCGCGCAGGGCGTGCGCCTGTCCCGGACGCCATTCGAGGTGCGGGCTGCCGCGCCCGACCAGGGGGTGCATACCGACGAAGTGCTCGGGGAGTATCGTTACAGCGCGGCGGAAATCGCGGATTTTCGAAAGCGCGGCATCGTGTAGCGGCGGCTACCCGGCGCGGGGCGTGCGGGACGAGGATTCACCCATCGCTCATGACCCTTCACGGCGGGCAGCAGCGAGCCAGGCGAGCACATCGCCGGCGTTCCTGTCCGGCGGAAACACCGGGTAGAACACCTTTTCGATCACGCCCTCTCGTGCAATCAGCGTGAGGCGCTTGATCAGCGTCATCCCATCCACGTCGAAGGTCGGCAGCCGGAGCGCCCGGGCGAACGCCAGAGTCTCGTCGCTCAACAGCTCGAACAGAAGGTGCAGACGCTCCTCCGCTTCGCGCTGGTAGGCGGTGTCCTGCGTGGAGAGGCGGAATACCTGCGTCGCGCCGGCGCGACGCAATTCCTCGAAGTGATCGCGGAACGCGCGGGACTGCGGCGTGCAGCCGCGCGCGCCGGGGATCTCGTTCCACCCCGGCGGCGATTCCTGGTCGGGCCGGCCGGTGCGGGGATAGATATAGACGACCGCCCTGCCCGCGAGCGATGCCAGAGCCACGCTGCGTCCGGCGGTCGAGCGCAGCGTGAGCGGCGGCAGCCGCGACCCAGCCAGGTGCGCGCACGCCCCGTCATCCTGCGGCACCAGCAGGTCTTTCGGCAGCTCGTAGAGGTTTTCCGATCGCGCCATGTGCGTATGAGGGATGAGGGCGGAGGGATGAGGAATGAAGATCTAGTAGTTGGCGTATAACTTCTTCTCGTAGACCGTGGTAATTCTCGACCCGTCCCAGATGTAGCCGAAATGCGGGCCTTGAATACATGGTGACAGGATCGGGGCGCGGAATACGCCAACGCACTCTCCCTTCGGATCCCGCACGCTGTCGTATACGATACCGTAGGAATTGACAGCCTTTAGCTCCCGGCCGAGCGCCTGGCTTGCCGAATAATTGTCGGGATCGTAGACCCCCTTCAAATCTTTTCGACCCCGAATGTCGTGGAGATCACCGGAGAGGTCCGCGAGGTAAGTCCTCATGTCGAGTTCGATGGGGTCCTCCCTTGTGCTGACGAGGAATCGCTCTCGGTGGTAACGAGATTCCGAGACTGCAGCGTCCACCGAGCGGCATGCGTAGTACACCCCATACGTGCCATCGCTGAATCGGCTTCCTTCCGGATTCAAATGCGTAAACGCCGCCATGATCGGCGTCGTTCCGGGCCCGGACACCCTGTCCTCCGGCGAAACCAGTGAAATCTCGCCAGCTTCCTGACGCAACCGGGGATTGGTGAGATTCTCCACGGCGAACACGGCTTCAAGATCTTCGGGATCGGCGACCCGATCGTAGAGCCCGACGGGGGGAAAACGGCTGGGAACGATCCGGCAGGACGGTCTCCACTCTACCCGCGTGATTGGCGGGATCATGCCTAGCCGCCCCGCTGCGCGTCCAAATATTGCCGAACCAGGAAAAGGTCACCGACCTGACCTGAGAGCATGCGGTCGAGCGCGCTGCGCCCGCCGAAAATCGGCGCGGTATTCGGTTTCTTGATCCAGGCGTCGGCAGCTTCCGCCTTGGGCAGCAGAATCTGCAGGGCTGAATAGATCCCGAAGACATACGAAATTCGCTCCAGCGTATCTTTGGGCAGTACTACACCTTCGGTCTGCCGCCACCGGAAGAACGTTGACCGTGGAGGAGCGCCGAGCAGCTTGATCTGTTCCTGGTTATCCAGCTTCCATGCCTTGGCGATGCGAAAAAACGTTCGCAATGCAGGGTCCGAGACTTTCCTGGAATCAAGTTCCTGTTTTTGTTGAGGAATATTTGACACCAGGTTATGTCCTTATATAGATTATATTAAATAATAGTCTATTATTGGACTACCCGCAAGCATATCGTGGGCGGACAGACGAGCCTGGCAAAGCTTGAGGTATTCAAAAAAACCGACAGGCAGAAATAGGAACCCGGCCCGTCCCTACGTCACTTCACCAGGAGATTGACGAGAATCTGTTGATAAATCTTCGGGAGTTGCTCGAGATCCCGAAGATTTATGCACTCGTTGACCTTGTGGATGGAGGCGTTGGGCGGGCCGAACTCGATCACCTGCGGGCAGATGTCGGCGATGAAGCGCCCGTCTGAGGTGCCGCCGGTGGTGGAAAGCCTGGTCTCGACGCCGGTGACGGACTCGATCGCGCGGCCGACGGCGTCCACCAGGTCTCCCGGCTTCGTGAGGAACGGCCGGCCGTCGTAGCGCCAGTCGAGCTCGTATTTCAGGCAGTGCCGGTCGAGGATTCCGACGACGCGTGTCTCCAGCGATTCCAGCGTGCTCGCGGTGGAGAAGCGGAAGTTGAACTTCACGTGCAGCTCGCCGGGTATCACGTTCCCCGCCCCGGTGCCGGCGTTGATGTTCGAGACCTGCCAGGTGGTCGGCGGGAAATACTCGTTGCCCTCGTCCCACTTCGTCTGCGCCAGCTCGGCGAGCGCGGCGGCGAATTCGTGCACCGGGTTTCTCGCGAGCTGCGGATAGGCGACGTGGCCCTGCACGCCTTTCACCACCAGGTTGCCCGAGAGCGAGCCGCGGCGTCCGTTCTTGATCGTGTCGCCGAGCCGGCTGACGCAGGTCGGCTCGCCGACCACGCAGTAATCCATCTTCTCGCCGCGATCCCGGAGCGCTTCCACCACCCGCACCGTGCCGTCCACGGCGATCCCCTCCTCGTCCGAGGTGAACAGCACGGCGATCGAGCCCGGGTGCCGCGGGTGCGCCGCGACAAACGCCTCGATCGCCGTCACGAACGCGGCGAGCGAGGTCTTCATGTCGGCCGCGCCGCGCCCGTAGAGCACGCCGTCGCGGACTTCGGGCGTGAAGGGGTCGCACGCCCAGTGATCGAGCGGCCCGGTCGGCACGACGTCGGTATGGCCGGCGAAGCACACGAGCGGCGCCTCGCAGCCGCGCCGCGCCCACAGATTTTCCACGCCGTTCGCGCCGATGCGCTCGAGCCGGAATCCGAGCGGCTCGAGCCGCGCGCCGAGAAGATCGAGGCAGCCGGCGTCCTGCGGCGTGACCGAACGCCGCGCGATCAGCTGGCGGGCGAGTTCAAGAGTGGCGTTGGCCATGTAGGGAAGGCGTGATTCGTGATTGGTGATTGGTGATTGGTGATTGGTGATTGGTGATTGGTGATTCGAATAGTAGCAGAGCGGGTAAAATGACCGCAAAAAACGGTGCGGCCCTCGCCCGGCTTCGCCGTTTTTTGAATAAGGAATTCCGCGAGTGACTGCCCTCCTCGTTTCACACCATTTCAACGTCCACTACGGCGCCAGGGTCGCCGCCGCGGCTTCGCGCGAGAAGATCGCCGCGGAATTCCTCGTGCTGCCGGCCGACCCCGCCGCCCGCCTGCCCGACGAGGAATGCGCGCGCGTCGAGATCGCGTTTTTCTCGGGTGATGTCTTTCCCGACTACTCGCGGCAGTTTTTCTCGGCGATAAGAAAAGCGCCGCGTCTGAAGTGGCTGCACGTCTTCATCGCCGGGGTCGACCATCCGATCTACGCCGAGATGCTGGCGCGCGGCGTGCGCCTCACCACCTCGGCGGGCTCCACCGCCGAGCCGATCGCGCAGACGGCGATCCTGGGCCTGCTCGCGCTGGCGCGCGGTTTCCCGCACTGGCTCGCGGCGCAGCGCCGGCGCCAGTGGGACCCGCTGCGCGGCGGGGCGCTGCCGCGGGACTTGCGCGGCCAGACCGCGGTCGTCCTGGGACTCGGCAGGATCGGCGCCGAGATCGCGCGGCTCGCCCGCGCGCTCGGGCTCCGCGTGATCGGAGTGCGGCGCAGCGCCCGCGCGCCCGACGACCCGGTGGACGAGCTGCACCCGCCGTCGGCGCTCCCCGGCCTGCTCGCGCGCTGCGACTGGCTTGTGATAGCCTGCCCGCTCACGCCCGAGACGCGCGGGCTGGTTGACGCGAAGTGCCTCGCCGCGCTGCCCCGCGGCGCGCGCCTCATCAACGTCGCACGCGGCGAGATCGTGAACGAGACGGCGCTGATCGCGGCGCTGCAAAGCGGGCAGCTCGCCGGCGCCTATCTCGACGTGTTCGAGACCGAGCCGCTGCCGCCGGAGTCGCCGCTTTGGGACATGCCCAACGTGCTGGTAACGCCGCACAATTCCTCGGCGGCCGCCGGCAACGACGAGCGGGTGCTGGAGATTTTTCTTGACAACCTCGGCCGCTGGCAGCGCGGCGCGCCGTTGCTCAACGAAGTTCAAGGAAAATAGACAGGATTTACAGGATTTACATGATTAGATCGAAAAGCAAACCAGATTCGTCGAAGTCGGCATCGGATTTCATCTTGTTAATCCTGTAAATCCTGTCTATTTGCTGTTAACGGATTTCAAAGGGGAAAAAATGAAAATCTCTGTCCATTCGCTCGCGCTGGCGGCGGCGCTGGTTGCGGCGCTGCCCGCATTCGCCCAGAACTACCCGATGAGGGCGGCGCGCGTGATCGTGCCGTACGCGGCCGGCGGCAACACCGACATCACCGCGCGCGCGATCGGGGCCAAGCTCGCCGACGTGTTCGGGCAGCAGGTCATCGTGGACAACCGTCCCGGCGGCGCCACCAACATCGGCTCCGATCTCGTCGCCAAGGCGGCGCCCGACGGCTACACGCTGCTGATGGGCGGCGCCTCCAACGCCATCAACATGAGCCTGTTCGCGAAGCCCCCCTACAGCACGCAGCGCGATTTCGCGCCGGTCATCCTGTGCGTAAAGGGCGCCAACGTCCTGACGGTCCACCCCTCCCTGCCGGCGAGGAGCCTGAAGGAGCTGATCGCGCTCGCGCGCGCCCAGCCCGGCCAGCTCAATTTCGCCTCCTCGGGGATCGGCAGCTCCAACCAGATGGCGGGCGAGCTGATGAAGCTGATGGCGAAGGTCAACATCGTGCACGTGCCGTACAAGGGCAACGCGCCCGCCATCACCGACACCCTCGCCGGCCACGTCGAGATGATGTTCAGCGGGGTGCCCGCGCTGGTACCGCACCTCAAGTCCGGGCGGCTGCGTGCGATCGCGATCGGCAGCCTCAAGCGCTTTCCCGCGATCCCGCAGGTGCCGACCTTCGACGAGTCCGGCCTGAAGGGCTACGAGGCGACCACCTGGTTCGGACTGATGGCGCCGGTCAAGACGCCGAGGGAGATCGTCGCGCGATGGAACGCCGAGGTCGACAAGATTCTCGCCAGCGCCGACATCCAGTCGCGGTTCGGCGGCATGGGCCTCGAGCCCAGCGGCGGCTCGCAGGAGGCGTTCGGCCGCTTCATCGCGGCGGAGATCGCAAAGTACGCGAAGGTGATCAAGGCGGCGGGCATCAAGCCGCAGTGATTGCACCCGGGACCTGATTCAAGAAATTCCGCGGCCAGCCCTATCGTACTCGTGTTTCGCGGCGAAAAGTGGTGTAGCCGGATCGAGCGGCGGGCCCCTTAGCCTGACTTAGCGCATTCGCGCTGTTTTTCGGGTTGTCGCGCCGTGTTGCGCAGTGCAACCCTTTGGTTTTTCTGAGGGCGAGGGTCGCGGAAGGCGCGAAAGCGGCTGTAGTGAAGACCTACGCTCTGGCGTGG
>JACPTK010000042.1 GCA_016192825.1 Betaproteobacteria bacterium | reverse complement strand
GCGATTCGATCGCAGCCAAGCAAGCGAAAAAACGGGCGCGATGGCGCCGGCAGGACGGCAGCTAAAGAAAGAAGCACAACAAAGTTGTGAGGGAAAACCGTCACCATTGGACACGGGCCGGCTAATGGGTGACCCTACTTATCCACTCTACTTATCCACTGACCCTACTTATCCACACATGCCAACGAAAAGGTTACACTGACCCTACTTATCACTACTTATCACCCTACTTATCGCGGACACGCTCAGCGCGTCTCGGCTTCCGAGGTCGCGGAAGCGATTCAATACCGCAGGTTTGATCGCGCGCGAGAGTAGAAATGCCCCCTTTTATAAGAGGCGGTCGTCCGCCCCATCTTGCGTCTCACAGTGTACGGCCACGGCGGTGGAGGATTCCCCAAAAGGCCTTGGTTTCTGACCTCTTAGAATTACCGATTCCGGTAAATCATTCAGCGAACCCGTGAGTAGTTGCATAACTACAGTTCATCACCGGTTCACTATAGAAAAATCCGGTTTCCACTACTTTGCGTTGGGTTTGAAAAGTCTAGACTACAGGTATTTCGAATCCAAAACTGTCGTTTGCCTGCGGGCGGTTTTGCGTAAGGAGTGTGTCGGGGCAAAGCCCGACACACTCCTGGGACGGAAGGAGATCGGACAATGGTGACCGAGCAGGCGCATCGCAACGCCATGCGGTATCAGATGACCGTCGAACCGGATTATCTGAAAGCGGAATTGTTCAACCGCCAAACGGCGGAAGAGACGGGCGAGTTCCTCAGTGCGGTCGCTGACGAATGCATCAGGCGCCAGCTCTATCGTGTGCTGATATCCGTCCGTTCCTCGAAGCCGATTTTTACGGTCGACAGATACGGGCTTTCCTTATTCATCGAACTTGCGGTGAAATATTACGGCAAGATCGCCGTGCTGGCGGATTCCACCGAAGTCCGCATCGCTCAGGAGTACGTCGTGATGCTGGCGCGCCTGCGTGGCGCCAATGTCCGGACTTTTCGAGACGAGGCCGCCGCGGCCGAGTGGCTGAAGAGCGAATCACGGTAGGTAACGCCACAGTTGCTGTGTCTGTTTCCTCGCCTTCGCGTAGCGCGTTGGCGCACCGGGCGGGGCGCTCCGCGGGATGGGTTTACACGGTTATCGCCCGGCCGACTCTTGCAGCCGGCGAGGAGACCGGTCGCGCTCGCCCTCGGGCGACCGCACAAAAAGCCCTGGTCCGGTCAACGAAACCCGTTTCGGGAGGAAGACCTGGCAGCCTGTCGGACTTAGGTGTCCGACAGGCTGCTAACAGCAAAACCGCCCGCGAATTTCGAATGAGCCCCGGTGTAACGGCCCCGATTGGCCTCCGATGGACACGCGCGCAGGCTGGAAATGAGGTTTTCACTGCTATTGACTCCCGTTATCGCGCGGGCGGTTTTGCACAAGGAGCTTGTCGGGGCTAAGTCCGACAAACTCCTAGCCCACCTGAACTATTGCCTATCGTGGCGAAGCCCTATCTTGTAAAGGAAATCGTATCGTAAGCTTGTTCCGACACTAACAGGACCGGATCTGACAAGGTCCCGCCGAACCACTGAGATGCGAGGAGCAAACAGGGGCGCCCTCGCGGAGCCTTGCGTGCCATGGTATACAAGATCACCGCCGAACCGGGCTTGCTCCGGGCAGAATTATTCGACCGCGAAACGGGGGAGGAAATGCAGGCCTTTCTTCGCGCCATTGCGCGCGAAAACGCGAAACATCGGCGGGCCCGCATCCTGATTCTGGTTCGCTCGTCGAAGCCGATCTTTCAGGTCGTGCCGCACCGGCTCATCGACTGCCTCGAAGAGCTTTCAGGGACGTCACCGCACCCGATCGCCCTGGTGGGCGATACCAGGGATCTTCACATGTCCCACGAGTACATCGAGTTGATCGCGCGGCAGCGCGGACTGAATGTGCGGAGCTTTCAGGACGAGGCGGCGGCGCTCCGGTGGTTCAAGGAGCGGCGTGAGTTGCAGGACCGGCGTCTGCGGCGGGAGCGGCGTTTGCGACGGGCGCGGCGTCTACGACAGGAGCAGCGTTTGCACCAGGAGCGGCGCCTACAGCAGGAACGACGTGCGCAAAACGGGCGTCGCCAGCGACAACGCCGCGCCAGCGCGGAAGCTCCCCGTCCTGGACTGTAACTGACTTGCGGAGCGGAGACGTCCGGGATCGATATTGGCGGTTGACGCGATAGACGCGGCCGCAGCTGGCAGAACGCCAATCAGTTCGAGAAACGACCGCCAACGGCAAATTGCCCCGGTCAGCGTTGAGGTTTCGAGGCGTTTCCCGCTACGATGCAGTTGCGACCCGCCTGTTTGGCCCGGTACAGCGCGGCGTCGGCGGCCAGCAACACCGCTTGTCCGTTCTCTCCGTGATCGGGGAACATCGCGATGCCCGCGGACAGCGTGACTGGACCGACGCGCTGGCCATCGCACTCGATCCTGAGCTTTTGTACGCCCAGACGGAGCGTTTCGGCGCGCTCCAGAACCGTGCCGGGTGAGGCGTGCGCCATCACCACCACGAACTCCTCTCCGCCGTAGCGGCAGAGAATGTCCTCGCCGCGCGCCAGCGACAGCATGTACTGGCCCACCGCGCGCAGCACCGCATCACCCGCCGCGTGGCCGTACCTGTCGTTGCAGCGCTTGAAGTGGTCGATGTCGATCATCATCACGCCAAAGGGCTGATTGCTGCGCCTGGCGCGGCTGGTTTCGCGGTCGAGAGACTCCTCCAGGTAGCCGCGGTTGTTAAGACCGGTCAGCGCATCACGCATGGCTTTATCGTGCAGGCGGAGGTTCGCCTGGGTGAGTTCCTTTTCCGCCCATAATCGCTTCGTCACTTCCTGCTCCAGGGCGGCTCTCGCGGTTTCGAGCCGCTCGGCGCAATTGGCCGCGTGCAGGTCGAGCCGGGTGTTGAGCCCTTCCAGCTCCGTCGCCCGTTGGTACAGCTTGCTGGCGATCAGGCGGACAGAGGTCGCGATGGCGCCCGGGTCGGGGAGCGGATTCCCGGGCCCGGGCCGGGGCGCGGCGAGTACGGCGTTGATGACGGCGAGCAGCGCCTCGGGCCTGACGGGCTTGGTGACCAGCCTTTCAGCACCACAAGCCCGCGCCAGATCACGCGACCCGGTTTCGATGCAAGCGGCGGCCAGGAAGACCAGCCGCGGCGGGATCCGCCCTGATTCCGCGCGCAGCCGCAGGGCGAATTCGTGACCGTCCATTTTCGGCATCAAAATGTCGAGGAGCACAAGCTCGGGATTCTCCGCGCGAACGATTCGCAGCGCGTCCTCGCCATCGGCGGCTTCGAGCAGACGGTCGCCGCGCTGCTCCAGCAGCGATGCCAAACGGCGAGCGAGTGCGGGCTCGTCGACGATCAGGATGGTGGCCATGGCGCGCCGTGATTATCGACTGGTCGCGTGGCTTTCAACCGGTGCAAACGCCTTGCGCGAGTCACCCGGCCTTGCGGGTCCTTCATAAGTAACATAGATCGTCTGGACACGACGCCGGTTGCCATTAGTCCGTCCGGACCATTGGTTCTTTGACCGCATCGGGTCCGGCTTCCCGTTGACCGACGGCTTCGATTCTACTTCCCGGCATGCGCGGTGAGGCGTGACGAATTCCGCAGTCGGCGAGCGATGCAGAGAATTTGCGCAGCGGGTCACTTTCATCGCCGTTCGGCGCGGCGCCTTGTAGCTGCTCCGCTACGACCAATCGCCTGCGCACTACCAAAATATCAAGCTTGCGCGATAGTGGGCATCGGCGCCTTGCCCTATCATGTCTCCCGTTCTGTACGTTTCAGCGACGCCGCAATCGACATCGAGGATTCCATGGACGGCACCGTGCTCATAGTCGAAGACGAACCGGATATCCAGAAACTGATCGCAGTCAATCTGCAACATGCCGGCTACCGCGCCCTGCGCGCGGCCAGCGTCCCGGAGGCCGAAGCATTGATGCGCGGAGCGCTGCCCAATCTGGTGCTGCTGGACTGGATACTTCCCGAGATTCTCGGGGTGACTTTCGCCAAGCGGCTGCGAAACGATCAGCGCACCATGGATATTCCGATCATCATGCTGACGGCTCGCGTGTGCGAGTCGGACCGGGTTGCGGCGCTTGAGGCCGGGGTGGATGACTACGTCACCAAGCCGTTCTCTCCGCGCGAGCTGCTGGCGCGCATCAAGGCGGTGATGCGGCGATGCGCGCCCCAGCGCACCGATGACATCATCGAAATAGGCGGCTTGAAGGTCGACCCGGCCGTGCGCCGGGTAACCTGCGACGGGCACGACATCGAGCTCGGGGACATTGAGTTCCGATTGCTGCATTTCTTCATGACCCACCCGGAACGAATATATAGCCGCGCCCAGTTGCTCGACGAAGCCTGGGGCGACCAGGTATTCGTCGAGGAGCGTACCGTGGACGTTCATATCCGCAGGCTGCGCCAGGCGCTCGCACCCGTCGGCCGCGAAAAATTGATCGACACGGTGCGTGGGATGGGCTATCGCTTCCATCGCAGCCTGAACTGAGGTCTGCGAATGAACCGGCACCGCTCGGGCTCGGCGCGATCTGGGGCGAGGATTTACGGCTTCGTTTTGCCGTTTGAGGGCATGAACGACCCTCTGATCACAACGCTGTTGCCCGTCACCGTGCTCGCCCTGTCCGCACTTGCGGTCGGATTTCTCTCAAGCGCGGGGGAGTTGCTGGCGGCTGGACTGCTTTGCCTGCTTGCCTGCATGGCCTCGTATCGGGGCCACCCGTACCAGCGGAGCCGGCCGTCCCCTGGTCCGCCGGCCCTGGAAATGGACGTTCAGCGCATACCGGCGGTTGATCCGTCGCCCCGTCCGCAGCGCGGGGTAGCGGCTCAGCGGCGAGACCCGATCCGTTCGCTTCCGCGGCCACTACCTGAGGGGCTGTCGTCGTACTATGGTATTGCCATACTCGATCGCGACCATTGCATCGTCTGGTGCAACGATGCGGCGGCGGCACACTTTGGAATCGATGCCCGGCAGGATATCGGCCGGCCGATTTCCGTTCTTATCCGCCACCCGTCTTTCGTCGCCTACATGGCGGCCGGTAGTTTCTCGAAGTCTCTGCGGATGCAGGCCAAGGAGGGCGAAGGGCCGATACTTTCGGTGCAGTTCGTGCCTTATGTCGCTTCCGGATGGCTGCTCCTGACACGCATTGTCACCCGGTCGGCGCGGATTGAATCCGCGCGCCGCGAGTGCATCGCCAATGTTTCGCACGAACTGCGCACGCCGCTCACGGTGCTGGTCGGCTTCCTCGAGACCGTGCGGGGACTCAAGCTCGATCACCAGGTGTCACGCGACTACCTGGACCTGATGGAAGAGCAGTGCAAACGCATGCAACGCATCATCGCGGATCTGCTGCAGCTCTCCACGCTCGAGTCGGCGCCCGAGCCGTCCGGCGATGAGCGCGTGAACGTCGGCAAACTGCTCATCCGGATCCAGTCCGAGGCGGAAGCGCTTTCCGGGGCGCGCCACCGCATCGTCCTGGAAGCGGGAGACGGTTTCAATTTGCTCGGGGCGGAGAACGAGATCGCCAGCGTCTTCGGCAACCTCGCCAGCAATGCCGTCCGCTATACGGCACCCGGCGGGATCGTGCGCCTCACCTGGCGCGCCTCGCTTGCGGGCGCGGAATTCACCGTCGAAGATACCGGCATCGGCATCGAAAAGAGACACATCCCGCGGCTTACCGAACGCTTCTACCGGGTGGATCGCGGCCACTCGCGTCACTCCGGCGGCACCGGGCTCGGACTCGCAATCGTGAAACACGCCCTGCTCAGGCACCAGGCGGCGCTCGAGATCGAGAGCGAACCGGGCAAGGGCAGCCGCTTCACAGCACGGTTTCCCGCGCACCGCGTGATAGCGGCGAAGATACCGATCCAGGCGTGGCCATCGATCGTGCAGCAGCCAACGAAGGAGGTGGCATATGAGGACCAAGACCGACACTCGTCGCACCAAAACACGTGGCCTGCCGCATGACGACAGTGCGAATGAAATCTTGGAATTCGCGTTCAACGACGAGGAAGAGGCGCTTTCCAGCGAGCATACCGTGCTGAGTCACCAGCGCGACATGCCTGCACTGCAGGAATACCTGCAGGAGATGTTTGAGCTCGATTTGCGGGCCGGCGGTGCTCGCTCGGACTGACCGATCGAGCATCGGGGGCGCGGCCCTTGTGAACGGCTCATTCGACGGTGACCGACTTTGCCAGGTTGCGAGGCTTGTCAATGTCGGTGCCCCGCTCGACCGCCGCGTGGTACGCAAGGAGCTGCAGCGGGATCGTGTGCAGGATCGGCGACAGGATCCCGGCATGGTTGGGTATGCGGATCATATGCAAGCCGTCGCCCCCGGTGAGCTGGGTGTCCTCATCCGCCATCACGTGCAGCTCGCCGCCGCGTGCCCGGACTTCCTGCAGATTGGACTTGAGTTTTTCCAGCAAGGCGTCCCGCGGCGCGATCGCGACGACCGGCATGGACTGGTCGACCAGCGCGAGCGGCCCATGCTTGAGCTCGCCGGCGGCATAGGCCTCGGCGTGGATGTAGGAGATCTCCTTGAGCTTCAATGCCCCCTCCATCGCGATCGGGTAATGGATGCCGCGGCCCAGAAACAGGGCGTGATGATGCCGCGCAAATTTCGCCGCCCACGTCCTGATCACGGGTTCGACCTGAAACACGTTTGTGAGCATGGAGGGCAGGCATCGGAGTGTCTGCAGCAATTCCGATTCCCGCCCGGGCGAAAGCCGCCCGCGCAGCTTGGCAAGCGCCATGGCGAGCAACACCAGGGCCGCCAGCTGGGTAGTGAAGGCCTTGGTCGAAGCGACCCCGATCTCGGGACCGGCGCGCGTCAGGAACTTCAGGTCGGAGATCCGCACCAGCGCAGACTCGGGCACGTTGCAGATCGACAGGCAATGGCGGTGGCCCAGCGATCTGGCATGGTGTAGAGCGGCTATCGTGTCCGCGGTCTCGCCGGACTGGGAAATGGCGACGACGAGCGCTTTGGGATTGGGTACTGATTCACGGTAACGGTACTCGCTTGCGATCTCGACGTTGCATGCGACGCCGGCGAGACCTTCGAGCCAGTAACGGGCGACCATGCCTGCGTGGTAACTCGTGCCGCAGGCGAGGATCAGCACCGCCTCGGTATCCCCGAATATGCGCCCGGCTTCCGCGCCGAACAGCTCCGGCGGGACCGCGCGGGCGTTGGTCACCCTCTCGAGCGTGTTCGCAACCGCCATCGGCTGCTCGAAGATCTCCTTCTGCATGTAGTGGCTGTGGGGCCCGAGCTCGACGGCCGTCGGACTCAACTGGCTCAGCTGCACCGGGCGCTCGACGGCGCGGCCTTTGGCATCGAGGATGCGCACGGACTCGACGCCCACTTCGGCGCAGTCGCCCTCCTCGAGGTAGATCATCCGCTGCGTCACCTGCACCAGAGCGGAAGCGTCGGAGGCGGCAAAGTTCCCGGACTCGCCCAGGCCCAGCAGCAGCGGCGCCCCCATGCGCGCCACGACCAGGCGCGCCGGGTCGATTTCGTTGACGACCGCGATCGCGAAAGCGCCCGCCAGTTCGGCGACGCTGCGGCGGACCGCCTCGAACAGGCTGCCGCCGGCCGCCAGATGCGAATGAACGAGGTGCGCAATCACCTCGGTGTCGGTGTCGGAGACGAACGCGTAGCCTTTGACGCGCAGCTTTCGGCGCATCTCGTCGTGGTTCTCGATGATGCCATTGTGTACCACCGATACGCCGCCCGAGATGTGAGGATGGGCGTTTTTCTCCGACGGCGCGCCATGTGTCGCCCAGCGCGTGTGTGCGATGCCAATGCTGCCCGAAAGCCGGCGCCCGCCGGCGAGCTGCGCGAGCTCGCTCACGCGGCCGGTGCTGCGCAGCCGCTCCAGCTTTCCGTTCACCACGGCGATGCCGGCGGAATCGTAGCCCCGGTATTCGAGCCGCTTAAGGCCTTCGAGCAGGATGGGAACAACGTTATGCTGGGCGACGGCCCCGACGATTCCGCACATGGGTTGACCTTTCCGCTCTCGTCTGCCCGGTCGCCGGAAAGCCCGTTTTGGTCGCCCTGGTGGTCGGGATCATGGCAGCGCGCTTCCCGGCGGCGACGGGCGATCATGGTAGCGATAGAGTACGCGCCGAACGTAAGCGCGGGTCTCGGGGTAGGGCGGAACGCGATTGCAATGTCTGCGCACCGCCGCCGCGCCCGCGTTGTACGCGGCGAGCGCCAGGTTGAGGTCGTTATTGAATTCGGCCAGCAGATCGCGCAGGTGCCGCGCGCCCGCGCGCAGATTCTGCCCGGGGTCGTGCGGATCGTCCACCGCGTAGCGGGCCGCGGTTGACGGCATCAGTTGCATCAGGCCCAGCGCGCCCTTCAGCGAGCGTGCCCGGGGGTCATAGCCCGATTCGACCGTGATGACGGCGTGCAGCAGGCCGGGCTCGAGGCCGGCGGCCCGCGCCGTTGCGGCGATCAGGGACCGGTAGCGCCCGGCATGTTCCGGAAAGGGCGGGGCGAGCCGGTTGCCGGGCAAAGGCGGGTGCTGCCGCACATCATCGGACGGGCGATTCCGAACGTCATCGGCCAGGCGATATTGCGCGTCGTCGGACAAGCGGTATTGTGCGCTGCCGGCGAGGCGGTAGCGGGCGTCGGCGCTCACGCGATACCCGTGGTCTTCGGGCGCCGGCGCGACGGCTGGCGCGTCTTCCACGGCAGGCGTGAGGCAGATATCGGCCGCTCGCGCCGGCGCCGGCAGGCACAAGATGAGCGCCGCGGCAAGCGCGGCGCTACGAATCGGCGGTCTTTCGTGCCACATGGAACGAAAGTATCAAGGCGCCCGTGCCGGTCGCGGCGTAGACATCCACGAGGCACAGGCACCGCAGCGCGGGGCCGCGTCCGGATCGAATCTTCACGATCGCGTGTCTTTCAGGCACGGTGATATGCGTCCTCGATACGCACGATGTCGTCCTCGGCGAGATACGCTCCGGACTGGATTTCGATGATCTGCAGCGGGATTTTCCCGGGGTTCTCGAGCCGATGGCGCACGCCGAGGGGGATATGGGTGGACTGGTTTTCCGTGAGCAGCGTGACTTCCTCGCCGTGCGTGATGCGCGCCGTGCCGCTCACCACCACCCAGTGCTCGGCCCGATGGTGATGCAGCTGCAGGGAAAGCTTCGCTCCCGGATTGACGGTGATCCGCTTGACGCGGAAGCGGTCGCCCGAGTCGACGTCCTCGTAGCAGCCCCATGGGCGGTATACGGTGCGGTGCGCGCGGCACTGCGTGCGTCCTTCGGACCGCAGCCGCTCGACGGCTTCCCTCACGCGTTGGGCTTCGTTGCGGCCCGCCACCAACAGCGCGTCCGGCGTCTCGGCGATCACCAGGTTTTCCAGACCGATGGCGACCACCATGCGCTGAGTGGCGTAGATGCAGCTCCCCGAGACGCCGTCCACGTGCACGTCGCCCTGCGTCACGTTGCCTTGCGCGTCCTTGTCCGCGGCCTCCCAGAGTGCGTTCCAGGACCCGATATCGGACCAGCGGAATGCGCCGGGAACCACCGCCGCGGCCTCCGTATGCTCGAGCACCGCGTAGTCGATGGAAATGGAGCGGCAGCGCGCAAAGTGAGCGGCATCGATGCGGCAGCAGCCGTGGTCTTCGATCAGGTTGCCGGCCACGTCCTGACACACCGCCTCCACCTCGGGCTGAAAGCGCCTCAGCTCGCCGATGAAACGCGCGGCGCTGAACAGGAAAATACCGCTGTTCCAGTAATGCCGGCCCGACTCGACAAAGCGGCGCGCGAGCTCGAACTCGGGCTTTTCGACGAAACGCGCGACCTGGTAACAGCCTTCAAGTTGGCCGAGCGGCTCGCCGCGCTCGATATAGCCGTAGCCGGTCTCCGGCCAGCGTGCTTCCACGCCGAAGACCACCAGCCGTTGCGCCTGCGCCGCGGCCGTGCCGGCGGACACGGCCTGGCGGAAGGCCTGCTCGTCCGGAATGTCGTGGTCGGCGGGCAGCACGAGCATGATCGCGTCGGGATCGTCGCTCAGCAGGCTGATCGCGGCGACGGCCGCTGCCGGCGAAGTATTGCGGCCGAAGGGCTCAAGATAGACCCCGAGCGGCGTGATGCCCGTTGCCTTGATCTGATCGAGAGCGAGAAAGCGGTGTTCCTGGTTGGTCACGATCAACGGGGGCTGCAGCCCCTTGAAGCCGTTCAGCCGTCCCAGCGTGGCCTGGAACGGGCTGCGTCCGTTGAGCAACGGCAGGAACTGCTTCGGACAGGACTCGCGCGACATCGGCCACAAGCGTGTCCCCGAGCCCCCCGAAAGTATCACCGGATAAATGTGCATGCTCATTCCAGATCCTCGGGCGGCTGGCTCAGTAGGCGTTCTGGCTCCTCAGCACGACGAAGACGGTTTTCAACACGATTTGCAGGTCGAGCCGGAGCGACCAGTTGCGCAGATACTCGAGGTCGTGTTCGATGCGCGCCTTCATCTTGTCGAGGTCGTCGGTTTCACCGCGCAGGCCGTTCACCTGCGCCCAGCCCGTGATGCCCGGCTTGACCTTGTGCCGGATCATGTAACCCTTGATCAGCTTGCGGTAGAGCTCGTTGTGGGCGACGGCGTGAGGACGGGGCCCGACCACGCTCATGCGCCCCTGCAACACGTTGATGAACTGAGGCAGCTCATCGAGCGAATAGCGCCGCAGAAATGCCCCGAACGGCGTCACGCGCGGGTCGTTGCGCGTGGCCTGCTTGATCACGTTTCCGTCCTCCAGGACGGCCATCGAGCGGAACTTGTAGACGATGATTTCCCTGCCATCGAGGCCGTAGCGGCGCTGCTTGAACAGCACCGGACCCGGGGACGTCAGCTTGATGCCGATCGCGATGGCGAGCATCAGCGGCGAGATCGTTGCCAGGATCACCGATGCGAGGACGAGATCGCTCGCCCGTTTTATCAGGCTGTTGACGCCGTAGAAGGGCGTTTCGCATATCGCGACCACCGGTATGCCGCCGATCGCGTCCATGCGCGCCTGGATCAGGTCGAACAGGAAGATATCCGGCGTGAAGTAGATCGACGCCGTCGTGTCGCGCAATTCGTCGAGCAGCCTGAGGATGCGCGGCTGCGACGCCATCGGGAGCGTGATATAGATCAGGTCCACGCGATGTGTTTTCGCGTATCCCGCGAGCTCCTCGAGGCGGCCGAGAGACTCGCCCGGCCCGACGCTCCGCACCCTGTCGTGGCCGCGATCGTCGAAGTAGCCGGCGAAACGGATGCCGAGAAAGGGCGTGGCCCGGATGCGCTCGGCGAGCCTGCAACCGAGGTCTCCGCCGCCCGCAATCACCGCGATTCTTTCCATGCCCTCCGCCGCCAGCAATCGCCGCAGGACGACAGGCATCACGAGATGCGCGGTGAACAGTGCGACGGGCGTGGCGAGCATCCAGGCAAGAACGACGCGCTGGTCGAAGTGGCCGAGTGTCCGGGTGGCCCAGCCGAGAATCAGGAGCAGTGCGACGATCACACACCAGTTCGCCAGGACGTCGCCGGCCAGGCCCCGGATGCTGGTGCCTTTCGGCGTGCTGCCGGGAAAGGTCAGCGAAAACACGAGGAGCGCGAGGATCAGGTAGGACCCTTCGAACGGCTCGTCGAATGCCAGGATTGAGGCGAGCAGCATGCCGATCGCCACAAAGGAGTCGAGCGATACCCGCAGCAGCGCCGCGAGCGCGGGCTGGCGGTGCAACAGGCGAGGCTGGGTATCGTGTGCGGCGAGCAAAGTCGGAATGGCAGGATCGAAGTTGGTGGGGCGCCGGGTTGCGGCCAGGCTGTCTATGTCAAGGTTGCTGGCGGACTACTTGTCATGGCGATCGGGGGCGCATCGTCTGCTTGTTTGCGCTGCATCGTCCACGTGCAGGCAGGAAAGTACGGCGGGCGATGGTCGCCGGTGACGTGTCCACTGGTAGCCCCATCGGACTACGCCCGGAATCCTCGATCCCGGCCGAAGCGTCTTTGTAGTTGAGCCGCCACCTCCAATCGCGGGATTGCTACAGGAAAATCCAGTTATCGCGATAGCGGGCGTGATTCCGGCGCACTATGATCGGGCCGGAACTTTGATCCTGCCGGTTTCCTGTGCACGTGGAATCGCGCCGAATTTTGTCTTTTCCGCACGTCCCGGTGATCCGGCGCCGCGGCGCTGCACCGCCATCCGGCGCGCCATGCGGCTTCGTTGACCGGGCTCCCCGCGACAAGTCACCCCATGCGAGTAAACGACGAGCAACACATAACCGAACAACGCCAGCCCGGTCCGCGTGAGCACCGGGACCCGGTGCGGGCCGAATGCGTGGCCGCCGGCATTCCCGCCGGCTTCGATCCCCTTGAGCTGGAAGCGCTCATGCTCAACCTGGACGCCGCGATCAGGGTGCGTGCGCGCCACCAATTCTTCAGCTGGACGCAGGGCGCGCTGCAGAGCCTGATCCGGCACGAGCTGCTGATCTGCGCCTTGCGCAATGGCGGGCCGGCATTATTCCATGTCGACAGCTTTACGACAGTTCCCGTGGAAGCCACGCACTTCAACGAACTGTTCCGCCTGGACGTGTCGCTGGTCCCGCACCTCATCAAGACCTGGGAGGAGAATCACTGCCAGGCGGTGATTTGCGAGGCGGAAAACGGGGGCCAGTTTGCCGTCAGCGCCCTTGCGCGCGAGTTGGGCCGCCTGGGCGCCGACAAGCTCGCCGCGCATGGGACCCACAACGCCGGCGGGCAATTGACGAGTTTCTTCACCTTCGCCTGCCGGCCGGACGCGATCGGCCCGAGACAGGCGTATTGGGTCGAGCTGTTGGTGCCGTTCCTGCACTCGGCCTGGGTGCGAACCCAGGTCAACTGGCAGGCGAAGGGCGCCGGCATGAAGCCCGCGGCAACGGGCCTTCTCACCTCGCGGGAGCGGGAGATCCTCGACTGGATCTACCGGGGCAAGAGCAACATCGAGATCGGCATGATCCTGAAGATCAGCCCGCTGACGGTGAAGAATCACGTGCAGAAGATACTGCGCAAGCTGGATGTGGTGAACCGCACGCAGGCGGTTGGAAAGGCGCTGGCGCTGCGCATTCTGAACACCTGAGGATTTCGCCGGACCCAAGCCCGACGAAATCCTTACCAAAAAAACTCAACCTGAAAATATGCGCTATAGGAGTTTGTCGGACTTCAGTCCGACAAACTCCTTACGCAAAACCGCCAAATACTCCAATTCAGCCTGTCGGCTCGGCGCTGACCTGGATCAACTACCCATGCGATCACATCGGCCGTTCATGGGACCAAGTCCGACAGGCTGCTAGTCCCTTCGACCCATTGCCGTGGTCCGGACGCCCGAAATGCCGTCACGTTGACGCCGTATCGTTCGAAACGGTCGCTGGCGTAAAAGGCGGGACAGCCTCCTTCCCGGGCAGGCACCGCGCCCATGGGGCGCACGCGTGAACCCGAGCCGCCAGGTGAAGGGGCCACCTGCATTTCTGCCGCGGCCACCACGGCGCCTGGCGGGGACGGTCGCAGCGTGGCCGCCAGGCCAACATCGTCATCTTTCTCGCGCCGTTCCCGCTCATGCCTCAAACCGCAAGACAAGATACCGCTTGGGAACCGCGCCGGCTGAATGCGTACCGAGCCGTGATCGTCGCCATGGCCTTCGCCTGTTTCCGGCGGCCGATCCGCGGCGCGCGAGTCCGCGTGCCTTCGCGCTCACTGCGGTGCTGTTCGCATCGGAGCATTCGCTCTGGTTTGCGGGGCTGATCGCGGGCCTTCTGTATACTTGGGTGTACGTCCGCACCGGGAACCTGTGGGTTCCGATCGCTTCGCATGCGATTACCAACAGTGCACTAGGGATCTGGGTACTTGCCACACGAAACTGGCACCTATGGTGAGGTGGGGCGCAAGCGTCCCTTGCGCATACCCGATTGGCCGCAACGCCGTGCTTGCTTGTGGCTCCGGGGGTTGAGCGTGGCGATCCTCGCAGCCGGCGTTCTCGTGCCGGTGACGGATGCCGTCGCTCTCTGGGACGACAGGCTCGAGCTGTTCGTCGCGCAGATGGTCACCCGCGACGACAACGTGTTCCGACTCTCGGCTGCCCGCGATCCGGCGGCCGTCCTGGGCACGTCTTCGAAGGGAGATACCTACCACACCACTTCGCTCGGGTTCAACCTCGATGTCCCCGTGAGCCGGCAGCGCGTCCAGGCCGGATGGGTGTGGAACAACACCCGCTACAACCGGTATACCGCGCTCAGCTCGGACGGCCACTACGGGCGAGCCGCCTGGTTGTGGCAGATCGGCAGCGACCTCGGCGGCCAGCTGGGATATACGGAAGCCCTTGCGTTGGCGTCGCTGGCCAACGCCCAGGGCGGCGTCCAGAGCAGCACGGCCAATTTCCTGACGACCCGGCGCGCATTCTTCAACGCGGAGTACGGGTTGACCTCGCGCTGGCGCTACGGGGGGGAAGTGAGCAGAATCAGGCAAACAAGCTCGTTCCCGGCGTTCCGGGTGAACGACGTCAGTATCGACGGCGCCGATCTCACCGCAAGCTATTCCACGCGGGCCAATAACCGGGTCGGCATCCGCCTGGGGGTAGAGGAAGGCCGTTTTCCCAACCGGCAGGCCGTAGCGGGGAACTTTTTCGACAACGCGTACCGGCAGCGAAGGGCCGTCGTCGTCGCCGACTGGACTATTACCGGCGCCTCGCATGCGAGCGTGCGAGCCGGCTGGGTCAGCCGCAGCCACGAGCAGCTTGCTCAGCGCGACTTCGAGGATGCGACGGTCCACGCCGCGTATGACTGGAAGCCGACCGGGAAGCTTTCGCTGAGTGCCGTCGCCCAGAGGGACGTCAGCCCGCTTGATGATCTGTACTCGAGGTCCGTGCTCGTCACGGGCATAGCGCTGCACCCGGAGCTCAGGCTTACCGAAAAGACCGTCATAAGGGGTGCCCTTGAATACAGCCAGAGGGATTACCTCAGTGACCCGGCGCTGGCGTTGGGGGCGGCGCCGAACCGGAGCGATCGCGTGCGCTCCGCGGCCGTGATGGTTTTTTATCGGCCGGTTCGGCCCGTCACGCTGCAGATTGCCTTGCAGCGCGAGACGCGCTCCTCGACGGTCGCTTTCGGCGATTACATGTTCAACATCGTGAACGTGAGTGCCCGCATCGGGTTCTAGCGCCGTTACCTGTTCACGGCACCCCTGCGGACGCAGGTCTTCCTGATGAGCGCGCAGCCGCAACCCGGAACACGATTCGCGCTCGTCCGGGTTTCCGACAAAAAAAGCCCGGCGTTGGGGCACCGGGCCAGGTAGATGTCATGCAGGGGAGGGAGTGATACCAGACATCTACCCGGTCGATCATAGTGGGCCGGGTTTCGCTTCGCTATCGCGCAAGCTTGATTTTCTTGTAGCGATCCAACGATCGGCAGTAGTGATCGCCTGACTACAAGGTGGCTCATCCGGGAACGTTGATCCGCAGGCCCAATCGTAGCTCGCCGCTTGCGGTCGCCGCCATGTGAGCTTGCCTATGACGATCAGCCGCGCGAGCAGCAGCACAGTGCGCGAGATCCAATCGGCGTGTCCCGCTTCGACTTTGTTGTCCGCGGCATCGGTACCACGCTGCGCACAGAAGAGGCTGATCCGATTGGAACATGCTCGGCCGGTCCGCGGGGGGTACCTCCTTAATAGAGCGCGGATAGTTTGGCGCAAGGCTCCATGTGTGAGCGGAGCGAAGCGTAGCGGCTCAAGAAGGCATCGGATCCCCACACGTGCAGCGGGGCACGAATCACCGGGGTAACTTTACGCGGTCCGAGAGGAACGCCGGACAGCAATCGCCCGTGCGGTCCGCCACGCGCCATGACGGGGCAGAGTTCTTGATCGCGCCGTTTCTCGAACGGCCGCGCATCGCCTATTTTTCCATGGAGATCGCGCTAGCGGCCGAGATTCCGACCTACAGCGGCGGGCTCGGCATACTGGCCGGCGACACCCTGCGCTCGGCGGCGGACCTGCGAATCCCGCTCGTCGGCGTGACCCTCGTGAGCAGCCGCGGCTATTTCCGGCAGGAGATCGACGGCGCCGGCCGCCAGATCGAGCATCCCGCTCCCTGGGATCCCGCGCAGCACGCCGAGCCGATCGAAGCGAAGAGCGTCGTCAAGGTCAACGGGCGCGATGTACGGGTGGCCGGCTGGCTATACATCGTGAAAAGCGCTACGGGCGGCACGGTGCCGGTGATCCTGCTCGACACCGACGTGCCCGAGAACGACGAGCGCGACCGCGACATCACGCACCACCTTTACGGCGGTGACACGGCGTATCGCCTCAAGCAGGAGATCGTTCTCGGCGTGGGCGGACTGCGCATGCTGCAGGCGCTCGGCTTCCACATCCGCAGCTACCACATGAACGAGGGGCACTCCGCGCTGCTCGCCGTGGAGCTGCTGCGCTGCTCCCACAGGTTCGACCGGCGCCACTCCGATACGCCCGGCTACAACGTGCCGGGAGTGCGCGCCCTGTGCCGGTTCACCACCCATACCCCCGTGGAAGCCGGGCACGACCGGTTCGACTGGGGCCTGGTGCAGGAGCTGCTGGACGGGTATGTCGCGCTCGACGTACTGAAGGAGCTTGCCGGGCCCGACCGGCTCTGCATGACGCGGCTTGCGCTGAACTTGAGCGATTACGTGAACGGCGTCGCGCAAAAGCACGCGGAAACCTCGCGCAAGATGTTCCCCGGCTGCGAGGTGCACGCAGTCACCAACGGCGTGCATCCGCGCACGTGGGCGGCGCCGGGCTTCGCGGCGCTCTACGACAAGCACATGCCGGGCTGGTGGCTCGAGCCGCAGCTGCTGGCCCGCGCCGACCAGATCGCAGACGAGGAACTCTGGGCCGCACACGAAGCGGCCAAGGCGAGGCTCATCGAGCGGGTGAAAACGCGCTGCGGCGTCGCGCTCGACTCGCAGTGGCCCATCATCGGTTTCGCGCGCCGCATGACCGCCTACAAGCGGCCCGAGCTGCTGTTCTCCAATATCGAATGGGTCCGGGCGATCGCGCGCTCCCACCCGTTCCAGCTCGTGCTTGCCGGCAAGGCGCACCCGCGCGACGACTCCGGCAAGTACGCGATCGAGGACATCCACCGCCACATTCGCACGCTCGACGGGATGGTGCGCGCCGCGTTCGTGCCGGACTACGACATGACGGTCGCGCTCGATCTCGTGGCGGGTTCCGACGTCTGGCTCAACACACCCTTGCGCCCGCTGGAGGCTTCCGGCACGAGCGGCATGAAGGCGAGCTTGAACGGCGTGCCGCAGCTCTCGGTGCCCGACGGCTGGTGGATCGAGGGCTGCATCGAGGGCGTCACCGGCTGGTCGATCGGCGGCGACGGGGAGACCGAAAACGGCGGCGACGCGTCGTCGCTCTGCCACAAGCTCGAGGACGTGGTGCTGCCCCTGTGGCACGGCGAGCGCACGCAGTGGATCAGGGTGATGAAGGGCGCAATCGCCAAGAACGCGGCCTATTTCAACAGCCACCGCATGCTGCGGAGCTACGCGATCGAAGCCTACCTGCGTTGAGGCACCACGCCGCCGGCGCACACCGCGCAACCGGTGGGTGACGTATTCCATGCGGGTTGGAACGGTACTGGTCCTATTGGCGCATGCCCTGCCAGGCTGCGCGGCTTATCTCTGTAATACGACGCAGATAGCTTTGCCCGCATAGGTGGCCAGCTGTTCACGCCACGTCAGGAGAAAACATGAATCTGATCAAAAATCTGCTGGTAGCGGTCGCGGCAGCTGGTTTCGTGGGATCCGCCCATGCCACCGACAAAACGTTCGATCTGGGCACTCTCTCGCCGACCGTCGCGGAACGGACCGATTTCTACAGCGCGTCGGGCGTTTCGCTGCCGTATTCGTTCATGGACGTCTTCAATTTCACGGTCGACGCGAACTACCGGACGCTGACCGGCAGCGCGGTCAAGTACACACCCAGCGGATTCGACGCCCGGCTGACGAATATAAGCGATCTCAAGTTCGAGCTGTTCTCCGGCTCCGATGCCCTGGGCACGCTGCTCGGTACGGACTGGTCGTTGGACGGCAGCCGCATCGACCTGAAGGCTCACCTCGATCCGGGCGACTTTTCCGCGCGGATATCGGGGACGGCAGACGGGGAGTTGGGCGGCGGATTTTACTTTTCCGTCGCAGCCGTGCCCGAGCCTGCAGAGTGGATGCTGCTGCTGAGCGGCCTGGTGATCGTGGGGTTCATGGCACGGCGCAAGACGAGCTGGCCAGCAGGCTGAGCGGCGCGGCCGGCCGCAGCGCGCACTTCCCCGGCGACGCCTGCTTCGGGCGCAGCACCGAGGCCGCAGGCGGTTGTATTCTGGATAGTCCATTCGGACCACGACCGGAAATCGCCGGTAAATGTCCCGTGACTATCCTAAGTCGTGACGCGAGAAATTCGTCGGCGGCAATCCGCTGCAGAGTCGGGACCCAGGATCCTCGAGCCCGTCCATTTTCGTCGTGCAGGCCCACCAGCCATGGCCAAGAGACTGAAGAGACTGCTTTCCCTGTCGGCGCTGATCGCCATCGTGGCTGCCGTGCCCTCGTGCGGCGAGGATGGCGTGAAGAAGACCTCCAGCCAGGTCGCCGCGAAGGTCAACGGCGACGAAATTTCGGTGCATCAGATCAATAACGCGATCGCGCGCGGCGGCGATATTCCGCCGGGCGAGGCCAGGCAGGCGGCCGCACAGGCTCTCGAGCGGATCATCGACCAGGAGCTCCTGGTGCAAAGGGCCGTCAAGGCGAAGCTCGACCGGGACCCCCGGGTCATGCAGGCGATCGAGGGCGCGCGACGGCGGATCCTGGCGCGGGCCTACGTGGAACGAATCGTGACCGCCGCGTCAACCGAGACGAAGAGCGAGGACGAAATCAGAAAATTCTACAAGGACAATCCCGCGCTGTTCGAGCGGCGGCGAATTTACGGCGTGCACGAGCTCATAGTGATCGCGCCGCAGGAACAGTTTGACGCGCTGAAAGCCGCGGTGGCTGGGGCGCAATCCCTTTATGATGTCCGGGCCTGGCTCGAATCCCGCAAACTGCCGTTCCATGTCGGGGTCTACGGTAGCAGGCCCGCGGAACAGATCCCCCTGGCCATGCTGCCCCTGCTGTTGGAAATGCGCTCCGGGCAAATCGCCGTGCTTCAGGCGCCGCGAGGGGCATCGGTCATCCAACTGCTGCAATCCCGGGAAGCCCCTTTGAGCGAGCGACAGGCCATGCCGATCATCGAGCGCTACCTGCTCAACCGCAAGCGCATCGAGGTCGGCCAGGCCGAGGTCAGGAAACTGCGTGAACACGCGAGGATAGATTACGTCGGCGAGTTCAAGGCGCCGGGTCCAGCGAGGCCGGGGCAGCCCGCCGCCTCGGGCGCAAACCCGGGCGGCAGCGACGAAGGTGGCGAACACATCAAAAGGGGTGTTGCGGGGCTGAGATAGCGCCGTGCCCCGGCCCGGAGGAACCCACCATGTGCCGCCAGCCCGAAACACGATCGTTCCAGCGACCGGCGCCCGCGCGCAAGGCAGCGGGATGGCTCGCTGCGCTGATCGGTGTCGCGCTGATGGCGTTCACGGTTCAAGGTCACGCCGATTCCCGCGAAACGCTTGGCGCCGGCGATACCATACGCATAGCGGTTTTCCAGAACCCGGATCTCGCCACGGAAATGCGCCTCTCCGAGCGGGGCACGATCGTGTTTCCGCTGATCGGCGAGGTCACGCTCGGTGGACTGACGCCCGCCGGCGCGGGGGCCCGGATCGCCGAGCAACTGAAGCAGGGCAACTTCATCAAGAATCCCCAGGTGAATGTTTCCGTGGTGCAGGTGCGCAGCCGGCAGGTCTCGGTGCTCGGCCACGTCGCCCGTCCCGGACGATACGCGCTCGACGATATCAACCCGAAGCTGACCGACCTATTGGCGCTCGCCGGCGGAATCACCCCCGCTGGGGACGACACCGTCACCGTCATGGTCACGCGCGGCGGCAAGATCACGAAACTGGAGATCGACGTGCCCAGGATGTACCGCAGCGGCGACCTGTCGCGGAACATCGAAGTGGAGAGCGGCGACACCATTTTCGTGCAGCGTGCGCCGGTTTTCTATATCTACGGCGAAGTCCAGCGCGCCGGCGCCTACCGGCTGGAGCCCGAAATGGCCGTAATGCATGCGCTGTCCCTGGGCGGCGGCTTGACGCCGCGCGGCACCGAGCGCGGCCTCAAGATCCACCGCCGGATGCCCGACGGGACCGTGGTGAGGCTCGACGCGCGGCTGACCGATCCGGTGCAGCCTGATGACGTGATTCATGTCAGCGAAAGCCTGTTCTAGCGCCGTTCTAGCCATTCGCCCGCCATGCCGCCGGCTGTCTCTTTCTGCAGGGAGCGCGGTCATGATGGCGGGGGCGGCCGGAGCAACAAGCGGGAACGGCATCAAGGGCGCGTTTTCACTCACTGCAGGCACACCATGACAGGACCGGCATGAACCTCGACCTGTTCTTCTCCGCACTGCGCGCGCGTTTCGGCATGTTCGCCACCGTGCTGGCCTCCACGCTCCTGGCCGCGATCCTGGTCAGCCTGCTGTTGCCGAAATCCTACAACGCGACGGCCTCTCTCCTGGTGGATGCAAACAAGGACGAGCAGTCGCTGAGCACCGCCCTCGTTCCCCCGCGGGAGAGGCTCGGCTACATGCAGACGCAGATGGACATCATCACCAGCGAGAGAGTGGCCCGCAAGGCGGTGCAGGACCTCAGGCTCGCGGACAACCCGGCGACGCGCGAAGCGTTCGAGGCGGAGGCGCAGGGCGTGGGGTCGATCGAGGGCTGGCTGGTCGAGCACCTGCTCAAGTGGCTCAAGGTGGAGACCTCGCAGAGCAACGTCATCCAGGTGAGCTTCGCCTCCGCCGACCCGCAATTCTCGGCGCTGGTCGCCAATGCGTTCGCCAAAGCCTATATCGACACGATGCTCGAGCTGCGCGTGGAGCCGACGCGGCACGCGGCGACATGGTTCGACGTGCAGTTGAAGAGCCTGCGGGCCAACCTGGAGGCCGCCCAGGTCAAGCTGACGGATTATCACAAGCAGCAGGGCATCATCTCGACCGACGAGCGCTTTGACGTCGAGAACGCCCGCCTGGGGGAGCTGTCGAGCCAGCTGGTGAAAGCACAGGAACAGACGTTCGATCTGCAAACCCGCGAGCGGCAGGCGCGCGATCTGCTCGAACGGGGCGCATCGCCGGGTGAGCTGCCGGACGTTCTCGCCAATCCGCACGTCCAGAAGCTCAGCGCGGACCTCACGCATGGAGAGGCGAAGCTGCAGGAGCTGGCCACGCAGTACGGCGCCAACCATCCGCAGTACCAGCGCCAGTTCTCGGAAAACCAGAGCCTGCGCGAGAAGGTTGACGCCGAAATGAAGAAAATCGTGTCCGGGATCTACAACTCATTGCGCCAGAGCCGCCAGCGCGAGGTGGGATTGAGGAACGCGCTGGCGGCGCAGCGCGCGCAGCTGCTCGAGCACAAGGAGAATCGCAACGAGCTTGCGGTGCTGACGCGCGACGTGGAGACCGCCCAGCGGACCTACGAGGCCGCGCTGCAGCGCGCCGTCGTCAGCCAGGTCGAAAGCCGCGCCAGCCAGACCAACGTAGCGCTCCTCAGCCCCGCGGTCGCGCCGCGCAAGCCCTCCCGTCCCAAGGTGGTCCTCAATATCGCCCTGTCGCTGGTCATCGGAACGATGCTCGGCATCGGCATCGTGATCCTGATGGAACTGTTCGACCGCCGGGTGCGCTCGCGCAACGATCTGGAAAACGAGCTGAACGTGCCGCTGCTCGCGGTGCTCAATGCGCGGCCGTCCGCCGGATCCCTGCTGCTCGGCCGCTCGGGCGGCGCCGGGCGCGCTTTGCCGAGCCCGGGCTGAGGCATGCCGATGAGAATCCAGGAAAAGGTCCTCCCGATCGAAGGCTCGGGGCGCGTACTTGCGCGTCACGACCGCCGTATCGGGGCCGTTCTTGCCGAGGCGGGAAAGCTCGGCGCCTCGGACATCGAGCGGGTCATGGCGCTGCAGCAGGCGGCGGGATTGAGGTTTGGCGAGGCGGCGCTGCGCCTGCGCCTGATCACCGAGGATGACCTGCGTAGCGCGGTCGCCAAGCAATACGATCTTCCCCATCTCGTCCCCGGCAACGCCAGCTTCGGCAGCGAGCTCGTCGTCGCGCACGACCCGTTTCACCCCCGCGCCGAAGAGCTGCGGGCGCTGCGCACCCAGCTCATGATCCGCTGGTCCAACTCCGAGATCTCGCAACGGGTTCTGGCGGTCGTCAGTCCGGGCCCCGCCGAAGGACGCAGTTATGTGGCCGCCAACCTGGCGGTGGTTTTCTCGCAGCTCGGCGAGCGCACGCTCCTGATCGACGCCGACTTGCGCGCGCCGCGGCAGCACCGGATCTTCAACGTTCCCGACCGGATCGGCCTGTCGGCGGTCCTGTCGGGACGCGCCGATCGCAGCGCGGTGGTGGCGATTCCGGAATTCGGGATGCTTTCCCTGTTGCCGGCCGGCGCGCGTCCGCCCAATCCGCAGGAGCTGCTGTCGCGCCAGGCTCTCGCCGGTTTGCTGCACGAGTTGCGCGGCGAGTTCGACGTCATCCTCTTCGATACGCCGCCGTCGACGCTCTACGCCGATGCGCAGAGCGTGGCTTTCCGGGCGGGCAATGTCATCGTGCTCGCCCGCAAGGACCACACCCGCCTTGCCGATACCACCGGCGTGATCCGGGAGATGAACGATACCGGCGCCCGCATCGTCGGCACCGTGTTCAACGCCTTTTGAACCAGCAGTCTGCGGGACCAACGGTGCGCAGGCTGCTGAATGCAAAACCGCCTGAAAGAATTAACATGAGAACCGATAGTACACGCCTTGTTGGACCGCACCTGGCGAAGCGGTTGGTGCCGAGTCCAGGTTTCCATGGCCCGTTTTCGCCGTCTTCCAGCAGGCGGTTTTGCCCAAGGAGTGTGTCGGATCCAGGTCCGACAAACTCCTAGGGCGGCCGCGATGCCCCCGGTTCTGGAGCAGTGGATTCTCCCCGTGCAGGACGGGGAGGGGTTGCGCCGCTGGCTGCCCGTTGCGCTGGGCCTGGCGGTGATGTACGTGCCGACCTACCTCGATCTCGCGCAAGGCTTGTGGCGGGAAGAGCCTTACGCCCACGGCCCGATCATTCTCGCCGTCGTGGCGTGGCTCACCTGGCGGCAGCGCGCCGCGATGGCCGCGGCAGACGCGGGCGGCGCCCCGCTCGCCGGAAGCGTGGCGTTGACGCTGGGAGTGGCGCTCTACGTCATCGGCCGCTCGCAGAGCCTGCCTCTATTCGAGGTCGGATCCCAGATCCCGGTTTTCGCCGGCGCCGTCCTGCTGCTCCTGGGCTGGCGCGCGCTGGCGCGGCTGTGGTTTCCGCTGGTTTTTCTTTCGTTTCTTGTTCCGCTTCCGGGTTTCGTCATCTACGGCATCACCGGGCCGCTCAAGACCCTGGTTTCCCAGAACGTCGAGTCGGTGCTTTACCTTCTGGGTTATCCCGTCGCCCGGGCAGGGGTCATGCTCAGCATCGGGCAATACCAGCTGCTGGTGACCGACGCCTGCTCGGGGCTCAATTCGCTTTACAGCCTCGCCGCGCTGGGATTCCTCTATCTCCACCTGACCGCTTCCGGCAACATCGCGCGCGCCGTGTGTCTGGCTGCGGGCATCCTGCCGATCGCGCTCGCGGCGAACGGCGTGCGGGTATTGATCCTGGTCCTCGTCACGTTTCATCTCGGGGACGAGGCGGGACAGAGCTTCCTGCACGGATTCGCGGGGATGACGCTGTTCATGACCGCGTTGCTGCTGCTGCTCGGGCTCGACGCCCTGCTGCGCCGGCTGCCGGCTTTGAACCGGCCGGGGGCGCCGGCATGAAACGCATCGAGTGGAAGTTCCTGCTGCTGGGCGCGATCCTGATTCTCTCCGCGGGTGCCGCGTCTGCGCTCAAGCCGTCTCGCGTGGAGCAGGGCGCGGCGCGCCTGGACCTCGACGCGATCATCCTGCGCTCCTTCGGCGACTGGATCGTCGACCCGAACATCATCCCGATTCCGCCCGCGCCCGATGTTCAGGCCAACCTGCAGAGGCTGTACGCGCAGATCGTGAATCGCACTTATGTCAACAGCCGGGGCGAGCGCATCATGCTGACGGTCGCCTACGGCGGCGATCAGAGCGATGCCCTGAAGGCGCACCGCCAGGAGGTGTGCTACGCGGCGCAGGGGTTCGAGATCAGGGATCTCGCGCATGGGGAGCTGCGTCTCCGGGGGAAAGCGGTTCCCGTGACGCGCATGCTTGCCGTGCGGGGCCGGCGCTCGGAGCCCGTGACCTACTGGTTCACCATGGCTGACCGCGTGGTGCTCGGACGGCTGGAGCGGCTCCTGGTGCAGTTGAGGTTCGGATTGGCCGGCCGCATCCCCGACGGCATGCTGGTCAGGGTGTCCAGCTTTTCCACCCACGCCACGCCGGCCTACAACAAGCACGAGGAATTCATCAATGCGCTGCTGGGCGGGATGCCGGAGGGCGGCGCGGGCAGGCTGCTCGGGTCCGGGTCTTCCTGAGGGCGGGAAGCCTCGTTCGGCGCGACCGCCATGTTCACTGCTTCCGCGAACGCCCGGCAATCCACGGTGCAAGCGCCGGACTGGCTGCTCGACCGGCCTCCCGCTGGCGGGCGGTCATGGCGCCGAATCGCATTCAAGCTTGCCGCGCTCGGCGGGCTCGCATTGCTCGGAGCGCTCTGGGGTGCCGCGGTCGCATTCGCCAACCTCAACGCGCTCTACCTGTGCGTCTCCCTGATCGGCTGCGTTTTCATCCTCCGCGACTTTCGCATCGGGGTGGTGCTGCTCATCCTGTTGCTGCCGATCTCGCGAAGCTACCTTTTTCCGCACGCGATGCTCGGGATCACGGGTCTCAATCCCTTCAACCTGCTGCTCGCCGGGACGCTCGGCTCGTGCCTGCTTCACGGGCTGTTCGACGGCACCCTCCGCCGCTTCATGCCGCGCCCGCTGCTCTGGCTCTACATCGTGCCGATCCTCGTTGCCGGCGCGCTGGGCTCGCGCCGTGTCGGCGACATCGCGCCCGGCTTTTTCATGTACGACATGGTGGCGTTCTACGACGCGGCCGGCTACCTGCGCGAGCTGGTAGCGAAGCCGCTGATGATGGTGGTATTCGCGCTGCTGGTTGGAGCCGCCGTGTCGAGGTCGGAGAAGCCGGAACGGTTCCTGATCCCGACGCTCGTCTCGATCTGGGTGATGGGTGCGGTGGTGGTCGTGTATTTTTTCCTGTCGGGCGTCGCGCTGGGCGAGCTGGCGAGCAGCAGCTCGCGCGGCTTCCTGTCGGCGCTGGGATTGCACGCCAACGATCTGGGGCGCCTGTACGCGGTCGCCTACGCGCTGCTGCTGTTCACCTGGGCCGAGTCCAGGGAACCCGGATTGAGGCTCGCGCTGCTCGCATCAATGGCGCTGGTGGTGGTTGCGCTCCTGCTCACGTTCTCGCGCGGGGCGTTCCTGGGTTTCCTGGTGGTCAACGGACTGTTCCTGCTGTGGCGCGCCAATGCAAGAACACTGGCCTTCATCGGCCTCCTGACGGCGGTCGCGCTGCTGCTCCTTCCCGACGCGGTCTATGACCGCATGACCACGGGGTTTGGCGGCGGACTCAACGCGATCAGCGCGGGACGCATCGAGGGGATCTGGTTGCCGCTGCTGCCAGAGGTCATGCACAGCCCGATTTACGGCAACGGCCTCGGATCGATTCTCTGGTCCGAAGCCATGCGCAGGACGGACGGAGTGACGATACTGGGGACGACGCACCCTCACAACGCGTACCTGGAGGCCCTCCTCGACGTGGGAATAGCCGGTCTGGTCCTGCTATGCGCCTTTTACGCCCACGTCTGGAAGGGCTTTCGCGCGCTGAGCGTCGATCCGGCGGTGAGTCCCGCACTGCGCGGCTTCTACCTCGGGGCGACGGCCGGACTGGCGAGCTTCCTGATCGCCGCGCTTGTAGACAGCAGCCTCGCACCGAGATCGGAGCAGGCCTTCCTATGGCTGGCGATCGGAATGATGTACGGCCAACTCGCCCGTCGGCCGGATCACGAACCGGGGCGTGACCGATGAGCGCGGGAGTCGAAGCGGGGGCCGTTACGCCGAAGACCCGGGGTCTCGGGCGGCGCGCCCTCACGCTGGGCGCCGCGAACGCATTCGAGTACGCCCTGCAGTTCCTGCTGCCGGTGGTGCTGGTGCGCTGCCTCGACCCCGAGGCATTCGGGCAGTACCGGCTGCTGTGGCTGGCGGTGGGTACGGTGATGGCGATCCTCACGCAGGCGATGCCGGGAAGCCTGTACTACTTCCTGCCGCGCGCGCAGGGCGGGGAAAAGCGCCTCTATATCAATCAGGCGCTGCTGTTCCTTCTTCTGGCCGGGCTTGTCGCGGCATGGGCGGTGAGCCGGTGGAACCCCTGGCTGCCCGCGCAGCTCGACGAGCTGGCACGGCACGAATTCATCGTTCCCGCATTCGTGCTGCTGTGGGTGGTCGCGTCGCTGCTCGACCTTCTGCCCACGGTCGAGGAACGAGTGGCGTGGCAGGCGCGCGCCACCCTGGGCCTCGCGGCGCTGCGCGCGGCGGCGCTGTCGCTCGCTGCCGCGCTCACCGGGGAGCTGGCGCCGGTGCTCGCGGTGCTGCTCGCCTTCGTGGCGTTCAAGGTCGCGGTCCTTCTGTACTACATTGCGCGCTTCCACGGCCTGCGCGGACCGTACCTGCGCCGGGGCGCGTTCGCGCACCAGGTGCGCTACGTGGCGCCGTTCGGGGCGGCTTCCGCGCTCTACTGCCTGCGCCTGCAGGCGGACCAGTGGGTGGCGGCGGCGCTGTTCTCCGTGGCGAGTTTCGCCGCGTTCTCGATCGGCGCCCTGCTCGGCCCGCTGCTCACCGTGCTCCGGAAATCGGTGAGCCACGTCTTCCTGCCGAGCATGAGCCGGCTGCAGGCGGCGGGCGACCTGCACAGCATGCTCGCGCTGAACAGCCGCGCCAACGTGATCGTCGGCGCGCTCGCCTTTCCGCTGCTCGCCTGCGCCTTCGTCTTCGCCGAGGAGATAGTCACGCTCGTCTTCACCACCGCCTACGTCGAGGCGGCGCCGGTGATGCGCGTGTACATCGCCGGCCTGGCCGCGCTGGTGATCGAGCTCGCCAGCCTCACCTTTCTGCTGCAGCAAGGCGCGTTCGTGCTGCGCCTCGGCCTGGTGGCGCTCGCCGTTTCGGTCGCCCTCAGCGCCTCCCTGGCGCAGGCATTCGGCCTCGCCGGCGCGGCCGTCGGGAGCACCGCCGTGGTTTACCTCGACCTCTGCGTCACCTTGCGGTGCATTGCCCGGCGCACCGGGACACCGGTGCGGGACCTGCAGGACTGGCGCTCGCTCGGGCGACTGCTCGCGTTCTCCGCGCTGGCCGCGGCGTTCGCCTGGATTTTGGTGGAGCACCTGCTCGCCGGCAGCGGGGCGCTGGCGCGCCTGGCGACGGGCGGCGCACTGCTCGGCGCCGCCTACGCGGCGATGACGGTGACCTCGGCCACGGGGCGCGCCTGGCTCGCCGCGGGCAGGTGAGGGCGGCGCGTGCGGCTGCTCTTCGTCACGGGCTCGCTGGCGCACGGCGGCGCCGAGCGCCACACGCTCGCCCTCGCCAACCGGCTCAACGAGCGCGGGCACGAATGCCACGTGGCGCACGTCAAGGACGACGCCGGACTGCTCGAGCAGCTGCCCCTGGCGGGACGGGCGCCGCCGCGCAGCCTCGAGGCATCGCGCTACCTCGAGCCGCGCGCCGTGGCCAGACTGGCGCGCCACGCCGCCGCGCTTCGGCCGGACGCGGTGGTGGCGGTGAACGGCTACGCCTTGATGCACGCCTGGCTCGCGCTGCGCGGCGCGCGCCTGCGCACGCCGCTCGCGGTGACCTACCACAGCACGAAGCTGCTCGGAGCCAAGCAGCAGCTGCAGATGGCGCTGTACCGGCTTTTTTTCTGGAGCGCGGACTGCACGGTATTCGTGTGCGACAGCCAGCGCCGCCACTGGCGGCGCCGCGGCGTGTTCTCGCGCCGCAATGTGGTCATCTACAACGGCGTGGACACCGACGCGTTCTGCGACGTGCGCGGTCCCGAGGAGCGCGCGCGGCTGCGCGCCGCATCCGGCTTCGCCGCAACGGACTACGTCATCGGCATGTCGGCGCTGCTGCGCCCGGAGAAGAACCACGTGCAACTGGTCGACGCGGTGGCGCGGCTGCGCAACCGGGGCGTGCCGGCGCGCGCGCTCATGATCGGCGACGGCGAGACGCGCGGCGCGGTCGAGGCGCGCGCGCTCGCGCTCGGGGTCTCGCGCGACGTGGCGATCACCGGCGTGCAACAGGACGTGCGGCCCTATATCGAGGCCTGCGACGTGATGGCGCTGTGCAGCGTCACCGAAGCGTTTTCCCTGGCGGCGATCGAAGCCATGGCGATGCGCAGGCCGGTCATCCACTCCGATGTCGGCGGCGCGCGGGAGATGATCGTCCCGGGGCGCAATGGCTTTCTCTTTCCGGCGGGCAATACGGGCGCCCTGGTCGAAAAGCTGGCGGTCCTGGCCGATCGCGTGGTTTCCGAAAAAATGGGACAGGACGCGCGCGAGGTGGTCAAGGCCCGGTTTTCGGAAAGGGCCATGGTGGACCGCTACGAGCAAACACTGCTGGAACTCTGAGGGCCCGCTTGCAGTGCCGGGCCGGGCCCGGCTGCCAACGCCGCGACAGTCCAACCGGACCATGGCGGCTGCGCCAAAACGACACAGTGAAATCCGACAATCAGGGGATGGCGAGCTACGAAGAGCTGCAACTGCGCATCCGGGCGAGACCGCGCACCTGGGCGGTAACGGGCGTGGCCGGATTCATCGGCTCCCATCTCCTGGAAAACCTCCTCAAGCTGGAGCAGCGCGTCATCGGGCTGGACAATTTTTCTTCGGGGAATCGCGGCAACCTGGCGCAGGTGAAGGACGCCGTCACCGACCGCCAGTGGAGGAACTTCCGCTTCATCGAGGGCGATATTCACTCGCTCGATACGTGCCGCCAGGCGTGCCGCGGGGCGGAATTCGCGCTGCATCACGCGGCGCTCGGGAGCGTGCCGCTCTCGATCACGGACCCGATCGCCGCCCACGACAGCAACGCCACCGGCTTTCTCAACATGCTGGTGGCGGCCCACGGCGCCGGCCTGTCGCGCTTCGTCTACGCCGGCTCGAGCGCGACTTACGGCGATCATCCGGGACGGGCGAAGATCGAGTCCGAGATCGGCCAGCCGCTGTCGCCGTATGCGGTGACCAAGTACGTGAACGAGCTCTACGCCGGGATCTTCGCGCGCTGCTACGGCTTCCGGACGATCGGGCTGCGCTACTTCAACGTGTACGGTCCGCGCCAGGACCCGAACGGGGCCTACGCCGCGGTGATCCCGACGTGGATTGCCGGCATGATCCGCAACGAGCCCGTTTACATCAACGGCGACGGCGCGACGACCCGGGACTTCTGCTACGTGGACAACGTGGTCCAGGCGAATCTGCTGGCGGCCCTGGTCGACGATCCGGCCGCCGTCAACCAGGTCTACAACATTGCGGTGAACGAGACCACCACGCTCAACGAGCTGTTCGAGGCGATCCGTTCGTTGCTGGAGCCGCGCTATCCCCATTTGCGCGATTTCCGCGCGATCTACCGCGGATTTCGCGCCGGAGACGTGCCATTTTCGCTGGGCGACATCGACAAGGCCAGGCGCCTGCTCGGCTATCGGCCGGCCTGGAGGATACGGCAGGGACTGGAACGGACGATCGACTGGTATGTCGCGAAACTCGCGCCGCCGCGCTCGATCGAGGGCGGAGAACCGGTGCCCGAGGCCGCGCTCTCATAGCGTCATCGGCTTGCCGCGGACACGGTCTCTGAATATTCGACGGTTATATTCACGCTGGCGCTCGCGAAGCTCGACAAAAGGGGGCAATGCATGCTGAAAATCGTGAATGGTGTAGGTACAGCGGCTTGTGTGCTGACGCTCAGCCTGGCCTGGATTCCGCTCCGGGCTCTGGCGCAAATACCCATCGTTGACTTGACCCCGCCGACGGTTGCGATAACCTCACCCGCGAACGGCGCCACCGTTTCCGGCACGATCACCGTGACCGCGCAGGCCTCCGACAACGTCGGCGTGGTCGGCGTTCAGTTCAAATACAACGGCGTCAACCTCGGCACCGAGGACAACATTGCGCCTTACTCGCGCAACGCGGACACGACCACGGTCCCGGACGGACCGTACACTTTGACGGCGATCGCGCGCGATGCGGCGGGCAACCGCACCACCTCCGCGCCGGTCAACGTCACGGTGTCCAATGCTTCCGCAGACACCACCCCACCGACGGTCGCCGTCACCTCGCCCGCGAGCGGAGCCACCGTCTCCGGAACGATCACTGTCACAGCCAGCGCTTCCGACGACGTCGGCGTCGCCGGAGTCGAGTTCCAGCTGGATGGCGTCAACGGCGGCGCGGAAGACACGGCCGCGCCGTACGCCGCCTCCTGGGATACGACCGCCGCGGCCAATGGTACCCATACCCTCACCGCGGTAGCGCGCGATGCCGCCGGCAACCGCACGACCTCCGAGCCGGTCACGGTCACGGTATCCAATAATTCTCCTTCCCCGCCCGCGGTGCAGCGCTACGAGGAATCCGACCCGTCGGTGAGCTACAGCCTGGGCTGGGGACAGTCGAATGCGGGCTGGTTCGCCTGGAGCGGCGGCGCGGCGGTCGAGACCACGGTGCCCGGCGCGCAGGCCACCTTCAGCTTCACCGGAACCTCGGTCACATGGGTCGGCTACCGAAGCGGCCGCAGCGGCATCGCGCGCGTATTCGTGGACGGCGCGTTCGTGTCCGAGGTCGATCTGTTTGCCCGGACGGACGAAGTGCGCGCTCCCATCATTACGGTCAACGGTCTCACCGACGGAAACCATACGCTGACGATCGAGGTGACCGGGCTCAAAAACCCGGAAGCCGTGTCCGGGGTGATTCAGGTGGACGCCTTCGACCTGCCCGCGCCGGCAGTGTCCCACCTGCAGGAAACGGGTCCCGAGGCCGCCTTCAGCGGCGCTTGGGCGGCGGAGAACTCGGGCATCGCCTGGAGCGCGGGCAACGCAAAGGTCACCGAGTCCGCGGGCGCGCAGGCCACGCTCACGTTCCGCGGCACCTCGGCCGCCTGGCGCGGCTACCGCGGGCCCGACGCCGGCATGGCGCGCGTCTACCTGGACGGCGCCTTCGCCGCCGAGATCGATCTGTACTCGCCCACGCACCAAGTGCAGGATGCGGTATACACGGCGAGCGGGCTTGCCGACGGCACGCACACGCTCACCGTGGAGGCGACTGGCTTGCGGCATCCGTCCTCGAGCGCCGCGCGCGTCATCGTCGATGCCTTCGACGTGACCGCGCCGGGCGTGCGCAGCCAGGAGACCGATCCCGCGGTCAGCTACAGCGGCACCTGGACGCACGGCAACCGCAACCGCACCTGGAGCGAGGGCACCGCCTCGGTCTCGGGCACGGCGGGCTCGCGCGCGAGCTTTACGTTCAGCGGCACGGAAGTACGCTGGGTGGGCTTCCGCGCCGCGCGCACCGGCATCGCCAATGTGTACCTGGACGGCACGTTTGTCGCCGAGGTGGACACCTACGCGCCGGGCGCCGAGGGCTACCAGTCCACGGCCTACACGATATCGGGGCTCGCGCCGGGGACGCACACGCTGGTGATCGAGGCGACCGGGCGCAGGAACCCGGCCTCCACCAACAACTACGTGGTGGTGGATGCCTTCGATGTCGCCCCGTGAAGCGCCGCCATGTTCAGTTCCTTCGCCTATCGCCACAGCCCGATCGGGGCGCAGGAGTTGCTGATCGCGGCCAAGTCCTCGCTGCGCGGCCTGATGCGGGAAGGCCGCGCGTTCGAGGAGGTCGCCGCGCGAATTGAGGACAGCCAGTGGTGGTCGGCGCAGGAATTGCGCGAATTCCAGTCCCGTCAACTGCGGAGAATCATCGAGTCCGCGGCACGCAACGTGCCTTACTATCGGGAACGGTACCGGGCGCTTGGCCTGGATTTCGAGGAACCGGAATTTCCGGCACCCATCGAGAACCTGCCCCTGATCACCAAGGCGGACGTGCGCGAAGGCGGCAAGTCGTTCCTCTCGGAGCGGAAACGGGGGCCGCTGTTTGCGGGCAGCACCAGCGGCACCACGGGCACGCCGCTCACGCTCTATCAGGATTTGTCCGCGATCAATCGGGAAAACGCGTTTATCTGGCGGCAGCTCGCCTGGGCGGGCCTGCGCCGCGGAGAGCGGCGGGCGTGGATGCGCGGCGACATGATCGTCCCCGCGACCCAGGAAAAGCCGCCGTACTGGCGCCTGAACCGGGCCGAGAACATGCTGATGTTTTCCTCCTACCACCTGTCCGACGCGGCGGCGCCCGCCTACGTCGCCGCGCTTGCCCGGTTCGATCCCGTGGTGATCCAGGCCTATCCGTCCTCCATCGGTTTCCTCGCCGGCTGGATGTCGGACGCCGGGGCTCGTTACCGCGGGCGCTCGCTGCGCGGCATCGTGACCTCCTCCGAGACGCTTCCGGACACGCGGCGCCGCGAGATCGAGCGCGCCTTCGGCTGCCGTGTATTCGACTGGTACGGCCAGGCCGAGCGCGTCGCCGCCATCGGCACCTGCGAGCACGGCCGCTATCACCTCCTGTCCGATTATTCCTTTGTGGAGCTGCTGCCGGCCGATAACGGACTGTTCGAGCTGGTGGGAACCGGTTTCCACAATCGGTCGATGCCGCTCATCCGCTACCGTTGCGGGGATTTCGTGCGCCCCGCGCCCGAGGGGCAGCGTTGCGCCTGCGGGCGGTCGTTCCCGCTGATCGAGCAAGTCAGCGGCCGCGTCGATGACCCGGTCAAGCTCCCGGGCGGACGCTCGGTCGGCCGTCTCGACCATATCTTCAAGGGCGTGGAAGGCGTGCTCGAGGCGCAGATCCGTCAGGATCGCCTCGATGCGGTGACGCTCCTGGTCGTGCCGTCCACCGCGTTCGACGAGCGCACGCGGGAAACGCTGCTGAACAATGCCCGCCACCGCCTGGGAGACGAAATCGGCCTGGAAATCCGGCTGGTCGACGCGGTTCTCCGGACCGGGAACGGCAAGTTGAAGGGCGTGATATGCAACGTCTGAACCCTGATCCCGGACGATCGTCGCCATCGGTCATGCAGGGCCTCGCGGCTGCCGCAGCACGGTACCAGCGCCTCGTGATGCTGGGCACCGCGTTCGAGACGCGGGGCGGCATCGCCGCCGTCGTCAACGCCTACCGGGCGCAAGGCCTGTTCGAGCGCTGGCCGATCGACTACCTGCCGACGCACTGCGACGGCGGTGTGCTGCGCAAGCTGCTGAGAGCCGCCAGGGAACTCGGCATGCTCATGCTGCTGCTTGCCAGGCACCGCCGCGTGGTCATGCACGTGCACGGCGCCTCGCGCGCGAGTTTCTGGCGCAAGTCGGTTTTCATGACGATCGGAATGCTCGCGCGCTGCCCGGTCATCTTTCATCTGCACGGCGGCGGGTTCGCGCGGTTCTACGAGGCGGAATGCGGCGCGGTGAGGCGCCGGATCATCCGCTTTTTCCTCGACCGGGCGGCGTGCGTGATCGTCCTGTCCGACCGCTGGCGGGACTGGATCGCCACGGTCACGAAAAACCAGCGGATCGTTTGCATCCCCAACCCGGTCCCATCGGTCGAGGAGCGGCCCGCGAAGCGCCGCAGGAACATCGTGTTGTTTCTCGGACGCCTCGAACGCGGCAAGGGAATCTTCGACTTGCTCGATACCATTGCCTCGCTGCGGGCGGCGATTCCGGACATCCGGCTCGTCTGCGCCGGTGACGGGGATATCGGGTCCGTCGCGCGGCACGCCGAACGCCTCGGAATCGAGGACGCGGTGAGCTTTCCCGGGTGGGTGGGGCCAGCTGAGAAGCAATCATTGATGCGCCTCGCCGCGGTCTATGTCCTGCCTTCCTACGCCGAAGGGCTGCCGATGAGCATGCTCGAAGCGATGGCGGAGGGCCTGCCGGTCGTTGCGACCGGGGTGGGCGGCATTCCCGATGTCGTGACCGATGGCGTCAACGGGTATCTTTTCGAGCCCGGCGATACCGCCGGGCTCGAGCGGCTGCTGCGCAGGCTGATGCACGATCCGGAGCTCGGCAAGCGGATGGCGCAGGCTGCGCGTGAAACGGTGCGGCTCCACTGTGCCGCCGACCGCGTGGTCGCGCAATTGGAAGAAATCTATGCCGGCTTCGGATTGGCGGCCGGCGCCGGCGGGCGGCAGAACGCGCCCGCGAGGCGCCTGCGCGAAGCGGCATGATGAGGGACCGCCCGCCGAATTATTCCAGGGCGGCCCGACCCTGGTCGGGAAGTCGGGTGGACCGTAACCGCGCCCACGTCATTGCCGGGCAACCGAACGGCCGGCAGGGCGACGAAATGCCGCCGGGGGTCGGAAACTTGCACGAACTTGACGCTGCCCAGGCTGGCTGGCGGCCGCTGAGCGCGCGCCCCGCAAGCGTGATGAAACAGGTCCTGTGGTACGTCAACCGGCTGCGCTGCATGACGCCGGAAGAAATCCGCCATCGCGCGCAGCGCGCGCTGGCGCTGCGTGCGGAGCGCTGGGGGCTGCGCGGATCCGACAACGTCCCGCCCCCGGATCCCGCGCGCGCCTGCCGCCCCTGGATACACGTTGCAACGACGGTGGACGCGGCGAATTGCCTGGCGGCAGCCGATCGCATTGCCGCCGGCAGGTTTGACGTGTTTGCCCTGCAGGGTGTCGAGCTGGGCTCGCCCCCGCGCTGGAACCGCGACCCCAGGACCGGCGTGGACGCGCCGCTCGCTTTCGGCAAGTTGCTCGACTACCGTAATCCGCGTCTGGTGGGAGACATCAAGTACCTGTGGGAGATCAACCGGCATCTGCACATCGTCACGCTAGCGCAGGCCTGCGCCCTGAGCGGTGACGCGCGCTATTCCGGGGTGATCCGCGAGCACCTGGAGAGCTGGTTCGCCGCCTGCCCGTATCGGATGGGACCCAACTGGTCGAGCGCGCTCGAGGCGGCGTTGCGGCTGATCAATTGGTCCACGGCGTGGCAACTTCTCGGCGGCGCGTCCTCGCCGCTGTTCGACGCCGCCGGCGGCGCGCGCTTCAGGCAACGGTGGCTCAAGTCGGTCTTTCAGCACGCGCAGTTCGTGCACGGCCACTTTTCGCTGTTTTCCTCGGCGAACAATCATCTCATCGGCGAGGCGGCGGGCGTGTTCATCGCGGCTCTCGCGTGGCCCTGCTGGCCGCACGCGCGCACCTGGCTCGCGAAATCCAAGGCGATTCTCGAACGCGAGGCCCTGCTGCAGAACGCCACGGACGGCGTCAACCGCGAGCAGGCGGTGTGCTACCAGCAGTTCGTGCTCGACTTCCTGCTGCTCTCCCTCCTCGCCGGCAGGGCGAACGGGCACCGGTTTTCGGCGGCGTACCAGTCGCGCATCGAGGCGATGCTGGAGTATCTGGCGTCGATCATGGACGCGGGCGGCAACGTCCCCATGTTCGGAGACTCGGACGACGGTCTCGTCGTCGGGCTGGCGCGGGGCCTGGAGCATTGCCGTTACCGCTCGCTGCTCGCGACCGGCGCGATCCTGTTTCACCGCCGCGACTTCGCGGCGAAGTCCGGCGGGCTCGACGACAAGACGCGCTGGCTCATCGGCGAGGGCGCCGATGCCGCGTTCCGGCAGCTCGCTGGCGCCGGCGCCCCGCTGCCGGTGCGGCGCGCCTTTCCGGCCGGCGGCTATTACATCCTCGGCTGCGACTTCGAGACCGGGAACGAGATCCGGTTGATTGCCGATGCCGGCCCCCTCGGCTATCAGTCCATCGCCGCCCACGGCCACGCCGACGCCCTCGCGTTCACGCTTTCGGTCGGGGGGAGGGAGTTTTTCATTGATCCGGGAACCTACGCGTACCACACGCAGGGGCCGTGGCGCCAGTACTTCCGCGGCACCGCCGCCCACAACACCGTGCGCGTCGATGGCGCGGATCAGTCGCGGTCCGGGGGGAATTTCATGTGGGTGAGGAAGGCGAACGCGGGCTGCAGCCTGTGGCGTCCGTCGGCCGAGCGCGACATCTTCGAGGGCTGGCACGACGGCTACGCGCGCCTGCCCGACCCGGTGATGCACCGGCGGCGGATCAGCCTTGAGAAGCGGGAGCGGCGGGTGATCGTCGAGGACTGCCTGCAGATGTCGGGCGCGCACGACATCGAGCTGTTTTTTCATTGCAGCGAGCGATGCCGCGTCGAGGCCGTCCCGGACGGCTACCGGGTCAGTCACGGGGACCGGGCGGTTACCCTGACTCTCCCGCAATCGGCGAACGCTTCCAGCCGCGTTCATTTCGGCAGCGTGTCCCCGATACTCGGTTGGGTGTCGAGGAAGTTCGACGAAAAGCAGCCGGCCGCGACCATTTCGTGGCGCGGCCGGCTGGCGGAAGAGGGCATATTGCGCAGTGAAATCCGGTGCTGATCCGACCGGACTAGGCGCGGCGTTCATTAAGTAGAACGGGCGTCAACAAACCGCCTCATCCTTGGGGAATGAAAATCGGCGTCTTAGGCCTGGGTTACGTCGGGACCGTTGCCGCCGCCTGCCTGGCCCGGGAAGGGCATGAGGTCACCGGCGTCGACACGGAGCGGACCAAGGTCGATCTCATCAACGCCGGCCGCACGCCGGTCATCGAAAAGGACGTCGGCGGGATCATCGCGCAGCAGGTCGCGGCCGGGCGCCTGCGCGCGACGCTGGACGTCGCCGCCGCGGTGCGCCACCCGGACCTGTGCCTGGTGTGCGTGGGCACGCCGAGCCGCGCCAATGGTGACATCGAGCTGAAGTACGTGCGCCGCGTGTGCGAGCAGATCGGCGCGGCACTGCGCCAACATCACGGTGCGCCAGTCGTGGTGGTCCGCAGCACCATGCTTCCCGGGACCATGCGCGAGGTGGTGATACCGACGCTGGAGGCGAGTTCCGGCAAGCGCGCGGGCGCCGAGTTCGGCGTGTGCATCAATCCGGAGTTTCTGCGCGAAGGCACCGCTGTTCACGACTACTACAACCCGCCCAAGACCGTCATCGGCGAACTCAACCGGGCGAGCGGAGACCTGCTGGCGAACCTATACGGTCGGATCACGGCACCGCTCATCCGCACCGACATCGAAACCGCCGAGATGGTCAAGTACGCGGACAACGCATGGCATGCCCTCAAGGTGGGCTTTGCCAACGAGATCGGCAACCTGTGCAAGGGGCTGGAGGTCGACAGCCACCGCGTGATGGACATCTTCTGCCAGGACACCAAGCTCAACCTCTCGCCGTACTATCTCAAGCCGGGCTTTGCCTTCGGCGGCTCGTGCCTGCCCAAGGACCTGCGCGCGCTGCTCTACCGCGCCAAGATGCTCGACGTCGAGCTGCCGATCCTCGGCTCGATCCTGCCGAGCAACGCGCTGCAGGTCGAGCGCGCGCTGCAGGCGGTGATCGAGGCGGGAAACACGAAGGTCGGCGTGCTCGGCTTTTCCTTCAAGGCGGGCACCGACGACCTGCGCGAGAGCCCGGTGGTGGAACTGACCGAGCGCCTGATCGGCAAGGGATTCGATCTGCGGATTTACGACAGCAATGTCAATCTCGCGCGCATCCACGGGGCGAACCGGGATTACATCCTCAACCACGTCCCGCACATCTCGCGGCTGATGGTTTCCAGCATCGACGAGGTTCTCGATCACGCGGGCACCCTCGTCATCGGCAATGCCGCGCCGGAATTTCGCGACGTGCCGAAGCGCCTGCGCGGCTCGCAGAGCATCGTCGACCTGGTGCGCGTCTCCGAGGCGCGCAGCGTGGCGGGGGTGTACGAGGGGATCTGCTGGTGATGCTGCTTTCGCTTCCGGCGGCCCGCAACGGCATTCCGGCAATCTCCGCCGGCCGCAAGACCGGGGCGATCGCGGTCATCGTGCGCGAGCGCATGGCCACCCCGATCCGGCGTTTTCTCGTCGTGGGTTGCGGCTCCGGGGCGGAGGCGGCAACTCTCGCCCGGGCGCTGGGGGGGGCCGGCGTCGGCATCGACCTCAAAACCGCGTTCGATCCTGCGGCCGCCCGGGCGGTGGACCTGCGGCGGGGCGACGCGACCGGCCTGGAGTTCGGGGATGAAGAGTTCGATTTCGTCTACTCGTACCACGTCCTCGAGCACATACCGCATTACATGAAAGCGCTCGCCGAAATGCATCGCGTTCTGAGACCCGGCGGGGCCTATCTGGTCGGCACGCCGAACCGGGCGCGGCTGGTCGGTTACCTGGGAAGTTCCGGCGTTTCGTTTCGCGACAAGCTCGCGTGGAACCTCGCCGACTGGAAAGCGCGATTGCGCGGGCGATTCCGGAACGAACTGGGCGCGCACGCGGGCTTTACCTCGGCTGAGTTAAGAGGCGCGCTGGCGAAAGTGTTTGGCAAACCCGAAGAAATCAGCTCGCGCTATTACCTGGACGTCTATCGACGCCATGCGTGGCTGGTGAAATTTCTGGTTCAGTCGGGACTGAGCCGGTTTTTCTTTCCTTCCGTGTATTTCATGGGGGTCAAGTGAGCGACCGGCGGGGCGTGTTGATCCTTGTCGAGAACCTGCCCGCGCCCTTCGACCGGCGCGTCTGGCAGGAGGCGTGCGCGCTGCGCGACGCGGGCTACGTCGTGTCGATCATCTGCCCGACTGGCAAAGGCTGCGAGAAGAAGTTCGAGGCGATCGACGGCATCCACATCTATCGATATAACCTGTGGGTGGAGGCATCGGGCGCGGCGGGCTATGCGCTGGAGTACGGGTGCGCGCTGGCCTGGACCTTCGCGCTCGCCTGGCGGGTGTGGCTTACGCGCGGCTTCGACGTGGTGCACGCCTGCAACCCGCCCGACCTGTTTTTCCTCATCGGCGGCTTCTACAAGCTGTTCGGCAAGAAATTCGTATTCGACCACCACGACCTCAACCCCGAGCTCTACGAAGCAAAATTCGGGCGGCGCGACTTCTTTCACCGGCTGCTGCTGAAGCTGGAACGCTGGACCTTCCGCACCGCCGACGTGGCGATCGCCACCAACGAGTCCTATCGCCGCGTCGCGATCGAGCGCGGCCGCATGCCTCCGGAGCGGGTGTTCGTCGTGCGCAGCGGGCCGAGCCTCGAGCGCGTGAAGATCCGTCCTCCCGACGTGAGCTACAAGTACGGCCGTCGCTACCTCGTCGGCTATGTCGGCGTGATGGGCAGGCAGGAGGGGATCGATTACCTGTTGCGGGCCGTGCGGCGCATTGTGCACGACCGCGGACGCGGCGATATTCACTTCGGGCTCGTCGGCGGCGGCACCTCGCTCGGGGAGATGAGGGCGCTCGCGCGGAAGCTGGACGTCGAGGACTTCGTGACCTTCACCGGGCGCGTGCCGGACGCGGAAATGCTGGCGCTGCTCAACACCGCCGATGTCTGCGTCAACCCCGACGTCGCCAACGAAATGAACGACAAGTCCACCATGAACAAGATCATGGAATACATGGCGCTCGGCAAGCCGATCGTGCAGTTCGATCTTGCGGAAGGACGTTTCTCGGCGCAGCAGGCCTCCCTCTACGCGAAAAAAAAAACGATGCGCACGATCTGGCCGCGAAGATCGTCGACCTGCTGGACAACCCGCTGTTGCGGGCGGAGATGGGCGAGTTCGGCCGCCGGCGCGTGATGAACGCGCTCGAATGGCGCCACGAAGCCCCCAAACTGCTCGCCGCGTACGAGGCATTGCGGCAGGGTGGGCCGCGGCAGCGCTACGCGGCGCGCGAGGTGGAGTCGTGAAGCTGCTGCCGCTCGACCGGCCCGAGCACATCGAGCTTGCGGCAAGCTGGCTCGCGCAGGTGGAAAACCACCAATGGCTCGACTTCGGCAACGGCGGGCAGGCGATCTCGCCCGCGCTGCTCAAGATCATGGCGCAGCGCGACACGCACTTCATCCGCCTCTACACCTCGCCGCTCGACGACGCGCCCATCGGCATCGCCGCGCTGAACAACGTGGACCGGCGCTTTCGCTACGGCGTGTTCTGGGGCGCGGCGGGCGACAAGTCCTTCCGCAGCCGCGGCTGGGGCACGCTCGCCGGCTCGAAGTTCCTCACGCTCGCGTTCCGCGAGCTCGGCCTGCACGTGATCCAGACCTGGGTGGCGGAGGGCAACCCCTCGCAGCGCCTCGTCGAGCGCCTGGGGTTCCGCTTCGTGGGGCGGCAGCGGCAGTGCCACTACATCGACGGCCGGGCGTACGACCGCCTGCTGTTCGACCTCCTTGCTTCCGAGCACCAGGAGCTCGATGAGGCGCGGTGGCACCGGATCGAGAAATCGCACCGCGAAGCGGATTACGAGGGGCGCCAGGCTCAGCCGGGGTGACGGCAATGGAGGCGAGAGTCAGGCAGAAGGCGCTGCGGATGCTCTCGAACGGCGTGTACGTGCTGACTTCGAGGAGCAACGACCGCTACGGCGCGGCGACGGTCAGTTGGGTGTCGCAGGTCTCGTTCAAGCCGCCCCTGATCATGGCGGCGGTGCGGCGGGAAAGCAACGTGTTCCAATGCCTGTCCGAAAGCCGGATTGCCGCGCTCCATGTCGTGGGGGACGGGCAGCAGGAAATCGCCCGGAGGTTTTTCTTCCCGACCCGCGCCAACTGCACGACGATAAACGGAGAACCGTTTGCGGACGGGAAAACCACCGCGCCCATATTGATCAGCCTGCCCGCGCACGTCGAATGCCGGGTCGAACGGATCGTCGATACGGACGGAGATCATGCGGTGGTGATTCTCCGCGTGCTGGAGGCCGAATGCCGGGAACCGGTGCGGCCCCTCACCATCGCGCAGACGCCGTGGGAATACGGCGGATGATTAATCATGTGAATCCTGTTAATCCTGTCTATTCTGGCCTTGGCTTGCAATATTTTTGAGACACGTTCTAGAAACAACATGGGGTTTGCGGTCGAGCCGCCGGTAACTGCCGCGAAAAGCGCTTCCTTCGGCATGCGGGTGGACCGGCGCGCGTTCTCGACTTTCCTGGTTTCGGCGTTGGTCTTGGCAGGCTTGCGAAGCCGGGTTGCGACGGCGGAGGAGGCGGCAGCGGGCGCCGCGACCTTTCCCCGGTTGATGGGCGTCAACATCGGCGCGAAGCATTACCACGACGCCAGCTACCAGAAGGACCTGTCGCGCCTGGACGTGGTGATCCTGGGCTTCTACAAGGGGTGGGGGCCGTCCGGGTACGCGCCGGACACAACCTCTGCGATCCGCAAAGCGGTCAAGGCGATCAAGGCGCGGAACCCGGCCATCCTCGTCGGGCAGTACACGATCCTCAACGAAGCCTTTGACAAGCCGGATGACCCTGCGACGGTGGATCTGCGCGACAAGCTGTACGCGAGTCAATGGTGGCTGCTGAACGCCGCCGGTCGCAAGGTCCAGTGGACCGCCCGATATTCCACGTGGGAAACCAACTTCACGGCCTGGACCCGGCCGGACGCCAAGGGCCAGCGCTGGCCCGAGTGGCTGGCCGAGCGCAATTTCGCCACCTTTTTCCGCGACATTCCGGAATTCGACATTATGTATTTCGACAATGTCATGGCGCCTCCCCGGGTGAAAGGAGACTGGAATCTCGATGGGAGGGACGACGACCCCCGCAACCCGGGCATCCTCGCCGCCCACTACGCCGGCCATCTCGCGCATTGGAATCACGTGCGCAAACTCCATCCCGGGACGCTGCTGATGGGCAACACCGACAACGATCTGGCCAATCCCGAGTGGCGCAATCAGCTCGACGCGGCGCTCCTGGAGGGGATGATGGGCGAGCGCTGGTCAATGGAGACATGGGGCGGCTGGGCCAGGATGATGGAGCGTTACCGCGCCGTGTTGCGGAATACGAGGCCACCCAGGATCGTCGGCTTCAACGTCCACGGCAATGTCACGGACTATCGTTTCTTTCGCTATGCCTATACCTCCTGCCTGCTCGACGACGGCTATTTTTCCTTCACGGACAAGTCCCGGGGATACAGCAGCGTTCCGTGGTTCGACGAGTACGACTACAAGCTCGGGACAGCGCTTTCGCGGCCGCCGACCGCTGCGTGGAGTCAGGAGGTCTGGCGCCGGGATTTTCAGAACGGCATCGTGCTTGTCAATCCCACGAACGCGACGAAGACGGTGACCGTTGAGCCCGGTGTGCGCCGGCTTGCGGGCAGACAGGATCCCGCGGTCAACAACGGCGCAGCCGTGAGCCAGGTGACTCTCGCACCCAAGGACGGGATAGTGCTTCGCAAATAGGTTACGAGGACTCTGCAGTGACGCGTACCCCGGCGCTCGAGCCGTTCGAGCGAGCCGCGCCGAGGCGGCCGACCAGCGGGAGCTTGAGCGCCGGGGAGAACGAATCAATTCCGAACGTGAGGCCGAGCACATTGACCTCGAAACCTTCGATGCGGCTCGCCAGCACGCCGAGCAGCCCGAACAGCGACACCTGCAAGCCGCTGCCGCTCGGCGCCGTCGCCACCAGCTTGCCGCCGAGATAGTCCTTGCCGATCGCGGTCGGTGGAAAGTCGACCTCGAGCTCGGGGACGGCGCGTGCGACGTGCGCGGTAAAGGTATTGGAATTGGGTCCCGGCCAGACAACATATTTTTCCTTGTAGGGATATTCGCGCGCAGCCTTGTCGATGCGCGCGATCAGCGCATCCACGCCGTCTCCGCGCTTCTCCGCCAGCAGTTCGGGCGCGTTTCCGTACCAGCTCGCATCGGGCACGCGTTTGCGGATCGCCAGCGCTGAGCCCGTCCGGCGAAAGCGCGCGTCGGTCACCTCGTACACCACGTATGCCCTCGCACTGGAGGGCTTCACCGCGATCCAGGTGTGGACGCCGAAATAGCGGCGCCAACTCGAGCAGCGGGCGCCATAAACCTGGACGACGGGCTCGGGCGTCGTCGCCGGATCGGGCGCCAGGCCGGCGGACGCGCGGCGCTCGGTGCGCCAATCCGGCGATGACGCGCTGCCCGACTCCGCCACGCGCGCCACGATGGCCGTAACGAGGTCACGGATGGAAAGCTGACCGCCGCGTCGCATTTCAGGGTATCCTTTTCGTCTCGGATGGTATCCACTGAAATCAGCGCCTAATTAGCTCGGATCAGGAGTGATCCGTGGTTCCTTTGGATTGCTGCTGCGGGTCGAGCCGGCGATCGATCACGCGGAGAGCTACGGGGGATCGCCGAACGACGACCGCTTGCGTAGCGGAAAGTCGCGCTTGACCACCGGTTGATTTTTCCAGACAGGTCTTGCCCCCGCCGCCCGTTCAGTGCGGGGTGGCGCCGCGATTGCCGCGTCCGCCGGTTTTGCCCGGGAGCTGACGCGCAGGGCGTGCTCTATTGGATCGCGGTCCTGAGACGGGCCTCGATTTCGGCTAATGCGAAACTCTTGACGTTCCCGCGCGTTCGGGCGGCGGCAACACCGTATGGCGCATCAGTCCGCCGGTCGCGATTTCCTCACGCAGCCTGGCGCGGTTGAGCACGGCGCTCAGCCCGTGGCCAACGCCGTGAATGGGCCATCTGCGGTTGCGAAGGTCAAAACGCGGATAAGGACCCATGACATCAAATTGGGCGGCGCGCAGGGCATCCAGCGTACCGACATCGCGCCAGTAGCCGCGTTCTTCATGCGGCAGCACGCCGGGCACTTCGTTGCCCGCAAAGTTGTAAGCGAGCACGCGGCGGCTGCGCGGCAGGCGCGGCAGGATATGACGGCCGAAATCGGTGCCGTCGAGCTGGCTCGTTTCCTCGAGCAGCTCGACGAGCGTGCGAGGGTTGAACAAGTAATTGCCCATGGATGCGTACGCGCGAGCGGGGTCTTTCGGCATCGGCGCTGGATGATCGGGTTTTTCCTGGAACTCCTGTATGCACCCGTCCGCGCCGGCCACGATGATTCCAAACGACGACGCCTCTTCGATGGGAACGGGAACGGCCGCCACGCTGACTTCGGCGTTCCGCGCCCAGTGAAAGCTCACCATTTGCCGTATGTCCATGCGGTAAACATGGTCGGCTGCGAATACCGCCACGAAGTCCGGCTTGTGCCGCTCGATGAGGTCGATGTTCTGGTAAACGGCGTCAGCCGTGCCTTTGTAGCTTGCCACACCACCATTCGCTCGCGGAAGCCGCACTTTAATCGAGAGTCCCGTGCCCCGGGACCACGGCGCCCAGGCCGCATCCAAATGCTCGATGAGCGATTGCGATTGGTATTGCGCCAGCACGTAGATCGTCGAGATTCGCGAATTGACCAGATTGCTGAGCACAAAATCGATCAGCCGGTAACCGTCCACGAAGGGCACCGCGGGTTTCGCCAGATTGGACGTCAGCGGATAAAGCCTGATTCCTTCGCCACCCGCCAGTACCAGTACCAGAACCTTCCTCGTATCCATTGCGTCCTCCTGTTGCGGATGGGTGCCAGGCAGGCGCGTGCGTTGAGTGGCTCACCGTTGTTTCGGAACACGATTCCGGCGCCCGCATGCGTGACCTTCTGAAAACCGGGAGTGTGTTGACCCCGCACCCGGATCGGACTGCCTTGAGGACAGCGTCAGGAGTCTTGTCCAATATGGTATGAGTCTGAACGGGGGGACGTATTTCCAACGAGGTATGAGTCTGAAGCGAAGTGATTGGGTCGATCATTCAGGGCATGGTGATCGACATGAACGAGACGCGACTTTGTTCGCTGGAGCAG
>JACPTK010000087.1 GCA_016192825.1 Betaproteobacteria bacterium | reverse complement strand
CTGCCGTTCTACCGTTCCTGCCTCACCCACCCGCATCTCGGACTGCCGCGGACCACAAATTCCGTTGAATCCATGTGCCGCCTTCTGCGCGAGCTATTCCGCAGCAGCCGCGCCGGATCGAACCCAGCCTCCGTGTTGCTCTGGGCGACAGCCCTCATTCGCCTGCGCCCGAGAGTGACTTGTAACGGACATACGCTCAACAGAAAAACTTGACCCTTCCCCAAATTGTGACCTCAAGTTTGTAACTTCATGATTGTCAAGCACGAACAGGAAATCCGATGGGAAGCGTTCCCGGTTCCTCTTGACCGCTTGAACGAGGGCCTTGGTTCGGACTCCGTAGAGATCGGCCAACGTCAAGTCGAGCAACACTTTCTGCCCGCGCAGCAACAGTATCGATTGCTCGATTCGGGACGCCGTGATCAGCGCACTGGTGCGCGAAGCCATTCTCCCTCCCGCCGTTCGTCTTTTCCGATAACGGAATTGACCTCGCGGCCGTTGACGAAGCGAGCGCGGGTGCGAGCGAAAGGCGAAAGAGCAGAAAATCGGTGATAGGTGACAGGGGAGGGGGATAAGGCTCCCGCAGTGCGGGAAACCATCCACCATCAACCATCCACCATCCACGCGGTTCCGGGCCCATCCGCGAGTCAGGAGCCGCGAGCCGCCAGTCACGCCGTGACGATCTTTCCGAGCCTGGTCCCTTTAATTTCCTTTAATTTGTGTCGCTTCTATTCCTGCCGCATTATAATCACGCGAAACTTCTGACGGCCGACACCTTCATGACGCCTCTCGAACTCACTGAACACGCTGATCACCGCGGCGAACGCCGTTATCGGCATCTCCTGCCGGTCCGGATCGGCAGCCTGGAGCTGGTGACTGCCAATGTTTCGTTGCACGGCATGCAAATCGTCTGCCCGATCATGCGCTTCAATCGCATCAAGGCGGATGCCCGGAGCGGCCAGCTCAGCGCACAGGTCGACTTACCGCGAGGTGCGCCATTTGATGCGACGCTGTCGGTCCGTTACTGTTCGCAATATGGAGATGAAGTGCTGATCGGCGTCAGATTGGCTTTGGCCGACCCGAACGCGCAAGCACAATGGGCTGCCTATATCGACGGTTTGTCCAGCGGTGTCCGACTCACGCCTGAGAGGGCCGCCCCGTCCTGAGATGGTGCCTTGAAGCGGGTCTGCGTTTCGGGGCCGGACCAGCGCAATGCGATGATGCGCAAGAACAACGCGCTCGATATCGTGGAAATTTGACGCTTAGGGCCGCGTTTTCGGGCGCCAAAGTGCGCGTCTAAGCAACCAGCTGGCGGGCATCTGAAATTACAATGGTGCTCCCTGTATGCCACCCTTGGCGTTGTCTTCGCGCCCTTTGAAGGCGGTGACTCGTGACTGGTGATTGGTGTTCGTTTGTATTTTGTTAATCCTGTGAAATCCTGTTAATCCTGTGTAATTTTTCTTGGCGGCCTTCGCGGTAAGGCTGTTCTCTTCCTTTGCGTCCATCCTCACCCCCGCCCCGCCATCCCTCACTCCCGACCTCTCTCCCGAGGGGAGAGAGGAGGCTCGAGCCACCCTTCTCCACTTGGCCTTCTCCACTTGGGAGAAGGGCGGGGATGAGGGGATTGAGAGGGGAGGCTCGAGATGCGCCCGCGGAGGGCGGAGCAGGTTCCAAGCGTCTCATGCTTGGATGCGACCCCGAAGCGGGATGCAGCGCCGCAATTGCCCGCATGCTTACGTGCGCCTCCACGGTCGCATCCCCGGAAACCGGGGCCCCTGCTCCACGTTTCGGCGCCCCTTCTCCCCTCGGGAGAAGGGGAAGGGATGAGGAATAGCGTCCTTGGCGGTAAAGCTTTTAATCTGCCCACGATCCACTACTCACGCCGTTCCCGGCATGGAATAAGGAGCCCGGATCCCGTGAGGGCGGGAGGGCGGAAGGGCGGGATAGGGACAAAGTCCGTGAGGGTGCCAGGGCGTTAGAGCGGGAGAGGGAAGCAGGTCGCTCTCTCGATCTCCCGATCTCCCGATCTCCCGATCTCCCGATCTCACGATCTCCCGTGTTCTCGGTTTGAGCCGCGAGCCGCGCCTTTATCCGTAAGGCCGGTCAAAAAGCGGCACTCCCCGCTGCCGCATCGGCACGATCAGGACCACGCCGGCGACGAAACCGCCGATGTGCGCCCACCACGCGACGCCGCCGCCGCCCTCGCTGGGGCCGGTGAGATAGACGTTGAGGAACTGGAAGGCGATCCACAACCCCAGTACCACGAACGCCGGCAGATCCACGATCGTGCGGAAGACGAGCGTCTTGATCGTCGCGCGCGGGTGCAGCATCAGGTAGGCGCCGATCACGCCCGAGATCGCGCCGCTCGCGCCGATCATCGGCACCGTCGAGCCCGGCTCGGCGACGGCGTGGCTCAGCGCCGCGGCGACGCCCGACACGAGGTAAAACACGACGAACCGCATGTGCCCGAGCGCATCCTCGACGTTGTCGCCGAGCACCCACAGGAACAGCATGTTGCCGACGAGGTGCATGACGCTGCCGTGCAGGAACATGCTGGTGACGAGAGTCGCGTTCGCCGGCACCTGCGCGATCTCGGCCGGCAAAGCCTTGTATCCGAACACGACCGACGGGATCGCCCCGAACGAGAACACGAACCGCGTCGCATCCCGCTCCGGGAGCGACAGCTGGTACAGGAACACCAGCACGCACGCCGCGATGAACGCGACCGTGAAGTAGCCGAAGCGGATGCGCCTTAACGGGTTGACGTCGTGGAGGGGAAGCAACATATGGCGGGGCGGGGCGTAGGTGTCCGCCCCAGTGACGGGGGATAGGGGATAGGGAGTCAGGAAAGTCCGCTCCGCGCGGGGGCCTTATCCCTCATCCCTCATCCCTCATCCCTCATCCGTCATCCCTCATCACGCCGCTTGGCTCCTATTCCTTATTCCTCGCGTATGCCCGCGTCCTTGATCATCCTGCCCATTTTCGCCATGTCGGCTTTGATGACCGCCGCAAATTCCGCTGGAGAACTGCCGACGACCTCCGAGCCCGCGTTGAAGAATCTCTTACTGACATCCGCGGTATGCACAACGCGCACGGTTTCCTGATTGAGCCGGTCGATAATCGTCTTCGGCGTTCTGGCCGGCGCGAACAGGCCGTATATCGTTGCCGCTTCGTAGCCCGGCAGCCCGGACGCCGCCACCGTGGGCAGGCCCGGCGCCAGCGCGGACGGCCGGGCGCTGGTTATCGCCAGCGCCCGCAGGCGACCCGACGCGACATGCGCCGCCGCCGTGGGTGCGGTGGCGAACATCATGTGCACGCGGCCGCCGATCAAGTCGTTGGTGGCCGCGCCCAGGCCTTTGTAGGGAATGCGCATGATATTGACGCTCGCCATGTGTTTCAACAGTTCGGCGGAAAGATGGGAGGAGGATCCCGTCGAACCGGATCCATAGTTGAGGTCGCCCGGCCGGGCCTTGGCCAGAGCGAGCAGATCCCTTACCGATTTCACCGGCAGCGATGGATGCACAACCACCACCAGCGGCGCCCTGGCGATCTGCGTGATCGGCGCAAAGTCCCGCAATGGATCGTGGCTGACTTCTGCCATGAAGGGGAGCAGCCACAGCGCGCTGCCGTGGACCAGCAGGTGATAACCATCGGCCGGCGCCTTGGCCACCAGTTCCGGCAGCAGCCGCGTCGGCCGGTTGTCGATGATGAATTGCTGACCCATGGGACCGCTCAGTCCCTGCGCCATGGTGCGTGCGATGAAATCGAGACCGCCGCCGGTCGGCGAAGTCACCACGCGTATGGGCTTTCTCGGGTAGTCCTGACCCCGCACCATGCCTGTCGCGTTAATCGCCATCACTCCGGCGATCATGCCTGCCGCCAGACTGCGTCTTATCATCATGATGCCTTCTCTTCATTTTCCTGCCGCAGCGCCGGCATCCGGCCGGGCAGCGGCTTGAGAACCGGCGCCTGGTTTGCCACCGGCGGGTAGCGGTCCACCACCAGCGCCATGCAGACCATGCAGTAATAGCCCAGCAGGCCGATCAGATCGACGACACCGGCTTCGCCATAACGGTCTCGCACCGCGGCGAAGGCCCCGTCGCTGACGGTTTTTTCTTCGAGCAGACTTTTGCAGAAATCATGGACGGCGGCTTCATCGGCCTGCAGTCCGGCAGGCCGCTCTCCCGCCGCGATCTGGTTCAGCACCGCGGCGCTGATGCCGGCCGCCAGCGCCATCGGATAATGCGCAGTCCATGGATACTGCGCCGTCCAGTGGCGCGCGACCAGCGCTATAGCCAGTTGCTTGAGGCGCTCGGGCAGGGTTTTCTGGACGCGGAAATGTTCGCTGATCCGCTCGACGTGGTCGGCCAGTCCGGCGCTGCGTATCAGCACGTTCAGCGGGGCACCCACCTTCTGCTTGGGTCCGGCGATGCGCCGTTCGGCGATGCGCCGCTGTTCGGGCGACATCTGGTCGAGGGCGAGAGTCTTGAAGCGCGTATCGGTCATGTCATGTCCATACTGTCCAAAGGCGAAAGGCGAAAGAGGCAGAGAACCGGTGATAGGTGATAAGTGATAGGGGGTTGGGTAGGCCCGCTGCGCGGGAGACTTATCACTTATCACTCGTCACTTATCACGCCATTCGGTTCAAGGGGCCGGGCGGAAGAACCCGGAGAGCCAGTTGTAAAGCCACGCGAACACGGCTCCGCCGATGGCACCGTCCACCAGTCCGTACAGCGTGCCGATGACGACTTGCCCGATGGTCGCGCCGCCGGTGTAGCCCGGGTACATCGAAGAGACGAGTTGAAGGAACGCGCGCCCGTACCCCGGCCAGATCAGGTTTGACACGCCCACCAGGAGAATCGCCCCGCCCCAGAACAAACCGACCGCCAAGGTAAACGCACCGATGTTGAGTTTCATCGCTCCTCCTGTTTAAGAAAGGCAAACGAAACTTCGGGCGACAGCCCGGTTTCTGCCGTCGGAAGTATGGTGCCAAACCCCGGCCAGCGCCACAGGGGGCGTTGCCCCCTCGTGGCGGGTGATAGTGGGTACGATCTGGGGTCGGACCACGCCAAGTGAATGGATTTACTGGATTTCAAAGCCCGAAAGACATCGTTTTTTTGCGCTTAGAACGCCAATTTCGGCGCCAAAACTGGCTGAATAAGCGCGAAACGCTGAAGCCCCACAGTCCCATGCGCATCTTGGCCTCCAACAGCCAGCGCCGGTAGGCGCGTCGGTCGCGCGGAAATCTCAGCAGGAACAACTTCTCGTGGCAGCAGTGATTGACGTGCCCGAGTAGGCCGGGCAGGAAGTGGCGGCCCGCGCGGGGCACGGCTCGCTCCCTTGGAGCCTCGATATTGCCCCCAAAATCACGCCTCTAATCCCTCCGGATGACCTGATTTCGCGTTCTTATTTGTTTGAATCAGCGCGTTGCGCAGGTCCGGCCCCGTTCTTTAAGGGTCTTCGCCACAGCCAACCGAGCAAGTCTTCCGGGCCAGGAAGAAATTCTCTATGCCACAAAGAACTAACGCTATTCCAGCACCAAGTCCCAGCCAGGCAATGCGCATGGCGTCAACGTAACTTATGTCAGCTCTCGCCATCTCAAGCAGTATGGACGAGATAACAATGACAATCGCGCCTAAGAATACGCACACTCGGACGAAGACATGTCCCTCGTCATGCATTGGAACCTCGATCTACTTGCAGCACTCGATCTTAGAATCTCGCACTATCGAAATACCGGCTCCACCGGAAATGCTTATTTCGAAACCCATGGCGTTACCGCATCCAATCGAAGTTGCGCCACCAAGGCGCAGCGCTTGGCACGAAATACTGGCCCCTTTCTTCTGCCACGGCCACGGCTTGGCGTCTGATTCCCCAGCGTAAAACCTGTGCCAACATAAAGGGCTTGGCCTTCGAATACGAACGGATCTACATCACTCTCGTCCGGGAGCTGTTGAGCACGTTGGCGGCCATGATGGCTCCATGCTCCGTAAAGACTCGTGGCAGGTTGGGTGAGAATTTGAGCTTGGCGAGGTGGTCACAATTTGGACCACCTCCGTTTTTTCGTCCGGGGTGAGCCGGAATGCGAACACCATCACCCCCACCCTCTGCTCCCTTCCCCGTTGAGGGGGGAAGGGCGGGGATGGGGGTGACGATTCGTCATCCCTCCACGCGCCCCGCGCTGAGGTAGACTCCATCCTCTTGCCAAAAAACATGTGAGGAAAAGATGACTTCTCCCAACCCATTACGCGTAGGCCTGATCGGCGCCGGCGGCCGCTGGGGCCCCTGGGCCCACGTTCCGGCGCTGCAGAACCTGCCGGAGGCGCAGCTCTACGCCGTGTGCACCGCGCACGCGGACACGGCACAGGCCGCGGCAGACAAATACGGCGTCAAGCACGCCTACAGCGACGTCAAGGCGCTCGGCAAGGATCCGCAGGTCGAGGCCGCGCTCGTCGCCGTGCGCGTGCCGGCGCACTACGCGCTTTCGAAGTCCGTCCTGGAGGCGGGCAAGCACTGCTACTGCGAGTGGCCGCTCGGCGCGAACACGAAGGAGGCGGAAGAACTTGCCGCGCTCGCCCGCAAGCTGAAGCTGAAAACCATGGTCGGCCTGCAGCGCCGCGCCTCGCCCGCGTATCTCTACATGCGCGAGCTGATCAAGGACGGCTACGTCGGCGAAGTGCTGACGGTGAACATGATGCTCATGAACAGCGGCGTGCTGACCCGCACCTCCGACCGCACCTGGCAGCGTGACGCGAAGCTCGGCGCGAACCCGTTCACCATCACGTTCGGCCACTCGATCGACGCGCTGTGCATGGTGGTGGGGGAATTCACCGAAGTGTCGGCGCTGGTCAGCACGCGCGTGCCGCAATGGTTCGAGACCGACACCAAGCAGTACGTGGACACCACCGCGCCCGACAACATCATGGTCCACGGCCGGGTCGGGGGCGGCGCGGCCGTCAGCGCCTACGTGGGCGTGCAGCCGTATCTCGGGAGCGGCTACCGCTTCGAGATCTACGGCAAGAAAGGCTCGTTGATGATGATCGGCGGCGGCGAAGCGGGGCAGGAAGAGAGCCGCAAGCTCTTCGGCGGGCACAAGGACGACAAGCAACTCAAGGAGCTGCCGGCGCCGGACCGGCTCAAGTGGGTGCCGGAGTCCGTGCGGAAGGTGGGCCGCGCTTACGACGTCGGCCAAATGTGGGTCAAGTTCGCGGAGTCCATCCGCGGCGGCGCGCCGGTCGAGGCCGATTTCGACCACGCCGTGAAGCGGCACAGGCTGCTCGACGCCATCGCGCGAGCGTCGGAGACCGGCCAGCGGCAGAAAGTCGCCTTGTAGTGATGAGTGATGAGTGATGAGTGATGAGTGACGAGTGACGAGTGACGAGTGACGGTAATGGGTGATGGGTAACGCGCCAAAGGCGGGCAGGGTCGGGGATTCCTCATCCCTCATCCCTCGTCCCTCATCCCTCATCCCTCAACCCGCATCCCTCATCCCTCACAGGCATGGCACTGAAACGGCCCAAGGGCCCCGCCGGCACGCTGGTCGTGCTGGAGCACCGCTCGCAGATCCTCAAGGACAACCCGCTGGGCGATCCGCACGTGCGCAAACTCGGCGTGTGGCTGCCGCCGCAGTACGACGGCGCGGGCGGACGCCGCTTCCCGGTGCTCTACGATCTCGTCGGCTTCACCGGCTCCGGTCTGTCGCACACGAGCTGGAAACCGTTCGGCGACAACGTGCCGGAGCGCGCGGCGCGGCTCATCCGCGAGCAGAAGATGGGGCCGGCGATCATCGTCTTTCCGGACTGCTTCACGGCGCTGGGCGGCAACCAGTACGTGAACGCGCCGGCGATCGGCCATTACGCAGACTATCTGACGCGCGAGATCATTCCGTTCGTGGACCGCGAGTTCCGCACGCTCGCGGGCCGCGAGCACCGCGGCTGCTTCGGCAAGTCATCCGGCGGCTACGGCGCGATGATCCACGGCATGAAGTACGCGAAACACTGGGGCGCGATCGCGAATCATTCCGGCGACGCGCATTTCGATTTCGTCTATTGGGCCGACTGGCCGAATACGCTCAACGAGCTCACCAAGTACCGCCGCCCGAAGCGCAGGCCCGGGCGATACGACGCGCGCCGCGAGTCGGGCCGCAGGGGTCTTGCCGAAGGGCGGGACGACGGGCGCATCCGGCGCTTCCTCGAGCACGTGTGGAAGAAGGAAAAAGTTTCCACGGCAGAGGGCCATTGCATCATGAATCTGTGCATGGCCGCGACCTACGACCCGGACCCGAAGGCGCCGCTCGGCTTTCGCGTGCCGTTCAACCTGGAGACCGGCGAGCTGATCGCGGAGCGCTGGAGGAGGTGGCGCCGGCACGACCCGATCAATCTCGTCGCGCGGTACCGCGACGCGCTCCGGTCGCTGCGCGGCATCTACATCGACTGCGGCTGGCGCGACCAGTACCACATCCACTACGGCTCGCGCATCCTGTCCCAGCGCCTCGCGGCGGCCGGCGTTCGCCACACCTACGAGGAATTCGACGACAACCACTCCGATATCGATTACCGGATGGATGTCAGCCTGCCGTTTCTCTACAGGGCGCTGAAGCCCTGACGGGCTTCGCGCCGGTGACTCGTGACTAGTGACTCGTGACCCGACGCCGCGCGGCGCGCGGGGCTCATTCCTTATCCCTCATCCCTCATCCTTCGAGTGACGCGTCACTCGGCCTTGATGCCGGCCCGCTTCACCACTTTCGCCCATTTGTCGAGGTCGCTCACCATCAGCTTCGCGAATTCCTCCGGCGTGTTGTGCTGCGGGTCCAGCCCCTGGCTTGCGAGCCGCTGCCGCACTTCGGGCATTTCGAGCACCGCGACGATGGCCGAGTGGAGGCGTTGCACGATCTCCCGCGGGATGCGCGCCGGGCCGACGAAGCCATACCACAGGCCCGCCTCGTAGTCCGGCAGTGAAGCGGCTTCCGCGACGGTCGGCAGGTCGGCCAGCGCGGGCGAGCGCTTCGCGCTCGTTACTGCCAGCGCGCGCAACCGGCCCGCGCGGACGTGCGGCACCACCGACAGCGTCGTGCCGAACGTCAGGGAGACCTGGCCGCTTATGAGGTCGATGATCGCGAGCCCCATGCCCTTGTACGGGACGTGCAGCAGCTTCGTGCCGGTGAGCACCTCGAACAGCGCGCCGCCGAGGTGGCCGGACGAGCCGATGCCCGCCGATCCGAAAGCGAGCTGCCCGGGCCGGGCCTTCGCCAGAGCGATCAGGTTCTTCACATTCTTCACCGGGAGCGACGGGTGCACGGCCAGCACCAGCGGGCTCGAGCCGACCAGCGTGATCGGCGAGAAGTCCTTGATCGGGTCGAACGGCAGGTTCTTGCGGATGGCCGCGTTGACCGAGTGCCCGCTCGGGATCAGCACGATCGTGTAGCCGTCCGGCGCAGAGCGCGCGGCGATCTCGGTGCCGACGGCGCCGTTGGCGCCGGCGCGGTTATCGACGACGACCTGCTGCCCGAGGTTCTTCGCAAGGTGGGGCGCGATGGTGCGGCAGAGATTGTCGTTGCCGCCGCCCGGCGCGAACGGCGAGACGATCCGGATCGGCTTCGCCGGGTATTGCTGCGCGACGACCGGCGTCTGCCACGCCGCCGCCACGATGACCGCCAGGAGCATGAGTATCCGCTTGGGCATGATTCCTCCTTATTTACATTGTGTTCGCCGCGACTGGAGCCCGTCTCAACAACAAGAAATGGCCAGGATTTACAAGATTAACAAAATCAAATGCGTCGGCCGCGGCCGGGATGTTGTAGCGGTGACGGGTGATATGACAGACGGCTTCCAGCTGCTGCAGGTTCATGAAGCCACTCCGGGGCGCTGTGACAAATCATCATAGCACTATGTACTTATATGTCTTGAGCGCATACCGCGTGTGCGATAGGATGGCTCGCAACGCAAATAAAAAATCCCGTGTTCCATGCCGGCCGGAGGCTCCCGGTAAGCCGGAGTCATTCCGGCAGTTCCTGAAAGGCATCGGAACTCCACAGAACGGCCATAAGGAGAACCAACCATGGGAATCGTTACTCGTTGGCTGGCAATCGCCGTCGCAATCAGCCCGCTGGCTGTCGAAGCCGTGGCGCAGGAGTATCCGGCGCGGCCCATCCGCCTGATCGTGCCCTACACACCGAGCGGCCCCACCGACATTCATTCGCGCACCGTCGCCCTGAAGTTGAGCGAGGCATGGGGGCAGCCGGTCGTCGTCGAGAACCGGCCGGGCGCCGCTGGCATGATCGGCACCGAGATCGCCGTGCGATCGGTTGCCGACGGCTACACGCTGTGCACCGCGACGCTGCCGTTCACGACCGCCGCGACGCTCAACCCGAAGATGCCTTTCATCCCCGCGGTCGAGTTGACCCCGGTCGCGCTGATGGGTGCCTTGCCGAACATCCTAGTGGTTCATCCTTCGGTGCCGGTGAAATCGGTGAAGGAGCTGGTCGCGTTCGCGAAGGCGCGCCCCGGCCAGCTCAACTACCCGACCGGCGGGGTCGGCGGCGCGCAATGGCTCGCCGGCGCGTATTTCGACGGCCTGAGCGGCACGAAGATGGTGCCGGTGCAGTATCGCGGCGGCATCCCGGACATCACCGCACTCATCGCGGGCGAGGTTTCCATCGGCTTCACCGACCTGATGACCACAGTGCCCCACGTGCGGGCCGGGAAACTGCGTCTGCTCGCGGTCACGTCGGCCAAGCGCTCGCCGGTCGTGCCGGAGACTCCGACGGTCGCCGAGTCCGGCATACCCGGCTTTGGCGTGACGGCATGGTTCGGGCTGGTTACCCGCACCGGGACGCCGAAAGCCATTGTGGACAAGCTGAACCGGGAGATCCTGCGGATATTGCAGTTGCCCGATACCCGCAAGCGCCTCGCCGCCCTGGGCTCCGAGCTCGGCACGTTGAGCCCGGAGGAGTTTGGCGAGTTTCTGCGGAGCGAGACGGAGAAATGGGCGCGGGTCATCAAGACCGCGATGCCGAAGCGGTGAATCCCGCGCACGAAGGACCGGCCACATGACCGAAGCAGCCGAAAGAGCTCCGCGGCAATCGCTACCGCCCATACGCGATACGCGCCGTCCCCGGCACCAGCTTCCGGCCGGAAGCACGGACTGCCATTGCCACACCTTCGAGGACACCGGCCGGTATCCCCGCGGCAAGGAGTTCAGCTACGTTCCCGCGCCAGCTCCGCTTTCGCATTATTTACGCATGTGCGAAACCGTGGGCCTGCAGCGCACCGTCCAGATCAATTCGAGCATCTACGGGTTCGACAGTACCGTGACGCTCGACGTGATAGCCACGCTGGGCCGGCATCGCGCGCGCGGCGTTGCCGGCATCCGGCCCGACGCGGCACGCGCCGAGCTCGAACGCCTGCACGCCGGCGGGATCCGCGGCGCCCGCCTGTCGACGAAGGTCAAGGGTTACGGCGGCACGGAGCTGATCGACGTGATCGCCGGCAAGATCAAGCCGCTCGGCTGGCACCTGGACCTGCACCTGGGCGGTGTTGCCGAGGTCGCGGCGCTCGAGTCCCATTTTCTCAAGTTGCCGGTCCCGCTGGTGTTCGATCACATGGGCAGCGTGCGCGGCAAGGAGGGCGCGGGCGCGCCCGGCTTCCAGGCCTTGTTGCGCATCCTGCGCCAGCGCGACGATTGCTGGGCGAAGATCTCGAGCTGGTACCGGTTGTCGGAGGCCGGGCCTCCGGACTGGCCGGACATGAAGCCCATGGCGCAGGCGCTGATCGAAGCCCGGCCCGACCGTCTCGTCTGGGGCAGCAACTGGCCGCACCCCAACCGCTATCAGGAGGGCGACGTTCCCAATGACGGCGACCTGATCGACGCTTTTTGCGACTGGGTGCCGGACGCCGCGATTCGCGAGCGCATCCTCGTGGCCAATCCCGCGCGGCTCTACGGATTCGCGCCGCCATCGGGCGCCGGCAACTGAAGAGGGAAGCCTCATGACGCCGCAGACGATGTTCGAAAAGATCTGGCAGTCGCACGTTGCCCTGGAGGAGGAAGGCGAGGTCCTCCTCTACGTCGACCGCGCCCTGATCCACGAAGCCTCGCTGCACACCTTCGCAAACCTCGAGAAGATGGGGCGCTCCGTGCGCCGGCCGGCGCAGGTCTTCGCGTTCAGCGACCACTACGTGCCCACCACGGGACGCGACAAGGGCGTGGAGGGTATCGCGATCCCCGAAATCCGCAACATGGTCGTGCAACTGCAGAAGAACACCGTGCGGCACGGCGTGATGCTGTTCGGCATCGACGATCCGCGGCAGGGCATCCTGCATATCGTTCCGCCGGAGCAGGGCATCACGCAGCCGGGCCTGCTCATCACCGGCGCGGACTCGCACTCCTCGACGCACGGCGCGTTCGGCTGTCTCGCCTTCGGGATCGGCTCCTCGGACATGCTGCACGTGCTGGCGACCCAGGCGCTGTGGCAGCGCAAGCCGAAGAACATGCGCATCACCGTGGACGGCGCGCTGCCGTTCGGGGTCAGCGCGAAGGACCTGATCCTGGCGATCATCGCGCGGATCGGCGCGGGCGGCGGCGCCGGGCACGTGCTCGAGTACGCCGGCTCCACGATCAGGTCCATGAGCATGGAGGCGCGCATGACGGTGAGCAACATGTCGATCGAAGCCGGGGCGCGCGCCGGGATGATCGCGCCCGACGAGACGACGTTCGGCTACCTGGCGGACCGCCCGTTCGCGCCCCGGGGCGGGGCGTGGAACGACGCGGTGGCTTACTGGAAGGGCCTGCCGAGCGACCCGGGCGCGAAATTCGACCGGGAGGTTCGGTTCGACGCCTCGCAGCTCGCGCCGATGGTGACGTGGGGCACCAGTCCCGAGCACGCCTTGCCCATCACCGGCTGCGTTCCCGATCCGCGCGACGCGGCGGACGAGGACAAGCGCGCCGAGATCGGCGCGGCGCTCGACTACATGGCATTGAAGCCGGGCAGCCCGCTCTCCGAGATCGCGGTGGACCGCGTGTTCATCGGCTCGTGCACCAACTCCCGGATCGAGGACTTGCGCGCGGCCGCGAGCGTCGCCCGGCTGGGCAAGGCCGTCGTGCCGGCATGGATAGTGCCGGGTTCCGGCACCGTCAAGGCGCAGGCCGAAAAGGAAGGCCTCGACCGCATATTCACCGCGGCCGGCTTCGAGTGGCGGTCGCCCGGATGCTCGCTGTGCACCGCGATCAACGGCGACCAGCTCAAGCCCGGCGAGCGCTGCGCCTCCACGTCGAACCGCAACTTTCGCGGGCGGCAGGGCACCGGCGGCCGCACGCATCTGCTCAGCCCGGCGATGGCTGCCGCCGCCGCGCTCACCGGACGGCTCTGCGACGTGCGGGAACTGGAGGAGAAGCGATGACAATGCCGCCGTTCACCACGCTGACCGCGATCGCCGCGCCGATGGGCGAACCGAACGTGGACACCAATCAGCTCTGCCCGACGCGCTTCAACAAGGTGCCGCGGGGGCCCAAGCATGCGCAGATCCTGTTCCACGATCTGCGCTTCAATGCAGAAGGCTCGGAAAAGGACTTCGTGCTGAACCGCGAGCCTTATCGCACGGCGGGGATCATCGTCGGCGACCGCAATTTCGGCTGCGGATCGGCGCGCGAATACGCGGTGTGGGCGCTCTACGAATTCGGCATCCGGTGCGTGATCGCGTCGAGCTTCGGGGACATCTTCGTCAACAACTGCTACAAGAACGGCCTGCTGCCCGTCGTGCTGCCCCACGAGAGCGTGCTCGCCATCCGGCGGCAGTTGCGCGAGCGCGTGGGAGCGACGTTGAGCGTGGATCTCGCCGCCCAGACGGTGACCGATGTCGCCGGGTCAGTGCACCGCTTCGAAATTCACCCGGTGCGCAGGAAATGCCTGCTGGAAGGGCTGGATGACATCGCGCGGACGGAGCAATACCGCGAGCGGCTCGAGACGTTTGAAACGGGATACCTCAGGCAGCGCAGTTGGCTGCGCTCGGGTGCCTGAGTTGTGATTCGTGGATCGTGGGTCGTGAATGGTGAAGCGGGTAGTACGATCTTCGTTTCAATTCTTTCGCGTCCTTCGTGCCTTCCGCGGTAAGACCTTTCTGTTCCTTTGCGCCCTTCGCGGCCCCGGCGGTGAAGCTTTAGCGGCGAACGCGGCCGTGATATCCCGCGCGCGGGACCTGCCGTCCAGATCGGCGACGACATCCAGCACCCGGGCAATGGATTTCTCCGGCAAGGTATCTGCTACGGTGTCGCGGAAAAGCCCGCTCAACTCGTCCCACGCCATCGGGCGGTGGGGGCTGCCGCGTGGGTGGTCCACTCTCGCCTCGAGGGTGCGGCCGTCCGCGAGCTTCAGCGTCACGCGGGAGGGCACTTCCTCCGTGTTGGTTTTCGCCTCGATCTCCGGGTCCACCACGCAGCGCACTCGCAGCGACAGCGCGCGCACGGCGGGATCGGCGAGCGCCCGCTCGTAGTCCTCGGGGCGGATGCCGGCAGCCGCGCCGCGCGTGCGGCCCAGAGACAAGGCCATCGCCAGGCTGAAGGGCACGCTCAACTGCGCGCTCTGCACGTCGTGGGGATCGGTCTTCGTCAGCATGCCCTGGATCACTTTCGGGATGCCGACTTCCACGCCGGCAATTTGGCCTGGCGCGAGGCGGTGCTCGCTGCCCAGCGCCAGGCCGGCATCGTTGGACGCCTGCAGCCGGCCGGCGCCGGCGTGCACCTTGGTGCTCACTTCCATCAGCCGGTAGCCGCGCCCGAGGTCGTCGGTGACGCGGGACGGGTTGGGCGCGTCCGAGAAGGCCTTGAAGAAGCCGGCCTCCTTGCCTTCGAGGATGTCCCGCGGGCCCCAGATGCCTTCCTGCACGAGCAGCGCCGAGATCACCCCGCACTCGGCCGCCTTGCCCGCGTTGACGCGCTTGATGACGGAGCCCGACTTGTAGAACTGCGCGAGGCCGCCAGCGTAGGTGCAGGCGGCGCCGAGCGCGCCGGCCAGGTTCGCGGCGTTGAGGCGCAAGAGCTTCCCCGCCGCGAGCGCCGCGCCCAGCGTGCCGCAGGTCGGCGTCGCCATGAAGCCGCGGTGAAACATCGAAGGCTGCACCGCGAGCCCGATGCGCAGCGACGCTTCATAGCCGCAGATGGCGGCTTCCAGCAGCGCGCGGCCGCCGGCGTTTTCTCTTTCTGCGATTGCGAGAGCGGCCGGCAGCACCGACGCGCCCGCGTGGTGCATGGAGCCGACGTGCGTGTCGTCGAGGTCGCAGGCGTGGGCGAAGGCGCCGTTGACGAAAGCGGCGCGCACCGCGTCCATGCGGTCGCCGTAGAGCAGCACCGTGCTGGTCGCATTGCCGCCGAGCTTGAGCGCGTACTGCCGCGCGTTCCGGCTCCACGGCAGCTTCGCGCCGACGGCGACGACCCGCAGCAGGTCGAGCACCAGCGCCTTCATCCGCTCGACGATTGCCGCCGGGGCGTCCTCGAGGCGAAAACCCGCCGCCCACTCGGAGAGGTAGGCGGTCGTTTGTTCCTTGCTTGCTGACATTACCGTGATTCGTGAGTCGTGATTAGAACCCGTCTCAAAAACAAGAAATGGACAGGATTTACAGGATTAACAAAATCAAAAACTGAAGTAAATCATGTAAATCCTGTTAATCCTGTCTATTTGGTTTTTGACTTGCGGCATTTTTGAGACCACTTCTAGAGATTAGAGGTGGCTCCGCGGTGCGGGAGTTTTTCCTCCTCATCCCTCAAGAGGCGTCGAGCCTCCTCGTGACGTCGTCGAAGAGTTCGTCCACCGTGAAGCGCCGCGGGATGAGGCGTTGCTGATAGACGTAGTCGATCGCGACCTCGAGGTTGCGCCGGTTGGCTTCCAGGCCGATCGGCGTCATGTCGAGCGCGCCCGGCGCGGCCGGGGGCGCGAGACGCTTCGCCTCGCGCAGCAGCCGGTAGATTTCGCGGACGGCATCGGGATTGGACTTCGTCAGCGATTCCTTGACCGTCACCATGTGGTTGATCTGGATCGCGTGGTTGCGGGCATGCCAGTCGCGCGCCGCTTTGTCCGGATCCGCGATGAGGCGCTTGAGGCGCGGGTCCGACAGGTTGGTGTCCCTGAGCACCGCGGCATCCACCTCTCCATCCAGCAGCATCTTGAGCAGCTCGCGGTCCGCGGGCGCGCGCTCGACCGACGGCGGGTCCTTGAATTCCGCCACGTGCGGCTCCTCGAACGTCACCCAGCGCACGGCGTCGATATCCAGCCCGTGATCGTTGGCGAGTATGCCGCGGATCCACATGCTGGTCGTGACCGAATAGGACCGGATGCCGACACGGCGTCCCTTCAGGTCGCCGGGACGAAGCTCGCCGCGCGCCGAGTTGTAGACGAGGAACGGGTGCTGGAAGCGCCCGAGCACCACGACCGGCAGCAGCACGTAGGGCTTGCCGTGCGCCTTGGCCATCAGGAAGGTCACGATGGCGAGCTCCGAGACGTCGAACTCGAGATTGCGCACCGTGCGCTTGAACGCGCTGGCCACTTGCGGGACGTCCGCGAAATCGAAAGCGATGCCGGGCGAGGTCAGCTCGCCCCGGCGCAACGCGCGGGTGTTCGGGTAATCCCCAAGCAGCGTCTTCAGCCGCAGGGATTGAACGGTGGATGGCATGCGGGGGTTTCCTTACGTTGGGGCAACTGAGCGATGTGCGATGGATGAATGCTGTCTATTCGGCTCATGGCCTGGGGTATTGTTGAGATACGTTCGAGTCTCCCGCGTACCGGGCCGGGCGTGGCGGCGAGTCGCGACTTGCCGGCGCGCTAGGAGTTTGTCGGACTTGGGTCCGACAAACTCCTAATGCAAAACCGGCACCAGGAACATTGCACGAAAGGATGACGAATATGCAAGATCACCTCCGATTTTCTGCGAATTCAACCCCTTCGGGGTTTGTTTTGCTGAAGGGTCGGCCGGTTTTGCCGTTAGCAGCCTGTGCGGACTGCTGAGTCCGACAGGCTGCTAGGCGTGCAGCTCGAACTCGCCGTTGATTTCCACCGCGATGCCGCGTGGAAGTGCCGCGTGCCCCACCGCCGAGCGGGCGTGCTTCCCGGACTCGGGGCCCCACAGCTCGAAAAACAGGTCCGAGGCGCCGTCGATGACCTGTGGTTGCTGGACGAAGTCCGGCGTGCAGTTGCACATGCCGAAGAGGCGCAGCACGCGCTTCACCCGGTCCAGGTCCCCGCAGTGCGCCTTGATCGTCGCCATCATGGTGAGCGCGACCGCGCGCGCGGTCGCGTAGCCTTCCTCGACTGTGATGTCCGCGCCGAACTTGCCGGTCTGCCGGACCTTGGGCAGCTTCGGCAGGTCGAGCCCATGTCCCGACAGCAGGAGCAACGTGCCGGTCTGGGTGCAACCGGTTCGATTGTTCTTTGGGAATACGAACGGCGGCGGCAGCTCGTAGCCCATTTGCTTCAGGCGTGCTTCGATCGATCCCATGGTTGCGCTCCCTGATTGATTAGGGGTCGAGTCCCATCACCCATCACTTATCACCCATCACTGGGGTTTGATGCCGATGGCCTCGCCGAGCTTGCGCGTGCGGGCGATGTAGTCCCGCGCGAAGGCCTCGAATTTCGCGGGGGGGCTCGAGACCGGTTCGGCGCCGAGGATAAACAGGCGCTCGCGGATCTCGGGCAGCGCGAGGACGCGCGCCATTTCCTTCGACATGCGCTCGCGGATCGCCCGCGGCGTGCCGGCCGGGGCGAACACGCCGAACCAGTCGTCGCCTTCGTATCCCAGGAGTCCGGCCTGGGCCAGGCTGGGGATGCCCGGCAGGAAGCGGGCGCCGGCCGGGGACGTCGTCGCCAGGACTTGCAAGCGGCCCGCCCGGGCGAGCGGAATCGCGTTCGGTCCGGGCGCGAACGCGTAGAGCACGCGCGCGGTCATCGCCTCGTTGACCGCTTCCGGCGTGCCGCGCTGCGGGGCGTGTTCGGCCTTGATGCCGGCGAGATGTGCGACAGCGGCCGCGTGCAGGTGGGCGGTGCTGCCGACGCCGGCCGACGTGTAGAAAATGCCGGCAGGCTGCCGCTTGGCATAAGCGATCAGATCCTTGAGCGAGCCGAAGCCGTGCGACGTGGACACGACCATGAAGCTCGGGGAGATCGCCATCTGCCCGACGCCGGAGAAATCCCGGGTCGCGTCATACGGCACGCTGCGGTCGATCGCCGCGCGCACGGCAAACGCGCTCGCCACCGCGAGGAAGGTCCGGCCGTCGGGCTTCTGCGTCGTCACCCACTGCGAGCCGACGACGCCGCCGGCGCCGACACGGTTGTCGACCAGCACCGTGACTTTCCAGGTGTCGGCCAGGCCTTTCGCGACGAGACGGGCGATGACGTCGGTGCCGCCGCCTGCCGTGAAGGGGACAACGATGCGGATCTGCGGCGGCGGGAAGCCCGCGGCCGCGCCGGGCGCCTGCGCGAGCACCGGCGCCGAGGACGCCAGCGCGACTGTGGTCCAGGCGCACAGCGCGGCCAGAATACGGCAGCGGGAACGAGAGTGCGTCAACGATTTCGGGTTCATGGTCTTCCTTTCAAGGAAACGGTCGCGGGAATTCGATGAGCAGGCCGCCGGATCGACAATAGCGGTGCTGCTGACGATCCGGACGAACGGTCGATCACGGAGCATACACCCAGAGATCCAGCATCACGACGGCGCCCGGCACGCCGAGCGCCGGCACCTCGATCGCCGAGAACGGCAGGTGCTGGCCGGGCAGGTGGCGCCGCCAGGCCTGCCAGGCGCCGTGGAAGTCGGCGAGATTCACATGGAACTGCTGCGCGCGCACCACGTTGGCGAGCGACGTGCCGGCCTTGCGGCAGATGCGTTGCGCCCGGGCGAGGATGGCGTCCATCTGAAGCTCCACGGCGCTGCCGAAGTACGGCTGGCGCGGATCGATGCGCGCTGCGGGGGCGAGCGCTCCGCTCGAGTCCACCGCCATCAACCCGGACAGGAACAGCAGGTCTCCGGCGCGGATCGCCTGCACGTAGCCGGCATACGCCGTGGGCACGCCGGCATCGATCACCCGTTTCCGCGTGCGGCCGCCGCGGCGCAGGCTGATGGTGTTGATTTCGATGCGGCCGGCCTCGCAGATGAAGCCGGGCGTGGCGGTCGTGATGAGGGTGGTGGCGGGCGGCGCTTTCGGAAAGTGCTTCGCCCACACTTCGTTGAAGGCCGGGATGTCGTTGACGTCGCGCAGGTAGACTTGCGCCTTCACCACTTCGGCGAGCGTGTTGCCGACGCTGGCCAGCGCGGGCTTCAACTTACGCTCGATAACGAACTCGGTCTCGAGCTTGATCGGCGTGCCCTTCCACAGGTGCCCGGCCGGCATGCGCGCCGCGGGATCGATCGGGCCTTCCTCCGTTTTGAGCGCCTCCGCGGTCTGGCCGGCCACGAACACGTAATCACCGCAGGTGAGCACCGGGCTATAGGCGGAGGTCGCGTGCACCGGCAGGTTCTTCGGGCGGTGCTGCATCACCTCGAAGCCCCTGGCGGGAACGACGGCCATCAGCTGCACCTCCATGTCCTGCCCCGCGAGCAGGAACTTCCGATGCAGGTTCGAGGTGCTGGGCGGCACGTGGCCCGCGAAGAATTCGCGCCGCACTTCGTGATACGCCGGGACGACCTGCCCGCCCGTGTAGTACTGATCGACCCGCACGACGTGCTTGCGGTCGGTGCCGCCGGCTTTCAGCACTTTCGCGAAATTGGCGAAGATGCGCCGCGCTTCCTTCTTGTGCTTCGGCGGGCCGTGGCGCGGCGCGGACTCGTCGATCACCTCGGGCGCCATGCCGCCCCCGAAAGCGGCCGTGCCCTTGTTCCCGGTGGCGAACACCCAGCGGCCCGCGCGCGCGCCGGGGGCGTAGCGAATGTCACCGGGTTGAACGGTGACCGGGAGCAGGGGGATCACCGCGAGACGGGGTCGCGCGGGTTTCTCGCGGGCAGCCATCAGATGCGTCTCGTCACCACTTTCTAGAACACATGATTTACTTCAGTTTTTTGTTAATCCTGTAAATCCTGTCCATTTCTTGTACTTGAGACGGGTTCTATACTCCCTCGACGATTCTCAAGTCCCTTACGGCGCCGTCGCCGAGCGCCTTCAGCGCGGCCTGGTAGCCGGGGCTGTCGTGGACGGCGATCGCCTGCTCCACGCTCTCGAATTCGATGACCACGACGCGCTCCATGGCGCCGTGCTCGTACACCTTTGCCGGGTCGCCGCGCACCAGGAATTTTCCGCCGGACGCCTGCATCACCGGCACGGCCAGCTTGCGGTATGCATCGACCTTCGCCGGGTCCTTCACCTCGCGGAACATGTTGATCCAGTAGCCTTTGGCCATCGTCGTCTCTCTCTGAAAGGTGATAAGTGATAGGTGACGGGTCCCCGCGCCGAGCGGCGAGGCCCTATTCGGAGTAGTCGATGTTGATGCCCTGCTTCAGAAGCTCCTCCCGGCGGGCGGCGTTGTACTTCGAGATGCCGCCGAAACGCCTGTAGTGACCGCCGCTGACGTAGCGGAGGGCTTCCTTGAAATGAAAGTGATAAAGCCGCCCTTCGAAGCGGAAGACCTCGCGCCCTTCGTCGTATAGTACCAGCGCGGGACGGTAGGTGAGGCCAAGGGCCTTCACCCATTGCGCGGGTGTGATGGCATTGCCCTGGGGATCGACGATGGGCCGCTTCGAGTCGGCGTCGAGGCGGACGACGAGCAGCTTCTTCATCTCGGCCACGACATCGGGGTGATTCAGCGTCCTGTCATGAAACCGCGCGCAGTCCGCGCACTGGCGGTCTTCCCACAGGACGGCGAGGGGCTTCTTCAAGTTCCTGAAGTTCGTGACGGTCGCGAACCGCGGATGGGGGCGGAACGCATAGACCGCCGCATTATCGCGGGTCTCGAGGTAGGCGGCGAACGCCTGGCCGCGGTAGCTTCCGGTCCAGACGACTTCCAGGCCGCCGCGGACGTTGACGGCGATCACGTCGAAGTGCTTCTGCATGAAGGCCCGGTTGTCGCCGCTCGCGAAGTTTTCCTGCAGCATTTTCGCGCAGTAGGGGCAGTCGTCGAGATGCAGGAACACCATGACGTGCTTGCCCTGCTTGTGGGCCTCCGCGACGTCGTCCTTGAAGTGGAGAAAGCTCGGCTTGAACCACTGCGGCAGGGTGTAGGCGACGCCGCCCGTCATCTTGCCGCGCGCGGTCTGGGCGTTCACCTGCCACGCAACCGCCAGCGTCAATGCCGCGACGAAAAGAAACATCTTTTTCATGGTTTCTCGGTTCCGCTATCCACCGAATCCTACCCGAAACCGAGCGGTTTTCGGAATGCCGTGCGTGCCCGGGATAGCCCGACGCGGCCCGATGGACGAAGAATGCAAAACAACGGCCCCGACATACCCTTCCACCTTCATCCTTGCGTTTTGCCCGTGTTTTGATCGATTATCCGTCAGGAAGCGGGAGAACCGTTATGGATGCCATGCCGTTCGAGCGCGCGCTTATCGTCGGGGCGGGGCAGGGGCTGAGCGCCTCTCTCGCCCGGTTGTTTTCGCGAGAGGGCGTGCGCGTAGCCCTGGCCTCGCGCAACCCCGACAAGCTCGCCGCGCTGTGCACGGAAACCGGGGCGCGCGCCTTTTCCTGCGACGCGGTCCACGCGGCCCGGGTGCGGCAACTCTTCGCCGACGTGGACAAGGCGTTCGGTGAGCCTGATGTCGTGGTGTACAACGCGAGCGGGCGGGTACGCGGGCCGTTCGTCGAGCTGGATCCGGCCGAAGTCGAGCGCGCGCTGGCCGCGAGCGCCTTCGGCGGCTTCCTCGTCGCGCAGCAGGCGGCGCGCCGCATGCTGGCGAAGCGGCGCGGCGCGATTTTTTTCACCGGCGCGTCGGCGAGCGTCAAGGGCTACCCGCAGTCGGCGCCTTTCGCCATGGGCAAATTCGCCTTGCGCGGCCTCGCCCAGAGCATGGCGCGCGAGCTCGCGCCGCAGGGGATACACGTCGCCCATTTCGTCATCGACGGCGGCATTGCCCGCCCCGGGCGCGCCGCGCCGTCGGGGGAGCCCGATTCCCTGCTCGACCCCGATGCCATTGCCGCCAGTTACCTATACGTCATGCGCCAGCCGCGCAGCGCCTGGACGTGGGAAGTCGAACTGCGGCCGTGGGTGGAGAAGTTCTGATCCGCCGGCGGCCCGCCCCAAGCGGCGTGAGTGGTGAGAATAGACAGGATTAACAGGACCGGAAGTTGACAGTTGGCAGCCGTCAGTTGGCAGCAACTGCAAACGGCCCACTGCAAACTGCAAACTCCCCATCCCTCGGGATCGCCCTTTCCTCTTGAGGGGGGAAGGGCGGGGATGGGGGTGGCGTCCCTCATCCCTTGGGCGTCCGATCAGCTGGCCGCCGGCCCGGGCGTCGCTGCGCGCTTCGGTATCAACGATGTCTCCTCGCCCAGGTCCGGCTCGCCGCAGAGGCGCAGGATCTCCGCGCGGGCGGCGTCGCGTAGCGCGATCGCCGCATTCCAGTCGTTCCCCGCGGGCTCGATCGGCGCGCTGATGGTCACGCTCAGCCGGCTGCGGTGGAACAGCCACTGGCCGTCGCGCAGCGCGGAGCGCGTGCCGCGGATCGTGACCGGCACGACCGGCACGCCCGACTGCGCCGCGATCACAAACGCGCCCATGTGAAAGGGCAGCAGCCCGGGCATGCGCCGCAAGGTGCCCTCGGGGAAAACGATCAGCGACTGCCCGGAGCGCGCCGCTTCCACGAAGCGCCCGGTGTCTTCGATGCTGCGCTGCGCGTCGAGGCGGTCCACGAACACGCTGCCGATGGCCCTGAGAAAGATGCGCGGCACCCAGTGATCGAGCAGCTCGCGCTTGGCGACGAAGGATTTCTGCTCCGCCAGCGCGGCGACGGTCACGATGCCGTCGAGGTAGCTCGCGTGGTTGACCACCATCATGCAGGCGCGCCCGGCCGGCAGGTGCTCGAGCCCGCGCACGCTGACCGGCATCCCGGTGAGCCACAGGAACGCGCGCGCCAGGTTGCGGCTGACGCTCCAGCACCAGTCGGCACGCGGCAGGACGGCGCAGGCGAGCCACACCAGCGTGCCGAATGCGCCGAACAGGAACAGCGCGTAGGCGCCGTAGAGGTTGTCGCCGGCGGTGCGCAACGTGCGCCGCGCCTGCGGCAGCAGCGCCGCCCAGGTGAGGCGCACGACCTGCCACCACACCGCGCGCGTGCGCGTGCCGCCGCCGTGCTCGTACACCTCGCGGCTGCCGGCGCGGCGGATCTTGCCGCTCGAGGTCTTCAGCACCGTGCCGGGCGGCGCGAGCATGATGTCGTCCGCCGGCGCGCCGATCAGCGACACCGCGAGATCGTTGATCCTGCCGCGCAGGGCCTCGAGCCGGGCGGGGTCGGTCTCGCGCGTCTCGGCGAGCACGACGATCTTCTCCGTGCCGGCGCGCTCGTCCTTGCTGCCGAACACGGCGACGCACCCCTTGCGGATGCCTTCGACGTTGCCGATCGCTTCCTCGAGATCGTAGGGATGGATGTTGCGGCCGGCGCGGATGATGGTGTCCTTGATGCGGCCGGTGATGTAGAGGTCGCCCTCCGCGACGTAGCCGTCGTCGTCGGTGTCCATCCACTCGCCGTGCAGGAGCTTCTGCGTCGCGTCGGGATTGCGGTAGTAGCCGCTGGTGACCGACGGCCCGCTGAACTGGATGTGGCCTTCCGCGCGCTCCGGCAGCTCGCGTCCCGTGCCGTCGACGATGCGGATCTGGTGGCCCGGGACCGGCCGGCCGCACGCGACGTGGACGAGCGCGTCCGGGTGATCGGGCGGCACCGGCACCGCGCGGCCGCCGCTCATGAACTCGGTCTTGTTCACGCGATCGAGCAGCGGCCCGCGCAGGGGCGGCGGGAACGCGACGCCGAGCGTCGCCTCCGCGAGCCCGTACACCGGAGCCATGGCCTCGGGCTTGAAGCCGTAGCGCGCGAAGCGTTTCGTGAACGTGTCCATCGTCTCGGGCGAGACGGGCTCGGCGCCGTTGAACGCGAAGCGCCAGGTGGAGAGATCGAGGCCCTCGATGTCCGCGTCCTGGATGCGGCGCAGGCACAGCTCGTAGCAGAAGTTGGGCCCGCCCGAGAGCGTGCCGCCATGGCGGTGGATGGTTCGCAGCCAGCGCTCCGGGCGCGAGAGGAAGGTGAGCGGCGACATCACCGGGTATTTGAAGCCGTACATCAGGCTGCCCAGCCACGCGCCGATGAGGCCCATGTCGTGGTAGAGCGGCAGCCAGCTCACGAACACGTCGGCGGGCGTCACCCGCAGCGCCTTCGCCATCGCGCGGATATTGACGACCAGGTTGGCGTGGGTCAGCACGACCCCCTTGGGATTTCCGGTGCTGCCGGAGGTGTACTGGATCATCGCGACGTCCTGCGGTTTCGCGCGCTGCACCGCCGCCGCCGCGCCCGGCCGCATCAGCTCTTCCGGCGTCACCACGTCCTTCAGCGTGTCCACGCGCGGTTTCAAGAGCAGCGCGAGCGGCTTGGCCTGCGGCACCGTGACCAGCATCGCGGAGAGCGCGTTCGAGAGGATGCCGGCGTGGCGGCGCAGGTGGTCCTCGATCTGGGAGGCGCGCGCGGGCGGATAGATCGGAACGGGCACGCCGCCCGCGAGCAGGATGCCGAAGAAGCTGAAGAAGTACTCGACGCTGGTCGGCAGCATGATCGCCACCGCGCGCCCCGGCTCGATCCCGCGCTCGATCAAGCCGGCGGCGACGGCGCGCGCGGCCTGGTCGAGCTCCGCGTAGGTGACGGTGCGCTCGTTCTCGTTCTCGTCTTGCAGCACGATGTGCGGGCGGTCGGGATGCCTGGCGACGTGCCACGCCAGCACGTCGGGAAGCGTCGCCGCCTCTTCCGGCGTTTCCGATTCCGTCGCCAGCGCGGATACGCGCTCGAGCGCGGCGGCGTGCACGAGATGGGGACTCGCCGCGAGCATCGCGCGCAGGAGGTCGCGTGGCGTCTCGGCGGTCGCCATCACCGCCTCGGGCAAGGTGACGCCGAAGCGTTTTTCGATCCGCAGGAACAGCTCGACGCGGCCCAGGCTGTCGAAACCGTAGTCCTGCTCGAGCCGGGCGTCGAGCGAGGAGGGGATCGCGGCGCGGGACGGGTGCAGCTCCGCGGCGAGCTGCCGGATCATCTCGATCAGCGCGTCGGCGGTGATCGCGCTGCCGGTTGCGGGCTGCTTCGCAGCGGAAGCTTCCAAATCGGGGACCTCGCGCCGGAAAAGTGGAGCGATGTTAGCACACGCAACGCGACGCCCCCTGCGGCTTGCGACCACAGGGGGCGTGTGCAACCACGCGCGGCCGTTCAGCCGCCGACGTGCAGCTGGTACTGCGCGCCGTTGGAGAACGTGCAGGTGCCGGCGCCCATGTGGGGCGTGCTCATCTGGTACTCGCAGCGGGCGAACACGCCGCGCGGACCGTAGGCGCTCGCGATGCCGCGCCGGTCGTCGTTGGAGGTGCGCGTCGCTTCGCCGACCAGCGTCTCGCCCTGGTAGTTGAACGTGAAGCGGCCCTTGCCGGTCATCATGTTCGTGACCTGGCCGGTGAGGATGCCGGTCTGGTTGGCGAGATCGTTGATGGGGTAGAGCTTCACGGCGAGCGTCGCAGCCGCCGGCCCGCCCGGAACGGCCATGGGAGCGCTGCCTTGGCCGCCGCCCGGTGCGGGAACGACGGGCACCGGCGAGTACACGTAGTACGGGTTGCCGCTCATGTCCTGCCCGACCGGCATGACGTAGCAGCCGCTCAATGCGACCAGCGGCAGGGACAGCACGAGCGCGTTGCGCAGCAGGTTGGATGAAACGAAGCTTCGGGTGTTCATAAAGCCTCCTTTACGGTTGAACAAAACAGCGGGACACACATCTCAATGGATCGTGCGGGAGCCCGACTCCCGCAACTCGTGCAGATATTCCGCGAGGGCCGGCAAGTCGCGCTCCTGGCTCATGACGAGGTACTCGCTGCAGGGCGCCTCGAGCTCGTCGTCGAGGATGAATGCAGCGGGTTCGTCCGCCTCATGACCGCGGCGCTGGTCGGTTTTCGTCCTCATGTGCCACCTCCGTGCTTGTGGGTTGTCGCCGGTGCGGCTGGCGATATGCGGCACAGCATGCGACTTCGGCGCTATCCGATCGCTTACCGTTGACTTACGGATGAGTTACGGCGAGGGCCCGAAAAATACCCAACTAGAATCAAAGGGGTGGATTGGGCCATCGGGCTATCGCCGGGTACAGCGTGGAGTGCTGCAGCCCCGGATGGCGCTTGCCGTAGCGCTCCGGCACGTCCTGGGTCCAGTCGCTCGGGATCACCAGCGGGAGGGCGAGCAGGGCGGCGAACGCGAGGTCGCGCCGGAGCCGGCCTCTTTGATTCTCGACGCGCGCCGGCGGCGTCGCGCGGGGAGCAACGGCCGTGTCGTCCGGCGCGCCTCGCCGCGCCCAGGACCACGCCAGCAGGGCCAGCCCGAGGATGCTGGTCACGATATTCAGCGCCTGCCCGGTGGCGAGCCCGAGCAGGCTCGTCGGGTAGACGCGAAAGACGTCGACACCGATCCGCAGGAACGCGTAGAGGAACAGGAATAGTCCGGTGACGGTGCCCTCCGGCGGCCGCCGCTTGTAAACGTAGACCAGCAACGGGACGAGCAGCAGGTTCTTGATCCCGTCGTAGAGCACAGTAGGATGGCGGAAGCCGTCGGCGTCCGGGAACTTGACCGCCCACCACACCGATGTCTCGCTGCCGACGATCTGCCCGTCAACGAAATTGCCGATCCGCCCGAACGCCAGGATGAATGCGGCCGGGATGGCGAGCGCGTCGGTGACGGCGAGGAACGATTTGCCGTGCATCCGGCAAAACAGCAGGATCCCCGCAATCGCCCCCAGCAGCAGCCCGTGCGTGGCCATGCCGCCGAGCCAGAGCGCCGGGATCAGGTGCGGGTAATGGCCGTAAAACGGCCATTCGTAGAAGGCCACCTCGACGAGCCGTCCGCCCAGGAGGGTGCCGACGCTGACGAGCAGGGCGAGGTCATAGGCTTGGACCCGGGCAAGTCCCAATTCGGTCCCGTTGCGGCGCAGCGCGAGATACAGAACCAGGAAGCCCGCGGTATAGGCGAAGCCGTACCACCACAGGTGGACGCCGAAGAGGGTACCGATGACCGGGTCGATCTGGTGAACGAAGGGGCCTGACATGAGTTGCTCCATCGCGTGCGTGAGTTGAACGAAGGCAGCGTCACTGCTCGAAGGCCGCGATCTTCTCCAGCTGACACTTCAAGTGCCCGACGTAGCGCAGCGCCTTGTGGATCTGGGTTTCCGCGGCCGCCAGGTAGTGAATCACGCCAATTCCCCTGAGGCACGCGTCCCGGAGCGGCGACGGCACGAAGGGCAGCTCGCACAACCTGCGCGTAACCGAGAATGGCACGTGCAGCGTCACGCCGAAATAGTTGAAGCCGGTGCCCGTCTTCTGCAGCGCGTAGCTGCTGATGTTCCGGGCCTGCTCCGTGCTGAGTTCGGGATGCCGGAACGCTAGCACCGCGGTTCCTTCGGCTATCACTTCGTCAAGCGGCCGGACCCGGACCGCCGGACGCACCGCCTCCACGACTTTCCCGTCGCCAATGTAGATGGCGGCGTGACTCACGGGCGCCAGCGTCATCAGTTGAATGCTGGTGGAGACGAAGCCCGGATCCGAGGTCAGGATGATGTCGCCCGGCCGGAGGTCTTTCAGGGACAGCGGGGCATCGTCGCCCCTGGGGGCGATATTGGAACTCTGGAACAGCAGGGTGCTGCGCGCCGGGGCGGCGTCCTGATCGCCCGGGTCGGACGTCGGCTGGACGACGAGTTGCGTTGCGCAGCCCTGCAGGAGGGCGATCAACGCCGCGAGCGAAACCCAGCGGCCCGCGAGCCGGCACCCGTAGCGGCGATAAAGCACCCAGGCGAACAGCAGGATTCCGCCCGGCAATAGCAGCGCTGCGACGAGGGCACTGCCCGGACCCATGTTCCCGAGATTCCACCGTTCCATGTTCCCCTCCCTCGATCAGTGCGCCGGTCGGAATGCAGCCGGTGCGCGGTTTCACTGAGCGCAGAATGCGATTCGGGGGCATCCAGATCGCTTACCGGGGGGTTACGGATGGCTTAGAGATGCAAGGGGTCGGACCTGCTTATGAAAGTCCAATGAAAACAGGATGTTATCTGGATGATGGGCTAAGCGTCCGCCACCGCTTGGGGCCCATCCGGTGGTGAATCAGCGGGAAGAGGCGGGATGACGCAGCAGTTCAAGCAGCCGGTTGGGCCGATCTGTGATGATGCCGCCGACCTCGATCTCGATCAGTTGCCGCATGCGCGCGTCGTCGCGGATCGTCCAGACGTGCACTGTAAGATTGCGCCGCTGAGCAGCCTCGATCAGGCGGCGCGTCGGAATGCGGTCGCCGCCGATGCGGTCTGGAATCAGCAGGGCGGGGGCCGGTGGGCTGTAGGCGGCTTCCAGGTGAAACAGGTGAAGGAAGTAGAACGTTCGCGCCTCGCTCCCGGTCATGGAGGTGGCCACTTCGGGGCACGCCCGCCGGAAAGCGATCACGGCCTCCTCGTTCATCGACGCAACGAGCGTCTTCTGCACCATTGCATGGCGGCGTATCAACATGCAGAGCGGCTGGGCAAGCGCGGGACCGCCATGCTTCATCTCCACGATCATCCGCGTCGCGGGGAAGCGCGCGAAGACTTCACCCAGCTCGGGGGCACGGATTCCCTGGCCGCGAAATGGAAAGGTTTGTCCTCCGTCGGGGGTCCAGCGATAGCCGGCGTCGAGGTTTCGCAGCTGGCTTGCGGAGAGTGACTCCACGCGCCCAGTGCCGTCGGTCGTGCGATCCACGGTTGCGTCGTGCATGAGCACAATCGCGCCATCGGCGGTCGGCTGCGCATCCATCTCCAGGATGTCGGCGCCTGCCTCGACCGCGTGCGCGAAGGCCGCCAGCGTGTTCTCCGGCCGCGCATGCGCGCCGCCGCGGTGCGCGATCACCTGCGTCCTAGGCTTCTCCGCCGCGAAGTAGGGATGGTCCGGCGCGGGGCGCGCGAGCAGCACGAGCGCGCCGTAAATGGCGGCAACGGCGATAAGCGAGGAGAGCGTCGCGATGGGCCATTTGTGGCGCATCGGCGCCGATTATGCCTGATCGTAGAAAGCAAACGGATTGTTTCACAACTGGATTGCGATTCATGCCCGCTGCGATATCGCCGCTGCCGGCCGCAGCGCCAGAATGATCGAGATGAGGTAGCCGACGCAGGCGAGTAGAGCGAAGTAGTCGCCGATTTGCAGGCTTCGATTCCCCTTGCCGAATTCCCAGGTGTTGCCCGCGTTGCCCTGAACCCACGCGCCGATGAGCGCGGGGTCGAATACCACGTCCTCGTCGGTATAGAGCGGGTGGAGGGAGAACACGCAACCCGCTAGAGTCAGGGAAAGTTTCAATGCGAAGCGCTTCAGGATACGGATCATTGCGATCTCCTTTCGGGCATCGTGCTTCACCGGGCGTATGGGGCGTATGCCCAGTAGTAATGCATCCATACCAGAAGGGCGATGAGGGCGACCAACACGAGGCCCTTGCCGATCTCGGCTAGGTGCGATCTATTTTCCCCGACCGCGTCCGGGCGCTGCTGGGCGCTTTCGGCTGTCTGAGCCGGTTCTTGTCTTGTCGCTGCATCTTCTCTTGCCTCAGCCGAAGACGAGGTGGCCGCGTGAGGCGCGTTCGACGGCTGCGTCGGGGGAAGTCGCGGAGCGCTCGAGCAAGCCGCGAGCGAGATCGCGAGCAGCACCGCGATGATCTGGTTTGTCATGGTATGCACCCAACGCATGACGCACATTAGCTCACCTGAAGCCCGCCTCTTGGGATGCACGGAAACGGAATGTTCCGGACAGCCAGAGAAAAGATGGCAGAATTCATTTCGCCCGTGATGTCCGCTTGTCCTAATCCCGGTCGTCCCCGGTGAGCTCCTTGAGGGTCAGCTTCGCGAATTCCTCGTAGAGCCATCCCATCCGGGCCTCGTCCTGGCCGCCGGCGAGGCCGCCCAGGGCGTACGACGCGGAGACCTCGAACTGGTTGAGGAGCTTCAGGCCGTGCCGCACGATACTCTGCGCCGACCGGACGGCCAGCGATTCCGCTCCGAATTCCGAAGGCTCGACTTGTTTGTCCATGATCATGGCTCCGCTCCTTGGCTGTCGATGGAATTGATCTTCTTCAACGTGAACGATTCAGCCGGTCGGCTGCGCTCGAGGGCCATTGCTCACGCGGCGTTACGATGTCACGCGGCAGGTGGCAGATGACTTACGGTTGGATTACCGATCACGTACAGCGGTGGCGCGCTGCAATGGATCTGGATACGCGGGGCGAGCGACGCCACCCGGAGCGCGATTCGCACGATGGCGACGCGCGTCCGGTGGAAGGAAGGAGTCGGTGTGGAGTGCTAGATCGCGGCGACGGGTGCCGGCGCTGAGGTCTGCAGGTTCACTGGTTTCCCGACAAGCGGACAGCCGGGCGCCGCGGCGGCTTTTTTCCGCGCGATGATCTCCTTGGCGTACTTCTGGAGATAGTGCGCGATGGTCTCGACGCGGATCTTGACCGAGCCGGCGGGCTTGGTGGAGTCGAGCTCCTGGAACGAGAAGAAGAGGGTGCCCGAGCGCTCGACGATCTGCTGCACCGGGCTGTAGGTCGGCTGGTCCATGCCGCACTCGTAGCTCGCGAGCCGGATGACGCCCGCGATCCACGGCACGCGCGCGGCGACTTTTGCGCCCCACAACGTCTCGTTGGTATTGGAACTGTAGGAGGATGGCCACACGTCGGAAATGTCGAAGGGCGAGCGGATGTGGCCCGCTTTCAGGTCGCGCGCGAAGATCCACTCGAGCAGGTCCGGGTCCGTCGGGAAGTACTGGGTCCACAGCACGGGATAGCCGTAGGCCTGGAGGTCGATCTCGATTTCATGGCCGATGCCCGGGTCCATGTGATAGGGCCGCGCGATGACGAGGAGGCACGGCTTGTTCCCGGCGGCACACTCTTCGAGGATGGCCCGCCCGCGCCTGCGCGCCCGGGAATTGAAACCTTCGAGCGCCTCGAACCCTTTGCGCACCGCATTTTTCGTTTCCTCGAAGGTGAGCTCGGAAAAGATTTCCTTGAGCGCGGGATGGAGCTGCTTCGGCACCAGCGGCGGGTCGCCGAGCGACGCCAGCGGTGTCACGTAGCGGATGCCGCGGTCGGCGAAGGCGTCCTTCTCCTTGAGAAAGCCCGCCTTGATGTTCTCGGGCGCGGCCATCACGCGCGGGCACGCCAGCGTGTCGAGAACGTGTCCCTTCATGAACGAGGGCAGCGAGTAGATCATCGGCGAGAACAGCACGTCGATTTTCCGGTGCTTGTCGCGCGCCAAGAGCTCGCCGTAGTGGCCGGATATGCACTTCACGGGATAGCAGCAGTCCACCGTGCCGCGGCCCTTGGCGAACTGGCGGCCCTGTTCCTCCGAGGTGTCGGAGGAAAAGACGATCTTCCGCGGCTCGACGCCGAGCGCTTCAAACAGGGCGACCCAGAACTGGTGGGTCGACCACATGTTCAGCACTTTCGGAATCCCGATCCGCAGCTTCGCCCGGTACTCGGGCGTGACGGAAGGCGTCCTCGCGTACCATTTCCGCAACATTGGGATGAACACGCTTCACCTCCTCCATCTGGGCTTTCACGATCCGCATCTCGTTGGCATCCTCGAGCAGGCCCTTCGGGCACGAGTTGCCGCTGATCACCCGCTCCCAGCCTTCGGCGAGCGGGACCTTGCTCCACGGCCGGCCTTTCGCGCCGGGCAGCACCACGTCGATGAACGTGCGCCGGCACGACACCGGGCACCAGCGGCAGGTGGTGTGCTCGTTGGTGGCGCTCTGGTACTGCAGCGCCTCGATGGTGTCGAAGCCGCGGAAGCGGCTCGGCTTGCCATCGGCCGACGAGTCGAGCGCGCACAGCGCGGCGCCGATCGCGCCCGCCTCGCCGGGGTGGGGGTGGACCATGATTTCCGCGTTCGGCACCTTGCCGGTGATGAAATCCACCTGCGCTTTCACGACGGCGAGATTGCGGTGCGTGCCCCCCTGCAGCACGAACTTCCTGCCGGCCGCCGCGAGGTTCTGGAGCTGTCCCGCGTAAACCCAGACGTTGAGCGGCAGCACCGCGGCGAGCGAGGCCATGATCTCCTCCGACGACCAGCCCTTGCGCTGCTGGTTCACGATGTCCGACTGCAGGAACACGCCGCAGCCCATCGCCAGCGTCGGGATCGAGCGCGCCTTGAACGCGTTGTCGGCGTACTCTTCGAGCGGGATCGCGTAGCGTTCGGCCACGCCCTGCAGGAACGCGCCGTTGCCCGAGGAGCACTGCGAGTTCAAGCGGAAGTCGGACACCGTTCCGAGGCGCAGCAGCATGATCTTCACGTCGCAGCCGCCCACGTCGCAGATCACGTCGGCGTCGGGAAAGAAGTGCAGGGCGGCGGTGGCGTGCGCGACGGTTTCCACGAGCGCCACGTCGGCGCCGACGATGTCCTTCAGCAGGTCCTTGCCGTAGCCCGTGATCGCCAGCCCGCCGATGCGCTCTGGTCCGGTACTGGGAGCGAACATATAGTTTCGGGCGTCTCTGGCCGAACCGCCGGCCAACGAAACCGGCATAAGGGTGCAGATCCTCTTACGGAGTGGTTTAGTCTGCTGTGGTTGTGTGCAGTCGTGTCTGGTGGCATGCTGCAGATACCTCAACAGAAGTGAGTATGACCGACAATGGAGACTCCAACCAGAGGTCCGGCAGAACCGATAGGTTCAGAAGGACATGACCTGAATGCCATACTCGTCGAATATGAAACGCTTCACAGCATGCAGCGGCAGATATACGAGGCGTATGTCAAGTGTCTGGTCCTGATCATAATTGCCATAGGGGCCATTGGCGGCGTGTTGATCAATGCCCAGGATATAGACGCCAATATAGTCGCGATGCTTGCAATAGTGTTTACGCTTCTTATTGATTCTTGGGCTGCCGGGTGGGCGTATCTGCACATCGAACTTTGGGCTCACAGAAAGTACTTGGCAACTCTTGAAATTCTCTTGCGACGTCGAATTGCGACAGACGGGCGGGGTGCGCCATTTAGCTTTTACAGTGGAACGCTGGCTGGCGTCTATGCCGTTGGCTTGCTTGGTAACCGGTTCCGGTGCCACAAAGTGCTAGATTTCTGTGTTGTATTCTCGTGCATGGTGATTTACTTGCTGTCTTTGTGGTTTGCTTCGACAAAGGGGTTTGACGTTGTATCGACGCTCGACCTGGTTCCGCTTGAAGCCCGTCCTGTTGTTGACAAGTTAGGCCGTTGGGTGTTTGCCGTAATTTCTTTGGGTGTGCTTCTACTAGCTGTTTGGGCTTGGGCGCGGGTAGCAATGTTCAACGATGACCACAACGTGACACCATAAGCAGAATCCGGCTCGCGGCGCGCTCGTTATCGACCAGCTGGAAGCTGGCGTAGCAGAGCAGGGCGCTCACCGCGGCGGCTGCCGAGCAGCCCAGCAACCTGGCGGCGGCCGCGGCGCCCAGCATGCCGATCGCCATCGTGAGGTGCTGCACCAGCGCGGACGACCCTTGGAAGCCGCCGCGCGCCGCCGCGCGCAGCGGCATCTCGGCGAGCGGCAAGCCCGCCAACAGCGCGAACGTGAGCGAGAGGACGGCGTTCTCGGCGGCGATCAGGAAGCCGGGCCGCGGCGCCGAGGGAGCGTGCGCGAAGCCGGCCGACATCGCGTGCACGGTGGTCGCCCGCGGGATCATTTCCCGCCTCCGTGGTATTCGGCCAGCAGGCGCTCGACGCGGTCGAACATCTCCGCGGGGACCATGCTCCCGCGCACTTTCGGCCAGGAGGCCTGCGCAAGGTCCCGCCACGCGCGTTCCACTTCCGGCGTCATCGCAAGCACCTTGAGCCCGCGGCCTTCCATGGCCTTGATGATTTCATCGTCACGCGTGCCGCGTTGGGCGCGCAGCGTCTCGCCCGCCTCCGCGGCGGCCCGGGTCAGTGCGGCGCGGCCGGCCGGGCTCAACGCGTCCCAGCTTTTCGCGCTCATCACCGCCTTGTACTGCTCGGGCATCGTGTAGGGGGCCTTGGAGAAGAACTGGACGAAACCGCCTTCGCCCCAGAACAGCACCACGAAACCCTTCGCGCGCAGCCGCTGCTCGAGATCGGGGCGCATTTGCTCCCGCACGTGATCGACCTCGTCCCAGGAGCGGAACATCAGCGGGATCTTCTGGAGCGCGGAGACGGAATCGTCGATCTCGCTCAGTCCCACGACGCTCAGCATCGAGGCCTGCAACTGCCCCACACGCATGCGCCTCACCGTCTCCGCTTCGGGGCCCTGGGCGCTGTCGGTGTAGACGATAAAGCGCGCGCCGGGACCCTCCGCGGCCTTCCACTTTTCGCCCATGTCCTGCAGTACGCGGTGGTAGGCCGAGCCTTTGGGCGCCACGGTCGCGATCTTGAGCGTGACGTCGGCGCCCATGGCGGCGCTGGCCGCGAATGCCAGCGCGGCGGCGGCGAGGCGTCGCGTCAACAGGGTGCGGATTCGGATGCTCATGGAAGCTCCCTTCAGTCGGCGAAAAGTCGGTCGGCGCGGCCGAGCAGCCAGCGCGCGCGGCGCTGCATCACGCTGTTCACCAGCCGCCATTCGGGCTTCGCGGATGCGTCGAGCTTGAGAGCGTGTTGCAGCAGGCTCTCGAACTCGCCGCGGTTGCGCTCCGCGATGCTGACAGCCTCGGCGAGGGTCACGTACGGCGCGGCGTGCTGTCCGCCGGTGAGTTCCACAGCGCGGTCGAAATGCCGGCGCGCCCGCGCGGGGGCATCGGCGACGAGGCCGGCGCGGCTCATCTCGTAGCTGACGAGGAAGACGTGGATGGCGCCGTGGTCGTAGGCCTCGTCCAGCGCGAGCGCGCGGCGCACCAGCGCTTCCACCGCCGGCAGGTCCGCCACCAGGAACGGATCGTCCTTCGACTGCGAAATCGCCGCGGCCCACGCCACGCCGGTCCAGTAGAGCAGGGCGGTGTCCCGATCCGTAGCTTTCGCGACCGCGTCCGCAGGGTCGACTTTGATCGCCTTGCCCAGGCCCGGCAGCGTGGTTTCGAGGGCGCGCAATCCGTAGTCGCGGGCGCGCAGATACAGGCGACGCGCGCGCTCCCGCTTGGCATACGCGGCCCGCACGTCGGAATCTTCGATCTCGTCGGCCTTCAACTCCACGAAGGCATAGGCGTACTGGACGAATCCCCGCGAAACGGCGAGCAGCAGCCCGCGGTGCGCCGGGTTTTCCGCGAGAACGCCCTCCATCAGCTTCAGGCTGAACGGCGCGGCGGCGCCGATCAGCTCCACGTCGTCGTCGGAGCCGAATCCCGAGCCGCTGGCAGCGAGCGCGTCGCCGACCTGGTTCAGTGCCAGGTTGCGGACCGAGCAGCCGGCCGTGGCGAAGCACAACATCAACGCAACGGCGCAAGCCCGGACCTGCCGGGAAAGCGCGCCGCGCGCGTTTCCTGTTTCGATCGTTTCGTGCCGGGACATGTCTCCTCCGCCTGACATGTTGTGTATCGTCGTCCGCCGCGGGTTATGCATGGTTTGCATTTCGCTTACACATGCCTGACGCGTGTCAGGCCTCGCGTTGCCGGCCGATCGATGCGAATCCGGAGTTGTGCGGGCGGCCTGCCATCGCCGTCCGGTTTCGATAAGCGGGGCGAGTCGCCTGACCAGCCATAGCAACGCGACGATCGCAAGAGAACCCGGCACGATCACCACCAGCGCATAGGCGCACCACTTGGAGCAGGGCAGGGCACGCACATCGCTCATGCGCCAGCGTGCCGTCCATAGCGGAAGCAGCGCGCGGCCTGCGCCGAGGGCGGTACTGTCCGATGCAGGTATGCTGTTCATCGTTGCGCTCCTCCGTTCATTCGCCAGGGCGGCTGGATGCAGGAGCAAGTGTTGACGCACTGCGCCAGCCGGATCGCGCACCCAGAATGCGCGGGCCCGGCTTTCAGATGGGTCACCGGTTGATTACGGATCGCTTACGCGTGGGGCAGCGGCACGGGGATGGCGGGGAGCAGCGACGGGCCGGACGCCAGTCGGAGCGCGCTGGCGGTTGGCGCTCGGCGCGGGGTGATCTGTTGTATGATAAATGCATGATCGCATTCGACAATATGCGTTTCTGATCCGAGTGTTTCGCACATGACTGACGCGGTAACCGACCAGGCCTATCCCGACGCGCTGCCGCGGCAGTACCGCATGCACTGGTTTACGGTCGAGCGGGTGCTGGGCCAGGGCGGGTTCGGCATCACCTATCTCGCGCGCGACACGAACCTCGACCAGCTCGTCGCCATCAAGGAGTACCTGCCGGTGGAAGTCGCCGCGCGCCGGGCGGACGGCGTCGTGCAGTCACGGGGCGACGGGCAGCGCGAGCGTTACCGGTGGGGGCTCGAGCGATTCATACAGGAAGCGCGCACGCTGGCGCGTTTCGACCACCCGAACATCGTGCGCGTGCATTCGGTGTTCGAGTTCAACGGCACCGCCTACATGGTGATGCGGTTCGAGGAAGGCGATAACCTCGCCGCGGTGCTCGAGCGGCGCGGGACGCTCCCCGAAAAAGACCTGCTCCGTATCCTGCTGCCGATCCTCGACGGCCTGGAACTCGTGCACAACGCCGGGTTCATCCACCGCGACATCAAGCCGGACAACATTCATATCCGCGCGGACGGCAGTCCCGTGCTGCTCGACTTCGGATCGGCGCGCCACTCGCTCGGGAAGGCCCACACGTTGACGATCCTGGTCGCCCCCGGTTACGCGCCGTTCGAGCAGTATCACAGCAGTTCGGAAAATCAGGGCCCGTGGACCGACATCTACGGCCTCGCCGCGACGTGCTATCGCGTGATCGCCGGAACGGCCCCGCTCGACGCGATCAGCCGCAGCAAGGGCATCCTCGGCAGCACGCGCGAAATGCTCGTTCCCGCCGCGACGGTCGGCAGCGGCCGCTACTCGGGCGGCCTGCTTGCGGCAGTGGACCACGCGCTCGCGTTCGCCGAAAAAGACCGCCCGCAAAGCATTGCCGAGTGGCGCAGGGAGCTGAAGGGCGGGGAGTTCGTCGCGCGTCCGGTGCCGGCGGCAACGCTACCGGTTGTTGATCGGACGCCGCCGCCTCCGGCAAGTGCTGAAGCGCCCGGCGCCGCTTCCCCGAATCCCGCGTCGGTGACCGCCTCAGGCGCTTCGGGCATGCGCATGCAATTCGTCTGGGCGGTCTTCGGCGCGATCGCTGGCGCGGTTGCCATTGCCATATTCCTGCGCGTCAGCGCGCCGGATCGCGATACCGAACCGGGGCTGATGGAAAAACATAAGCAAACTCAAGAAGCGGAAGCGGCACGGCTGGCGCGGGAGGCCGAAAAGCAAAGGCAAGCACAGGAAGCTGATGCGAAGCGGCTGGCGCAGGACGCCGAAAAGCAGCGGCAGGCCCAGGCGGCCGAGGCGAAACGGCTGGCCGAGGAGGCCGCGAAGCAGCGACAGACACAGGAGGCCGCGAAGAAGCGACAGACACAGGAAGCCGAGAAGAGACGGTTGGCGCAGGAAGCCGAGAACAGACGGTTGGCGCAGGAGGCCGAGAAGCAGCGGCAGGCCCAGGAGGCCGAGAGGACGCGGAAGGCGGAAAAAGAGCGTCTAGATCTGCAAGCGAAGCGGGGCGAGGTGAGATCGCCAGATGCGCTCCAGGAGGCGATCGCTGCCGAAGCTCGCGGCGATTTTTCGACCGCCATGAAGATGCTCAAGCCTCTTGCCGAAGGCGGCAACGCAGCGGCGCAAGCGAGGCTGGCGGCGATGTACGCCAATGGACGAGGCGTTCCGGTGGACGCCTTTCTGGCTTATGTTTGGTACAGTTTGTCGGTGCGTTGCGGCAATGCCGCAGCAGCTGCCAGTCGGACGGCGATGACCAAGAAGTTGCAACCCGCTCAGGTCGACCACGCCAATGCGACGGTGGCCGGCACAAAGATTTGCGGGTAAGCCAGTTTGCGCGCGGCGGCGCCCGGCAGAACCAATGATGCGCACATCGCAGGCGGGATTGTCGCGGACGCAGAACGCGACAGGAGGTGTTATGAAAGCAAAAGGGCTTGACCGACTCCTCGGGCGTTTTCTTGGCGCGTGCTGCGCGGCGCTTTTTCTCTTCGCGCCGGGTTGCGCGCCACCGCCGCATGACATTGCCGAAGCGATCAAGGCGATCAACACCGTCTTTCGCGCGGATTACGAAGCCATCCTCAAGGCGAACGGCACGCGTGTCTTTCCGGTGACTCGGGCCGAGGCCTACGACGCCGTGCGCGTGAGCCTGGCACGGCTGCGAATGATCGTGGAAACGCAGGACCCGGTGCTGGGTTACGTCAACGTCTATGCGTCCTCGCCGCTGCCGCTCACCCAGTCCGAGTGGCGACAAGCGGCAGAGGCGGATTTGCCGCGTACGCGTGAGATCATCGGGCCCCATATCGGCCTCTATAGCCATTTCTTCAAGTTCGAGCCGGAAGGCCTTCAAACGGTGATCGGCGGGACGGTGGTCAAGGTGCCGTCGGGCACGGCGATTTCGTTTACGGCACGCATGCGGGAAGTCGCGCCGCCGCGGTCCGGCTTCCCCCGCAGGGAGTACCTCCCGCCGACCGCCGTCCGGATGGGGCTGGACAAGATGTGGGCCGAGCTCGAGCGGGAATTCAAGGCAACCTACCGGCGGCCTTGAAGGGGTCATTCGGGGCGCGCCGCCCCCTGGCCTTGCTGCGCGAGCAGTGACGCATAGACGGCCTGCGTTTCCGGCGCAGGCATGACCTTGAGCCGGGTCGACAGCGCGGCGCGCAGGCGCTCGTAGGTTGAAAGCGCCTCGACGTTCTCTCCTCGGCGCTGGTAGCACAGCATCAAGTTGCGGTAGAACGCCTCGCACAGCTCGTCCGCATCGATGCAGCGCAGGTAGCAGTCGACGGCGGCCTCGGGCATGCCGGCTTCCTCCAGCCGGCGCACCACCCGCGCGAGGTATCGCAGCACTTTCGCGCGGATCTGCTCGCGGCATGCGATGTAGCCCGGTTGCTCCGATTCGTCCGGGAGGAACGGTCCGCGGTAGAGCCCGAGCGCCTCATCCGTGAGGGCGCGCAGGGCGGGCGCCGTGGCGTCCGGGCGCGGGTCGCGCAGCGCATCGTCGAGCTCCACCAGCAGGCGGTCGAGCGCCCAGGTGTCGACCCAGAAGCGTCTGGGGTTGAGGCTCAGGCGCGCGTCGCGCAGAATCAGCGCGTCCTCCTCGTCGAGTATGCGTCGCAGCCGGTGTAGCGTCGCGGTAAAGGACTTGTGGGCATAATCCGCGTCCACGCGCGGCCATAACGCATCCGCGATCTGATCGACCCGCACGTTGTGCCCACCGAGCGCGACCAGCACCTTGAGCAGTTCCACGGGCCGCCCCGGCCCCTTGCTGGAGAACTCCACGGGCGCGGATTCGCGCAGCAACCTGAAGCCGCCCAGCGTGCATACCTCGAAGGGGCGGGGCCACAGCCTCAGGCGCAGGGCGGCGGGCGGCGGCGCCAACTTGCCTGCGCGCACCAGATTCCGTGCGAACTCGGGCTCGACGCCGCGCCGCAACGCGAGCGCGCACAGCTCCGCCAGCAGGGGCTGGCGCAATGCGCAAATGTGCCGGAATCCATGTTCGCGGGCCAACGCGAGCCCGGCCCGTAGCGGGCTGAGCGCGGCATCCTCGTCCCGGGCTTGGATCGCGGTGCCCGCCGTCGAGAGGTAGGCCGCGGCCTGGAGCAAGGGGCTGCGCGATTGTTCCGCTAGCGCCTCCGCGCCGCGAAGCTGCGCTTCGGCCCCGCGGCGGTCACCTTCGGCGGAGAGCATCTGGGCCGAGGCGATGCGGGCGATGCATTCCAGCCACGGTATGCCCAGCTCGACGGCAACCGCGAGCGCCGTCTTCATTTCCCGGCTGGCATTCGCCGCGTCGCCTTCCATGACCGCGAGCGAGCCCCGCAGGTAGTGGATGAATGCCCGGTCCCCGCGGCCCAGCGGCGCGCCTGCGGCCTCCAGGGCCTGCAGCTCGCTGCGCGCGCTTTCGCGGTCTCCCAAGTCGAGCGCCGCCGCCCCCGCGAGCACGTGGAGCCATTTGTCGTAGGCGTGAATCCCTTCGGCGGCCGCGGTCGCGAGGCCCTCGCGGGCGGTGCGCAACGCGTCCGCATGCGAGCCGTCCAGCAACTGGCTCAGGGCGGACGCGATGCCAAAAGCGATGCGCGTGCCCGCATGCGTCTCCGCAATCCTCGAACGCAGCGCGCCGATGATCGCTTCGGCAGCCGTGAAATCCCCGCGGAACAGCGCCGACACTGCGCGCGCCAGTCCCAGATCCTCCAGCACTTCGGGCGTTGCCCGCGCGGCACCGGCCGCGCGGGCGGCCTGCTCGGCGCGCTCGAGCCAGTGCTGCAGCTCGCCGTGCCCGGGGTCACGCAGCAGGATCGCCCGGATCAGCGTCGCGGCGGCGGCGGGGTCCAGGCTTCCCCCCGCGCCGAGCAGCCGCGCGAGTTCTGCGATCCAGTGATCGAGAGCGGTAACGTCGTCGAACTCCATGATGATCGCGTCGATCACGCCGCAACAGCTCTGCGTCATTCCGCGCGCGTCGCCGGCGGGGCCGAATCGCTCGTAGGCTTGCGCGAACAGCCGCTGGGCCGATCTCGGGCTCGCATGAACGCGGCTTGCGGCGTGGACGTGGAGCAGCCGTGGGTCGGACTCGATCAGCCGCGGGGGCAGCAGCTCCAGCCACCCGCAGAGCGTTTCGCTGCGGCCCTGGGCGAGCATGTCGTCCGCCTCTTCCACGGTGATCCGGGCGATTTCGCTCCAGTCCTGGCATTCGGCGAGCAGCGAGACGGCATCCTCCGCCTGCCCGGCGCTGCGCAGCAAGGCGGCGGCGAGCTTCAGTCCGGCGGCGCTGGCCGCGTCGGGCGCCATCTGTGCCGCGCGGCTGCGCAGGAAATCCTGCAACAGCGGATGAAGCTGGTAGATGCGGTGCTCACCCTCCGTGATCTCGCGCACGAAGTAATCGTTGCGCGCGAGGTTGAGCAGGAGGCGTCCGGCCCGCTCCTCGCCGGAGAGCGCCTCGGCGACTTCCGCCGTCATGCGCGGCAGGCAGGCAATGCGCAGCAGGAACTGCTGGGTCTTCGGCTCGAACCGCTCGAAGATTTCTCCGGCCAGGTAATCGAAGATGACCTGCGGCGTCGCGTCCCCGGGCAGCTCGGCGATGCGGCCCGAGACCTTCGCGTGCTCGAGCATCAACACCAGGCCCGCGGCCCATCCCTGCGTGCGCTCCTGCAATTTCGCCACCACCTCCGGCGCGAGCGACTGCCCGCGCAGGTTTGCGATTGCGGCAAGCTCTTGCGGGCCGACCTGCAGGTCGGCCCAACCGAGGTGAACCATCCCACCGCTCGCGCGCAGCCGCGCAAGACCGGCCGGCGGCTCGGTGCGGCTGGCGATGATCACGCAGCAATGACTGGGTACCTGGGTGAGGCCGGCTTCGATGGCGGCGTGGAACGGGCTGCTGGCCGGCACCTCGTGCAGATTGTCGAGCACCAGGACGGCAGGCGCCTTCGCGCGCGCGAACATCTGCCGGAAGAACCTGCGCGAGAACGAGGCGACGTCGTCGGCGTGCTGTTGCGTGAACGCCGGAAGCTCGCGCGACCGGCCGTCGTCGAGCCTGCGCGCGGCATGGCCCAGGTAATGAAAGAACGTGGCGACGTCGCCGTCGTCGGGATCGAGCTGGTACCAGATGCACGGGTAGCCGCGCGCCTCCACGTAGCTTGCCGCGAGGGTGCTCTTGCCGGAGCCCGGAGGACCCGAGATCCAGGCCACGGTTCGTCCGGGAATCCCGTCGAGGCGCGTGAAGAGCGGCTCGCGCCGCACGGCGCTGCCGATGACCGGCCGCGTCGTCTTGGCAAAGGCGACACCATGCTGCTTCACGCGAGCCATTGTCCGTTTTTCCTCCCCGCTACCCGATTCGATCTTCGCACGGCGGCGCGCGGGCAGTCAAAACGCCGCGGGCGCACCGCGTGCCCGCAAAATCTCAATAGGTCAATGGGTTACAGGGGAGGCACGGTTGCCGCGCGAGAACCTCGCGTGTATGCTGACACGAGCCGCGGGCGCGGCGTCGATTTCAAGCCCGCCGGTTTCAGTGAAGGGGGGAGCATGGCCACGCTGCTGATCATATTCGCCGCGATCGCGGCGCTCTGGTTCCTTGCCTACCACCGCCTGCCCGCGATCGTGTGGACGATCGTGATCGCGATCGGGCTTGGCCTGCTGACCTATTACGCGCGCCTGTCGCAGGCGGCGATCGCCGCGCTGTGGGCCGCGTTCGTCATCGCGGCGCTGCTCGACAACCCGACGCCGGCGCGGCGCGCGCTCCTGAGCCGCCCCCTGCTTGGGCTTTTCCGGAAGATCCTCCCGCCGATGTCGCAGACCGAGCGCGACGCGATCGAGGCCGGCACCGTCTGGTGGGACGGCGAGCTGTTCAGCGGCAACCCGGACTGGAGGAAGCTGCTTGCTTATCCCAAGCCGCAGTTGACGGCGGAGGAGAGGGCCTTCCTCGACGGCCCGGTGGAGGAACTGTGCGCGATGGTGCACGACTGGCAGATCACGCACGAGTTGCACGACCTGCCGCCGCACGTGTGGCAGTTCATCAAGGACAAGGGCTTCCTCGGCATGATCATCCCCAGGCACCACGGCGGGCTCGGCTTCTCCGCGCTCGCGCACTCCGAGGTGGTGATGAAGCTGTCCACCCGCAGCGGCACGGTCGCGGTTTCGGTGATGGTGCCGAATTCGCTCGGGCCCGCCGAGCTGCTGCTGCATTACGGCACGGAGCAGCAGAAGAACCACTACCTGCCGCGGCTCGCGAAAGGGCTCGAGATTCCGTGCTTCGCGCTCACCAGCCCGGAAGCCGGGTCGGACGCGGGCGCGATCCCCGACTTCGGCATCATCTGCCGTGGCGAATGGGAGGGGAAGCAGGACGTGCTGGGCATCCGCCTCACCTGGGAGAAGCGCTACATCACGCTGGGGCCGATCGCGACGCTGCTGGGGCTGGCGTTCCGGCTCTATGATCCCGACCACCTGCTCGGCGACAAGGACGACATTGGCATCACGCTCGGGCTGATTCCCACGAAGACGCCCGGCGTGCACATTGGGCGCCGGCACCTGCCGTTGAACGCCGTGTTCATGAACGGCCCGAACTGGGGCAAGGACGTGTTCGTGCCGATGGATTACGTGATCGGCGGCGTGGAGTACGCCGGCGAGGGCTGGAAGATGCTGATGAACTGCCTCGCGGCGGGCCGCTCGATCTCGCTGCCGGCGCTGTCCGCGGCGACCGGCAAGATGGGCGCGCTGACGACCGGCGCCTACGGGCGCGTGCGTCAGCAGTTCCGGCTCTCGATCGGCCGCTTCGAGGGCGTGGAGGAGGCGCTCGCGCGCATCGGCGGCAACGCCTACATCATGGAGGCGGCGCGGGTGATGACCGCCGGCGCGGTGGACCTCGGGGAAAAGCCCTCCGTCGTGTCGGCGATCGTCAAGTATCACCTCACCGAGCGCGGCCGCCAGGTGATCATCGACGCCATGGACATTCACGGCGGCAAGGGCATCTGCATGGGGCCCAACAATTACCTCGCCCGCGCCTACCAGCAGACGCCGATCGCGATCACGGTGGAAGGCGCCAACATCCTGACGCGCTCCATGATCATCTTCGGGCAGGGCGCGATCCGCGGGCACCCGTACGTGCTGAAGGAGATGCTGGCGACGCGGGAGAGCGACCGCGGCAAGGCGCTGCGCGATTTCGACGAGGCGTTCTTCGGGCATATCGCCTTCACCGCGTCGAACAAGGCGCGCGCGTTCTGGATGGGGTTGACCGGCGCGCGCTTCGTGAGCGCCCCGGGCGACCGGCACACGCGCCGCTACTACCAGCAGCTCACGCGGCTCTCGGCGGCGTTCGCGTGGACCGCGGACCTCTCGATGTTCCTGCTGGGCGGCTCCCTGAAGCGCCGCGAGCGGCTCTCCGCCCGCCTCGGCGATATCCTCTCCCTGCTCTATCTCGCCTCGGCGGCGCTGAAGCGCTACGAGGACGAGGGGCGCCCCGTCGAGGATCTGCCGCTGCTGCACTGGTCGGTGCAAGACGCGCTTGCGCGCATCGAGGACGCCTTCTACGGATTGTTCGCCAACCTGCCCAATCGCGTCATCGCCTGGGCGATGCGGGGAATCATTTTCCCGTTCGTCTATCCCTACGGCCGCGAATTCGAGCCGCCTCGCGACCGGCTCGGCCACCAGGTCGTGAGCCTGCTGCTGCAGCCGGGGCCCGCGCGCGAGCGGCTGACCGCCGGTGTCTACCTCCCCAAGGACCCGAATGAGCCGGTCGCTGCGCTGGAAGCGGGGCTGCGCGCGGTGATCGCGGCGGAGCCGATCGGCGCCAGGATCCGCGAAGCGCGCGAGCGCGGCACGATCAGCGCCCGCTTCGCCGAACAGATGGTCGACGAGGCGGTAGCGAAAGGCGTGATCACGCCCCAGGAGAAGGCCGCGATGGAGCGCGCGAAGGTCCTGCGCCGCCAGGTCATCATGGTGGATGATTTTCCGAGGGACCTCGGCAAGACCGAGATCTATCAGACGACGCAGCCGGTCACCTTCGAGGAGTTGCGCGGCCGAACGTCGTGGCCGGAGATGGACAAGCGCGGGCACCAGCCCAATCCCGGCACCTGACCGCCGTGCTGAGATACGGGATACGAGATACGAGATACGAGATACGAGATACGAGATACGAGGGACGGATGTAACCCGTTCTGCGAAACGTGCATCCCGCATCCCGCATCATCGGATAACCATGAGCGACACCGTCCTGTACTCGGTGGCGGATGGCGTGGCCACCATCCTGCTGAACCGCCCTCAGGTGCTGAATGCGCTCGACGCGGAGATGATCCGCGGGCTGCGAAAAGCGGCCGAGCGGGCCGAGCGCGATGAAGCGGCGCGCGCGGTAGTCGTGCGCGGGGCGGGGCCGGCTTTTCTCGCCGGCGGGGACGTCGCGGCGTTCCACGCGAACCTGCAGCGCATGGCTGACCTGGTGTGGGAAGGCGCGACCGAGCTGCACCATGCGATCCTGGCGCTGCGGCGCGCGTCCAAGCCGGTGCTCGCTTGCGTTCACGGCGCAGTAGCCGGCGCGGGCGTGAGCCTGATGGCGGCCGCCGATCTCGCCATTGCGGCGGAAGGGACTCAGATCACGCTGGCCTACAGCCGGATCGGGACGAGCCCGGATGGCGGCGCGACCCACTCGCTGCCGCGGCTGGTGGGGCAGCGCAGGGCGCTGGAGTTGATGCTGCTGTCGGACACGATCGACACGCAGGCGGCGCTGCGGCTGGGGCTCGTCAACTGGGTGGTGGACGCCGGGAGGCTGGACGTCGAGACCGCAAGCATTGCGCGCCGGCTCGCGCAGGGCGCGACGCGGGCGTTCGCGGAAACCAAGCGGCTCGTCTACCAGGGCCAGGACCGGACGCTCGCGGCGCAGCTCGAGGCGGAGATGGAGGCGTTCGCGCGCTGCGCGGGGACGCGCGACTTCGCCGAAGGCGTCACGGCTTTCGTCGAGAAGCGCAAGCCGCATTTCGAAGGAAAATAGCCGCCAAGGCGCCAAGGCCGCCAAGCAGTTCAATACGGACGAAACGGCAAACAGTCATTGCAAAGCACATCGTGCGGTTTTCTTGACCGGTTGTTTGATTGGATTTCCTTGGCGTCTTGGCGGCTAATTTGAGGTTCTACGGATGGCGGGGTTGAAAGGAAAGACCATCTTCATCACCGGCGCGACGCGCGGGATCGGGCGCGAGATCGCGCTGCGTTGCGCGCGCGATGGCGCCAACATCGTCGTGACGGGCAAGTCGGCCGAGCCGCACCCGCGGCTGCCGGGCACCATCCATAGCGTCGCGAAGGAGGTCGAGAGAGCCGGTGGCACGGCGCTCGCGCTGCAGCTCGACGTGCGCGATGCGGACGCCGTCGCAGCCGCTGTCGAACGCGCGGCGGACGCGTTCAGCGGCCTGGATGGCCTCGTCAACAACGCAAGCGCGATCTCGCTCACGGGGACCCTGGAGACGCCCGTCAAGCGCCTGGACCTCATGCTGGCGGTCAACCTGCGCGGCACCTTCGTCTGCTCCCAGGCCTGCATTCCCTTCCTCAGGAAAGCGGCCAATCCTCATATACTTACGCTGTCCCCGCCACTCAACATGCGACCCCGCTGGTTCAAGGATCACGTCGCCTATACCATGGCAAAATATGGCATGAGCATGTGCACGCTTGGCATGGCGGAGGAGCAGCGGGTGCACGGCATCGCGGTCAACTCCCTGTGGCCGCGCACCACCATCGCCACCGCCGCGATCGAGGTCAACTTTCCGGAGGCGATCCTCAGGGCAAGCCGCAAGCCCGCGATCATGGCCGACGCCGCGTACGCCATCCTGAACCGCGACAGCCGTCGCGCGACCGGAAACTTCTACATCGACGAGACGGTGCTGCGGGAGGAGGGCGTCACCGACTTCGATCAGTATGCTGTCACGCCCGGAACGGGCCTGTATACGGACCTGTTTCTCGATTAGAGGAAACAGTGACTGGTACCGCGTGACTGACGAATCGTGACCGATAGAGCGTGACTGATAAGGCGAGTTTGAAATACGCATCACCCGTCACGTTTCTCCAGTCACGTAATTCCAGTCGCGCCTCATCAAAGGAGGGGGACATGCCACAAGACGCCAACCACCTGATTCCCGTCGAAACGGCGGTGACGCTCGACGGCCTGTTTCGCGAGCGCGTGAAGCGCACGCCGGATCTCGTCGCCTGCCGCGCCCACAACGCGGGCCACGACAACTGGCGCGATTACACGTGGGCGCAGATCAACCACCAGGTCGCGCGCTGGCAGGCCGCGCTGGAGAGGGACGGCCTCAAGGCCGGCGACCGCGTGGCGGTGATGCTGCGCAATTCGCCCGAATGGGTGACCTACGACCAGGCGGCGCACGGCCTGGGGCTGGTGGTGGTGCCGCTCTACACGCAGGACCGGGCGGAAAACGTCGCTTACATCATCAACGATTCGGGTTCCAAGGTGTTGTTGATCGAGGGCGCCGAGCAGTGGCAGGCGCTCGCCGAGGTGAAAGGCCATCTCGGCGGATTGGTACGCATCCTGGCCGTCAACCCGGTCCCCGACGCCGGGGAACCGCGGCTCAAATCGCTGGCGGAATGGCTGCCGGAGGGCGGCGGCGAGACGCGCCACGTGCCGCGCGATCCGCACGCGCTTGCCACCATCGTCTATACCTCCGGCACCACCGGTCGCCCCAAGGGCGTGATGCTCTCGCACCACAACATCCTCTCCAACGCGGCGGCGAGCTGCGACGTGCTGACCGCGGGGCACGATGACCTGTTCCTGTCGTTCCTGCCGCTCTCGCATACCTTCGAGCGCACCTGCGGCTACTACCTGGCCATCATGACCGGCTCCACCACCGCGTACGCGCGCTCCGTGCTGGTGCTGGGGGAGGACCTGCAGACGATACGCCCGACGCTGCTGATCTCGGTGCCGCGCATCTACGAGCGCGTCTACGGGCGCATCCGCGATGCGCTCGACCAGGGACCGCCGCTCAAGAAGAAGCTGTTCCTGATGGCGGTGGAGGTCGGCTACGCGCGCTTCGAGCACGCGCAGGGGCGCGGGGCCTGGAAGCCGTCGTTCCTGCTGTGGCCGGTGCTGAACGCGCTGGTGGCGAAGAAGATACTCGCGCGGCTCGGCGGCCGCATGCGCGCCGCGATTTCCGGCGGCGCGGCGCTGCCGCCCGACATTTCGCGGGTGTTTCTCGGCCTCGGGCTCACCGTGCTGCAGGGCTTCGGCATGACGGAGTGCAGCCCGGTCGCGGCCGCCAACCGGCCGGACGACAATCTGCCGGCGAGCGTGGGCACGGTGCTGCCGGGCGTGCAGCTGAGGATCGGCGAGAACAACGCCCTCATGATCAAGGGGCCGAACGTGATGCTCGGCTATTGGAACAATCCGGAAGCGACCAAGGCGATCCTGGGGCCCGACGGGTGGCTGAACTCCGGCGACACCGCCCGCATCGACGAGAAGGGACACATTTTCATCACCGGGCGGTTGAAGGAGATCATCGTGCTCTCGAACGGCGAGAAAGTGCCGCCGGTGGACATCGAGGCCGCGATCGCCCGCGACCCCCTGTTCGAGCAGGTGATGCTGCTCGGCGAAGGCAAGCCGTACCTGACGGTGATGACGGTGCTCAACGCCGACCAATGGAAGAAGCTGTGCGCGGCGGAGGGGCTCGATCCATTCCCGGCCGCGGCGGGCTCGAAGCGTGTCGAGGAAGTGCTGCGGATACGCATCGCGGCTCAGATGAAGGAGTTCCCAGGCTACGCGCAGGTGCGGCGCGTCGGCGCGACGCTCGATCCGTGGACCGTCGAGAACGGCCTGCTCACGCCGACCATGAAGCTGAAGCGCGCGAAGGTGATGGAGAAGTTCAACGCCGAGATCGACAAGATGTACGCGGGTCACTAACTTCGGTGGCTCGTGACTGGTGACTGGTGTTGAGTCAATCCACGACCCACGACCCACGCTTTTTTAATGACCGAACCGCGCCCCGCCACCGTCCTCCCCGCCGGAAAGGAGCCGACGCTGCGCGTGGTGCCGATGCCCGCCGACGAGAACCAGAGCGGCGACATCTTCGGCGGCTGGATCATGGCGCAGGTGGACATCGCGGGCAGCATTCCCGCCATGCGCCTCGCGAGGGGCAGGGTGGCGACGGTCGCGGTCAATTCGTTCCAGTTCAAGCAGCCGGTGCTGGTGGGCGACGTCATCAGCCTCTATGCCGAGGTGGTGCGCGTTGGCCGCACCTCGATCACGGTCAACGTGGAGGTCTACGCGCAGCGCCGGCCGGAGCGGGAGCAGGTCGTCAAGGTAACCGAGGCGACGCTGACCTACGTCGCGCTGGACGAGAACCGCAGGCCGCGTGTTGTATCGGCGCAACAATAGGATGCCCGCCGGCTGCGATTTTGTTGTAGCGGCATGGCCCGAGAGTAACATTGGCTACGTGTTTGCCCGCCGGTGTTGCGGCATAGCCGGCACTGAACAAAGGGGGAGATCATGACGATCATCGGCAAGAATCTGGCTACCCTTGCAATCGGCGCGGCGCTGGGGGGGCTGGCATCGGGTGTTTTCGCCGGCGGGTTTGCAATCGGCACGCAGAGCGGCAGCGGCACGGGAAACGCGTTCGCGGGCGGCGCGGCGGCGGCCGATGACGCGAGCGTGGCGTGGTACAACCCCGCGGCAATGACCCTGCTGCCCGCCGGCAGGCAAGTCGCCGGCGCGCTTCACGCATTGCGGCCGTCGTTCAAGTTCCAGAACCAGGGCTCCACCGGGGTATATGCGGCGGCGGGGACCGGAGACGGTGGTGACGGCGGCGACTGGAATTTCGTCCCCAACGCGTTCTTCACGACCGACATCAATCCCCGCTGGCGCTTCGGGCTCGCCCTCAACGTCCCGTTCGGGCTGAAGACCGATTACGACAACGGCTGGCGCGGACAGCTGACGGCGCTTAAATCCGAGATCAAGTCCGTCAACATCAACCCGTCGGTGGGGTTCAAGCTGAACGACCAGGTCTCTCTCGGCTTCGGAGTCAGCGTGCAGCGGATCGAGGCCGACCTGACCTCGTTTGCGGGGGCGGCCGCCGGCATTGCGACCCTCGGCGCGGACGACACGGGCTACGGGTTCAACCTGGGCTTTGCGGCGAATGCCTCTCCGAGCACGCGTTTTGGAGCCACCTACCGCTCCTCGATCGACTATGACCTCGAGGGGACGGCGACCTTCAGCGGACCAGCCGGGCCTCTGCTGGGCAGCGGGATTCGCGCCGACCTCAAGGTGCCGGACAGCGCCTCCCTCAGCGTTTTCCACAAGCTCAACCCCAAGTGGGAGCTGATGGGCGACATCACCTGGACCGGCTGGAGCAGCGTGAAGCAACTGGTCATCGTGCGCACCAGCGCCACCGGCGCCGGGGCGGCGGCGGGCTCGACGCTTTCCACGCTCCTGTTCAACTGGAAGGATACGTGGCGGTTCGGGGTCGGCGCCAATTACCGCATGAACGACCGCACGAAGTTCCGTTTCGGCGTGGCGCTCGACGAGACGCCTACCAACGACGTGGATCGCACCCCGCGCCTGCCCGACCAGGACCGGACGTGGGTCGCCGTCGGGATGCAGTACCGGCTGTCGAAGGCCGGGGTGCTCGATCTGGGCTATGCCCACGAGTTTGTCAAGGATGCGCGGGTCAACAATACCGTGCCCGGCTTTGCCACGTGCGCTGCGGGTTGCTTGACCGGCAGCTTCGACAACGAGGCAGACATCTTTTCCGTGCAGTACTCGCATTCGTTCTAGCAGCCTGTCGGACGGGGTCCCATGAAAGGTCGGTGTGAACGCATGGGTAGTCGATCCTGGGTAGCGCGGAGCCGACAGGCTGTAATGATGGCGGTGACCTGCGAAAACCCGTGCGGAACCCAAATCCGACAAGCTCCTAGCAGCCTGTCGGACTTGAAGTTCCGACAGGCTGCTAAATGCAAAACCGCCCGCTGACTTACGACAGAGTGGAATGAAAAGCGTGTTTTTGCCACCAGGAAGTGCAGGAACAGCGGCGAATTCAGGTATTTCGAATCCAAAGCTGTCGTTTGCCTGCGGGCGGTTTTGCGTAAGGAGTGTGTCGTGGCAAAGCCCGACACACTCCTAGGCGAACGGAACGCTGTCGCGAGGAAGCCGGGCAAGAGCCGTCCGGCTTTTTGTTTTCCGCGTGGATCCCCGCGCAGCCGCCGTATCGTCCCCCCTCGCCACTCGGGAGAGGGGAAAGGGGAGTGGGGGCACGTGTTAGAATCGTCAATCCAACAAGGGGGGTTCGATGCCGGCCGCTTCTCCCTTCATCGTGCGCAGGGCCGCCGTGCTCGGCGCCGGCGTGATGGGCGCGCAGATCGCCGCCCACCTCGTCAACGCCAACGTCTCCGCAGTACTCTTCGAGCTGCCCCCCAAGGAAGGTGATCCCAACGGCAACGTGCTGAAGGCGATCGAGAACCTCAAGAAGCTCGAGCCAAGCCCGCTTTCGACTTCGTCGAAAGCGGGCTTGATAGAAGCGGCGAACTATGACCAGCACCTGGACAAGCTGAAGGATTGCGACATCGTCATCGAGGCCATCGCGGAGCGGATGGACTGGAAGGCCGATCTGTACCGGAAGGTGGCGCCCCATATTGGCGATCACGCCATTTTCGCCAGCAACACTTCCGGTCTTTCGATCAATAAACTTTCAGAATCTTTTCCGGAGCATCTCCGGAAAAGATTCTGTGGGGTGCATTTCTTCAACCCGCCGCGCTACATGCACCTCGTCGAGCTGATCCCCGCGTCTGACACCGATGCGGCGATCCTCGACGCGCTCGAGCGGTTCCTCGTCACCGACCTCGGCAAGGGCGTGATCCGCGCCAAGGACACGCCCAATTTCATCGCCAACCGCGTCGGCGTGTTCTCGATGCTGGCGACGGTCCATCACGCCGAGCGGCTCGGCATCGGCTTCGACGTGGTGGACGCGCTCACCGGGACCCTGATCGGGCGCCCCCGCAGCGCGACCTTCCGCACCGCCGACGTGGTCGGGCTCGACACCTTCGCGCATGTCGTCAACACGATGAAGGAGACGCTGCCGAACGACCCGTGGCACCTCTATTACGAGGTGCCGGCGTGGCTGAAACGGCTGATCGACCAGGGCGCGCTGGGCCAGAAGACGCGCCGCGGCGTGTACCAGAAGATCGGGGCGGATATCCACGTGCTCGACCTCAAGACGCAGAACTACCGGCTGTCCGACGGCAAGGCGGACGAGGGCGTCGTCGAGATCCTCAAGAACAAGGACGTGGCGGCGCGCTTCGAGCAGCTGCACGCCTCCAGCCATCCCCAGGCGCAGTTCCTCTGGGCTATCTACCGCGACGCCTTTCACTACTGCGCGGCGAGCCTGGCGGAGATCGCGCACAGCGCGCGCGACCTCGATCTTGCGATCCGCTGGGGGTTCGGCTGGAACCAGGGGCCGTTCGAGATCTGGCAGGCCGCCGGCTGGCACCAGCTCGCCAATTGGATATCCGCGGACATTGCGGCCGGCAAGGCCATGGCCAGCGCGCCGCTGCCGGCGTGGGCGATGGAGCCGGGACGCGCCGGTGTGCACGACACGAAGGGCTCGTACGCGCCCGCGGAGAACGCTTACAAGCCGCGCTCTTCGCTCCCGGTGTACCGGCGCCAGCCGTTCCCCGACCGCCTGCTGGGCGAGCCCGTCAAATATGGGGAGACCCTGTTCGAGACCGACGGCGTGCGTTGCTGGCACACCGGCGACGACATCGCCATCGTCAGCTTCAAGAGCCGCATGCACGCGATCGGTGACGACGTGCTGGACGGCGTGGCCCAGGCGCTGGAGGAGGCCGAGCGCAACTACATGGGCCTCGTCATCTGGCAGACCGAGCCGCCGTTCTCCGTCGGCGCCAACCTCAAGAAGACCCCGGCGGGCGGCGAGAAACGGTCGCGGCCGTCCGCGCTCGGCAAGCTGTTCCGCCAGGTGAGGCGCGAGGCGGAGTCGCTGGCGCTCAAGGCCGCGCGCAGCATCGGCGTCGCCGACCAGCTGATGGCGGGCAGGCTCGCGGAGGTGGAGAAGCTGGTCGAGCAGTTCCAGGACACGACGCAGGCGCTCAAGTACTCGATGGTGCCGACCGTCGCGGCGGTGGACGGCCTCGCGCTCGGCGGCGGCTGCGAGTTCCTCATGCACTGCGACCGGGCGGTGGCAACGCTCGAGAGCTACATCGGCCTGGTGGAAGCCGGGGTGGGGCTGCTGCCCGCGGGCGGCGGCTGCAAGGAATTCGCGATGCGCGCGGCGGGCGACGCCAAGGGCGGCGACCAGTCGCCGTTCCTGCAGAAGTACTTCAAGGCGGTTGCGATGGCGGAGGTCGCCCGCAGCGCCGAGCACGCGCGCGAGCTCGGCTACCTGCGCCCGACCGACCGCGTCGTGATGAACCGCTTCGAGCTGCTCGAGATCGCCAAGGCGGAGTTGCGGGCGCTCGCCGCCGGCTACCGGCCGCCGCTCAGGCAGGTGGCGATCCCGGCGGCGGGCCGCAGCGCGATCGCGACAATCCGCGCGTTCATGGAGAACCTGCTCGCCGGCGGGCACATCTCGGAGCACGACTACCTGATCGGGCACATGGTCGCGACCGTGATGTGCGGCGGCGAGATCGAGGGCGGCAGCCTGGTGGACGAGCAGTGGTTTCTCGACCTCGAGCGCAAGCACTTCATGGAATTGATCGCGACTGAAAAGACACAGGCCAGGATTGAGCACACGCTCAAGACTGGCAAGCCGCTCAGGAACTGAGCGGCTTGACGACGGAACGTCGCGCCTGTTTCTTTCGGCGTAGACTAACCTTTAGGTTATGTCGGAGCCAAAAGACACAGGCCAGGATTGAGCACACGCTCAAGACTGGCAAGCCGCTGCGAAACTAGGATTGAGGATCGAGGAACGAGGATTGAGCGATGCGTGGGTGGGGTGAACAATCCGCGGGTTTACTCAATCCTCAATCCTCATTGTTCGATCCTCGATTCGGAGAGCCGTTATGGCCAAGCAAGTTCAGGACGCTTATATAGTCGCTGCGGTCAGGACTCCCGTGGGCAAAGCCCCGCGCGGCATGTTCAAGAACGTGCGGCCCGACGACATGCTGGCGCACGCGCTGAAGAGCGCGCTCGCGAAATGCCCGGGCCTCGACCCCGCGGTCATCGAGGACGTGATCGTCGGCTGCGCCATGCCGGAAGCGGAGCAGGGGATGAATGTCGCGCGCATCGGGCTGCTCCTGGCGGGCTTTCCCAACACCGTCTCGGGCATGACGATCAACCGCTTCTGCTCCTCGGGAGTGCAGGCGGTGGCGCTCGCCGCGGACCGCATCCGGCTGGGCGAGGCGGAGATCATGGTCGCCGCCGGCACCGAGAGCATGAGCATGGTGCCGATGGGCGGCAACAAGCCGTCCTTCAGCCCCGCGGTCTTCGAGAAGGATGAGAACGTCGCGATTGCCTACGGCATGGGCATCACCGCCGAGAAGGTGGCCGCCCAGTGGAAGGTGAGCCGCGAGGAGCAGGATATGTTCGCGGCGGAAAGCCATCGCCGTGCCATCCGGGCGACCGACAGCGGAGAGTTCAAGGACGAGGTCGCGCCGTACGCGATCAGCGAGCGCCTGCCCGACCTGGCGGCGCGGGAGGTGCGGATCAACGCCCGCGAAGTCGCGCACGACGAGGGCCCGCGCCGCGATACCTCGCCCGAGGCGCTCGCCAAGCTCAGGCCGGCGTTCTCGGCGAAGGGCAGCGTCACCGCCGGCAACAGCTCGCAGATGTCGGACGGGGCGGCGGCGGTGGTGCTGATGAGCGAGGCCGCGCTCGCGCGCCACAACCTGCGCCCGCTGGGGCGTTTCATGGGTTACTCGGTGGCGGGCGTGCCGCCGGATATCATGGGCATCGGGCCGGTGAAGGCGATCCCGAAGGCGCTCAAGCAGGTGGGGCTCCGGCAGGACGACATCGACTGGATCGAGCTGAACGAGGCGTTCGCCGCGCAATCGCTCGCGGTGATCAAGGACCTCGGTCTCGACCGCGCGCGCGTCAATCCTCTCGGCGGCGCGATCGCCCTTGGGCACCCGCTCGGCGCGACCGGCGCGGTCCGCGTGGCGACGCTCCTGCACGGCCTGCGCCGGCACCAGAAAAAATATGGCATGGTCACCATGTGCATCGGCACCGGCATGGGCGCGGCCGGAGTTTTTGAGGCGCTGTGAGGGCCTCAAAAACCCATCATCGAGAAAATTGCCGGTGAAAATCAGCCGTGCCGTCATGGGACGCTGGATCGGGCCCGCACTGTCCGGGTTCCTGATTCCCTTGCTCGTGCTCTGCGGCGCGGCTCATGCGGCGGAAATTGAGGGGGTCAAGCTCGACGACAAGGCGCGCGTCGGCGCCTCGGAGTTGGTGCTGAACGGCGCGGGCGTGCGCACGCGCGTGTTCTTCAGGGTCTACGTCGGCGCGCTCTACCTCCGGAAGAAAACAGGCGCCGCGGACGCCGCGATCGCCGATGCCGGCCCAAAGCGGGTCGCGATGCACATGATGCGCGATCTCGCGTCGGACCAGCTGTTCTCCGCGCTCGAAGAGGGGCTGAAGAAGAACCACGCGCCCGAGCAGCTCGCGAAGCTCGAGCCGCAGGTGAAGCAGCTCGGGGCGATCTTCAGCGCCGTGAAAGCCGCGAAAACCGGCGACGTGTTCCTGCTCGATTACGTTCCGGGCGCCGGCACCCGCGTCACGGTGAACGGGGAAGGGAAGGGCACCGTGCCCGGCGAGGAGTTCAACCGCGCGCTGCTGAGGGTGTGGCTGGGAGAGGAGCCAGCGGACGCCGCGCTCAAGAAGGCCATGCTTGGCGGCTGACGCCCGTGACTGGTGCGGCGTGACTGAAAAGGCGTGACTGAACCAGCGTGACTGAAAAGGCGCAGCTTGGATCGCGCCTCGACAAATTCACTTTACAAGTCACGCCGCACCAGCCACGAGCCGTCAGTCACGCATCGCCGCCCGCACGGAACGGCCTCGCCTCCGCCCTCGTTTTGATCTCGAGCGTCGATCCTCCGAAGCCGGACTACTTGCGCTGCGGTGGGTTATCCGAAGGTCGCTTTCACTAGTGGTGCGGGTTGAACGGCGGTTATACCGTCCGTTCGAACCGGCACAGCCAAAACGGCCGGTTCCCGGTCCGTTTTGGCTACATGTTGGGGTAGTTCGGCCCGCCGCCGCCCTCGGGCGTGACCCACTCGATGTTCTGCGTCGGGTCCTTGATGTCGCAGGTCTTGCAGTGGACGCAGTTCTGCGCGTTTATCTGCAGCCGGGGATCCCCGCCACCGGCATCGCGCACGATCTCGTAGACGCCCGCGGGGCAGTAGCGCTGCTCGGGGGCGTCGTAGCGCTCGAGATTGACCTTGATAGGGACCGCGGCGTCCTTGAGCGTGAGGTGACACGGCTGGTCCTCGGCGTGATTGGTGTTCGAGATGAAGACCGAGGACAGGCGGTCGAACGTGATCACGCCATCGGGCTTGGGATAGGCGATCGGTTCCGCGTCCGACCGGAGCTTGAGCGTCTCGTGATCGGGGTGGGCGTGGTGCAGCGTCCAGGGCGCCCGCCCGCCGAACACCACCTGGTCCACGCCGACCATCAGCGTGCCGAGCACGAGCCCCTTGCTCATCCACGGCTTGAAGTTGCGCGCGCGGTGTAGCTCGTCGTGCAGCCAGCTCGAGCGGAACGCCTCGGGGTAGGCGGCGAGCTCATCGCCCGAGCGCCCCGCGGCGATCGCCTCGAACGCCGCTTCGGCGGCAAGCATGCCTGATTTCATCGCGGCATGGCTGCCCTTGATGCGCGAGGCGTTGAGGAAGCCCGCATCGTCCCCGATCAGGCAGCCGCCCGGGAAGACGAGCCGGGGCAGCGACTGCAGGCCGCCCGCGGCAATCGCGCGCGCGCCGTAGGCGAGGCGCTTGCCGCCCTCGAGGAAAGGGCGGATCGCGGGGTGCGTCTTGTAGCGCTGGAATTCCTCGTACGGGCTCAAGTACGGGTTGGTATAAGCCAGCCCGACCACGAAGCCGATCGAGACCTGGTTGTTCTCGAGGTGGTAGAGAAACGATCCGCCGTAGGTATCGGCCGCGAGCGGCCAGCCCGCGGTGTGCACGACGAGCCCCTGCTGGTGCCGCTCGGGACGGATCTCCCACAGCTCCTTGAGCCCGATGCCGTAGACCTGCGGGTCCGCGCCGGCGCGCAGGTTGTAGCGCGCCTGCAGCCGCTTGCCGAGATGGCCGCGGCAGCCTTCGGCGAAAAACGTGTAGCGGGCGTGCAATTCCATGCCGGGCTGGTGGCTCGCGGTCGGCTTGCCGTCCCGCCCGATGCCCATGTCCCCGGTCGCCACGCCCCGCACCGCGCCGCTGCCGTCGTAGAGCACTTCCGCGGCGGCAAACCCGGCGAAGATCTCGACCCCCAGTCCCTCCGCCTGCTGCGCGAGCCAGCGGCACACGTTTCCAAGACTGACCACAACCATGCCGTGGTTTTTGAAACACCCGGGCAGCATGAAATCCGGCACCCGGTAGGAGGCGCCTTCGACGAGGAACAGGAAGCGGTCCCCGGTGACCGGCGCGTTGAGCGGCGCGTTCTGCCGCTGCCAGTCGGGTACGAGCTCGTTCAGCGCCCGCGGATCGATCACCGCGCCCGAGAGGATGTGCGCGCCGACCTCCGAGCCCTTCTCCAGCACGCACACGCTCACTTCCTTCCGGCTCCGGGCGGCGAGCTGCTTCAGGCGGATCGCCGCGGCGAGCCCGGCGGGCCCGGCGCCGACGATCACGACGTCGTACTGCATCGATTCGCGTTCAGCCATGGTGTCCTCGATCAGCGCTTTTCAGCATTATAGAGGGCGTCGCGGTGCCGTGTGCCGGGAACGGCGTGACTTGGTGTTGCGTGACTTGGTGTTGCGTGACATGGTGAGGCGTGACATGGTGTTGCGTGACATGGTGAATCGTGACTTAAGGCAGCTTTAAAGCTAACTACTGCGCATCACCAGGTCACGCCGTACCACGTCACGCCGTACCACGTCACGCAACACCATGTCACGCAACACCATGTCACGCGGCATCAGGTCACGCTGTTCCAAGAATGACGCGGGCCGCGCCGATACCGCTGCGCACCGCCGATTCCAGGGTGCCGGGATAATCGCTCGCCACGTAATCTCCCGCGAGCAGGAAATTCCTGAGCGGGGTGCGCGACGCCGGCCGCCTCAGACCCGGCGTGCAGGCGAAGGTGGCGCGCTTCTCGGCGATGACGCGGCACCACAGCGGCTCGGGCAGCATCCCCAGCTGCTGCCGCAGCTCCTGGTGGACGAGGCGCCCCAGTTCCTCCTGCGCCAGGTCCTGGTGCGGTCCTTCGGCGCTGATGACTGACCCGATCACGCCGTGCTGGCCGCTGAGCGCGCCGCGGTCGAACGCCCACTGCAGCAGCGCGTTATCGAATCCCAGCATCGGGTGAGGCAGCCGCACGGCTGGCGGATAACCCAGATACACCGAGTAGATCGGCTGGTACGCGAGGCACTCGACGGCTTCGGCAGCTTCCGCGAGCGCGGAGATGCCCACCAGAAACGCGCCCGCGTGGTAGGGCGGGAGCGCGCATATCACGTGCGTGAACGTCTGTTCCCCGCTCGCGCAGCGCACCGAGAAGCCGCCGCCGGATTCATCGATCGCGGTGACGCGTTGTCCCGTCAGCACCGAGCCGCCGTGGGCCGTCACGTATTCCGCCGCGGGCTCCGGGAAAAGCCGAGAGAGATCGGCCCGGGGCAGCAGCAGGTCGCTCGCCGCCCGGCCGGCGTCGAGGCCGTCGCGCAGGACGTTGAGAAAAACCTGCGCCGAGGCCGCCCGGGGCGGGGTGTTGAGCGCGGAAACGCACAACGGCTGCCACAGCAGCCGCGTCATGCGGGCGCTCTGCGACTGGCTTTCGAGAAGCGACGCGACGGTCATGTCCTGCGGCAGGACATAGCCCTGCCGCCGCATGCGCAGCATGAAGCGCGCGGCGGCGAGGCGCTCCGCCAACGGCGCGCCGCGCGCCGTGGCGAGGCCGGCGAGCAGGTGCAGCGGCGCCGGCAGACGGGCGGCCGCCAGCGAGAAGCGCCCGTGGATCCGCCAGGTGAGCGGCAGGCGCAGCAGCAGTCGCTCCGGGTCGGCGCCCACCTCGCGCATGAGGCGCAGCGTCTCGCCGTAGGCCCCGACCAGGATGTGCAGGCCGTTGTCGAGCGCGGTATCGCGATATTCGACCCGCCGCGCCCGGCCACCCAGAGTCCGCGCGGCCTCGAATACCGTCACGGGCGTCCCCCGCCCGGCGAGCGTGACGGCCGCCGCCATGCCGGCGTACCCGCCGCCGATGACGGCCACGTTCATGGAATGGACAGGATCTAGGAGCATGTCGGACTTGGGTCCGACATGCTCCTTAGGCAAAATCGCCCCGGATTAAAATGCGAAAGTGCCATCAAAAGCCTGCCGAAACACCATCCGTACGCGTTTCCCGAGGTGAAACGGCCGTGGAATTGAGCGTTATTCAAAAAAAGTGGCGCGGTTTTGCTGTGAGCAGCCTGTCGCACCATCAAAGTCCGACAGGCTGCTAGGCTGCGGCTGTCACGGGCTGCCCGGCGCGCTTGCCCGCCCACACCTGCTCGGGAACGCAGATGTGGCCCTCGAACACGCGGCGCGCAGTGCGGATCAACGCCGCCCGGCGTATCTCCTGCCTGCCAGCGCTGAAATCGGCATCGAGGTCGATCGCGATCTTGCCCGAAGGATGCTCGATCTCGACGATGCCCTGCGGCGCGGGCGGCAGCTTGACGAGATTGGCGGCCACCGTGCCGGGAATCACCAGCGCCGAAGCCACGCAGACCGTTCCGGTCACCGCGTGCGCCTTGTGGCAGGAGTAGGGCACGAAGTAGCGCGAGCTGATCGTGCCGCCTTTGGCGGGCTTCGCGAGCAGGCCGATCTTGGGAACGACCAGCTTGGAGACGTCGCCCATGCCGGCCAGCACGCCCGCCCGGATGCGGATCGCCTCCATCCGTTTGTACAGCTCCCGGTCGGCGTCGAGCTCGGCGGCGCTCTCCTGGCCGGTCTTGCCGAAGGCTTCCGCCCGCATGAGGATCATGGGCATGGCGACGTCCACGAAGCTCACTTCCACGCCGTCGATGACGTCGAGGGGCTTTCCGGTCGGCAGCAGCTTGCCGGTCACGGCGCCGACCGCGCTCTTGAAGTTGATCTTGACCGGCGCGGCGGTACCGGGCACCCCGTCGATGGCCGCGTTGCCTTCGTAGGCAACCTTCCCGTTTGGCGTCTGGACGATGGATTCGACCAGGGCCTTGGTGTTGACGTTGTAGATGCGCACCACGGTCTCCGGGTGCCTCGCCTGCACCAGGCCGGCCTCGATCGCGAACGGCCCGACCGCGACCAGCATGTTGCCGCAGTTCGGCTTGGTGTCGACGATCGCTTCGTTGATGATGACCTGCGCAAAGAGGTAATCCACGTCGGCGCCCGGCTGTTTCGAGCGGCTGATCATCGCCACCTTGCTGGTGAGCGGGTTGGCGCCGCCGATGCCGTCCACCTGGTAGTCGTGGGGCGAGCCCATCGCGGCGAGTAGCACCTTGTCGCGGGTGGGATTGTCCGAGGGCAGGTCGGATGCCAGGAAGAACGGTCCGCGCGAGGTGCCGCCGCGCATGATCACACACGGGATCTTGGTCTGCATATGGGATGCTCCTCCGAATGCCGCAGGAATTATACGCCCACAATTCTGACCGGAAAGTGGCTCGCGGCTCGTGACTCGCGGATGGGCCGTTGCGTGTCTGGCCCGCCGCAGTACCGTCGGTCGAGGCAGATCCACGACCCGCGATCCGCCACCCGCGAGTCACGCGGGCTCAGAACGCATAGCGCCTGAGCCCGCCATCCACCGGCAGCACCGCGCCGGTGATGTAGCCGGCGACGGGTGAGGCGAGGAACACCGCGAGAGCGGCAAGCTCCTCCGGCTCGCCGTAGCGTCCGACCGGGATTTCCTCGGCGGACTGCCTTGCGCGGAATTTCTCGGAGTACTTGCTGCGGATCTGCTCGCTCATGATGCGCCCCGGCGGGATGCAGTTCACCGTGACGCCGTGCTTGCCGACCTCGCGCGACAGCCCCTTGGACCACGCATGAATGGCGGCCTTGGCCGGCGTGACGGCGATCAGGCGCTCCGGTTCCGACTTGCCGCTGATGTTGATGATGCGGCCCCACTGGTTGCCGATCATGCCCGGCAGCACGGCGTGCGTGAGCTGGCGCAAGCGCGTGAAATTGAGGGTCATCGCCTCTTCCCAGGCCGATTCCGGCGCGTCCACCGGGATGGCGGGCTTGCTGCCGCCGGCGGAGTTGACCAGGATGTCGATCCGCCCGAGCGCATCGAGCGCGACGCGGGCAAGCCGCGCGGGGGCGCCGTCGGGCATCAGATCGATTTCGACGATGGTGGGCTGCGATCCGCCGGCAGCGGCGATCTCGCGCGACAAATCCTCCAGCAGGGACCGGCGCCGCGCGGCGATGCACACCCTGACGCCTTCCGCGGCGAGCCCTCGTACGATGGCGCGGCCGATGCCCATGCTTGCACCGGTCACCAGCGCGGTCTTGCCTTTGAGCTGCAGGTCCATTCTTGTTTCTATCGATAAGCGCGACGTGATACGGCGTGTGCGCGGTGCGAACAACGCTTTTCCATGTCACGCATCATCATGTCACGCATCATCATGTCACGATTCACCATGTCACGCCTCACCCCCTGATCCAGGTGCGCCAGGCAATCCACAGCTTGCGCACGGGCGTGAGGGAAACACGATGCGTCAGCACGCGGCAGCCGTCGCGCCGGATCTCGTCGAGCATCGTCTGGTAGATCGCCGCCATGATGATGCCGGTGCGCTGGGCGCGGCGGTCGTTTGCCGGCAGTTTCGCGAAAGCCTCGCGATAATAACCGAGCGCGCGCTCGATCTGGAATTCCATCAGCTGCCGGAACTGGACCGTCTCACGCGCTTGCAGGATGTCGGTCTCGCTCACCCCGTGGCGCGCCATCTCATCGAGCGGCAGGTAGATGCGGTCGCGGCGGGCGTCTTCGCCCACGTCGCGGATGATGTTGGTCAGCTGGAACGCCATGCCGAGGTCGGCGGCATAGTCCAGCGTGCGCCGGTCCTGGTAGCCGAAGATCTCCGCCGAGAGCAGCCCGACCACGCCCGCCACGCGGTGGCAGTAGAGCTTGAGCGCACCGAAGTCCGGATAGCGGTTGTGCTCGAGATCCATCTCCATGCCGTCCATGATCTCGTTCAGCCGCTGCTCGGACAGATTGAAGCGGGGCGCGACCTCGGCCAGCGCGCGCGCCACGGGGTGCTGGGGCGCGCCATGAAGGGCTGCGGCCACCTCGGCGCGCCACCAGGCGAGTTTCGTGCGCGCGACCGCCGCATCCGCGCATTCGTCCACCACGTCGTCCACCTCGCGGCAGAAAGCGTAGAGCGCGGTGATCGCACGCCGGCGCTCGGGGGGCAGAAAGAGAAAGCTGTAATAGAAGCTCGAGCCGCTGGCAGCAGCCTTTTGTTGACAGTACTGATGGGGATCCATGACCGGTCGGATTACGTCAGCGGCATGCGGCTGCATGTGGCGAGACTGCCGCCAAATGAAACGCGTCCGCTTCGGCGGCGATGCGACACCAGCGGTGGTCCTTGTTCATAGCGCCCTCAGCAGTATGATCGGCCAATCGTGCGGCCGTACGATTGGCCGATGGCGAAAAACGTCGTAACGTGCGCTCTCGATCTTCTCGAGTACGCGCAGCCCGCCCTGCACGGTGGCGCGGATCTCGAGCCCGGTGCGCCCGGGCAGCGCCCGCCCGAGTGGAGCGCCCGACCGCAGCATTTCGCGCGCCCGCTCGATCTGGAAGCGCATCAGGGCGACCCAGCTGCCGTCACAGCGCTGTTCCGCGATGTGCCGCTCCGTCACGCCGTAAGTCGTCATTTCGTCCTGCGGGAGGTAGATGCGGTTCTTCGCGTAGTCGATCGCCACGTCCTGCCAGAAGTTGACGAGCTGCAGCGCGGAGCAGATCGAGTCCGACCACCGCAGCTCGTTGTCGCCGGTCCGGCGAAACAGGTGCAGCAGGAGCCGGCCGATCGGGTTTGCCGAGCGGCGGCAGTAATCGCGGACCTCGGCGAAGTCGGCGTAGCGGCCCTTCGTGACATCCTGGGTAAAGGCGTCCAGCAGATCGCGAAAGAGCGCAAGCGGCAATTCATGCTCCCGCGCGATATGCGCGATGTCCTCGAACAAGGCGATCCGCGGCCGCTCGCCGCGCTCGATGCGGTCGAGCTCGGCCCGGTAAGCGTCCAGCGCCGCGATTCGTTTCTCCGGCGGGTCGGCCCCTTCGTCGGCGAAGTCATCGGCATCTCTCGCGAAACGGTAGATTCTTGCTACCGGATAGCGGAATCGGGACGGCAGAAGGAGGGACGCGACCGGGAAATTTTCGTAGTGGTTGACGCCCATTTGTTGCTACGCAATATCCCATCATTATCATAAGGCTGCGTCGCAACCTTAAGGCGGCTTACCAGCTTCCGGCGCGCACCTGATTATATTACAATCAGAAAGTGGCGAAAGTGGCGGAATTGGTAGACGCACCAGATTTAGGTTCTGGCGCCGCAAGGCGTGGGGGTTCGAGTCCCTCCTTTCGCACCACGGGCGGACTGCACGTGGTGCGAGCCGGTGCGCCGGTCTTCGTTTCGCCTGTTCCGGCAGCAGTGTTCACAGGAGAGCCCCCGCCGGGGCGATGGCCTTTTTTTTCAAGCATGAGAGATGCAAGCTAATTTGGAAACATTGAGCGCACTCGAGCGGAGGCTGAGCGTCGCGCTTCCCTCCGCCGAGATCGAGAGCGAAGTGGAGAGCCGCCTGAAGCGGCTCTCGCGCACCGTGAGGATGCACGGCTTCCGGCCCGGCAAGGTGCCGTTCAAGGTGGTCGCGCAGCAATACGGCACGCAGGTGCGGCAGGAAGTCCTGGGCGATGCGATGCAGAAAAGCTTCGGCGAGGCCGTTCGCCAGCAGAACCTCAGGGTCGCCGGCTTTCCGCGATTCGAGCTGAAGCCGGTCACGGAGGGTGTCGCCGAGCTTCACTACAGCGCCACTTTCGAGATCTATCCCGATATCGCGCTGGGGGACATCTCCGGCGCGAGCATCGAGCGTCCCCTGCTGGAGGTGGGCGAGATCGAGGTGGACAAGACCCTCGAGATCATGCGCAAGCAGCGCACCCGCTTCGAGCCGGCGGAACACGCAGCCGAGAGCGGCGACCGCGTCATGATCGATTTCCGCGGCACCCTGGACGGCGCGGAGTTCCAGGGCTCCAGCGCGACCGGCCAGCAGGCGGTGCTGGGCGAGGGGCGGCTGCTGCCGGACTTCGAAGGCAACCTGACCGGGATGAAAGCAGGCGAATCGAAGACGTTCGATGTGCGCTTTCCCGACGACTATCACGGCCGGGAGGTGGCGGGAAAGACCGCCCGCTTCGAGGTCACCGTCAAACAGGTCGCGGCACCGCGCCTGCCCGCGATTGACGCCGAATTCGCGAACAGCCTGGGCGTGGCGGATGGCGATCTCGCCCGGATGCGCGCCGAGATCAAGGCCAATCTCGAGCGCGAGGTCAGAGTCAAGCTCAAGAGCCGGCTCCGCGACCAGGTGATTCAGGCGTTGCTGGACGCGACCCGGGTCGAGGCCCCGACTTCGCTGGTTCAGGCGGAAAGCCGGCGCATTCAGGCGGGCGCCCGGCAGGAGCTGGAGGCCCGTGGCGTGCGGATGCCGGCCAACGCGCCCATGCCGCCCGACCTGTTCGAGAAGCAGGCGCAGCGGCGGGTCGCCACCGGCCTGATCCTGGGCGAGCTGATGAAGGTGCACAACCTGTATCCGAAGCCCGAGCAGGTGCGCGCGCTGGTCGAAGAGCAGGCGCAAAGCTACGAACGGCCCGAGGAAGTCGTGAAGTGGTTTTACGCGGACCCGGAGCGGCTGCGCGACATGGAAGCCGCGGCGGCGGAGGAAAACGTGGTGGCGTGGGCCCTGGGTGTCGCGAAGGTGAGCGACAAGGCGGTCGATTTCGATGAATTGATGGGGAAGCAATGATGACGCAAACGAGCGAACCGAGGGGTCTCGGATTGATCCCGATGGTGATCGAGCAAAGCGGGCGGGGCGAGCGCGCCTACGACATCTACTCGCGCCTGTTGAAGGAGCGCGTGGTGTTCCTGGTCGGGCCGGTGACCGAGGTGACCGCCAACCTGATCGTCGCGCAGATGCTGTTCCTGGAATCCGAGAACCCGGACAAGGAAATCTCGTTCTACATCAACTCGCCCGGCGGCTCGGTTTCGGCGGGGCTCGCGATCTACGACACCATGCAGTTCATCAAGCCCGGCGTCTCCACGCTGTGCGTCGGGCAGGCCGCGAGCATGGGCGCGCTGCTGCTGGCCGCCGGGGCGCGCGGCAAGCGCTACTGCCTGCCGAACTCGCGGGTGATGATGCACCAGCCGATGGGCGGATTCCAGGGCCAGGCCTCGGACGTCGAGATCCACGCCCGCGAGATCCTCTACCTCAAGGCGCGGCTGAACGAGATCATGGCCAAGCACACGGGCAAGGACATCCAGACCATCGAGCGCGACACGGACCGCGACAACTTCCTCAGCGCCGAGCAGGCGCAGGCTTACGGGATCGTGGACAAGGTCCTGGTGAGCAGAACGGAAAGCGTAAAATGATGTCGTAATCTGGGGGACGGCATATGTCTGACAAGGTCGGCGGGGAAAAACTGCTCTACTGCTCGTTCTGCGGCAAGAGCCAGCACGAGGTCCGCAAGCTCATCGCGGGCCCGTCGGTGTTCATCTGCGACGAATGCATCGAGCTGTGCAACGACATCATCCGCGAGGAGACCCAGGGCGACCACGGCTCGAAGGGCGCCAAGTCCGACCTGCCGGTGCCGAAGGAGATCCGCGCGATCCTCGACCAGTACGTGATCGGGCAGGACCTCGCCAAGAAGATCCTGTCGGTGGCGGTTTACAATCACTACAAGCGGCTGAAGACGATGACCAAGAACGACGACGTCGAGCTCGCCAAGTCCAACATCCTGCTGATCGGCCCGACCGGCTCGGGCAAGACGCTGCTCGCGCAGACGCTCGCCCGGCTGCTCAACGTGCCGTTCGTCATGGCGGACGCGACGACCCTGACGGAAGCCGGCTACGTCGGCGAGGACGTCGAGAACATCATCCAGAAGCTGCTGCAGAAGTGCGACTACGACGTGGAGAAGGCGCAGCGGGGGATCGTCTACATCGACGAGATCGACAAGATTTCGCGGAAATCCGACAATCCCTCGATCACGCGCGACGTCTCGGGCGAGGGCGTGCAGCAGGCGCTGCTGAAGTTGATCGAGGGTACCGTCGCCTCGGTGCCGCCGCAGGGCGGGCGCAAGCACCCGAACCAGGAGTTCGTGCAGGTGGACACCACCAACATCCTGTTCGTCTGCGGCGGCGCGTTCGACGGCCTGGAGCGCATCATCCGTGCGCGCTCCGAGCGCGGCGGCATCGGCTTCGGCGCCGAGGTAAGCAGCAAGGACAACCGCAAGGACATCACGCGGGTCCTGCGCGACGTGCAGCCCGAGGACCTCATCAAGTACGGGCTCATCCCCGAGTTCGTGGGACGACTCCCGGTGGTGGCGACCCTCGAGGAGCTCGACGAGACCGCGCTGATCCAGATCCTCACGCAGCCCAAGAACGCGCTCCTCAAGCAGTTCCAGAAGATGTTCGGCATGGAAGGCGTGGAGCTGGAGGTGCGCGAGGGGGCGCTGAGGTCGGTCGCGCGCCGCGCGCTCGAGCGCAAGACCGGCGCCCGCGGCCTGCGCTCCATTCTCGAACACACGCTGCTCAACACCATGTTCGACCTGCCGTCGCTCGAGAACGTGATCAAGGTGGTGGTGGACGAGAGCACCATCACCTCGGACGCGGTGCCGCTGCTCATCTACTCCGATCAGCCCAAGGTCGCGGGGTCCGCGCACTAGGAGCTTGCCGGACTGGGGTCCGGCACGCTCCTTAGGCAAAACCGTTCCGGAAAAAAATGCGAAAGTGCCATCGAAAAACCTGCCGAAACGCCATCCCTACCGTGTCGCCCGAGGTGAAACGACCGTGGAATTGAGCATTATTCAAGAAAAGTGGGGTGGTTTTGCTTTTAGCAGCCTTTCGGACTTTGGGGGCCCGACAGGCTGCTAACGTGAACAGCCCTGCTCTCCGGCGTGGCGTCGCGGCAGTCCTGCCGGTTGCGCCGTTGCCGCCGCGCAAAATGGGTTTGGAATCAGGGTGCTGTGCCGCCCTTGAATTTTCGGGGTTTTTCCCCCATCTTCCCGTTATTCCATCCAAAGGGTGAAACGCGATGCCTGAAGAAATCATGCCGACCTCGATGCCGCTGCTGCCGCTGCGCGACGTGGTGGTGTTCCCGCACATGGTGATCCCGCTGTTCGTGGGGCGTCCCAAGTCGATCAAGGCCCTGGAAACCGCGATGGAGGCGGGCAAGAGCATCGTCCTGGTGGCGCAGAAATCCGCGGCCAAGGACGACCCCGGTCCCGAGGACCTCTACCGGATCGGCAGCATCGCCAACATCCTGCAGATGCTGAAGCTCCCCGATGGCACCGTGAAGGTGCTGGTCGAGGGCAGCCAGCGCGCGCGCCTGCACGAGATCACCGATCTCAAGACGCATTACGCCGTCACGGTCACCCCCGTCACCCCGGATGTCGCCAGCGACCACGAGACCGAGGCGATGCGGCGCACGATGATCCAGCAGTTCGACCAGTACGTGAAGCTGAACAAGAAGATCCCGCCCGAGATCCTGACGTCGCTCGCGGGGATAGACGAGGCCGGCAGGCTCGGCGACACCATCGCCGCGCACCTGCCGCTGAAGCTCGAGCAGAAGCAGGAAGTGCTCGAGATGTTCGGCGTCAAGCAGCGGCTCGAGCACCTGTTGAAGCTGGTCGAGGGGGAGCTCGAGATCCTCCAGGTGGAGAAGCGCATCCGCGGCCGCGTCAAGCGCCAGATGGAGAAGAGCCAGCGCGAGTACTACCTCAACGAGCAGGTGAAGGCGATCCAGAAAGAGCTCGGCGAGATGGACGAGGGCGCGGACATCGACGAGATCGAGAAGCGCATCAAGGCCGCGCACATGCCGAAGGAAGCGCGCAAGAAGGCCGAGACCGAGTTCAAGAAGCTGAAGCTCATGTCGCCGATGTCGGCGGAGGCGACCGTCGTGCGCAACTACATCGAGGCGCTGGTGTCGCTGCCGTGGCGCAAGCGCAGCAAGATCAACACCGACCTCGCGGCGGCCGAGAACGTGCTGAACGAGGACCATTACGGCCTGGAGAAGGTGAAGGAGCGCATCGTCGAGTACCTCGCCGTCCAGCAGCGCGTGGACAAGCTCAAGGCCCCGATCCTGTGCCTGGTCGGGGCGCCCGGCGTGGGCAAGACCTCGCTCGGGCAGTCGATCGCGCGCGCGACCAACCGCAAGTTCGTGCGCATGTCGCTCGGCGGCGTGCGCGACGAGGCGGAGATCCGCGGGCATCGCCGCACCTACATCGGCTCGATGCCGGGCAAGATCCTGCAGAACATGAACAAGGTCGGGGTGCGCAACCCCCTGTTCCTGCTCGATGAAGTGGACAAGATGGGAATGGATTTCCGGGGCGACCCGGCGAGCGCGCTGCTCGAGGTGCTGGACCCCGAGCAGAACCATACCTTCGTGGATCATTACATCGAGGTCGAGTACGATCTCTCGGACGTGATGTTCGTGTGCACTGCCAACACGCTCAACATCCCGCCGGCGCTGCTCGACCGCATGGAGACGATCCGGCTGTCGGGCTACACCGAGGACGAGAAGGTCAACATCGCGCTCAAGCACCTGCTGCCGAAGCTCATGAAGAACCACGGCCTGAAGCCCTCGGAGCTCGCCATTTCGGAGAGCGCCGTGCGCGACATCATCCGCTACTACACGCGGGAGGCCGGCGTGCGGGCGCTCGAGCGGGAACTCTCCAAGATCTGCCGCAAGGTGGTCAAGACGCTGGTCCGCGAGGGCGAGGAGCGCAAGGTGTCCGTGAGCGCGCGCAACCTCGACAAGTACCTGAGCGTGCGGCGCTACAGCTACGGCATGGCCGAGAAGAAGAACCAGGTCGGCCAGGTCGTCGGGCTCGCCTGGACCGAGGTCGGGGGCGAGCTGCTGACGATCGAGTCGGCGATCATGCCGGGCAAGGGCAAGATGACCACCACCGGCAAGCTCGGCGAGGTGATGCAGGAGTCGGTGCAGGCGGCGCTGTCGGTCGTGCGCAGCCGCTCGCGGCGCCTCGGCATCCCCTCGGACTTCTACCAGAAGAACGACATCCACATCCACCTGCCCGAGGGCGCGACGCCCAAGGACGGCCCGAGCGCGGGCATCGGCATCTGCACCGCGATGGTGTCGACGCTGACGGGCATCCCGGTGCGGGCCGACGTCGCGATGACCGGCGAAATCACGCTGCGGGGCGAGGTGTTGCAGATCGGGGGGCTCAAGGAGAAGCTGCTAGCGGCGCATCGCGGCGGCATCAAGACGGTCCTGATTCCCGAGGAGAACGTGAAGGACCTCGCGGAAATCCCTGAAAACGTTAAGAACCGGCTCGACATCCACCCGGTCAAGTGGATCGACACGGTCCTCGAGTTGGCGCTCGAGCGCAAGCCGGAGGCGCTCGCCGATGAGGAAGCCCGGCCGGCCCTGCCGCCGGTCTCGGAGGCGCCCGCGCCCGCGGCGGTCAAGCATTGAACGTGGTGACCGGTGACAGGTGACCGGTGACCGGAGACGCGTGAACGACAAAGGGCGGCGTTGCCGCCCTTTTGTCGTACGGCGCGAGGCGCCGGCCGGGTCCCGCGCCGGTTTTCACGCTTCGATTGCTCAATCACTCAATCGCTCAGGCACTTAATTCCGGCTCTTCGCTTGACTTCTTGAGTCGGCGCGCATGCGCGCGCCGATTTCAGTGACGTACTTCGCAACGGTGCGCGAAAAATTCGGGAAATTTTTTTACAATTCCTTGACACCGGGTTTTCGCGCTTGCTATAAATGCGCCAGCGTATTTCATAACGGCGTTCGCCGGAACACCAACCAGAATATTTTTTCCGCTCGGGCTTCTTCATCCGTCGCATGAAGGTCCGGATAGCGGGGGGTCGATTTCCGTCATGGACAGGTTAGGGGGGGAAATGAACAAAGCCGAACTGGTCGAAGTCGTTGCAAGGTCCGCGGGTCTTTCGAAGTCCGCCTCGGAGAAAGCGGTCGATGGCGCGATCGATGCGATCAAGGGCGCGCTGAAGCGCGGACAATCGGTCACCCTGGTCGGGTTCGGAACCTTTCGCGTGGGCAAGCGCGCCGCCCGCTCCGGCCGCGACCCCCGCACCGGCGCGGAGATCCGCATCCAGGCCGCCAAGGTGCCCAAGTTCAGCGCTGGTAAGGCCTTGAAAGACGCGGTAAACTAGCCGCCCCGGCGAAAGTCCAGCTACTTCATTTTGGGGTAGGTGCGTTGCATTCGCGCCTGCCCCAAAATGCTTTCGGGGTTTGCCAGATGGCACGGAAGCGGATTTGCCGGTGCGCGATGAACGGCGGCATTTCGTGCGTTCCATCGCGCACACTTGAAACGCCGCGGAGCGTCCGTTTTAAGGGTGCTTAGCTCAGTTGGTAGAGCGTCGCCCTTACAAGGCGAAGGCCGGGAGTTCGAGACTCTCAGCACCCACCAAGAATATAGTGCTGAGTTCTGAGGGCAGAGTGCTGAGCGTGGAATGAAAAGCGGCGTGGCGGGATCTTGCTCAGAACTCGGAACTTTGGACTCAGCACTGTGTTTTGGAGCGGTAGTTCAGTTGGTTAGAATGCTGCCCTGTCACGGCAGAGGTCGCGGGTTCGAGTCCCGTCCGCTCCGCCAATTGGCAAGAAAGGCGAACATCGTTCGCCTTTTTTGCGTGACTCGTGACTGGCGACTCGGGCAAACGACGCCAATCAAGTGTCCTAGGAGCTTGTCGGACTTACGATGTGACAAGCTCCTTATGCAAAACCGGCCGCCGGAATGAGGTCGAAAACACTATTGAGTGGCCCGAACCACGAAGAAACGTGCGTGCTCACGCTGCTGTTGAGGCTATTTGAATGATATCTTGTGGAAATCCGGCCGGTTTTGCTGTTAGCAGCCTGTCCCGACTGGTAAGTCCGACAGGCTGTTAGGCACTGTCGTATTTCCCGCACTGCGGGGCGGAGCACCAGGTTGAGAGGGGATACACCAGTCACCAGTCACGAGTCACCAGTCACGCTTCTCCAAGAACATGTTTGACTTCGTCACCAAGAACAAGCGCCTGATCCAGGTCGTCCTGGCCATCATCTTCCTGCCGTTCGCGTTTTTCGGCGTGGACATGTACTTCCGCGACATGGGGGGTGGGCAGTCGGTCGCGCGGGTCTCGGGCCAGGTCGTATCGCAGGAGGAATTCAGCCGGGCGCTGCGCGAGCGCCAGCAGGCGATCCAGCGCGCGATCGAGGGACGCATCGATCCCGCCCTGCTGGACAACCCGGAGCTGCGCTTCGCCACCCTGGAATCCCTGGTCCAGCGCCGCCTTCTGCTCGACCGGGCGCTGGGCGCGGGGCTCACGGTGGCCGAAAGCCACCTCAAGAGCGCGATCCGGGACGTGCAGCTGTTCCGGGACGACAAGGGGGCGTTTTCCTTCCCCCTCTACGAGCAGTTCCTCAGGTCCGAGGGGATGACGCCGGTCACGTTCGAGGCGCGCATGCGCCAGGACCTGCTGCTCCAGCAGCTGTCCAATGGCTATGCGGGCAATGCCTTCGCCCCGCGCGCCGTCGTCGACCTCGTCATGCGGCTTTCCGGGGAGCGCCGCGAGCTGAGCCACGCCACCCTCGCGCCCGAGCAGTTTCTCGCGCAGGTCAAGCTCGATCCGGGGGCCGCGAAAAAGCACTACGACGCCAACGCCGGCGAGTTCCGGGTGCCGGAGCAGGTGCGCGTGGATTACGTGGTGCTCTCGATCGAGTCGCTGATGCAGGGCATCCGGATCGAGCCGGACGAGGTGAAAAAGTACTACGACAACAACCAAAGGCAGTTCGGGGTCGAGGAACGGCGCCAGGCCGCCCATATCCTGGTGAGCGTCGAGGCGGGCGCGGAAGCGCGGCAGAAGGCGCGCGCGAAGGCGGAGGAGCTCTACCGGCAGCTCCAGAAGAAGCCGGCCGGCTTCGCGGAGGCCGCGAAGAAGCACTCGCAGGACCCCGGCTCGGCGGCCGGCGGCGGGGACCTCGGCACCATCAGCCGCGGCATGATGAAGGACGTCCCCGAATTCGAGGACGCGCTGTTCAAGCTGAAGCCGGGCGAGATCTCGCAACCGGTGGAGACCAAGCTGGGTTTCCACCTGATCCGGTTGACGGCGCTCCAGCCGGCCCGGGTGAAGCCGTTCGAGGAGGCGCGCGGCGAGATCGAGAAAGAGCTTGCCAAGCAGATCGCCGGGCGGCGCTTTGCGGAGCTCGCCGACAATTTCAACAACGTGGTCTACGAGCAGTCCGACAGCCTCAAGCCGGCCGCGGACCTCGTCAAGACCGCCCCGCTGCAAAGCGGCTGGATCACCCGCGCCAACGCCGAGCCGCCGCTCAACAACCCGAAGCTCCTCGCCGCGATCTTTTCCGAGGAGACGCTCAGGAACAAGCGCAATACCGAGGCGATCGAGGTCGCGCCCGGCCTGGTGATCGCGGCGCGCGTCATCGAGTACAAGCCCGAGAGCACGCAGCCGTTCGACGCGGTGCGCGCGGCCCTCGAGAAGCGCCTTGCGTTGCGCGAAGCGTCGCGCCTGGCGGCGGAGGAGGGCCGGCGCCAGCTCGCGGCGCTCCGGCAGGGTAGCCCGGTCAAGATCGGGTGGAGCCCGCCGCTGGTCGTCAGCCGCGACCAGGAGAACAAGGAAATCCCCGCGCCGGTGGTGCGGCATGCGTTCCGCATGGATGTCGCGAAGCTCCCCGCCTACTCCGGGCTGACCAGCCCGCAGGGATCCTACGTGCTGCTGCGCGTCACCCGCGCGCAGGAGGCCGAAGGCGTCACGCCGGAGAAAACCAAGGCGCTCTCGGAGCAGCTGCGGGGCGTGCTGGCGCGCGAGACGATGGCGGCCTACGTCGCGAGCCTCAGGCAACAGGGTGAAGTGACGATCTACAAGGAACAATTAGAGAAAAAACAGTGACCCGCGGCTCGCGGCTCGCGGATCGACTCAAAACCTCGCAAGTTCGGTCAGGTGGTGGCGTGGCTCGTCGCTTACGCCATTCGGCATTGCAGCGATTTCAACATGGCACTGACGAATCTCACGTCGTGCGTCGCCTGCTTTTAGGGCCCATCCGCGATCCGCGATCCGCGAATCACGACGTTCAGGCTTCCCCGCGCATTCCCCCAACGACCGCATTGAATCCCGCATCGACGTGGGTGATCTCCCCGGTGATGCCGGCGGCGAGGTCGCTCATGAGGAACGCCGCGACGTTGCCGACGTCATCGGTCGTCACGTTGCGCCTGAGCGGCGCGTTTTCCTCGACGAACCTGAAGATTTTTCCGAAATCGCCGATGCCGGCCGCGGCGAGGGTCTTGATCGGTCCCGCCGAAATGCCGTTTACCCGAATACCCATCGGGCCGAGGTTCGCCGCGAGATAGCGCACGCAGGCCTCGAGGCTCGCCTTGGCGAGACCCATCACGTTGTAATGGGGAACCACCCGGACCGCGCCGAGATAAGTCAGAGTGAGCAGCGCGCTGCGCCGGCCTTGCAGCATCGGCAGCGCGGCTTTGGCGAGCGCGGCGAAGCTGTAGGCGCTCACGTCGTGCGATACGCGGAACGCCTCGCGCGTCAGTCCCTCGAGGAGCTCGCCCTTCAGCGCTTCACGCGGAGCGTAGGCAACCGAGTGCACGATGCCGTCGAGGCCGTCCCACCGCCGGCCCAGGTTGGCGAACAAGGCGGCGATCTGGTCGTCGCGCGCGACATCGCATGGCAGTACCGGGGGCGACCCGAAGTCCCGGGCCAGCCGCTCGACGCGCTCCCTGATGTCCTCCGCCTGGTAGGTGAAAGCGAGGGAGGCGCCTTCGCGCGTGAGCGCCCTGGCGATGCCGTAGGCGATGGAGCGGTTGGAGAGCAGGCCGGTGACGAGAATCTTCTTGTCCTGGAGAAATCCCATGTATCGTCCTTGTTCTTGGTGGCCCCGGGCGAACACGGGGGTGGTGCATCCATTCCATTATAAAGCGTGACATGGTGCAGCGTGACGTGATATGGCGTGACATAAAAAACCGTGACCGGATAATGCATCTGTAGTCAACAGCCAGGAACGGGCCACGCTCCGCCATGTCACGCTCCATCATGTCACGGTTCATCATGTCACGCTTGACCACGTCACGCCTTTGATATGATCTGACGATGCCGCCCCCCGTCCTTCGCGCCGCGCTGATCGCCGCCGCGCTGCTGGGCGGGTGCTCCGGCGCGACGTGGAACAACCCGTATCCCGCCTCCGAGACCGGCGCCAACATCCTCTATTCCTCGTTCTCCGAGCGCCCCAAGCACCTCGACCCGGTGCAGTCGTACAGCGAGAACGAGTACGCGCTGATCGCCAACATCTATCAGCCGCCGCTCCAGTACCACTACTTCAAGCGTCCCTACGAGCTTGTCCCCTTTGCGGCCACCGAGGTGCCGCGCCCGCGGCTCTACGATGCGAAGGGCCGCCGCCTTCCCGACGACGCCGATGCCAGGATCGTCGCCTACAGCGACTACGTGATCCGCATCCGGCCGGGCATTCTCTACCAGCCGCACCCCGCGCTGGCGAAGGATGCGCAGGGGCGCTACGTCTACCACGGCCTCAAGCCCGGCGATCTCGACGGGGTCCACGCCATCGGCGATTTCCGGCACAAGGGCACGCGCGAGTTGGTCGCCGGCGATTACGTGCACCAGATCAAGCGCCTCGCGCACCCGCGCCTGCACTCGCCGATCATGCAGCTCATGAGCGAGTACATCGTGGGCCTGAAGGAACTCGCGGAGGAGCTCGCCAGGGCGAAGAAAGCGCCGGACGAGGCCGGCGCCCGCGACGGCTTTCTCGATCTCGAGCGCTTCGATCTCGCCGGCGCGCAGGTCGTCGACCGCCACACCTACCGCGTGCGCGTGCGCGGCAAGTACCCGCAGTTCGCGTACTGGCTGGCGATGCCGTTCTTCGCGCCGATCCCGCCCGAGGCGGACCGCTTCTACGCGCAGCCGGGCATGGTGGAGCGCAACCTCTCGCTCGACTGGTTTCCCGTCGGCAGCGGCCCCTACATGCTGACGGTCAACAACCCCAACCGCCAGATGGTGCTCGAGCGCAATCCCAACTACCGGGGCGAGGTGTACCCCGCCGAGGGCGAGCCCGGCGACGCGGAGGCGGGGCTGCTCGGGGACGCGGGCAAGCCGCTGCCGTTCGTGGACAAGGTGGTATTCGCGCTCGAGAAGGAGCAGATCCCGTACTGGAACAAGTTCCTGCAGGGCTACTACGACGCCTCCGGCATCGCCTCCGACACCTTCGACCAGGCGGTGCAATTCTCCGGGCAGGGCGACGTCACGCTGTCCGAGGACATGCAGGCGCGCGGCATCCGGCTGCAGACGTCGGTGGCGACGAGCGTGTTCTATCTCGGCTTCAACATGCTCGACTCCGTGGTCGGCGGCTACGGCGAGCGCGCGAGAAAGCTGCGGCACGCGATCACGATCGCGGTCGACCAGGAGGAGTTCATCTCGATATTCCGCAACGGCCGCGGCATCGCCGCGCAGGGGCCGCTGCCGCCCGGCATCTTCGGCTACCGGGACGGGAAGGAGGGCATCAATCCCCACGTCTACGACTGGGTCGATAACGCGCCGCGCCGCAAGCCCGTCGAGGCCGCGAAAAAGCTGCTGGCCGAGGCGGGCTATCCCGACGGGCGCAACGCGAAAACCGGGGAGCCGCTGCTGCTCAACCTCGACGTCACCGGCACCGGGCCCGATGCCAAGGCCCGCTACGACTGGTACGTCAAGCAGTTCGAGAAGATCGGCGTGCAGCTCGCGATCCGCGCCACCGACTGGAATCGCTTCCAGGACAAGCTGCGCAAGGGCAACATGCAGCTCTATTTCCTCGGGTGGAACGCCGACTATCCCGACCCCGAGAACTTCCTGTTCCTGCTGCATGGCGCGCAGAGCAAGGTCAGGACCTCCGGCGAAAACGCCTCCAACTACGAGAATTCCGAGTTCGACCTCCTGTTCGAGCGCATGAAGAACATGGAGAACGGCCCCGAGCGCCAGGCGATCATCGACCGCATGGTCGAGGTCGCGCGGCGCGACGCGCCGTGGGTGTGGAGCCTGTTCCCGAAGGACTACGCACTGCACCACGCGTGGCTCCGCAACCGCAAGCCCCACCCGATCGCGAACAACGGGCTCAAGTACCAGCGCCTGGACCCCGCGCTGCGCGACCGGATGCGGCGGGAGTGGAACCAGCCGGTGCTGTGGCCAGTGGCCCTCGGCGGCGCGCTGGTGGCGCTCTCGCTCGTGCCGGCGGTTCGAACCTATCGCCGCCGCGAACGCCAGACAGCAAGAAGCGTGATTGGTGAATAGTGAATGGTGAACGGACTACTGGTGGAAAGCGTGACGGGTGAATAGTGAATGGACCCTGGCCACACGCTCGTCTCGCCTTGCCTCTTCCAATCACTAATCACCAATCACGAATCACGCATTTGAGATGATTGCCTACATCGTCAGGCGCCTGCTCTACGCCATCCCGATCCTGATCGGGGTGAACGTCATCACCTTCACGCTGTTCTTCGTCGTGAACTCGCCGGACGACATGGCGCGCGTGCAACTGGGCGTGAAGCGCGTGACGCCGGAGGCGATCCAGAAGTGGAAGGAGGAGCGCGGCTACGACAAGCCGCTGCTCTACAACGGGGCGGCGGCCGGCGCGCGGCAATTCACCGATACCATCTTCTACGGGAACTCGGTGAAGCTGTTCGCGTTCGACTTCGGGCGCTCCGACCAGGGGCGGGACATCGGCTACGACATCAGCACCCGCATGTGGCCGAGCCTGGCGATCGCCATCCCGGTGTTTCTCGTGGGGCTGCTGCTCTACGTCACGGCCGCGCTGACCATGGCTTTTTTCCGCGCGACCTACGTGGATTTCTGGGGCGTCGTGATGTGCGTGACGATGATGTCCATCTCCAGCATGTTCTACATCATCGGCGGCCAGTACCTGATCAGCAAGCTCTGGGGCCTGGTGCCCATCTCCGGATACGACGTGGGGCCGCACGCGGTCAAGTTTCTCCTGCTCCCGGTCATTGTCGGCCTGGTCGGCGGATTCGGCGAAAGCGTGCGACTTTACCGGACGCTGTTCCTCGAGGAGATCAACAAGGAGTACGTGAAGACCGCCCGCTCCAAGGGATTGACGGAGGCCCGCGTGCTGTTCCGCCACGTGCTCCAGAACGCGATGATCCCGATCCTGACCGGCGTGGTGGTGGTGATCCCGCTGCTGTTCATGGGCAGCCTCGTCACCGAGGCTTTCTTCGGCATCCCCGGCCTGGGCAGCTATACCATCGACGCCATCAACTCGCAGGATTTCGCGGTCGTGCGCGCGATGGTGTTCCTCGGCTCCGTGCTCTACATCATCGGGCTGATTCTCACGGACATTTCTTACACCCTGGTCGATCCCCGTGTGAGGTTTGAATAAAAATTCAACAGGATTTACAAGATTTCACAGGATTAACAGGATTGAAAACGAAGATCGATGAACTGACCGAGCGCGTCATCGGATGCTGCTTTAAGGCGCACAAGACGCTCGGCAGCGGCTTTCTCGAGAAGGTTTGTGAAAACGCTCTGATGATCGAGCTTGAGCGGGCGGGGTTGCGCGCCCGTCAGCAATCACCGATAGCCGTGAGCTATGAGGGGCATCGGGTGGGTGAGTACCTTGCTGATGTAATCGTTGAGGATCAAATCGTATGCGAGTTAAAAGTGGGTGACGCTATCGGCAAGGAGCACGAGATTCAGCTGGTCAACTACCTGGTGGCGACTGGTCTCGACACCGGCCTCTTGATCCATTTTGGAAAGAGCGTCACGGTGAAGCGCAAGTTTCGCCAGCACCATGTATCGAAGGATCATGACTGATTTGTCTTGTTAATCTTGTTGAATCTTGTGAATCCTGTCTATTTTTTGACTTATGCCGTTTAAGCTCGTCATTTTGTGGACCGACGCGCTGGTGTTCGTGCTGCTCGCGGCGGTCGCGCTGTTCGCCCTGCACGTGCGCCGGCACGATCACCTCGCCGCGCCGTGGCGCAAGGTGGCGCGGAGCCCGAGCGGCATGGCGGCCGCCACCGTGCTCGCGTTTTTCGTCGCCATCGGGCTCGCCGACTCGCTGCACTACCGCCCGGCGATCGCGGTGAAGGACGGCAAGGCGGTGTACGCGGTCGAGGTGCTCTCGGTCTTCGACAAGCTCGCCGAACGCCTGCGCACCCGCAAGGCCACGACCTACTCGGCGCCGCTCGCGACGCACCGCTACACCAAGGAATCCATCGAGCTGCCGGACGGGCGCCAGGTCCGCGATTATCCGCGCCTCAAGCACGGCGGCAGCCACCTCCGCGACCCGGTCGCCGACTGGGCGCCGGACGTCGCGCGGCGTTGCCTCTACGGCATCGCCGCCGGCTCGGTGATCTGGTTCGTGCTCGCGACGCTGCTCTGCGCGGGGCTTGCGCGCGGGGGCGCGACCGATACCGACACCGTGTGGCGGGCGATCTGGCGCGGCGGGACGGAAGTGCCTTGGCGCACCGTGCTGGTGACGCTCGGGGTGTTGCTGGCGGTGGGCTCGCCGCTCGTCGCGCTTGCGGCGAAGTACCACGTCCTCGGCACCGACAAGGTAGGGCAGGACGTGTTCTACCAGGCGCTGAAGAGCATCCGTACCGGGCTCGTCATCGGCACGCTCACAACGCTCATCATGCTGCCCTTCGCGATTCTTTTCGGCACGATGGCCGGCTACTTCAAGGGTTGGGTGGACGACGTGATCCAGTACGTCTACACCACCCTGTCGTCGATCCCCGGGGTGCTGCTGATCGCGGCCGCGGTACTGGTGATGCAGGTTTACATTGAAAACCATTCCGAGCAGTTCGAAACCACGATCCAGCGAGCGGACTTCCGGCTCTTCTGGTTGTGCTTCATCCTGGGGATCGCGAGCTGGACGGGGCTGTGCCGCCTGCTGCGGGGCGAGGCGCTCAAGTTGCGCGAATCGGAGTACATCCAGGCGGCGAAGGCGTTCGGTGTGTCCGAATTCCGGATCATTGCCCGGCATATCGTGCCCAACGTCATGCACGTCGTCCTCATTTCCGTGGTGCTGAACTTCAGCGGCCTGGTGCTCGCGGAGGCGGTTCTGGCCTATGTCGGCGTGGGCGTGGACCCGACGATGACGAGCTTCGGAGGGATGATCAACAGCGCGCGCCTGGAGATGGCGCGCGACCCCATGGTGTGGTGGTCCTTGGCCGCGGCGTTCTGCTTCATGCTGTTGATGGTGCTTTCCGCGAACTTATTCGCGGATGCCGTGCGCGATGCCTTCGATCCGCGAATAAGAGCGGCGCGGCCGTTTCGCCTTGCCGCTCGGAAACCGTGACTGGTGACTCGTGACTGGTGACTGGTGTTTCCCCCTCACCCTGATCCTCTCCCCCAAGCCGGGGGCGAGGGGGGGATTTGCTTGCCGGTCAAAGTCTTTAGGTCGAGTCACGAGTCACCAGTCACCAGTCACGGAGGCACAGGCTCGAGTCACGAGTCACGAGTCACGAGTCACGCATTTGGCGATGGCATGAGCCAAGAGCGTTCATTACTAAGCGTTCGCGATCTCAGAACGTGGCTGGACACGGGCGACGCCCTCGTCCGCGCCGTGGACGGCGTGTCCTTCGACGTGCGGCGCGGGGAGACGTTCGCGCTGGTCGGCGAGTCCGGCTGCGGCAAGTCGATGACGGCGCTCTCGATCATGCGGCTGCTGCCGGACGCGGGCGGCGTCGTGGGCGGAAGCATCGAGCTCGAAGGCACCGACCTGCTGAAGCTTCCGGAGGCGCAGATGCGCCACGTGCGCGGGCGGCGCGTCGGCATGATCTTCCAGGAGCCCGCGCTCTCCCTCAATCCCGTGATGACCGCGGGCGAGCAGATCGCCGAGGCGCTCCGGCGCCACACCGGCCTCGCGGGCGCGGCGCTGGAGGCGCGGGTGCTGGAGCTTCTGGAGGCGGTGCATCTGCCGGACCCCGCGCGCCGCCGCCACGAGTACCCGTTCCAGCTCTCGGGCGGCATGAAGCAGCGGGTCATGATCGCGACGGCGCTCGCCTGCGGCCCGGACCTCCTCATCGCGGACGAGCCGACCACCGCGCTCGACGTCACCATCCAGGCGCAGGTGCTGGACCTCCTGCGCGAGCTGCAGAGGACCCGCCGCATGTCGCTCATGCTGATCACCCACGACCTCGGCGTGGTGGCGGAAATGGCGCACCGGGTGGCGGTGATGTACGCCGGCGAGATCGTGGAGACCGGCGCGCGCGAGGCGTTCTTCTCCCGGCCCGCGCACCCCTATTCGAGAAAGCTGTTCGACTCGCTGCCGTCCGGGACCAAGCGGGGCGGGGCGCTCGCGGTGATCCGCGGCAGCGTGCCGCCGCTCACGCGCGAATTCACCGGCTGCCGCTTCGCCGAGCGCTGCGACGCCGCGTGGGACCTTTGCCGCAAGTCCACGCCGGGCCTCTACGATGCCGGCAACGGGCAAGTCGCCCGCTGCCACCTATACGCGCCCGGCGCCGCGCGGGAGGCGGGAGGCGGGAGGCGGGAGGCGGAAGTAGGGGGCGAACAACGAGGAACGAGCCGCGAGCCGCGAGCCGCGAGCCGCGAGGGCGACCAGTCACCAGTCACCAGTCACCAGTCACTGCTCGAAGTCAGCGACCTGAAGGTTCACTTTCCTGTCCATAGGGGTCTTTTCAAGCGCGTCGTCGCCCACGTGAAGGCAGTCGATGGGGTGTCGCTGACTATCGAGTCAGGCCAGACGCTGGGCCTGGTGGGCGAGTCGGGCTGCGGCAAGACCACGGTGGGCAAGGGCATCCTGCGCCTGGTCGAGCCGTCCGGCGGCGCGGTGCTGTTCGACGGCGCGGACCTTGCGCGGATGACGCGCGGCGAGCTGCGGCCGCGGCGCAAGGACGTGCAGATCATCTTCCAGGACCCCTATTCCTCGCTCAATCCGCGCATGCGCATCATGGAGACGCTGGAGGAGGGTATGGCCGCGCTCGGGCTGGGCGCCGATCGCGAGGCGCGCCAGGCGCGCGTGGACGCGCTGCTCGCCGAGGTGGGCCTCTCCCCCGAGATCAAGCTCCGCTACCCGCACGAGTTCTCCGGCGGCCAGCGCCAGCGCATCGCGATCGCGCGCGCGTTGTCGGTCGATCCGCGCCTGATCGTGTGCGACGAGCCGACCAGCGCGCTCGACGTCTCGGTGCAGGCGCAGATCCTCAACCTCCTGAAGGACCTGCAGCGCCGGAAGGGGCTCGCCTACCTCTTCATCAGCCACAACATCTCGGTGATCGAATTCCTCGCGCACGAGGTGGCGGTGATGTACCTCGGCCGCATCGTCGAGCGCGGCGCGGTGGACGAAGTGCTCGGCGACCCGAAGCACCCTTACACTCGCTCGCTGCTCTCCGCGGTGCCGGTGCTGGACCCGGCGACGAAGCGGGCCGTGATCCGGCTGCAGGGCGACCTGCCCTCGCCGGTCAATCCGCCGGCGGGCTGTCACTTCCACCCCCGCTGTCCGGACGCCTTCGCGCGTTGCCGCGAAGGCTATCCGGGCAGCGCCCGCTTCAGCGCTTCACATACGGCGGCGTGTCATCTTTACGCGCTGAAGCGCGACGGGTGACCGGTGACTCGTGACTGGTGACTCGTGACCGGACTTAGTCAACCCTGTGTTGCAACGACTTGTGCAATGCGCTTACCAGCCTTCCAACCCGATTCGCTTGATTGACGCAGTCGGTTGAATGTTCGAGAAAACCTAGCCGAGCCGCTAGCTCAAGTTGTGTCTCGAGTTCGGCCAGAGACCCCCAGGCAATACTCAGGAATTGAACCAGTTCGCGTGTAGAGTTCCGGGCCGCGCCCTCGGCGATATTTGAGGGGACCGATACGGCAGATCGCCTGATCTGGACTCTCAGGCCAAACGTCTCATCGTTTGGGAAGGACTTTGTGTCCCTGTAGACGACCTCAACAAGCCGCATGGCTTCCTGCCATGCGATCAGGTCGCGATGCGTCCGGGTGGTGCCCATGTCAGCCAGCAACGCAGCATGGGTGGTCGGGGTTTACAGCGGATTACGGCGGGAGGGGGCTAGGCCCGAGTTACCAGTCACGAGTCACGAGTCACGAGTCACGAGTCACGTGGCTGCGCGGCGGCGCGCCGCCGCGCAGCCGGGCGGCCGCGCTCAGCCGCGAACCTGGCTGGTCGCCTTCTTCTTCGCCGGCGCGCGGGTCTTGACCACCGGCTTCTTGGCGGCGGCGCATCGCACGGCCTTCCGCACGCCATTTCTGACCTGATAGCAGCGCGCCTTCTTGGCACGATAGCGCACGGGCGCGACCTTCGGCGCCGGGAGGTCCGGCAGGTTGGGCTCGGCGCTGCCGTTGAGCGGCACCATCAACGTCTGGCCGGCGACGATCTTCTTCCTGCCGTTGATGCCGTTCACTTGCTTCAGCTGGGCGAGGGTGATGCCGTGCTTCGCCGCGATCTTCTCCGGTTTGTCGCTGCGCTTCACCGTGTAGGCCTGCCACGACACCAGCGGCTGGTCGTGGCTTTCGAGATTGCTCTGGAACACCGCGATCTTGTCGATCGGCAGCACGATGCTCTCCGAGCCGTCGGCCTTGATCACCGGCTTGTTGTGCGCCGGGTTGAGGAAGCGGAATTCCTCCAGCGGGATCTCGGCAAGCTTCGCGGCGAGCTCGACGTCGATATGGTGGCTGGTGGTGACCGTCGCGAAATACGGCCGGTTCGGGACGGCGGCGAGCGTGATCCCGAACTGCTCCGGGCTGGCGACGATGTTCTTCACCGCCTGGAGCTTGGGCAGGTAGTTGCGCGTCTCCGCCGGCATCGTGAGGCTCTCGTAGTCGGTGGGCAGCCCCTTCGCCTGGTTCTTCGCGATCGCCCGGGCCACCGCGCCCTCGCCCCAGTTGTAGGCCGCGAGTGCGTGGTTCCAGTCGCCGAACATGCCGTAGAGCTTCTCCAGGTAGTCGAGCGCGGCGGCGGTCGCGGCGAGCACGTCGCGCCGCCCGTCGTACCAGAAGTTCTGGCGCAGCCCGTAGAGCTTGCCGGTGGAGGGGATGAACTGCCACATGCCGGAGGCGTGGGCGCGCGAATAGGCCTGCGGGTTGTAGGCGCTCTCGATCATCGGCAGCAGTGCGATCTCGGCCGGCATCTTGCGGCGCTCGACTTCCTCCACGACGTGGTAGAGGAAGCGGCTTCCGCGCTCGACCATGCGCGCGACGTAGTCCGGGCGGGTCGAGTACCAGGTTTCCCAGTCGCGGACCAGCGGGTTTTCGAGGTTGGCGAGCTGGAAACCGCCGCGCACGCGCTCCCAGACGTCGGTCGGCGGGGCAGGCGGCTCGGCAGCCGCGGCCGGGGCAGGGGCCGGCTCAGCGGACGGCGCTTTCGCTTCCTGCGGAGCCGGCGCGGCGGCCACGGTGGGCGCCTCGGTCTGCGCCAGCGTCTCGGCGTCGTTCTGCGGGACTTGCGCGCACGCCGCCAGCAGCGCGGCGGCCAGGCCCGCCAACAGGTGGCTGGCCTTGGACTGAAGTGACTCGTGACTCGTGACTCGTGACTCGACCCTCAAGCAACCCCCCCTCTTCCCCGAATAGGGCCGACGGCTAGCAGCCTGTCGGACTTGGCATTCCGACAGGCTGCTAGGGTAAGCGAAAAGCGTGTTTCGAGTCACGAGTCACCCGTCACGGATCACCAATTACAAGCTACCAGCTACCAGCTACCGGCTACCAGCCACGAGCCATGAGCCATGAGCCACGAGCCATGAGCCACGAGCCATGAGCCACGAGCCATGAGCCACGAGCCACGGCTTCTATGGCCGGCGAACATGGTAACCAAGACCCTATGATCCGTCAAGATAAATATGCTTAAGAATCATTGGGATTTGTCGCAAAGTGCAAGCAATTTGATAGGTTTTGAGTGAGTGGTGAATAATGAATGGGAGTGGAGACACCTCCACCCTGTCCCTCCCCTCCGGCTTGAGGAGGGGTCGCACAGCGAAGCGGCGGGGGTGGTGGGAGCGGCGGGTAACGAGGCAACCACCCCGTCTGCTTCGCATCCACCCCTCCTTGAAAAGGAGGGGAGCTGACAAGAGACTCCCCTCCGGCTTGAGGAGGGGTCGCACAGCGAAGCGGCGGGGGTGGTGGACTCGCTAGCCAGTCCTGAACTGCTGCTTGATCACTTCGAGCACGCCGTCCGGATTATCAAATACATGGCGGTTCTCCAGTCGCAATATTCGCATGCCCATTGCAGCCAGAAATCGCTCGCGAGCCTCGTCTCTGGCCACGGCCGGTGCGCTGTCGTGCGCGGCTCCTTCGAGCTCGACTACCAGACGTTCCGCGGGGCAATAGAAGTCAACGATGTAAGGCCCGACGCCGTACTGCCGCCTGAACTTTCGGCCGTCCACCTGTGACCGTTGAAGGAGGCGCCACAACGCTGCTTCAGCTGGCGTCAATCTCGAGCGCAGTGCTCGTCTTTGCTCGAGGCGAGCGTGTGGAACTTGAAGTCTCGAAGGACGCATCTCCTAATTAACGCCCAATCGGGACAAGCGCCGACAAATGAAATGCGAGCTACAAGCTGGGCGGGAGGGGGCGGCTGAAGGTTTCCACCACCCCGGCACTTCGCGCCACCCCTCCTCAAGAAGGAGGGGAGTGTTTTTCTTTGCCGTTTCCCTCCGGCCTGAGGAGGGGTGCCCGCCATCCCTCATCCCTTCCCCTTCTCCAGAGGGGAGAAGGTGCGCCGAAACGTGGAGCAGGGGCCCCGGTTTCCGGGGACGGGCAATTGCGGCGCTGCATCCCGCTTCGGGGTCGCATCCAAGCATGAGACGCTTGGAACCTGCTCCGCCCTCCGCGGGCGCATCTCGAGCCTCCCCTCTCAATCCCCTCATCCCCGCCCTTCTCCCAAGTGGAGAAGGGGGGCTCGAGCCTCCTCTCTCCCCTAGGAGTTTGTCGGACTTTGGCCCGACAAACTCCTTATGCAAAACCGCCCGCGCGAAAACGGGATCAGAACACGGCAAGAACCACGTTTCGAGCCTATTCTCGTACCCACCGGAGGCCAATAGGGGTCACTAATCCGGTGTTAATTAGAAATCCGCGGGCGGTTTTGCGGTTAGCAGCCTGTCGGATACCCAAGTCCGACAGGCTGCTAGGGAGAGAGGTCGGGAGTGAGGGATGGAGGGGCGGGGGAGAGGGACTGCAAGCGGGGTGGTGGGGGTGAGACTGTTTCAGAACTTGTTTTTCCATTCCCTCACGGCCGCGAGCACACTTACTGGATCGCTCAGCTCCTTTCCGGCGAATTTGCTGGCGGAGGCGATCACCGCCGGCTCTCGCACGCGCACGAACGGGTTGGTCGCCTTCTCCTGCCCGATGGTGGAGGGCAGGGTGGGGAGGTCCCGGTCGCGCAGCGCCTTCGCCTTCGCCTCCAGCTCGCGCAGCACCGCGTTGTCCGGATCGGCGGCCTTCGCGAAGCGGATGTTGGACAGCGTGTACTCGTGCCCGCAGTAGACGCGGGTGTCGTCCGGCAGCCGCATCAGGCGCGTGAGCGAGTCGTGCATCTGCTTCGGCGTGCCTTCGAACAGCCGGCCGCAGCCCGCCGCGAACAGCGTGTCGCCGCAGAACAGCATGCCGCCGCCATGGAACGCGATGTGGGTGCGCGTGTGGCCGGGGATCTCGAACACCTCGAATGCGAGGCCGAAGTGCGGCAGCGTGCAGCGCTCCCCGTCGCGCAGCCGGTGCGTGACCTCGCGGATGCGCCCGTCGTGCGGGCCGAACACCGGCACCTTCCAGCGCGCCAGCAGCCCGGCGTTCCCGCCGACGTGGTCGGCGTGATGATGGGTGTTGAGGATCGCGACGAGCTCGAGCTTCTCGCGCGCCAGGTAATCGATCACCGGCTGCTCGTCGCCCGGATCCACCACTGCCGCGCGCGTCGCGTCGCGGATCGTCCACACGTAGTTATCGGCGAACGCCCGGATCGGGATGACCTCGAGTGTCTTCGTATCATTGAAGCGTGACATGATAGGGCGTGACCTGATGGTTCGTGACGTGATGCGGCGTGACGTGATAAGGCGTGGCAGTTCAGCGAGTTGAAAACCGGACACGCATCACCATGTCACGCGTTATCATGTCACGCTTTTCAAGTGTGCGTGGCGATTATAAACTCGCCCCGTGACCAGCAACGACACCTCCCGCGCTGCCGCGGCGTGGCTCGAAACGCCGCTCGGCCGGTATCTCCTCGCGCGGGAGCAGCCGTACTTCGACCGCACCGTCGCCGACATCTTCGGCTACAACGCGCTCCAGCTCGGGGTGCCGTCGCTCGATCTGCTGCGCGGGAGCCGCATCCCCTACCGTCTGCGCATCGACGCTTCGGGCCCGGTGGGGCTGAGGGCCGACTTCCGCGACCTGGCGGTCGCCAGCAACAGCATCGACCTCGTGGTGCTGCCGCACGTGCTCGAGTTCACCGACAACCCGCACCAGGTCCTGCGCGAGGTGGCGCGGGTGCTGCTGCCCGAGGCCCACGTCGTGATCGCCTGCTTCAATCCGTGGAGCCTGTGGGGCTTCCGGCGCGCGCTGGGCCGCAAGGCAAACTATCCCTGGAACGGGCGCTTCATCAACCTGCCGCGGCTCAAGGACTGGCTGACGCTGCTGGGGCTGGAGATCACCGGCGGGCAGATGGGCTGCTACGTGCCGCCGAGCGCCACGGAAAAATGGCTGGCGCGCTTCGCCTTCATGGACGCCGCGGGCGACCGCTGGTGGCCGATCGCGGGCGGCGTCTATTTCCTCCAGGCGGTGAAGCGCGTGCGCGGCCTGCGCCTCATCCTGCCGCGCTGGACCGATCGCCTCGCGCCGGCGAAGAGCCTCGCTCCCGCTCCCAAGAAGGTCGCGCGGCCGGAAGAGGCCCTGACCGCGCGCAACAGCGTGACTGGTGACTCGTGACTCGTGAATGGAATTTGCCCCTCACCCTATCCCTCTCCCAAGGGGAGAAGGGATCCTCTTCCTTCTCCCTTCCTCATCCCTTCCCCTTCTCCCGAGTGGAGAAGGGGAATCTCGAGACGCCCCTCTCCGCTCGGGAGAGGGGCGGGGGTGAGGGATGGAAGGGCGGGGATAAGGGGAAACGACCCGCAGGGCCGAATTTGAGAAGAATAGCAGTGACTCGTCGTGATCTTTGGATCGAGTCACGAGTCACGAGTCATGAAAGCTCAGGGCCCAGTCACGAGTCACGAGTCACGAGTCACGGATGTCGACGATGACGGGCATCGTCGACATCTACACCGACGGCGCCTGCAAGGGCAACCCCGGCCCCGGCGGCTGGGGGGCGCTGCTCCTGTACGACGGCCGGAGGCGCGAGCTCCACGGCGGCGAGGCGCACACCACCAACAACCGTATGGAAATGACCGCCGTCATCCGCGCGCTCGAGGCGCTGAAGCGCGGCTGCCGCGTGCGGCTGCACACCGACTCGCAATACGTCAAGCACGGCATCACCGAGTGGATCCACGCCTGGAAGAAGCGCGGCTGGCGCACCGCGGACAAGAAACCCGTCAAGAACGAGGACCTGTGGCGCCGTCTCGACGAGCTCGCCGCGGCCCACGAAATCGAATGGATCTGGGTGAGGGGACACACCGGGCATCCCGGCAACGAGCGGGCGGACGAGCTCGCCAACCTAGGAGTTTGTCGGAATTAGGACCGACAAACTCCTAAATGCAAAACCGCCTGCGCAAGAACGCAAGAAAAAGGCAGTGAAAACCTTATTTTCAGCTTGCTCGCGTGCCCGTTAGAGACTAATAAGGGTCGTCATTCCGTATTTCATTCGAAATTCGCAGGCGGTTTTGCTGTGAGCAGCCTGTCGGAATGCCAAGTTCGACAGGCTGCTAGGCGTTGCCGAAATTGCCGAAAAGGCGTGATTAGTGAATAGTGATTAGTGATTGGAAAAAGCCGCTGTCGCGTAAGTTTTGCTTGAGCCCCCTAACGTCTTTGGTCTAATCTCCATTCACCATTCACCAATCACCGATCACGCTTTTGGCCTGCAAAACAGACAAGGCTTGAACCATGACACGGATTACAAAAGCGGTGTTTCCCGTGGCCGGCATGGGCACCCGCTTCCTCCCGGCGACCAAGGCGACGCCCAAGGAGATGATGCCGGTCGTGGACAAGCCGCTCATCCAGTACGCGGTGGAGGAGGCGGTGGCGGCGGGCATGACGGAGATGATCTTCGTCACCGGCCGCGGCAAGCGCGCGATCGAGGACCACTTCGACACGGCGGTGGAGCTCGAGAGCGAGCTCGAGAAGCGCGGCCAGGCGCCGCTGCTGAGAATGGTGCGGGACATCGTCCCGCCGAGCGTCGCGTGCACCTACGTGCGCCAGTCCCAGGCGCTGGGCCTCGGGCACGCGATCCTGTGCGCCCGGCCGGTGGTGGGCGACGCGCCCTTCGCCGTGCTGCTCGCCGACGAGCTGATCGACAGCCGGCCGCCGGTGCTCAAGCAGATGGCCGGGGTGTTCGCGCGGCGCGGCCGCTCGGTGATCGCCGTGCAGAACGTGGCGCGGCGCGACACGCGGCGCTACGGCATCGTCAGCATCGAGCCGCGCTCGAAGACCCCGCACCGCATCAGCGGCATCGTGGAGAAACCGCAGCCCGCCGCCGCGCCCTCGACGCTGGCCGTGCTGGGGCGATACATCCTCACCCCGCGCGTCTTCCACCACCTGCAGCGCGTCAAGCCCGGCGCGGGCGGGGAAATCCAGTTGACCGACGCCATCGCCGCCCTGCTGGAAGAGGAGGACGTCTTCGCGCACGAATTCGACGGCACCCGCTACGACTGTGGCAGCAAGCTCGGCTACCTCCAGGCGAACCTCTGGTACGCCCTTCGGCATCCCGAAGTGGGCAAGGAATTCCGCAAATATTTGCGGGGGCTGGGCATGCGCCTGCCCAAATAGAAAGGCGTGACTGGTGACTCGTGACTTGTGATTGGAATTTCCCCCTCACCCCCGGATCGAGTCCGGGGCGATGCCTACCGACCCTATCCCAAGAGGAGGGGGGATTATTCCCTTCTCCCCTCGGGAGAAGGGTGGGGATGAGGGAGAGCGGCGCGCAAACCTGTTTTGGAGACAAGTTCTAATGACGGGTCCAGGGATTTGGTTCGAGTCGCGGGCCACAAGTGAAGGAAGTCCAGGGTCGAGTCACGAGTCACAAGTCACGAGTCACGGCGTTAGCGCATGCGACAGATAGTCCTCGACACCGAAACCACCGGCCTCGAGCCGGAGCTCGGCCACCGCATCATCGAGATCGCGGGGGTGGAGCTGGTCAACCGGCGCTTCACCGGCAACGACTTCCATCGCTATTTCAATCCCGGGCGTGAAAGCGAGGCCGGGGCGCTCCAGGTCCACGGGCTCACCGCCGAATTCCTCGCCGACAAGCCGGAGTTTCGCGACGTCGCCGCCGAGCTGCTCGATTACCTCTCCGGCGGCGAGCTGGTGATCCACAACTCGGCCTTCGACGTCGCTTTCCTGAACCGGGAGCTCGACCTCGCTGATCTCAAGCCGGTTACCGAGTACTGCGCGAGCGTGGTGGACACCTTGCGCCTCGCGCGCGAGCTGCACCCCGGCAAGCGCAACGGGCTCGACGCCCTCTGCGAGCGCTACCAGGTGGACAACTCCGCCCGCACGCTCCACGGCGCGATGCTGGATGCCCGGCTGCTGGCCGAGGTCTATCTCGCCATGACGCGCGGTCAGGAGAGCCTGGTGATGGAAGTGGAGGCGGTCGCCACCGCGGTCACGGCCGCCGAGACGGTTTCCGGCAAGCTCGAGCTCGTCGTCCTCCGGGCGACGGACGAGGAGCTCGCCGAGCACGCCCGCCAGCTGGAGGAAATAGACAAGGTGAGCAAGGGCGCCTGCATCTGGCGAAAGCTTGGAGAGGCGTGACATGGTGAAGCGTGACATGGTGAAGCGTGACATGATGATTCGTGACATGGTGATTCGTGATCTGCTGTTTTTATCACGCAGTTCCATGTCACGCTTCACCATGTCACGCAGTTCCATGTCACGCTGCATCACGTCACGCAGTACCACGTCACGGTCTACCGGATAACCCCGCGGTCCCGTAACAGCGTCAACATCTTTTCGACCGATTCTTCTATCGACAGTCTCGCCGTGTCCAGCGCCAGTTCGGGATCGGACGGCTCCTCGTAGGGCGCCGAGACCCCGGTAAAGTCCTTGAGCTGGCCTTCCTTGGCGCGCTGGTAGTGTCCCTTGGGATCGCGCTGCTCGCAGACCTCGACCGGGCAGCGGCAATGGATCTCCAGGAAATCCCCGTGCAGCAGCAGGCCGCGGGCGCGCTCGCGGTCGCGGCGAAAGGGGGAGACGAACGCCGTCAGCACGACGGTGCCGCCTTCGACGAACAGCTTCGCGACCTCGCCGATGCGGCGGATGTTTTCCTCGCGGTCGTGCGCGGAGAAGCCGAGGTCGCCGCAAAGGCCGTGGCGAATGTTGTCCCCGTCGAGGACGATCGTGCGGCAGCGCGTCTGGTGCAGCCGTTCCTCCACCGCGTGCGCGATGGTGGACTTCCCCGAGCTCGGCAGGCCCGTGAACCAGAGCACCACGCCGCGATGGCCTTGCAGCTTTTCGCGGCGCTCCCGCGTCACGGTCGCGTGATGCCATACGACGTCGGGGCTCCTGGGTTTTCCGGATTCGTTCATGGTAGGACGTGATTGTAAACCTGCTGCCAGCCGGTCAGTGGCAAACGGCTGGGGCAGGGACAGGGGAAGGAAGAATCATTGACAATTACATAACCGCGAGACGCGCCACAGCGCTATCAGGCTACGCAACCACCCCGTCCGCTTCGCGTCCACCCCTCCTTGAAAAGGAGGGGAGCTGGTAAGAGACTCCCCTCCGGCTTGAGGAGGGGTCGCACAGCGAAGCGGCGGGGGTGGTGGGAGCGCAGTGCGACGATGAAACCACCCCGTCCGCTTCGCGTCCACCCCTCCTTGAAAAGGAGGGGAGCTGGTAAGAGACTCCCCTCCGGCTTGAGGAGGGGTCGCACAGCGAAGCGGCGGGGGTGG
>JACPTK010000095.1 GCA_016192825.1 Betaproteobacteria bacterium | reverse complement strand
AGGTTTCGATCGAATCGACTTCGTGAGAGACTTCATCTCGGTGGCTCCTTTCTTGGTTTGGCAACCCCCTGCATACCACATGCAGGGGAAAGGAGCCGCCACTCTCACCTCATTCGTTCAACAGGCCGTGGGACATCGCCTTTTGCAACGCCGCTTTATGACTCGACTCGAGCCAGCTGTTTTCTACATTATATCCATCAGTCCCTTACTCTTTAAGTAAGTGCCATGCCGTTCTGACATGAAGATTCTGATCTATAACCGCAATTCCGAGTCGATCAATCTGCGGCGCATGGGCTTGCTGCTGGAAGGGGACATCGTCGCCGATCTGCGCGCCGGGTATGCCCTGTATCTCACGCATGAGAAGGGAAACGCGAAAGGGAAGGAGATTGCACACGTTTGCATGCCACGCCCAATCGCCGATTTCCTACAGCTGGGACCGGCCGCATTCGACATCCTTAACGTGACTCATGAGATGCTCAATAAACTTGCACGCTCCGACCGTGCCGCTACCGGACTGGACGGGGAGCCGCTGTTCTCCCCTTTCAAGGAGTGCCGCCTGCATGCGCCGCTGCGGCCAAGCAAAATTATCGCCGTGGGACTCAATTATCGCGAGCACATGAAGGAAGGCGGTTTCGCATCGCCGATGAAAGTACCTTCTGCTTGGATCAAGGCGAATTCCAGCATCATCGGGCCCACACGTGACATCGAGAAGCCTGCCATTGTGCACCAACTTGATTACGAGACGGAACTGGCGGTTGTGATCGGGCAGCGCTGCAAGAACGTGCCGGAAGAAAAAGCTTACGACGTGATCGCCGGTTACATGGTAGCGAACGACATCTCGGCTCGCGACATCATTAAGGTAGAACGCCAGGAGGGCAACCAGCTGCTCGGTAAGATGTTCGATACCTTTTTTGCAACCGGCCCGTGGATCGTGACCAAGGACGAGATTCCCGACCCGATGAATCTGGCAATCATGACGCGTGTGAACGGCGAGACGCGACAGAACAGTAACACTGGCGACATGATTTGGTCGATTCCGAAACTGATCGCTTACCTCTCGCAGATGACACTCGAGCCCGGCGATGTGATTTCGACTGGAACACCCGAAGGCGTGGCGCTCGGCCGCAAACCGGCCCAGACCCCGTGGTGGCTCAGGGAGGGCGATCTGCTCGAGTCGGAGGTGGAGAAAATCGGCGTACTGCGAAACAAGATCGTGGCCGAAAGCACGATGGAGAGAAGCTGGCGCTGGTAATAATCGTTGGCCGCTTCCCGACGTATGTACTTGCGCCATCGTTTACGTCGGTGATATAGTTTTTTATTTGACGAGCTTACACGAAGCGCTTCTGTGCTGGTGACTGCAGAAACGGCAATTCTGTATAACAACCAAGTGAGGAGGTACTTCTGATGGTCCAGGTGAAGATCTACACCAACCCCGGGTGATTTTCTTGCGGACGAACGAAAGAGTTTCTTTCGTCTAATGGCATTGAGTTTGAAAATCGGGACGTGCAGAACGACCCCGAGGCAGCAAGAGAGCTAGAAGCGCTGGGGCTTCGCGTCCTTCCAGTAACTGTCGTCGGCGCTCGAACTGTGCTTGGGTTCGATGTTCCCGCTCTAAAAGAACTGTTCGATATCGACGGAGATGTTCTTCCCGATTTGTCCGCGTCCGAGCTATTGGAGAAATATCGCATAGTGTACGAGGGTGCCAAGCGCGCCGTGCTTCAGATCCCCGACGACAAACTCGACTGGGTGACGCCCAAAAACGAACGAAGTCAAACATTGCGCGTGCATGCTTATCACCTGTTCGATCGGCCAGAAGTTTACATGGACGCCGCGCAGACCGGCCACCAATGCACCTTTGAGATGTGCCAGCAATATAGACGTCTCGGGAGCCATTACCGAACAACGCGGGATATCGTCGATTACGCTGACCGCATTATGAGTCGACTGGAAGCTTTTTTGGCTAACCAGCCTCATCTTTTCGGGAAAGTCGTGGAAACGTACTTCGGCCCGAAAACTGTAGGAGAACTACTGAATCTGGCGCTTTCGGGAACCGCCGTCCACACCAAACAGCTCTACCACTTCTTGAGAGCTATCGGAGTCGAACCACAAAGTCCCCTCGGAGAGAAGGAATTCGCTGGAATCCACGTTCTGAAGAAAACTTTCGGTTGATGATTGTCGGCATAATGCAGGCATAAAGAAGGGGGAGTCCATGAAGGACGTACATCTACTCGCCTCGGCGCCAACTATGCAAGCAATAAATCGCTGGCCGCACTTTCTCGCAACGCTGGTTTTCTTCTTTGTCTTCGCTTCATCCGCAATCGCTGCAGATTGGGTTCCGACCAAAGCGATCGAGATCGTGATCCCGAGTAGCGTGGGCAGCGGTCAGGATTCAATTGGCAGGGCGATCCAGCGCATCATCCAGGATAAGCGGCTCGTCGATACGCCCGTCACAGCAGTCAATAAACCCGGCGGTTCCCAGGCGATCGGATACAACTACGTGAATCAGCACGCTGGCGACCCGCACTATTTGGCGATCTGCACGGTGAATCTCGTGTCCAACAGCATAACGGGAACGAATCCCCTTACCTATACGGACGTGACTCCCATCGCCATCATGGCACAAGAGTACTTGTTAATCGTTGTGAGGGGTGATTCGCCGATCAAGGACGGAAAAGATTTCGTGAACCAGTTGCAACGGGATCCCAGTTCGCTGAGTGTTGGTTTCGCCCCGGGGCCGGGAGGGTCGGCGCATATTACGTTGGGGCTGGTCGCAAAGGCCACGGGAATTGACGTGAGCAAGCTGAAAATCGTCTTATTCAAAGGCGGCGGAGCAGCCACCATCGCGGTGCTGGGCGGGCACATTGACGCCGCGGTGACCGCAGTGCCGGTTGTGCTCTCTCAAATGCAGGCGGGGAAAATACGTGCGCTGGCTGTCGCGGCACCGCGCCGGCTCAGTGGCGCGACAGCCAGCATTCCGACGTGGAGGGAGCTTGGCGTGAACGCGGTGTTCACTAACTGGCGCGGCATATTCGGGCCGCGCGGCATGCGACCGGATCAGATTGCGTTTTGGGAGGGCGTGCTGCGCGAGGTAACGAAGACCGAAGAGTGGAAACAGATGTTGCAGAAGGACAACAAAGCCGAAGTATTCTACGATGCGCGCGAATCGAAGAAATTCTTAGCAGCCCAATACGTCGACTTTAGATCGGTCCTGACCGATCTCGGTCTGGCCAAGTGACCATCCACAGCAGGGTCGCATCATTCAATCGGAGAAAGTCTAATGGCGCGTATTGTTCGCCTGAACGAATAGGAAATTCATTCGCGCCCGTTTCACGTCTTCCAAATTCAGACTTTCCGGCTACGTGATTATGTAACCGGACCACGTGCCGAGCACCGTGGTGCGCTCCATGTGGCGGAGCTGGGTCTCGTCGAAGTCGCCGAGCGCCTGGTGCATGACGCAGCGGTTGTCCCACGCGAGGATGTCGTTCTTCCGCCACGGGTGGCGATAGACGAACTCCGGGCGCGTGGCGTGCCGCACCAGGAACTCGATGATCGGCCGGCTCTCCTCCTCGGTCATGCCGTCGAAGCGCTTCACCTTCTCGCCGATGTAGAGCGCCTTGCGCCCGGTCTCCGGATGCACGCGCACCACCGGCTGGGCCACCGGCGGGTTCAGCTTCTTCTGCTCGTGCATGCGATCGATGCCGGTATTGTCGTTCGCGAGCTTGCGCGTGCCGGAGAGGTGGACGCCGTGCAGGCCCGCGATCAGCTTCTTCATTCCCTCGGACAGCGTGTGGTAGGCGAGATACATGTTCGCGAACAGCGTGTCGCCGCCGACTTCGGGAACCGCGTAGCTCCTGAGCAGCGAGCCGAGCGAAGGCGCCGTGGTGAACGACATGTCCGAGTGCCACTGGCGCCCGGTGTACTTGGTATCGGAAGGGCTGCCGTCGGGCTTGGGCTCGTTGGTCACCATCAGCAGCTCGGGATAGTCGGGATGGCGGTCGCGCGGCAGCGCCTCGTGGCGGTCGAGCTCGCCGAAGCGCCGGCTGAACTCGATGTGCCGCTCGCGCGTGATGTCCTGGTTGCGGAACAGCAGGATGCCGTGGTCGAGGAACGCCTGGTAGATCTCGCCGAACTGCCGCTCGCTCATCGGCTTCGCGACGTCCACGTCGCACACTTCCGCGCCGAGCGCGTACGAGAGCTTGCGCAGCCTGACTGACATCGGGACCTCCTCCCGGTTCCGGCCGTAATCATATCCCTACCCCCGCCGGCCGGGATAGCCCGGGACGGTTTGACCCGCCTCGGCGAGTGCGCTAACTTCGCGCATGCCAACCGGGAGGAGGAAAAGCATGCCACCGAACTGTCTGCGGCGCGTCGCGTTCGTCGTTCTCGCGGGTGTCACCACGGCCGTATCGGCCCAGGCCTATCCCACGAAGCCCATCCGGTTCCTGGTGCCGTTCGGTCCCGGCGGCGTCGGCGACATCACGGCGCGCGTCGTGGCGCAGAAGATGGGCGCGTCGCTGGGGCAGCAGGTGATCATTGACAACCGGCCCGGCGCCGGCGGCATCGTCGCGAGCGAGATCGTGGCCAAGGCCGCGCCCGACGGCTACACGCTGCTGCTGCTCAACAACGCCCACGCGGTGAGCATGTCGCTGTTCAAGTCCCTGCCCTACGACACGCTCCGGGATTTCGCGCCGGTCTCGTCCATCGCGACCTTCAGCATCGTGCTGCTGGTCAACCCCGACTCGCCCATCAAGTCGGTGAAGGACCTGATCGCCTCCGCCAGGGCGAGCCCCGGCAAGCTCAACGTCGGCACCATCCAGATCGGCGCCACCCAGCATCTCTCTTCGGAGCTGTTCAAGTCCATGGCCGGCATCGACGTGGTGCACGTTCCCTTCACCAACACGGGCGCGGTGCTGACCGGGCTCCGCGGCGGGAGCGTGCAGGTCGCGTTCGAGTTCATCGCGCCGGTCGTGGGGCAGGTGAAGGCGGGCGTCATGCGGGCGCTCGCGGTCAGCACGCGCTCCCGTTTCGCCGGCCTGCCCGATGTCCCCACCGTGCACGAGGCGGGCGTGCCCGGGTACGAGGTCATGTCCTGGAACGGCATCGGGGCGCCGGCCGGAACGCCGAAGGCGGTCGTCAACCGCCTTAACCGGGCGGTCGCCGCGGCGCTCGCCCTGCCCGACGTGACGCAACGCTTCCAGGAAATGGCCGTGGACGCCCGCCCCGACACGCCCGAGGGCTTCCGCAAGCTGGTGGCCTCCGAAATCGTCAAATGGCGGAAGGTGATCGAGGGAGCGAAGATTCCAAAGCAATGATCCGGGATCCGGGATACGGGATACGGGATACGCGATTCGGGATCAGGAAAAGGGTTTCAACTCGTAGCCCTTATCTCGCATCGCGCATCCCGTATCGCGTGTGCTAACCGATGCCGCAGTTCACGCTGCGATTATTCACCGACCGCCTCCAGCCCAAGGCGGAGGGCGCGCTGCCCGGCTGCCGTCGCGTCATCTACGTGCGCGACGGTGACGCGATCGTTCGCGCCGGCGGCCAGGCCGCGGGGCTGGGAGCAAACAGCGCCTGGCACGGCCGCGACACGGTCTCGGTCACCGCGGGCGCGGCGGGCGCGACGCTGCTGCGGTGGGAGCTCGTCGCCGGGGGCGGCGAAGCCGGCGTATTGACCGGCGCGGGCGCGGGCGTGGCCTCGTCCCGCACGCTCGAGCGCGCGCTCGATCTCGGCGACCCGGACGGCTACCTCGTGCGCTGCGACCGCGTCGACTTCCCGCCGGGCGGCATCGCCTACACGCACGTTCATCGCGGCCCGGGCCTCCGTTGCCTGCTTGCGGGCGGGATCCGCGTGGAGGTCAACGGCAAGGCCCACGACGTCGCGCCGGGCGGCGCGTGGTTCGAGGCCGGCCCGGACCCGGTGCTCGCCCTCGCCTCGAAAGCCGCGCCCACCGCCTTCGTTCGGGTCATGATCCTGCCGCGCGAGCTGAAAGGGAAAAGCTCGATCCGCTACGTCCGGCCCGAGGACGCGGACAAGCCGAAGCTGCAGACCTACCGGGTGTTCGTGGACGAGCTCATCGAGCTTGGATGAGCCGTGACATGATGGAGCGTGACATGGTGGAGCGTGACAGGAAAATGCGTTGTTGATTTTGTCCAGATCAACATCCGTTTTGATGGCTGGCAGCGCGCCTCATCACGTCACGAACCATCATGTCACGAATCTCCATGTCACGCTTCACCACGTCACGCTTTATCAACAAAAAGCGGCGGCTCGTCCATCGCCGCGATCTGCTCGCGCATCTCGAGGACGCGGTCCTGCCAGTAGCGCTGGGTGCCGAACCAGGGAAACGCGGCCGGGAACGCCGGGTCGTCCCAACGCCGCGCGATCCACGCCGAGTAGTGCACGAGGCGCAGCGTCCGCAGCGCTTCGACGAGCTGAAGCTCGCGCGGGTCGAACTCGCAGAAGTCCTCGTAGCCCGCGAGCACGGCTCCGAGCTGCTGCGTCATCGAGACACGATCGCCCGAGAGCAGCATCCACAGGTCCTGCACCGCGGGGCCCGTGCGGCAGTCGTCGAAGTCCACGAAGTGGGGGCCTTCGTCGGTCCAGAGCACGTTGCCGGCGTGGCAATCGCCGTGGAGGCGGATGAGGCGGACGTTTCCGGCGCGCTCGTAGCAGCGGCGCGCCGCCTCCAGCGCGAGCGCCGTCGCGGCGGTCCACGCCTCCAGCAGGTCGGCCGGAACGAGGCCGCTCGCGAGCAGCCACGCGCGCGGCTCGGCGCCGACACTCTCCAGGTCGAGCGCGGGCCGCTCGCGGAAGGGCCGCGCCGCGCCCACCGCGTGAATGCGGCCGATGAAGCGCCCCATCCATTCGAGTGTTTTCGCGTCCTCCAGCTCCGGCGCGCGTCCGCCTCGCCGCGGGAACACCGCAAAGCGGAAGCCTTCGAACGCGTGCAGCGTCGCGCCTCCGCTCGCGAGCGGCGCGACGACCGGGATTTCGCGCTCCGCAAGCTCCAGCGCGAAGGCGTGCTCCTCCTGGATCTGCGCGTCGCTCCAGCGCGCCGGGCGGTAGAACTTCGCCACCAGCGGCGCCCCCTCCTCCATCCATGCCTGGTAGACGCGGTTCTCGTAGCTGTTGAGCGACAGCAGCCGGCCGTCGGGCCGCAGCCCCACGGACGCGAGCGCGTCGAGCGCGCGGTCGGGCGTGAGTCCGGCGTAGGGAGGCGGTTCCAAGAGATGAGGGATGAGGGATGAGGGCGGAAGGATGAAGGAAAAGCCAACAACCCGCCAGCAGATTCTCTTGCCTTGTGCCTTCACGGGAGCATCGACCCCGGCCGTGATTTATTGGAGAATGTAGCGCCTGGTTGCTCTTGCCACTACTTATCACCTATCACCCATCACCCATCACCCATCACGCTTTCCGGCGATGCGCGACTACTGGCTGTCCAAGCTGTTCTTCGACCTCCAGACCCCCGCGGTCGCGGACGAGTACCGCGCCGATCGCAAGCGGGTGCTCGAGCGCTACCCGTTGAAGCCCGCGGTGCGCGCGGCGGTCGAGGCCGATGACGTCGCGGCGCTCGCGCCGCTGGTCAATCCGTACCTGCTCCGGTTCTATTTCCTCGTGGCGGGCATGCCCGAAGACGATTTCCTGCGCCGCATCCGCGCCACCGGGGCGTCTCATTCGAAGGGCGTGGTCCATGGCTGAACTCGTCGGCGTCTTCGCGGCCAGCCACGGGCCGATGATCGTCCGCAACTGGAAGATCCTCTCGGCCGCGGAACAGGACGGCCTCGCTTCGGCGTTCGCCGAGCTGGGAAAGCGCATCAAGTCGGCGCGGCCGGACGCGCTCATCGTGATCTCGCCCGACCACTGGGTGAATTTCTTCATCGACAACCTGCCTGCCATCTGCGTCGGCGTGGGCGAGGAGCACGACGGTCCGCCCGAGCCCTGGCTCAAGGATTTCCCGCACCGGAAGATCGCCGGCCACCCGCAGCTCGCGGAGCACATCGTGCACGCCGCCATCAAGCGCGATTTCGAGCCGTCGATCTCGTACCGCCTCGCGCTCGACCATGGCTTCTGCATACCCGTATGGAAGGCCGGACTCGAGCCCCTGCCCCCCATCGTCCCGGTCGTGTTCAACGATCTCGAACCGCCGTTCCCGTCGGTCAAACGCTGCTACGCCTGGGGCGCGATGCTGGCGGAGGCGGTGGCGAGCTATCCCGGCAAGCTGCGCGTGGCGGTGCTCGCGACCGGCGGCCTCAGCCACTCGATCGGCGAGCCCGACATGGGCCGCATCGACGAAGCCTTCGATCGCGACTGTATCCGCCGCCTCGAGAACGGGGACCCGCCCGCCCTGTTCGACTTTCTCGACGAGCGCCTGCCCGCCGCCGGCAACGGCGCCTCCGAGGTGCGCAACTGGGTCGCCGCCCACGGCGCCGCCCGCGGGCGCGGCTTCGAGCTGATCCGCTACGCCGCCATTCCCAAGGTGTACGTGGGCTGCGGCTTCGCCTCCTGGAAGCTTTGATACTGCGTGACTGGTGACTGGTGACTGGTGACTCGCGGTTCGAGTCGCCGGGCCGGCTTGTCGGGCGCGCGCGATCTTGCAATACTGGCGCGCCAGCCGCGCGCCGCGCAACCACGGAAGGAGCCCCGATGAAGATCGCCCGCACCACCGCGCACACGCTGCGCGTGCCGTTCCAGTTCCCGCTGATCAAGGACACCCAGCACGCCCTGGTGACGTTCGTCGAGGTCGAGACCGACGACGGCCTGAAGGGCCACGCATTCTCGGCCTACCCGCTTCGCTTCAGCATCTCCGATTTCATCAACCGCGAAGCGGGCCCGGCGATCGCCGGCATGGATCCCCTGCGCACCGAGGCGGTGCGCACCACGCTCTACTGGAAGCTCTCCAACAAGCACTACATGGGCACGTGGTCATGCGCGGCCAGCCTGATCGACATCGCGCTGTGGGATATCAAGGGCAAGGCGCTCAAGCAGCCGATCTGGAAGCTGATGGGCGGCGCGCGCGAGCAATGCCCGATCTACATCACCTGGGGCCTGCCGCGCTACAGCCGGGAGGAGCTGGTGGAAGTGGCGAAGCAGCTGATCGCCGACGGGCACACCCAGCTCAAGATGGCGATCGCGGCAAGCGCCAACCCGGCGGCGCACATGTACGGCGAGCCCACCGACGACGACATCCTCGAGGACGCGGCGCGCATCCGCCACGTGCGCGACGCGCTCGGCGACAAGGTGACGCTGATGATCGACGCCAACAAGAACGCGAAGCTGCCGCAGGCGATCCGCCTCGCCAAGCTCGTCGAGCCCTGCAACCTCGCCTGGTTCGAGGATCCCGTGCTCAAGGCCGACCCGCGGCTGATGGCGCAGCTGCGCCGGGAAACCACGATCCCCATCGCCGCCGGCAGCAGCGGCACCTACGATCTCGCCTACCTGCGCGAGTACTTCGTGAACGAGGCCATCGACATCGCGCAGCCCAACGTGCGCGACATCGGCGGCTTCACCGGCGGGCTGTACGCGGCGGGCCTGGCGCAGGCCTTCAACATCCAGCTCGAGATGGGCGGCAACTTCCCGCATCTCAACATGCATCTCCATGCCGGGGTGCCCAACGGCGGCCGCGTCGAGTTCCACTTCGGCGGCTGGCGCATCGGCGAGGCGCTGTTCGACGGGACGCCCAAGCCGGTCAAGGGCTGGGTGACGCTGCCGCAGGCGCCGGGGCTGGGCTTCACGCCCAAGGCGGGAATTCTCGACCTCGCGGTGCGGGACCGATGAGATTCCGGTTTCGATCCCTGCTTGCCGCGCTTGCCGTGACGGCAGCCGCTGCAGCCCTCGCGCAGGCCCCGGACGAATTCGGCGAGATGCGCCGCCTGCTCGCGGACGCGATCGAGAAGGGCGTGAACGAATCGCGCAAGGCGGCTGGCGGCGGGCCGATCGACCGCCGCGTGATTGCGGCCGTGGCGAAGGTCCCGCGCCACGAGTTCGCGCCGCCCGAGCTTCGCCCGTTCTCCTACCTCGACCTCCCGCTCACCGTCGGCCCCGGCCCCGATGCGACGATATCGCAGCCCTCGCTCGTCGCGGTGATGACCGACCTGCTCGCGATCAAGCGCGGCGAGAAGGTGCTCGAGGTCGGCGTCGGCGGGGGCTATCACACCGCGATCCTCGCCGAGTTGACGGCGGACGTGACCAGCGTGGAATTTCACGCGAAGGTGGCGCAGGCCGCGAAGCGCACCCTCGGGCGGCTCGGCTACAAGGGCATCCAGGTCAACGTCGCCGACGGCTATTACGGCTGGCGCCCCAACGCGCCGTACGACGCGGTCCTCGTGCGCATGGCGGTCCCCGACGTGTCCGCCGCGCTCCTCGAGCAGCTCAAGCCGGGCGGGCGGCTCGTCGCCCCGGTCGGGCCCGCCGAGGGCGTCCAGGTGCTGGTGCTGCTGCGCAAGGCCGCCGACGGGCGCGTGACGGAAACCGGTGTCATGCCGGTGCGTTTCCGCGCATTGCCGGGGGGTGTCAGGCTCTGACTCGTTACGAGTGCTGAGTAACAAGTTCCAGGCGCCTCGTTATCGTCGATGCAGGGGAAAGGAGATTATGGCCTGTAATTATCTTGTAATAGTTTTGCGCGCGCTGGCGATCGCCGCGGTCTCTGCGCTTGCTCATCCCGCGGCGGGACAAAGCACGGTAGCGGGCGCGCAAAACTATCCGGCGAAGCCGGTGCGGATGATCGTCGCCTTCCCCGCCAGCGGCGGCAGCGACATCGCCAAGTGGAAAACGATCATCGAGACCGCCAATATCCCGAATCAGTGAGGGGCCAGTCCGTATTGCCCTCCCCGGAAAGCCTCACTCCACCTTGATTCCAGCGTTCCGGATCACCTGGGCCCAGCGCTCGCGCTCCTTGCGCAGGAATGCTGCGGCCTCCTCGGGCGTCGTTCCAGTCGCCTCGCCGCCCAAGTTGGCAAACTGGGAGCGCGTCTCCGGCGCCTGCATAACCCTGGCAGTTTCGGCATTGAGCTGCTGGATGATCGGCCGCGGGGTGGCCGCCGGGGCGGCCAGGACGTACCAATTAACGATCAGCAGCTGAGGCATGCCCGCCTCCGCGGAGGTGGGCACGTCCGGGAGCGCGCTCACTCGCTTGGTATCGAGCACGGCGAGCACCCGCATCCGGTTCGCCTTCGCGTAGGACTGGATCGCCGATGCGGCCGGCATCACGAAATCCACCTCCCCGCTCATCGCGCCGACCAGCGCAAAGCTCGCGCCCTTGTATGGAACGAGCAGGATCTGGGTCTTACTCAGCGACTTGAACAGTTCCCCGGCGAGATGGCTGGTGGATCCGGTAGTGCCGGAGCCGTAAGCGAGCTTGCCCGGATTGCGGCGGGCGAGTTGCACCAGCTCGCGCAGGCTCTTTGCCGGCACCGACGGATGCACCGCGAGCACGTTGGGCAGCGTGGCGACCTGCGCGATCGGCGCGAAGTCGCGGACGGCGTCGTAGCGCAGTTTGGGATTCAGGATGGGATTGAGGACGAACGGGGTCGACGCGAGCATCAGCGTGTAGCCGTCGGGCGCCGCCCGCGCGCCGGCTTCGTGGCCGAGGTTGCCGCCCGCGCCCGGGCGCGGATCGACGATGACCTGCTGGCCAAGGCCGGGCGTGAGCTTCGCCGCAAGGAGGCGCCCGACGAAATCGGCGCCGCCCAGGTAGGGAAGGATGATGCGTACCGGCTTGGCCGGATATGTCTGGGCGAGCGCAGGGACAGGCGCCAGGGCGACGGCGCACAACAAGGCACCCACCAGGCCGTGTGAATGACGCGATTTCATATAGACCTTTCGCTGAGTTGACGACGTATTGAAAGAGCTTCCGGATTGAGCACGTTCACCGGATCCCCGGAGATGAAGGCGAGAATGTTTTCGATGGCCTGTCCGTACAGCACTTCGTACAGCTCGCGGACGTTGTAGCCCAAGTGCGGCGTGCAGAGCGCGTTGGACAGCTTGAAAAGCGGGTGATCGCCGTCCACCACCGGCTCGCTTTCGTAGACGTCCACCGCCGCCCGGCCGGGACGGCCGCGCCGCAGCGCTTCGGCGAGTGCGCCCTCCTCGATCAGCTGGGCGCGGCTGGTGTTGACCAGCAGCGCGCCCGGTTTCATGCGCGCGAGATCCGCCGCCGTAACGATGCCGCGGGTTTGTTCGTCGAGCGGGATATGCAGGCTCACGATGTCCGCGCCGCCGAAAAAGGCCTCGCGGCTCGCGGGCACTTCGTAGCCCGCCACGCGCGCGCGGTCGAGGGATCCTTCGCGCCCCCAGCAAGTGACCTTCATCCCGAACGCGGCGCCGACCTTAGCCACCATGGCCCCGATTTTCCCGAGCGCGTAGATGCCGAGCGTCTTGCCATAGAGGCTGTTGCCAACGGTGGTCTGCCATGCGCCCTGCTTGAGCCGCTGCGCTTCCTCCGGGATATGGCGGTAGCTGGCGATGATGAGGCCCCATGTGAGCTCGGCCGTCGAATTGAGCCGCGCCGCGCCCGGCTTCGCGGCGATGGCGATGCCTCTTTCGCTGCAGGCGGCGATGTCGAAGTGATCGCGGTGGCTGCCGGTCTGCGCGATCAGGCGCAGCCTGGGCAGCTTCTCGACGACCGACCGCGGAATCGGGGAGCGCTGCTGGGTCAACACCACGATATCGGCGTCCTGCAGGCGGCGCACGAGCTCGCCGGGACCCCTGTTCCTGTCGCGAAACACCACCACTTCGTGCCCCTTCAGGCGTTCGAAGCCGGGCACGCTGCGAAACATGTCCTGATAGTCGTCCAGCACCGCGATCTTCACCGATGTCTCCGTCTCGTCCGCGCGCCGCCTGTCGAACGACGCACCGTCTACGCTTGCAGCAGAGGCCGCAGCCGCCGCGCGTCCCCGAGGCGCTCGATGCTCCACACCGCGTCGCACAACGCCCGGGCCTTCCTCTTTCCCAGCGTTGGCGCCATCAGGTGAAAGCACTTCTCGTCGACGTCGTCCCGCGTCATCGGGTTCTGCACCGTGCCGCGGACCGCGCAGGTGTGATGGCGCAGACGCCGCCCGTCCTTGAGCGTGAGCTCGACGATGCCGTGCCGCTCCGGCAACAACTTTTGCAGCTCCTCGTCCCCGATCAGCTCGATCCGCCTGCGCATGCCGGCCACCGTGGGATCCTTCATTCGGCTCCCATCATGCGCCGACTCGAAGGTCACGATCCCGTCGATCAGCATCACGGCGCAGAGATACTGCATGCAGATATCGGGCATATCCCGGTTATCCGTGGTGTTGGCGCCGAGCGTGGACACGCGCACCACGAGCTTTTCTACGTCGTCGGCGCGGATTCGCTCCTGCTTGACGAGCGCCTGCAGGGAATCGAGCGGGGCCTGCACCGGCGAGCCGACGGTCCAGCGCTTGATATTGGTATGCAGGATTTCGTGCTTCGTCCCCAGGTCGCGCACCAGCATGCCCGGGTCGGGCGCCTTTCCGATGCGCCCCGATTCGTCGAAGGCGGCGAAAAAGCTGCGCTCCCCCGAGAAAACATCTTCCACGGCGGTGCAGCCGGCCGCGACCATGGTGGCCGCCGCGACGCCATTGCGCGCCGGCAGGCCGCCGAAATCGAATGCCTTCTCGATATGGTCCACGTCGCTCGTGTAACAGGACAGTCCCGATGCCTGTTGCGCGGCGTACGACAGCACGTGGCGCACCTGGCGCGCGTTCATGCCGGCGAGGGCCGCCCCCGCGGCCGCCGCGCCGAACGTCGGGGCCATGCTGTGCGTCGAGTGGCCGAGCGCGCGGAACGCCTCGCCACGCAACGCCATGCTGACGCGGGCACAGACGTCGTACCCGAGCGCCACCGCGCGCAGCAGCGCGGTGCCGCCGCGCCGCTCCCGTTCGGCCATCGCCAGCGCCGCGGACACGATGCCGCAGCCGGGGTGGGTCAGGGAGGCCGCGTGGGAATCGTCGGTTTCGTCGGCGTGGGCAAGCATGCCGTTCGCCAGGGCGGCATTGACCGCGTTCGTGACGAGCCGCGATCCTGCGACGGTCGCCTCGCGCGAGCCACCCAGCGACCGGGCATACGCGATCGCCGTTTTCCCGGGCAGCAGCCGCGCGCCGGACACCATGGCGGCGAGGGTATCGAGCACGTGGTGCTTGGTCGCCTCGACCACGGGCTTCGGCAATGCCCGGCGGGCAGCGCGCGCGATATAGGCGGCCAGCTCTGCCATGACCGGCGAGATGGCCGGCGCAGTTCCGCCCGCGCGACGCACGATATCCCCGCCTACTTCACCATGCCCAGCTCGAGCAGCAGGGCGCGGTCCATCTCGTAATCCTTCTTGAGGAAGTCGCGCGCCGGCTGCGACTTCATGAAGAGCCAGACCGCGCTGTCGGACTCGATCGATTTCTTCCATTCGGGATGGTTGACGGTCCGCTCCAGCAGGTTTTCCCAGTACGCGACCTGGGCAGCCGTAAGGCCCCCCGCGCCGACGATCAACGTCCAGCCGCCCTGGACCACGTCCACGCCCTGCTCCCTGATGGTCGGCACCTCGGGCACGGACAGGAGCCGCTTCTCGGATGCCACTCCGATCAGGCGCACCGTGCCGGCCTTGTGGTGCGCCACCGTGTTGCCGGCCGCCAGCGACACCATGTCGATGTGCCCGCCCAGCAACTGGGTCACCGACTTGGAGGAGCCGCCCGGATTGAGCACCTTGAGCCGGGTCGGATCCACGCCGGCCGATTTGGCGATCAGCGCCACCAGGAAATGCGTCGTCGAACCGAGCGAGCTCCCCAGCGAGATGGCGAGCGCCTGCGGATCCGCCTTCCAGCGGGCAGTCAGGTCGCCCACCGACTTGATCGCGGAATCCGCGCGCACCGTCAACGCCATCGGGTCGTCCGCGACCATCGCGATCGGCGTCATGTCCGTATAGTTGAGCGGGCTCAAGCCCCGGATGTGGTTCGTCAGCAGCCCGGTCCGGGCGACCGCGATGCGATGACCGTCGCCCGCGGCCTGGTTGGTATGGGTGTACGCGACCGCCCCGCCGCCGCCGACCTTGTTCACGACCGTGACGTTTTCCAGCCACTTGTTTTCCTGCCAGATCTTCAGCAGGGTGCGCGCGGTCTTGTCGTTGCCACCGCCGGGCGCCGAGCCGACGACGATTTCCACGATGCGTTCGGGTTTCCATGCCGGCTGCGCCAGGCAGGTCGCCGCGGAAAGCGCGGCGCAGGCGGCCAGCGCGAGCGTCCAGCCGTTCTTGAGGTTCTCCGGAAAACGGGTTTCGATGTTCATGCAGCCCTCCTTCTCCCAATGCAACTGCTTTTGGTGCCCGTGATGCGCCGGTCACTCTAGCAGCCTGTCGGACTTTGATGGTCCGACAGGCTGCCAAAAGCAAAACCGCCCCACTTTTTTTGAATATTGTTTAATTCCACGGTCGTTTCATCGCGAGAAACGCGTACAGATGGTGTTTCGGCAGGTTTTTGATGGCACATTCGCATTTTTTCCCGGGGCGGTTTTGCCTAAGGAGCTTGTCGGACCCAAGTCCGACAAGCTCCTAGGCGATTACCGGCGCCTCATGCCCTTCGACGACCGGCGCGTCAGGCCTTCTGCCGGGCTTCGGCCATCACCTGCTTGGCGACGCGGAAGCAGTCCACGCCCACCGGTATGCCGCAATAGACGGCGATCTGGATCAGCACCGCCCGGATTTCCTCCTCGGTCAACCCGTTGCGCAGCGCGCCGCGCAGATGCAACTCGAACTCGTGCATCTTGCCGAGCGCCGCGATCATGCCGAGGTTGAGGATGCTGCGCTCGCGGCGGCTGAGGGTCGTGTCGGTCCAGCACAGGCCCCAGCAGTACTCGCTGACGATTTCCTGGAAAGGCTTGTTGAAGGCGTCGGCGTTTTTCATGGCCCGGTCGACGTATTCATCGCCCAGAACGGCACGCCGCACCGCCAGGCCGTCTTCCATCCGTTTCCTGTCCATCGCAAAGGCTCCTCTCAAAGTTGTCGGGCGTGCGGATGTGCGCGCCGCCCCGCACGCCATCGGGCGACGCCTGGAAATTCAGGACTACAGTTCGCCCAAATGCCGGACGATCTCCGTATGATCGGCGCCGCCGCCGAGCGCTTTTTCGGCGTCTTGCCACAGCTCGAGACACGCCCGTCCCATCTCGGCGGGCACCTCGACGGCCTTCGCTACTTCCATCGCCAGCGCCAGATCCTTGGCCATCAGGCCGAGCGCAAATCCCGAGTTGAACTTTCTGTTCAAAATGAACTGGACGAATTTGTTCTCCGTGCTGTTGTTGCGTCCGGAAGACGCATTCACGATATCGAGCATGACTTTCGGATCGATGCCGAAGCGCTCGCCGATGATCAGCGCTTCCCCGGCGGCGACGAGCCCGGCGGCCGATACGAAATTGTTCAGCACCTTGACCGCATGGCCGGAGCCCAGCGAACCCGCGTAAAAGCGCCGCCCCATCGGATTGAGGAGCGGCGCGTGTCGCTCGGCGAGCTCTCGGTCGCCTCCGACCATGATCGCGAGCGTCCCCGCCACGGCGCCGCGCACGCCGCCGGAAACCGGAGCGTCCAGGAGCGCTATGCCGATCCTGTCCAACTCGGCGCCCAGCTCGCGCGTCCCGACCGGGGAAGACGAGCTCATGTCGATGATGACCGCGCCGCGCGCCAGCCCTTTCGGGAGGCAATCGTCGGATGGGCCGTTGCCCAGCGCGACCGCGCGCACGATGCGGCCGTCGGGCAGCATGGTGATCACGACGTCCGAAATCTTGCCGAGCTCGGCCAGCGAGGCGGCGGCCGTTCCGCCATGAGCCTGGACAACGGCGCGGACCTTGGCCGGATCGATGTCGTAAACGCTGACGCGCCAGCCGGCCTTGATGAGGTGGCCTGCCATGGGCGTGCCCATGTTGCCGATGCCCACGAATCCGACGCGCGTGCGTTCGGGAGAAACGGGAGTAAGGCTACTGCTGGTGTGGGTCATCACAGTAATCTATTGATTTCAATGATCATCGGTGGACTGGCGGTGCGCCGGTGCTATACTTTTGGCCGTTCCGAGTCCCATGCCAACCCGAGCTCAACCCCACATCCGTCTGGTCACGCCCGCCGCCGATCCCGGGCTGATCGGTTATCTGCGCCATCATCGGGTGTTCGGCGTCCTGCCGCACGACGCGCTGCAGCAAGTCGCAGCCGTCGCGCACCATCGCACCTACCTGCGAGGCCAGCACCTTTATGTCGAGGGCGAGCCCACCTCGCATGTCTACGTGGTCCGGTCCGGGCTCGTCGTCATGGCGGAAGCGGACGACCGTGGATCTCCCCGCGTGGTCATAACGTACGCGGCGGACGACGTGTCGGGCTCCATGTGCGCGACGCTGGGCATGGTCCACCAGTGCACCGCCACGGCGCTGGTCGATAGCGAAGTGCTTCATCTGCCAAAAAGCGTTTTCGATTCGCTCTACGAAAAATATCCCAAGCTCGGCCTGCGGGTCCTGGAAGAAGTGAATCATATCGTCCGCCGTTCCCGGCGGATGATCATGGCCCTCACGCTGAGCCCCATCACGGCGCGCGTCGCGAGCTTCCTGCTCAGCGTGCCGGCCCCGTCGGGAGAAACCGCCCCCAAAGCCGCGCGCGTCGAGTTGTCGCTCTCGCACCAGGACCTCGCGCTGCTCCTCGGAACGAGCCGCGAGTCCGTGACCCGGGTGCTCGATCGCCTGGCTGCCGACGGCATCATCGCGGTCTCCCGCCGGTGCATTGAAATCCTCGACTCCGGGCGCCTGAAACGTCTCATCGAAAACTGAAGCCGGCGCCTAGAGACTGATCTCGGTCCCGCGCCCCTGCTCCTTCGCAAGCTCGTAGGCCTTTGCGGCAATGGCCACGTCTTCGATGGCGAGCCCGTGGGACTCGAAGAGGATCGTGCCGGCCCTGAAATCCGGCCCCGGCGCGCGCCCGACGACCACATCGCCCAAGTTCCATACCTGCTCCCAGCGCAGCAAGCCGTGCGCAATCGCCCATAGCAGGTCGCCGCTTTCCACCTTCGAGTGTTCTTTCTCGTCCACCACGATCAGCCGCGCCTGCTCGATCAGCTTGCCGTCGATTTCGCGCTCGTACCAATGATTGGCTCCCGCGCCAACCACGAGGCAGGGCCGCGTGAGCCAATCCCCGAGCAGCACCGGCGTTTCGGCCTTGGTGATGGTGACCACGATGTCCGCGTCACGCGGGACGGCGGCCGGCTCGGCCGCCGGCACGACTTCAATTTTCAGCTCGGCGCTCATCCGGAGGCAGAAGGCCTCGAGCTTCTCGCGCGTCCGGCTATACACGCGCGCCGTGCGGATTTTTCTCACCGCGCAGATGGCCTGGAGTTGGGCACCCGCCTGTCTGCCGCTGCCGTACATCCCGACCACCGAAGCGTCGGCCGGAGACAGATGTTTGACCGCCACCGCGGTGGCCGCCGCGGTACGGAAGGTGCCGATCGAGTGCGCCTGGATGACGGCAAGGAGCTCGCCCGACTCCATGCTGTAGAGAAAATCCCATAGCTGCTTCAGGGGCGAGCCGAAATTCGCCCAGAGCTTGAACCCGGCGACCTGCCTGGCATGCAGCGCGGCGGGCCCAAACTGCATGAACCCCTTCTTCATCGGCATGCGGAAGCGCGGCGGATTTTCCGCCGTGCCCTCGCCCGCCATGCGAAACACCTCCTCCATGACCGGAATCGCCGAGCGGATCGACAACATCTGCTCGACGTCCCGTTCGGTAATGAACAGCGTCATGCGGGCAGGCGTGATTCAGGCATGGGAAAGCAAGCCGCCGCTATTGAGCCTTGATGCCGGCGTTCTTGACCAGGTTCGCCATCTTCTTCATGTCCGCCTTCATCAGGGCGCCGAGATCCGCCGACGACCCGCCGCGGGGCTCTATCCCGGCGGCGAGAAACTTCTGCCGCACGTCGGCCTGGCCGAGCACCTGGACGAGCTCGCGGTTGAGCTGGTTCAACACCGACGCCGGGGTTTTCGCGGGGGCGAAAACGCAATAGAAGCCCTCGATGTCGTATCCGGGAAGCGTGTGCGCCACGATCGGCAGATCGGGCAGCAACGGGAATGGCCGGGGGCTCGTCACCGCGAGGGCCTTCAGCTTCCCGGCCTTCACGTGCGGCATGACCGGCCCGGAGGCCGAAAAGAACAGCTGCACCCGGCCGCTGATGAGGTCCGCGATGCCCGTGCCGGTGTTCTTGTAGGGAACCGAAGCGATCTTCACCCCCGCCATGTACTTGAACAGCTCCGCCGCGAGGTGGGCGCTGCCGCCGTACGCCGTCATGACGTGGTTGAGCGCGCCGGGCTTCGCCTTGGCCAGCGCGATCAGCTCCTTCACGGAGTTGACCGGCAGCGACGCATTGATCACCAGCACCGTCGGGAAACTGGCCGCGAGCACCACCGGCGAAAAATCCCGGACCGGGTCGTACGGTACCTTCAGAAACATGGGCAGCACCCAGAGGACGCCGCCGGTGCTCACCAGCAGGGTGTGCCCGTCGGGATTGGCTTTCGACACGACCTCTCCGGGCACCACGCTGCTGCCGCGGTTTTCGACGATGACGTTCTGGCTCAATCGCGCGCTCAGGCCGCTCGCCAGCTGCCGGGAGGCGAAGTCGGTTCCGCCCCCGAACCCCGACGTCACGATGCGGATCGGCCGGTCCTGCTGCAGCTGTCCGCATGCCGGCTGCACGCCGAGCATCACGAGCGCCGCCGCCAATCCGCTTGCAACAAGGTGTATCGCTGACATGGCTTCTCCTCGGAAAATAGTCACGACGCCTTCTTCTGCCGCTGGGGATGGAGCCGCTCCATCCAGCCGCTCGCTTCCAGCCGCTCGCGGAATTCGGCCTTATCCTGCTCGGTCAGATTGTGCATCGGCGGACGTACCGGTCCGGCGCGCATTCCGTTCAGTTCCATCCAGTACTTGATGAGCGGCAACGGGTGCAGCGCCCCTTTCTTGTTCCACAGCGACTGGTAGATCCCGTTCCACACGTTGCGCAGCGGCTGCATCTCGTAGTACTTCCGCGAAGCCTCGGCCGCCTTGCCGGTACGCGCCAGGTCGAAATATTCCTTGATGGGCTGGCAATGCGGGGTCTGCAGCAGGAACACCGAGGTCGACCCAAGCAGAAGCTGCACGTTGAAGTGGAGGGTCACGGCGAGCAGATGTTCCTCGACCCCCGTGCTGAAGACCAGCTGGTCGCCGCACAGCTCTATGCACCGCACTGTGTGGGCGACGTCGTTGATTGCATCCTTGACCGCGCAGACATTGGGAATCTTCGCCAGGTGCGCGATCGTCTCCGGCGTCATCACGATGCCGGAGTGCCAGGTGTTGTAAAGGATGATGGCGATGTCGACTTTCGAGGCCACATATTCGTAATAGTCGATCACCATCTGCTGGGTCTTGGCCCACTCGTACGGCGGCCAGATCATCACCGCGTCCGCCCCGACGTCCTGCGCGTGGCGCACCAGGTTGAGCGTCTCCTCCACGCTGTGATCGGTGCAATGCAGGTAGGTCGGCACGCGCCGCTTGATGGCGTCGATCGAGACCTCCATCGCGCGCTTGCGCTCGGCGAGCGAGCAGGCCCAGGGCTCGGAGAATCCGAAACCGATGCCGTCGGCCTTGGACTGGATGATGTACTCGACGTTGTGCCGCATGCCGGCCTCGTCGAGCTTGAAATCCTGCGTGAAGGGAAACATAGGGCTCGTCCACAAGCCCTTCATCGTGGCCCGCGCCCACTCCTTCGCCTCTTTCTTGTGGATCATCCCGGTTTCCTTTCAGGAAAGGTTGCCTATTCGTAGCTGCCCGAGCGCACGATGCTCAGGACCGTGCCCGTGCCGCGGAGTATCCGCAGCGCATGCTCCACGCCGGCGGGAATGAACACGCTGGCCGGCGCGCGCACGGGCGTGCGCTTGCCCTCGAGCTCGACCTCCACCTCGAGGCTGCCGTCGGCGCTGAAGAACATGTAGGTCTGGCTCACCTTGTGCCTGTGCGGCAGCACGTTAGGCTCCGCGGGTTCCAACAGGCCGGTCACGGAGCGCGACGTGATGAACACATCGGCGCCGGGAACGAGTCCTTCGCCGAGATGGAGCAATCGCGGTCCGTAAGCCGCTGGCAGCCGGGCCTCGACGTGATGCGCAAGGTGCGCCTGCTCCTTCGGCTTGACGATCAGTTCTCGCCCTGCCGCCGCGTCTTTCATGCGACACCCGCCCGTGATCGCTGCGCTGTCGACGCGATCGCCGGGCACATCAATTCATCGAGCAGCCGGACGTTTTCGGCATTCGCGATCTCGCGGACCGCCTTCTCGATGCGCGCGACATGCGCCGCATCGAATACCAGGCCGGCCGTGGTCCGGAACTTCTCCACCAGCTCCGCTTCGGACAGCGGGTTCGTGCAGTCCCCCCGCGCCACCAAGACCCGCTCGGTCAGACGCTCGCCGTTCTTGAGGTCCACGTCCACGTACGGCTCGTCGCCGTCGGGAACCGAGGACTCGTGGGTCACGGTGACGCGCTGGGCAAGCGTGAGGACATTCGGCCGGCGCAACGCCTCGGCCGTGTACTGATCCATCATGGCGCCGCCGGTTTCGAGCGCGACGGCGATGCTGTACGGCAGGCTCATCTGGGCATCCAGCGCCGTCTGCACCGCCTGCCTGCCCAACTGCTTGACGTGGGTCCGGCTGCCCCGCACCGTCACTTTCGCCACGTCGGACGCCTTGATTCCCCGCGTCTTGCGCAGCGCCAGGATGACATCCAGGCTGCTGTGTATCCCGCGGCAGGCGGCATACGGCTTGACGCCGACCAGACGGATTCGAAAATCGGTGCCGAGGCCCTCGGTGGCGCTTTCCGGCGCCGCCTTGCCGGGAACGTAGGTCGCGTAGTACCCGCCCCATTCCGCCTCGAAGAGGCTCTCCGGCGCCGTGACGCCGTTCGCCGCGAGGTAGGCCGACACGACACCGTTCTGAGCCGCAAAACCGGGGTGCACCCGCTTGCTCATCGCGCCTTCCGGTATGAAGGCCCAGGTTCCGCCGGCGTTGCAGCCCGCGTAGCCGATGGCCCATTGCATGCGCTTCGCATCCAGCCCGAGCAGCCGCCCCGCGGCCGCCGCGGCTCCAAAACCCCCGCACGTGCTGGTCGAATGCCACCCGACTTCCTTGAACGCCAGGTAGCCTCCTCCGCCATCCATTACCCGCTTGGCGATGTCGTAGCCGATGACGATCGCGGTCAGGAGCTCGCGCCCGGATGCGCCCACGCGCGCCGCCGTCCCCAGCGCCGCCGGGATCACCACCGAGCCGGAGTGCGCGCAGCCGCCGAAGTCGTCGATTTCCCGCGCATGCACCGCCGCGCCGTTTGCCAGCACCGCCATCGGCAGCGGCAGCCTGTCCGCGGTTCCCCAGAGTGTGGTGTCTCCCGCGCCTCCGCTGGCCGCGGCCATGGCCCGGCGGATCAGCCCGACCTCCTCGGTGGTGGATCCGGCGAGCGCGCAGCCGAGCGTGTCGAGCAGCACGAAATGAGCGAGCTCGCGCACGTCCGCCGGCAGTTCTTCGTAGCGCAGCCCGACGGCGTAATCGGCCATGCGGGCGCTTATCGTTGCGCGGCGCGCGGCATCCATATCCGGCTCCTTGTTGAGTGGCGTGCTTGTCACATCGTAAGTCCGACAAGCTCCTAGGGTTTCAGCGCCGCGACCAGCTCGCCGACGTGAGGCAGGGCTTCCAGCTTGCGAACCAGCGCGACGACCTTGTCGGCCTTCGCCGCACCGAGCACCGGCCTCGCGATGAGCGCGAACTTGTGCTCGATCTCCTCGTCCGTCGGGGTGAGGTAACGGCCGCGGGCGCTGCGATCCTCTTCCTGCGTGAACGACTTGCCGTTGTGCAGCCTGATCGTCACGCGCGCGAGGCTGCGCGCCGGATACTGCCGCTCGTAATCCTCGTTCTCCGTGATCCGCACCTTGTCGGCGGCCGCCCACACGGCGCGGTCTTTCAGCACGTCGTCGCGGAACGCCGGGCCGAGCAGCAGCCCGGGATCCTTCCTGCACACCGCTACCGCCAGGCAGTACGGCAGGCTCGCTCGCGCGGCCACGTCATTCTCGGGATGGCGGGTATTGAAGATGGCGGTGCGCCGCATGCAATCGACCTCGATCTCCTTGATGTCGCCGGCCGATATGTTGTTTTTGGTCACGAGATCGAAAGTCGCGTCGAGCGAAGCGGTCAGCGGCCCCACCGTCGCATAGTGCTTGGTCAGGACTCCGCTCAACAGCTCCCATTGGCTGAAGCTGCCGTTGTCGAGGATGCCTTCGGTCAGCCGTCCCGCATGCACCTCGTCTGCCACGACCGGCAGCCAGCCCTTGATGACGTCGCGCATGCCTTTCACGCCTCGCGCAGCCATCTCGGCCGCGAGCACCCCCGCGGCGCACGACTGGCCGCCGAGGAGCCATTTGATGGTCTCGCCTTCCTCGTTGGCGCGCCCCATCGCGGTCGGCAGCATGTTGACCACGATCCCGATGGTGTTGTCCAGGCCCTGGCCATCCAGCCCCAGCACGTGGCCGGTCGCAACGGCCGACCCGATGCCGCCGAACAGGCCGGGCGTCCACCAGCCGCGGTAGAAAGCGCTGGGGAAGACGGCCCTGCCGAAGCGGATCTCGACTTCGTAGCCGGCGACGACGGCGGGAATGAGCGCCGCTCCGCCCAGCTTGCGCTTCTCGGCGGTGGCCAGCGCGGCGGGGACGATTTCGTTGCCCGGATGCACGGTGCCGCGCGGCGCGGCGTCCGACAGTTCGAGCCCGTGTATGTAGGTGGCATGCGCGAGGCTCGCAAGCGAAACCGTGGTCTTCTGCCCGCCCGGCAGCAGCGTGGCTTCCGCGGCGCCGCCCTGCTCCAGCACGAACGACCGGATCTCGGAAGCGATGCCCGCCTCGTAGCCGGCCACGAGGCAGCCGACCGTGTCGAGCACGCGCTGTTTCGCGCGCTGAACCACTTCCGCGGGAAGGTTTTCGAATTTCAGACCGGCCGCCGCGCTTCCGAGCAGAACGAGCGGGTCCGACTGTGCTGGCTTGGTCATTGCGCCCGGGTTCCTCCTGCCCGGACTCTATCCGCGGCATTCTCAATTAACAAGTACCGCAGTCACCGGATTTTTGTGACGGTCATCACATTGGGAACGCGGTGATGTTCGCGATTCGTCGAGTCGGCGTGGACATGCGGCGAGCGACCCTGCCACAATGGACCAGCGCGGCACGGCACCCGGCACCACGCCGGATGCCGGGCCCTGGAACGCAATCTTCAACAGGAGAACCCCCATGTGCAACAGCCCGGCCAAGAACGGGTACCAAGGCTGGCGTGGCTGGCAACCCGTCCCGGCCCTGCGCAGCGGGAAGCCGCTCGGCGACTGGATAGACCTGACATACCCGTTGTCGCCCGGCGTTCCGCGAATCGGATCCTTTGCCGCGCCGGCGTTTACGCGCATTGCCCAGATGCCGGCCAAACCGCTCAACGTGACGCGCATGGAGCCTGGCGACCGGGAACACGCAAGCCCCGGCATCGAGCCCGGGGACATCGTCGCCATCGACATGGGCTCGTCCCAGGAATGGGGAACGCCGGAATGGGATCGCCAGCCCTGCCTGTCCGTGGACGCGGCGCATTGGCTGCGAGCGAAGGGCGTGAAGCTGCTCGCCGTGGACACCCCGACGCCGGATCTTCCGCTCGACCGCCGGCCGCCGGATTTCATGTGGCCGGTGCACCGCGCATTGCTTGCGCACGGCATATTGCTGAGAAACAAGTTCCAGGCGCCTCGTCATCGTCGATGCAGGGGAAAGGAGCTTATGACCCGTAATCATCTCGTTATAGTTTTGCACGCGCTGGCGATCGCCGCGGTCTCTGCGCTTGCTCATCCCGCGGCGGGACAGGGCACGACGACGGGCGCGCAAAACTATCCGGCAAAGCCGGTGCGGATGATCGTCGCCTTCCCCGCCGGCGGCGGCAGCGACATCGTCGGGCGCGCGCTGGCGCAGCAGCTCACCGAGCTGCTCGGCCAGCCGGTCGTCGTGGACAACCGCGGCGGCGCCGGCGGCGCCATCGGCACCGAACTCGCCGCACGGGCCGCACCCGACGGCTACACGCTGGTGGTCGGCAGCTCGGGCGCATTTGCCATCAACCCGCACCTCAATCCGAAGCTTCCGTACGACCCGGTCAGGGATTTCGCGCCGGTCGGCCTGGTCACGCGACTGACGTTCGTGCTGGATGTGCACCCCTCCGTCCCCGCAAAAGCGGTGAAAGACCTCGTCGCCCTCGCGAAATCGCGTCCCGGCCGCCTCAATTTCGGCTCTTCCGGCCGGGGGGCGGTCGCGCATCTCGCCACCGAACTGTTCATGTCGCTTGCCCGCGTACGGATGACGCACGTGCCGTACAAGGGCGCGGCGCCGGCCATGACCGCGCTGATCAGCGGCGAGGTGGACGTGCTGTTCGATTCCATGCCGACGACGCTGCCGCACGCCCGCTCGGGAAAGATCCGGGCGCTGGCGGTCACCACCCTGCAACGCTCGGCGCTGTTGCCACAGGTGCCGACGCTGGATGAAGCAGGCGTGAAGGGCTTCGAGCTCGTGAACTGGATGGGTATATTCGGGCCTGCCGGCACGCCGCGCGCGATCGTCGAGCGCCTCAACGCCGCGATCAACACCGCGACCCGGCGCGCCGAGCTGCGGGACCGGCTGTCGAGCCAGGGCGCGGAGCCGCTCTCGGGCACGCCTGAGGACCTCGCCACCTATCTGCGCCGGGAGCTCGACAAGTACGGGAAGATCATCCGCGCGGCGGGTGTGAAAGCAGAGTGACGTAAAGCTTCACCGCCAAGGCCGCCATCCCCTCATCCCTTCCCCTTCTCCCGAGGGGAGAAGGGCGGCTCGAGCCCCCTCTCTCCCCTCGGGAGAGAGGTCGGGAGTGAGGGATGGACGGGCGGGGGGTGGCGAAGGGCGATCGGGCGAAGCAGCTGGAGGTGTTGCGCCGGCACGTTCAGAGAGGATTGCCATGCGGGGCCGAGAGGCTCATTCGGAAGCTTAAGCGACAGGCGAAGCAGCTGCTGCACTTCCGACCCCGAGGACGGCCAGAGAGTGCCTAGAAAAAGGGGCGCGTCCCCTTTTTCGCGCGCCCTTTTTCGCGCGAAAGAAAGAAGCACAACAAAGTTGTGAGGGAAAACCGTCACCATTGGACACGGGCCGGCTAATGGGTGACCCTACTTACTGCACTCTGACCCTACTTACTGCTCCCCGCGCCGAACAGCGAAGGGCGCGCCGAATCAAAAGTTACACTGATAATCATCTAGCCGGCCTCCCACCGCCTTGAGGGCGGTGAGGTTAAAGTGAGTTTGCCGACACACTAACCTCGAAGGAGACCGGCATGACAACATTTTGTGGCATTGACCTGCATTCGAACAATAGT